>CAYSYM010000011.1:0-74301 GCA_964435115.1 uncultured Chloroflexota bacterium | reverse complement strand
GGGTGGCCTAATGGTCGTGGTGACGGCCTGGCCTAATGCGCGTGGTGAACGACATGTCGACGGTCGTGCGGGTCCCCACATCGGCGCTCTTATCGGTAACATGCTGGCACGTAGTTCGTTGACAGAACTACGGAAGGCTCTGGCCGGACATCCGCTCGGGCGCGCACCCGGCTGTCTCGCGCGCACCGGGACTCCACTCAGCGAGAGACGACCAACCAGATACGCTCTTGAGCGGTCTTCCACGCCCGGCCCACTGGTAGCCGCGCGTCCGGCGGCAGCGCCGGCGCCGCGGCGCCCGGGTTGGGCGGCTGGAAGGGGAAGCGCGCAGCGCTGAGCGGTCCGACCCGTCCCGGCCGGGACCCCAGGTGTCCTCCCGGGTCGCGTCGCCGACCTGACCCGCTCGTCCGCTCGCGCGGGTCGCGCCTTCCGTGGGCGCCGGAGGTGTGCTACGGGGATCGTCCCGCCGCGCATCGCCGCTCGAGCCCGCGCTTCATGCCTGCCTCCGGACGCGTGACGCCTCGCGCTCTCTGACCGTCCGGCCGCCGGCGTGCCGTCGCGCCAGCTCGGGCTGGTGCGAACGAGTCTTCCCCCCTTACGGAGGAGAGGAACAGCATGCATCCATCGCCAACGCCGGCCCGGCCCACCGGTGCCGGGGACCGAGTGCCGGGGGGCGCCGCGCGCCGCGCCGACCAGGCGCCGGCCCGCCAGCAGGAGCCGTTCGCCGCAGCCCACCGGGCGCTGCCCGCGGCAGCCCTCGGCGCCGCGCGCTTCCTTCTGGCGGGGCGCGGCACGTGGGCCGCACCCGCGCGACTCCGTGCCACCCTCTGGGCCGCCGGCTGCGTGGCGGCCCTGCTCCCCCAGGTCCTGTTCGCCCAGGTGGAGGGCATCCCGGCGCCCGCCGGCTCGCCGCCGGGCTGGCAGCCGCGCTGGCTGCTGGCGACGCAAGCCACCGCGCTCTTCCCGAGCGCCACGTCGAACGAAGTGTTGGGTGGGGTGGACCCCGGCACCTTCTACCGGGCCGATGCGCCCGCCGAGAATGGCCGCTACTGGGTCTACAACCCCCTGACCAGCGGCTGGGGCTGGCTGCCAGCGGTGGACACCGCGCCCGGCCGCCGGCCGACCGCGGAGGAGCTCCTGGCCTACTTCAAGCCACCCGACCCTCGGACGTACCTGTACCAGCGCTGGCCAGACAGCGCGGCCCGCATGGAGTGCGTCATTCAGGTCGAGTCGGGCTGGGACCCGAACGCGCGCAATCCCTTGAGCACGGCGTCGGGCCTGGCCCAGTTCCTGAACACCACCTGGGCACGGACGCCACAGGGACAGGCCGGTTTCTCCCCGTTCGACCCCTATGCCAGTATCGATGCGTTCGGCTGGATGGTCCACGGCGGCGGCTCCTGGAGCGAGTGGCAGGCAGTGACCATGGGGTACTGCTAGGGTAAGGAGTGCCATGCACCGGATCGCGGTGTTGACGAGCGGGGGCGATGCGCCAGGTATGAACGCGGCGATTCGTGCCGTGGTACGGACCGGCCTGGAGCGAGGCTGGGAGGTGGAGGGCGTGCGCCACGGCTACGCGGGCCTGCTCGCGGACGACCTGCGGCCGCTGCGGGCGCGGGATGTGGGCGGCATCCTCGAGCGTGGGGGCACGGTGCTGGGCAGCGCCCGCTGCCCGGAGTTCAAGACGGAAGGCGGCCGCCAGCAGGCGCTGCGGGTGCTCCGCCAGCGGGCGATCGAGGGCCTCGTGGTCATCGGGGGCAACGGCTCCCAGGCGGGCGCCCAGGCGCTGGCGCGGCTGGGCTTCCCGGTCGTGGGCGTCGCATCCACGATCGACAACGACCTGGTCGGTTCGGACGTCACCATCGGCGTCGACACGGCGCTCAACGTGGCGCTCGAAGCCATCGACCGCCTGCGGGTCACTGCCTCGTCCCACGAGCGCGCCTTCCTGGTGGAGGTGATGGGCCGCGACTGCGGCTACCTCGCCCTGGTCGCCGGCATTGCCGGAGGGGCGGAAGCTGTGGTCATCCCGGAAGTGGACGTCGACCCGGAGGCGCTGGCTGCCGAGCTGCGCGCCGCGTACGAGCGCGGCAAGAGCCACGCCCTGGTGGTGGTGGCCGAGGGCGCCCGCCACAACGCGGTAGCGCTGGCGCAGTTCTTCACGGCGCACCGCGAACGGCTCGGCTTCGAGGTCCGCACGACCACGCTCGGCCACGTGCAGCGCGGTGGCGCACCGGGCGCGGCGGACCGGCTGCTCGCCACCCGCCTGGGCGCCGCCGCCACGGCGTGCCTGGCCGCCGGCCAGCACGGGGTGGTCGTCGGCGTCCAGCGCGGCGAGGTCGCCACCACCCCGCTCGACGCGGTAGTGGGCCGGATCAAGCCGCTGGATCCCCACCTGCTCGAGCTGGCCCGGATCCTCTCCCAGTAGGGACCGCCCCGGCCGGTGCGCCGCCGCTCAGCGACCCGCGGGCCCGTGCGCCGAGGAAACAGATGCGAAGCGCGTAGAATCCTCAAGCCATGTCCGCCAAGACCCGCCAGGATGCCATCGACCTCCTCTACGCGTACACGCAGAGCGACAGCCTGCGCAAGCACGGACTGGCCGTGGAAGCGGTGATGCGCGCCTACGCGCGCCAGCTCGGGGAGGACGAGGAGACCTGGGGCCTCGTGGGCCTGCTGCACGACTTCGACTACGAGGAGAATCCGACGAGCGACGGACACCCGTTCGTCGGCGCGCGCATCCTGCGCGCCGAGGGCTGGCCCGAGGAGGTCGTCCGGGGCGTACTGGCGCACGCCCCGTACACCGGCGAGCCGCGCGACACCCCGCTGAAGCGGACCATCTTCGCCGTCGACGAGCTCTCTGGGTTCGTGGTGGCCTGCGCCCTGGTGTACGGCAGGGACCTCAGCCAGGTGACGCCGGAACGGGTACGCAAGAAGATGAAGGACAAGGCATTCGCCCGCCAGGTGAGCCGCGCGGACATCGAGACCGGCTTCCACGAGCTGGCGGCCGAGCCCGACGAGCAGATCAGGTTCGTCGTAGAGGCGCTCAAGCCACTGGCGCCCGCCCTGGGGCTGACCGCGAGCGGCTGAGCGCCCTGCGCGCTCAGACCAGCAGGTCGGTGATGTCGCGCTCGCGGAGCAGGCGGCGCTTCCAGTTGTTGATCTCGGGTACCACGTAGGGGAGCAGGCGCAGGCTGTAGTAGGGCGGCAGGATGGGCACGCCGACGAGGTCGCCCATCGTGATCAGGAGGAACAGGTGCTCCATGCTGCCGCGTGTGCGCGTGACGTAGCGCACCATGTCGTGCACGACCATGCCGTACATGACCTCACGCAACGTCTGCAGCCAGCGGCGCGGGCGGGTCGGTGGGCGCAGGTCGCCGGGCGGTGGCATCCGCACGAGTGTACGCCCGCGCGCGCGTCTGCGCTGTACCGAGCGCCTCGCGTCGCCTCCGTCTATCGGGCTCGCCCGTGGGCCGCGTGTGAGCCCACCCGTGCTAACCCTGGCCTCGGTGCTCAAGCCGTGGCCGGTGGGACCGCGCTGAGCGGCAGCCGGACGACGAACGTGCTGCCGGCGCCCTCGGCGCTCTCGGCCGCGATGCTCCCGCCGTGCTGCTCGACGATCTGACGCGCACCGGCCAGCCCCAATCCGGTCCCCTCGATGCGGTCGGCCACGTTGCGTCCCCGGTAGAACTGCTGGAAGAGTCGCGGGAGGTCCCCGGCCGGGACGCCCAGACCCTGATCGCGGACCCGCACCACGGCCCAGCTCTGGGCCAGGGCGCGTTCGACCGCCACACTCACCACCACGTCCCCACCGGCCGGGCTGTACTGGATGGCGTTCGTCACCAGGTTCGCGAGGACGCGCTCGATGCGGGCCCGGTCCCATTCGCCGACGACCGTCGGCTCGGCCGTCTCCACGCGGATCACATGCCGGTCGGTCTGCTGCTGCTGCTCCGCGGCAATCTCGTGGGCGAGTGCCACCAGGTCGACGGCCGTGCGTCGGAGCGGGAGCGGCCGGCCGAGCTGGAGACGGGTGAGGTCGACCAGCTCGTCCACCATGCTCCCCAGGCGCTGCAGGTTGGCATCCAGGGCAGCCAGCCCGGGAGCGAAGTGCGCCTGCTCCGGCTCCTGGAGGCGGCCGAGGCGCCGCTGCAGGACCTGCACCCACCCCGTGGCCGCGTTGAGCCGGTTCTTGAGGTCGTGCGAGACCGTCCGCAGGAAGGCGTCCTTCTCGTGAGCCAGGGCCCGGATACCCGACACGTCGTGTAAGAGCGCTCCGGCCCCGACGACGGCGCCGTTCTCGTCGCGCAGCGGGGCGCTGGTGACGACGAGAACGATCTCGTGGCCGTCGCGTCGCCGGAGGAGGATCTGCTCGCCCCGCACCGTCTCGCCGCGCAGGAGCGAGCGGCGCAGGGGCTGCTCATCGGCCGGGCAGCTCGACCCATCCGGGTAGCGCACATCGCCCACCAGCGCGGCGATCTCGTGTGACTCGGTCTGCCCCAACAGCGAGACGCCGAGGATGTCGGCGGCGGCCGCGTTGCAGGTGATGTACGTCCCGGTCTGGTCGACGATGAGCACGCCCTCGGGGAGGACCTGAACGAACTGCTCGACCCAGCCACGGCCAGGCGAGTCTTCCCACTCCAAGCCCTCCGAGGTGCTCGACACGCGCTGCATTGCCTCCGAACAGCCATCGCCCACAAGCTGGCGCCTCGACGCGCCACCGCGGGGTGTGCCGCGCCAGGCGGGCTGGGGCCATGGGTTCCTCGCTGGCCTGGCGCGCCACCGGCCCGTGCGCCGGACCGCGCGACTAGGGTACCCGGGCCGCCGGGTCCAGGGGAACACGCCGCGCAGGGAAGTTCGCGCGGGTTGGCGTCCAGCGTCCGACCCCCCCGGCACCCCGCAGGCCCTGGTTGGGCTCGCGTGCTGCAGGGCGCGCGGGCGGGAAGCGGGCGTCACGTTGGGCGCAGCCGGACAGCGTGCGCGCGGATCGCCGAGCGGTCGAGGACAGACGCTCGACCGGAGCGTCCGCGCGCGGAGCGCGGAGCCGGCCGCGCGGAGAGCGCTAGGGCGGCGGTGGCCTCACGCGCCCTGGAGGGCTCGAGCGAGCGCGCCCTCCACCTGCTCGAGGTCGAACGGCTTGCGCACGAAGCTGTGCACGTTCAGGCCGTCCAGGGACCGGGCGCCTGCTTGCGCGGCGGACATCACGACCACCGGCAGGTGCGCGAACGGCCGGCTCGCCCGGCATTCCCGGAGGAAAGCCCAGCCGTCCATCACGGGCATCATCAGGTCCAGCAGCACGGCGTCCGGGACGGTGGCGCGCAGGCACTCCAGGGCATCCCGCCCGTTGGCTGCCGTCGCCACTTCGTAGCCAGACTCGCCCAGGAGCTCGGCGATGAACTCCCGAATGGGGGTTTCATCTTCGACCACCAGGACACGCGGCCTGGGGCCCCCAGTAGAAGCCAGGATCTCGCGTCCTCCATCGCACCCACGTGGGAGCTCCCGGGTGCCCAACGCGCCGAGCATACCACGGTGGGCGCGCCTGTGTACAAGCCGGCGCCGGCGGCATACGTAGGCGGGGGGTATCACGCGCCAGGCGGTGGGTTCCCCCGCTCCCCCGCTCACGAGGGAACGGTTCGGGCCAGGGCCTTCGGCCCGCCAGGCCGAGCAGCTCACCACGCCTGGAGGGCATCCTCTCCCGGCACCCGCTGCCCTGGCCCGGCTCAACTGCCTCGGGCGGTGGCACAGGTCCTGCGCCCTTTCCGGCGCCAGGGCACCGAGTACAATGGAGTGGCTGGCGCCGGCGCCAGCCAAGGAGACGGTCCTGCAGCTCAGTGCATCCGTCGTGATCCGCGCCAAGAACGAGGCGCGCTCGATCGGCGACACCCTCGCGGCACTCCTCGATCCCGCCGCATTGCCGCCAACCCGCGTGGTCGTGGTGGACTCAGGCTCGACCGATGGCACGCTGGAGATCGCCCGCCAGTTCCCCATCACGCTCATCACGATCCGGCCGCAGGATTTCACCTACGGGTACGCGCTCAATCTCGGCACCGCCGAGGCTGGCGGGGACGTGGTGGCCAGCCTGAGCGCCCACTCGCTCCCGGCGAGCAGTGATTGGCTGCGTGAGCTGCTCGTCCCATTCAGGAATCCGCGAGTGGCCGGCGTGTATGGCCGCCAGCTTCCGCGGGCCACCGCGACCCGCCTGGAACTGCTGGGCATGCGCCTCACGGGGCTGTTGAGCGAGCGGCCGCGCCTGCTGGAGAAGCGGCCGCTCTTCTCCAACGCCAACGGCGCGTTCCGCCGCTCGCTGTGGCAGGACCACCCCTTCGACGAGCGCGTGCGGGGCGCGGAGGACATCGCCTGGGCGCGCACGATGCAGGCGCGTGGCTACGTGATCGCCTACCAGCCTTCGGCTGCCGTCTACCACTCGCACGGCGAGCCGCTGCTGCGGCACCTGCGGCGGGCCAGTCGCGACGTCCCGATCGTCATCGGGAACCTGCTGCACCTGGGTGCCGGCGATCCGCTCCCCCGCCACCGCGCGCCGCCCACGGTCATCCGTCCCGCGGCCGAGGTGGAGTAGCCCCCGCCACCGGAGGCGGGGTCGCGGAGCGGCCACCGCCCCAACGCCCCGGACGTCCCCCCGGGCCAGCGGGCGACTCGCAGGCGGCAGGCCGGCCGTGGTGCCGGCGACCGCCGGGAGACTGGCCGCGGTCAGAGCAGGTCGCGGAGCTGCTGAACGGAGAGGCCAGCCTGCTTCAGCACGGAGCGAAGTGTGCCCGGCGCGAGCTCACGATGCAGTGGGACGATAACAGCCCGTCCGTCGGGGTGACGCAGCTTGACATGGCTCCCGCGCTAGCTGCGCGGCTCGAACCCCGCGCGCTGCAAGGCCTTGACGACCGCAGCCCCTGAAACGTGCGGGGTACCGGCGCTCACGCGGCGCGAGCGCCAATCTCGACGGGAGCGATGATCGGCACGTCGACGTGTTCGGGCATCGGCTCGTCTTCGTAGTACAACTCCAGCGCTTCGCGGAGGTTGGCGAGCGCTCCCTCGACCGTCTCTCCCTGGCTGGTGACCTCCACCTGGAGGCACCGCGCCACATACCAGGGTGGTTCATGGGTGATTGCGGCGGTGAACTGCATCCCGGTCCTCCTCGTTGAACGGGGCTTACCGGCGCCCAGGCGCCCGAGCGATGGGCATCATAATCGCCCTGCCGGCGGCGCGGGGCCGCGCACCGATGACTCGGCCGGATAGGTGCGCATCGAGCGGGGTGCGCATCCCCAAACCCTACCTTGGAGCCTGGACGACGGATTATGGCGCTACGCGGTGGTGGGGTGGGTGCGCTTCTCGCCGGCGCAGCGGCGGGCGAGGCCCGGCCAACGGGCCCACTTCCAGGGCTCCCACCACGAGGGGAGCAGCAGCGCCGCCCCAAGCACGACCGCCCAGGTCGCGGGTTCGAGCGGCGCCAGGTGCAGTCGCCCCTCGAGCAACGGGATCGTCACCCCGAGCGCCACCAGGCTGGCCGCGGCGGCTGCCCACAGCAGGAACGGTCGATTGGCGAGCGGGGGGGTGCGCAGCAGCGGCTGCCGCTCGGCGCGCATGTGGGCGGCTAGCACGACGTGCCCCAGCATCCAGGCAGCGAACGCCGCCGTCTGCGCCTGGGCTAGGTCGCCGCCCTGCCAGGAGGTCCCCAAGTACGGGACGAGCACCGCCGCGGCGAGCGACAGGCCGCCAGCCAGGATACCGAGCTGCATCGGGCGGTCCAGGAACGCCCGCTTCGGCTCGCGGGGTGGCCGCGCCATCACGTCCTCCTCGGGCGGCTCGGCGGTGAAGGTCACCGAGGCGCCCAGGTCCATGAACAGCTCCATGACGATGATCTGCACCGGCTCGAAGGGCACCGGGAGCTGCGCCAGGACAGCCACCAGCGAGGTGCTCACCAGCGCTACCTTGGCGGCCAGGTAGTAGCGCACCGCCTTGTGCAGGTTCTCAAAGAGCGTGCGCCCGGCACGGACGGCGGTGGCCACGGTGGCGAAGTTGTCGTCGGCCAGCACTAGGTCGGCCGCCTCGCGCGCCACGTCCGTGCCACTCCGCCCCATCGCCACGCCCACGGCCGCCTGGCGCAGCGCCGGCCCGTCGTTCACGCCGTCGCCCGTGACAGCCACCACCTCCCCGCGCCGCTGGAGCGCCTGGACGAGCCGCAGCTTGTGCTCGGGCGCGATGCGGGCGAACACCGACGCCGAGGCGGCCAGCTCGCCCAGGCTGTCATCTGAGAGGCTGTCGAGGTCCCGCCCGCGAACGACGGTCCGCGCGTCGATGCCCACTCGCTCGGCAATGGCGCGGGCGGTGGCTGGGTGGTCGCCGGTCAGCATCAGGATGCGCACGCCCGCGGCCCGCAGCTCGGCGATGGCGCCCGGCACCTCCGGCCGCGGTGGGTCCTCAAGGCCGGCGAGGCCGACGAAGGTCAGGTCCCGCTCGACGGCGGTGGCGTCGTCCGGCAGGGGGCCATCGGGCGCCAGCCGGCGCTCGGCGAACGCCAGCACCCGCAGCCCGCGCGCTGCCATCGCGTCCGCCTCCGCCTGGGCGCGCGGGTCGGGGCGCGCGCAGGCGGCGAGCACCGACTCGGGCGCGCCCTTCACCAGCAGCCGGCGCGCGCCGTCCCGCTCGACCACCACGGACACGCGCTGACGGGCGTCGTCGAAGGGATACTCCTCGACGAGCCGCACAGTCGAGCGAGCGAGCTCGACACTCAGGCCGGCCCCCTCCGCGGCCGCCAGCAGGGCCGTCTCGGTGGGGTCCCCAACGAGCTCGGTACGGCGGTCCACGCGCTGCACCTGCGCGTCGCTGG
Source organism: uncultured Chloroflexota bacterium (assembly GCA_964435115.1). Classification (GTDB taxonomy): domain Bacteria; phylum Chloroflexota; class UBA6077; order UBA6077; family CF-72; genus CAYSYM01. The sequence continues at coordinate 65,477 of CAYSYM010000011.1, read as the reverse complement.
CCAGGATGCCGATCTCGAGCAGGCGGCCCGCGGGGCCCGCGGGCGGCGTCTCCACCAGCGGCCACGGGCCGGGATCGAAGGGCAGGAAGAGCTCCACCACGCGCATGCGGTTCTCGGTCAGCGTGCCGGTCTTGTCGGTGCCGATGACGGAGACGCTGCCGAGCGTCTCGGCCGCCCGCAGCCGCTTGACGATGGCCCGCTCCCGCGCCAGCCGGTACGCCCCGAGGCCCAGCACGATGGTGATGAGGATCGGCAGCTCCTCGGGGATGGTGGCGAAGGCGAGCGTCAGCCCGGTGAGCAGCATCGCCGGCCACGGCCGGCCGGCGACGAGGATGCCCAGCAGGGGCACCAGCACGCTGAAGCCGAGCGCCACCCACACCAGCCAGCCGGCGAGCTGCTTGAGGTGTACCTGGAGGGGCGTGCGCGGCTCCCGCGCCCCCTCCGCTAGGCCGGCGACGCGCCCCAGCTCGGTCGCCCGGCCCGTCGCCACCACCACGCCGCGCCCTTTGCCGGCGGTGACTAGCGTACCGGCGAAGGCCAGGTTGCGCCGGTCGCCAAGCTCCGCCCAGGCCTCCAGGGCCGGGTCCGGGTCCTTGGCGACCGGCGCCGATTCGCCCGTGAGGCTCGCCTCGTCCGCCCGCAGCGCGGCCGTCTCGACCAGCCGCAGGTCCGCCACCACGCGGTCACCGGGCTCCAGCAGCACCACATCGCCGGGCACCAGGTCGCGTGCGGCGACCTCCAGTGGCGCCCCGTCGCGGACCACGGTCGCCGTCGGGGCGCTCAGGGAGCGCAGGGCGGCGATGGCCCGCTTGGCGCGCGTCTCGCTCGCGATTTCGATCGCCGCTACAGCCAGGATGACTATGAAGATGGTGAGCGCGTCCTCGAGCTCACCGAGCAGGGCGTAGAGCGCGCCGACCGCGATCAGCAGCAGCACCAACGGCTCGGTGAGCGACTCGACGATCGCCTGCCACCACGGCTCCTTGCGCCCCTCCGTGAGCGCGTTCGGCCCCACCCGCGCGAGGCGGGCGGCCGCCTCCTCCACGGACAGACCCCGCTCGGGATCTGTGGCGAGGAGCTCCAGCACCTGGTCGGTGGTCAGCGCGTGCCACGGCGCCGGCTGAGCCGGCGGGCGCACCGAGGCCGTCGGCGGTGTGGCCATGGATCTTTCCCCTCTCCCGCGAGTCGATGGCTGCGACCCCGGCCGGCCGCGCCGAGACCTGGAGCGGAAGACGGGATTCGAACCCGCGACCTTCTCCTTGGCAAGGAGACGCTCTACCCCTGAGCCACTTCCGCGTCGCTCGTCGGCGCTGAGTATACGGCCGGGTTTCCGGGGCAGGCAACCGGTGAGCGCCGGGCCCAACGCGGCCCAGCACGAGTGCGGGGCTCTGGCCGCGGCCGGTCCGCCCGCCGCCCGTGCGAGCTGGTGCCCCGGCAGTTACGCAAGGCTCTCAACACGTGCGTGATCTCGGGAGTGGCGGAAGGACGGCGCCGCGGCCGGCTGTGGGCGGCGCCGGAGCGCCGCCAGCGACCACCCGACGAAAGTCCCCACGTTCACGACGGCGTTCGCATTCCGCAGCGTCCGCACGGCTGTCTGGCCGGGGTCCAGGCCGAGTGTTTCCAGCAGCAGCTCGTCGTGCAGGGCCATGTTCAGCAGCACCGTTGCCGTCAGCACGGCGAAGGGCACCAGCAGGCGCGGCCGCTGCGGCCAGGCCAGCGACAGCAGCGGCAGCGTGAAGAAGAGGTGGTTCTCGTGCGCCTGGGTGGTGAACACGAACCAGCCCAGCGCGCCCAGCGCGGCGGCCTCGGCCAGCCGGGCGCGGTCGGTCCAGTAGAGCCAGTAGGTGAACAGCAGCGCCGCGCCGACCAACCCCCCGGCCGCGAGGCGGTAGGTCAGCGGGCCCACCAGACGCGCCGAGTCGTCGGTGAAGAGCGGCTCGATCCCACGCCGGTCGAGCACCAGCCACCACAGGTTGTCGGCGTTGGCGGTGACGACCGGCATCACGCCTGAGATCGTGGCCGGCAGGGTCGCCAGCTCGCCCAGACCCCCCGTGGCGATGAACGGCAGCAGCACCACCAGTGTGACGGCGCCGCCGGCCGCGGCGCCACGCACCAGGCCGCGCGCGCCGGTCTCGCGCCAGGTAGCGAGCACTGCGAGTGGGAGGAGGACCCAGGCCTGCGGCTTCGCCAGCGCGGCCAGCGCCATGGCGCCCCAGGCGAGGGACGTGAGCCTACCCGGCGCCCCATCCTCCCGCGCGTGGCTGGCGGGACGCGGATGCCTGCTCCCGGGCCCGACGTCTGGGGCTTCAGATGCCGGCACCCCACGCCCCATCCCCAACACCCAGTACCCAATACCCAACACCCGATACCCGAAACCTGCGAGCCGAGGGCCCCATCGACTCCCGAGCCTGGCACGCACGCCCGGAGTGCCTGGCGCGGCCGCCGCCAGCCCGAGCCAGCCGATGGCGAGCACGCTGAACAGGCTGTGCGCTCCGTCCGGCTGGGCCCAGTGGGCGACGTCGAACAGGGCCGCCGGGTTGGCCACGTACAGCGCGCCCGCGAGCGCGGCGAGGCGGGGGTTCGTCGCTCGCCGTACCAGCAGGTAGATCGCCACGGCCGCCAGCAGGTGCCACGCCAGGGCAGCAGCCTTGATGCCGCGCCGGAGCCACACGCTTGCCTGCGCCTGCGCCGGGTCGAAGGTCGGGTCCTCGAACCAGCGGTACGCCGTGCCGACGAGCTGGTAGGCGTACAGCGTCACGGGCGGGTAGACGGCGTACGTCTCCGGCCAGGTGCCGCGATAAGCATCCTGGATGCCGCCCAGCGTGACCAGCCGCGTCCAGTAGACGTAATGGGTGATGTCGCCCAGGTAGCTGCCGTCCGGCTGGCGGACCACGTAGCCCGGCGTGTCACGCGCCGCGAACGCCACCGCCAGGGCGACGGCCGCCGCCACCGCGAACAGGGCCGCGCTCCGTGGGGCGGTCACTCCTTGCGGGCCACCACGACGTTGTGGGCAGCGAGCACGTTCAGGCCCGGGGTCACCTCCACGGCCCGCTCGATCCACCGCGCCGGCGCGTACAGCCAGGCCGGAACGAAGTCGGGCACGAGGCCGCTGCGGAACACCCGGTGGGGCCGCAAGCCGGCCGCGCGCACGTCCGCCAGCAGCTCGCCCAGGGGGACCAGTCGTTCGTCGCCCGAGTCCTGCGGGACCCGCTGCATTAGGACCGGCCAGTAGGGGTTGGCCGGATTGTGGTCCCACAGCACGACGAACCCGCCCCGCTTGGCCACGCGTCCCATCTCCTTCACCGTGGCGGCAACGCGGTCGGGTGTCTCCAGGTGGTGGAGCGTCGCGACGGTCAGCGCCAGGTCGAAGCTGTCGTCGGCGAACGGCAGGCTGGTCGTGAGCGCGGCGTAGGCGCCAGCCAGGCCCCGCTCGCGTGCCTTGCGCAGCATCTCAGGCGAGAGGTCGGCGCCGAGGACGTCGTAGCCCTCGGCGGCGATCGCCGCGCCAAGCCGACCCGTACCGCAGCCGACGTCCAGCACCAGGCCGCCCAGAGGGAGTAGCTCCTTCACCAACCCGGTGCGCTTCTCCACGTAGTGCTCCGCCACGTGGGGGCGGAACACGTCGTCGTACGCGTGGGCGACGTGGTCGTAGAGCGCGTGCTGCCGCGCCTCGCTCTCGCCGAGGAACGTCTGGGGCAGCATGATCGGCACGCCGCCTACGCGCTGGAACGCGCGGCCGCACCGGCTGCACGCGAGCGCCTCGTCGTCGACGACCGCCCCGCGGCAGTCCGGACAGATCAGCCCAACCCGCAGCGGCGGCCTGGTGTCCAAGCTCGCCACGCAACGGATGCTACGTGGCCGGCTCTATACTCCGCCACAGCATGCGCCACCACGGGTACCGGCCGCACTTGAGCGGGCGACCGTCGAGCAATGGCACCGCGCCGCGCCGCAAGGTGGTCCTGGTGGTCGAGGACCACGGCTCGGTGGGCGGGTTGATCGCCGGCCTCATCCGCCAGGACGGGTACCGGGCCGTCCGCGCCTGGGACACGGGCGAGGCGCTGCGGCTCGCGCGCGGGCGGCGCCCGGACCTCCTCCTACTCGACCTGAACCTCGCGTATGATGGCGGGCTGAAGATCCTGCGTGAGCTGCGCGGCAACGAGGCTACCCGCCGCGTGCCGCTCCTCGTCGTCGCCGGCCCCAACCTCGGCCTCGCATCCGAGGAGCAAGCGCTGGTCCACGAGGTCGTGCGCAAGCCGTTCGACATCGACCTCCTGCTGAACGCGGTGCGCAAGGCGCTCGGGGACCCGGTGCTCGAGGTCCAGCCACGGCCGCACGACCTGCAGGACCACTTCCTGCACGGCTACTGAGCCCTGCGGGGAGCGGGGCCAGCAGAGCGCATAGAATCCGGCCGATGGACGACGAGACGCCCGAGATGGACGAGCTGACGCAGGAGATGCGCGCCGTGATGGCGGCCTGGGTGGTCGAGCCGGACAACGAGACGCTCAAGCGCCGTTTCCGCGCCCTGCAGCAGCGCTACCAGCGCCTCTTTCTCACCCAGAAGAAGGGCCAGCGCCGCAACGGGGTGGCGTAGGGCGGAGCCGCCTCAGCGTTCGGCGGCGTCCGCGCGGAGGCCGGCGCGCCGGGCGACGCGCCCACGCTGGCGGACCGCCTGTTGGACGACCGAGGCCACGCCGAGTGTGCGGAGCGTGCGCTCCTCCACGAGCACGCGGCCGCCCACCACGACGGTCCGCACGTCGTCCGCGCGGGCCGAGAAGACGAGCTGCGTGTAGACGTCCCGCGGGCCGATGGCATGCGGCGCGCGCAGGTCGAGGATGGCCAGGTCGGCCCACTTGCCGGGCTCGAGGCTGCCGATCTCGCGTTCCAGGCCGAGTGCACGCGCGCCACCCAGGGTGGCCAGCTCGAACATCTCCCGCGCCGGCAGCGTCTCAGCCGCGCCGCCCACATTTGCCAGGAGGCTCGCCAGGCGCAGCTCCTCCCAGCCGTCCAGCCGGTTGTTCGAGGCGGCGCCGTCCGCCCCGAGGCCAACGTTAATCCCGCGCTCCAGGTAGGTGGCGATGGGCGGGATGCCTGCGCCGAGCTTCAGGCTGCGTGAGGGGCAGTGGGCGACACTGGCGCCGCCGCGGGCTAGCACGTCGACCTCGGAGGCGTCCAGGCTGACGCAGTGGGCCAGGCACGCGTTCGACCCGGCCAGTCCCACGCTGGCCAGCAGCCGCACTGCCGGCTGGTGGAAGCGCTGCTGCACCAGCTCGGCTTCACTCCGCTGCTCGCTCGCGTGCGCGTGCACCATCAGGTCGTTCGCGCGCACGCGAGCGCCCACACTGCGCAGCAGGTCCCAGCTCGACGTGAGGACAGACCACGGACAGTGGGCGTAGCGCAAGCGGCCGCTCTCGGCCCCGTGCCAGGTTTGCGCCAGGCGGTCGCTCTCCCGCAGTGCCGCGGCGGTGTCGTCCAGCAGGCCGGGCGGTACGCCCTCCCCGGCGTCCAGCAGCGCCTTCCCGCCTGTGTAGCGGACGCCTGTCTCGGCGGCCACCTCGAAGAGCACGTCCGTGTGGTGGACCGTGCCCATGTCCAGGACCGCGGTGGTCCCGCCCAGGAGCAGCTCCGCCACGCCCAGCCGGGCGGACGCGCGGAGCGCATCGGCGTCCAGGGCGGCCTCCAGCGGCCAGATGCGCTCCCGCAGCCAGCGCGTCGGGCCGCGCTGCTCGGCCAGGCCGCGGAAGAGCGTCTGGCACAGGTGGACGTGCGCTTGCACCAGGCCAGGCACGATCACACGGCCCGCCGCGTCGATCGTACGCGCTGCCTGGACCGGCGCGCCCCGCTCGACCAGGGCGTCGATGCGGCCGGTCCTGTCCACGAGCACGTCGTACGCGCCGACCGTGCGGTCCGCGTCCATGGCCACGACCGTGCCGCCGCGGATGGCCAGCGCGGCCTCGCCCCCCTGGCGCTCCATCAGGCAGCCGCTCCAGCAGCCCTCGTGCTGGCGCTCGTTGTCTGCTCGCGCTGCACCTGCTCAGGGTAGCGCGCGAAGCGGCCGGTGCCAGGGGGTAGGGTCTACTCCGAAAAGGCCACTTCATCCGCGGTGGTGCCCCTCGGGCATGGACACGTTTGGTTGTCCTGCAGACACCCGTTCGCCCGATCTGCTACCTTTGCGTACATGTCACAAATGGTCGGAGTCGCCGAGCTGCGCCAGAACCTCAGCCGTTATCTGCGACGCGTCGAGCGCGGCGAACGACTGATCGTCACCGATCGCCACCGGCCGGTCGCGGAGCTCGGGCCACCGGCGACGAGCGGCGCGGATCTCGATCGGCTGATCGCCGAGGGGCGCGTCTCGCGCCCGATCCGCCGCGGGCTGCCCGAGCCTCTCCAGCTCGAAGGCGCCCCCGACGCCCTCAGCCGCGCGCTCGACGGGATCCGCGGCCAGCGCTGAGGTGCCGCTCTTCTACGCCGACGCCTCGGCACTCGTGAAGCTGGTGCGCAACGAGCCTGAGAGCGCGGCCTTGCGCGCCTTCCTCGCCAACGCCGACCTCGTCTCCTGTGAGCTCGTGCTCACCGAGGTGCCCCGTGCCATCAGACGCGCGGCAGCGCACGACCCTCGTCTGCCACTCGATCTCCTCATCGAGCGCGCCGGCGAGACACTCGAGGCGCTCGCACTGTGCCCTCTCGACCGAGGCCTGCTCGCCGCCGCCGGCGCGCTCGCAGAACCGGCCCTCCGAGCGCTCGACGCGATCCACATCGCCGCTGCCGTCGACCTCTCCCCTCTCGACGCCTTCGTCAGCTACGACGAACGCCAGGCCGCGGCCGCCCGACTCGCCGGTCTGCGCACTGTCCGACCGAGCGGCTGAGCCACCGGCGCCACCAACCAGGTGCACCCGGGCACCGGGCAACTGGATACGCTGCAGGTGTTCCACGCCCCCGGCACCGTCCTCAGGCACTTCACGGCCCACGACATTGTGAGAACTAGCCGACCCTGGTGCCAGGGGTGAGCTGAAGGCGGGAGAGGCGGCCTGGCCGCCACGAGCACGGGGAGCCCCTGCCACGCCCGTTGCGCCCCGCGGGCGCGTGAGGACGCTACTCGGCCGGAGCCTGGCGGGCGAGGGCGCGGCCGGCCAGGAAGTAGAGCACGACCGTCGCCGCCAGCGAGCTGGCGGCGGTCTGCACATCCAGCGGGGGCGCGGTCTCGGTCAGGTCGAAGCCGACGCAGCCGGGCTGCGACGCCAGCGCCAGCACCAGCTCCAGCAGTTCGAAGGGGGTGAGGCCGCCGGGGCTGTGGGCGCTGGTGCCCGGCGCGAAGGCCGGGTCGCACACGTCCAGGTCTACGCTCAGGAAGAAGCGGCCGCCGGGCGCCGCCGTGGCCAGGGCCAGCGCCTCGCGGGCGGCCACGTCCGGCCCGCCGCGGTGTACCTGGCGGGCCGAGATGATGCGAATCCCCTGAGCGCGGGCGTAGTCGGCGTAGTAGCGGCTATTGCGGAAGGGGGCGATGCCCACCTCCACCACGTGCTCGGGGCGTACCGGGGCGCCGGGCAGCTCCAGCACCCGCCGGTAGGGCGTGCCGCTGCTCACCTCCCCGTCGTGCGTCTCGCGCAGGTCGTGGTGGGCGTCGAGCACCATCAGCCCGAGCGGTCCGCCGACGGCGTCCGCCACCCCGGCGATGCTGGCGAACGAGGTGCTGTTGTCGCCGCCTAGCACGCACGGGAGCACCCCCGCGCCGGCCACCGCCGCCACCACCCCCCGCTGCCGGTCATGGGTCCGCTCGACGCTGGTGTGCGCCACCCGCACGTCGCCGAAGTCGGCCAGGCGCGGGCCGTCGGCGAGGTCCACGCCCAGGTCGCCGCCCCAGGTGTAGGCGCGGTAGAGCGCGGCGCGGATGGCGGCCGGCCCGAAGCGAGCGCCGCGCCGACCGAAGATGGCGGTGTCGAACGGCACGCCGAGGATGCCCACGTCGAGCGCGTCGGCGGTCCGCCAGTCCCGCACCACCTGGCCCAGCAGGCGGTCGTTCGGGTCCCAGGGGGCCGCGGCGGTGCCGGCCGGTACGAGCAGCGCCTCGGCCTCGGGGCTCAGACGGACCACACCACCCTCCCGTCCTTCACCACCGCCTGGACGAGGTTGCGGCCGAACCAGTACGGCAGGTGGCCGTGCGACGGGGCGTCCAGCACCACGAGGTCGGCGCGCTTGCCCACCTCCAGGCTGCCCCGCTCGTCGCCGAGCCCGATGGCGTGGGCAGCGTTGCGGGTGGCTGCCACCACCGCCTCGGCGGGTGTGAGCAGGCGGCGCAGGCAGGCCAGCCCGAGCACCAGCGGCAGGGAGACGATGGGGCAGGTGCCGGGGTTGAAGTCAGTGGCCAGCGCCATCGGCACGCCGGCCTCCACCAGCGCCCGGGCCGGCGCCTGGCGCTCCTCGCCCAGCACGAACGCCGCGCCCGGCAGCAGCACGGCGACCGTGCCGGTCGCGGCCAGCGCGGCGGCATCCTCCGGCGTGGCGTGCTCGAGGTGGTCGGCCGAGACGGCGCCCAGCTCGGCCGCGAGCCGCGTCCCACCGAACGCCGACTTCTGCTCGGCGTGCAGCTTCGGCCGCAGCCCGAGCCGCAGGCCCGCCGCCAGCACCCGCCGGCTCTGCTCCACGGTGAACACGCCGTGCTCGCAGAACACGTCGCAGAAGCGTGCCAGCCCCTCGGCGGCCACGCGCGGCAGCAGCTCGTCCGTCACCAGCGCCACGTAGCCGTCCGGGTGGTGGCGCCACTCGGGCGGCACGGCGTGCGCCCCCAGCACGGTGGCCACGACCGTCTGCGGCCCGCGCTCCCCCAGCCGGCGCGCCACGCGCAGCAGCTTCAGCTCGTCCGTCACCGACAGCCCGTAGCCGCTCTTGATCTCGACGGAGGTGGTGCCGTGGCGCAGCATCTCGTCCAGGAAGCCGGCCGCGCGGGTGAGCAGCGCCTCCTCGGACGCCGCCCGGGTGGCGCGGACGGTGCTCAGGATGCCGCCGCCGGCGGCCAGGATCGCCAGGTAGTCGGCGCCCCGCAGCCGCTCGGCCAGCTCCTCGGCGCGGTCGCCGGCGAAGACGGCGTGGGTGTGGGCGTCCACGAAGCCGGGCAGCACGCACCGGCCGCGGGCGTCGAGCACGCGGGCACCCGGCGCCGGCTCCGCCGCCCCCCGGACGGCCGCGGTGGGGCCGACGGCCAGGATGCGCCCGTCCGGCCCGGCCGCCAGCGCGCCGTCGCGCACGATCCCCAGCTCCGCCTGGCGCGGACCGGCGAACGGGCCGGGGTGGCCATCCGCCACCGTCACCAGCTCGGCGGCGTGCTCCACCAGCAGGCTGGCGCGCGGCCGGCTCACGCGTGCAGCCCCAGGTACGCCCGCCGGACGCGCGGATCGGCCGCCAGCTCCCCGGCCGGCGCCTCCAGGATGAGGCGGCCGGCCTCCAGCACGTAGCCGCGGTCGGCCACCTGCAGCGCCTTGCGGGCGTTCTGCTCCACCAGCAGGATGGTGGCGCCCTCGCGCTTCAGCCCGGCGATCGTCTCGTAGATGCTGGCCACCACGCGGGGGGCCAGCCCCATGCTCGGCTCGTCCATCAGCACGATGCGGGGCCGCGCCATCAGCGCGCGGGCGATGGCGAGCATCTGCTGCTCGCCGCCGGAGAGGGTGCCGGCCGGCTGGTCGGCCCGCTCGCCGAGGATCGGGAACAGGGCGCGCATGCGCTGGAGATCGGCCGCCACCGACCCGTCCCGACGGGTGTAGGCGCCCACGCGCAGGTTCTGCTCGACCGTGAGGCGCGGGAACACCCTGCGGCCCTCGGGCACCAGGGCGATGCCGAGCCGTGCGCGCTCGTGGGACGACAGCCGGGTAACATCACGACCGCCCAGGGTGACGCGGCCGGCGGCGACGGGGATCTGGCCGGCGATCGCCCGCAGGGTGGTGGTCTTGCCGGCCCCGTTGGCGCCGATGATCGCCACCAGCTCGCCCGCGCCAACGGCCAGCGAGATGCCGTGCAGCGCCTCCACCCGGTCGTAGCGGACGACCAGCCCTTCGACGCGGAGGAGCGGCCCGGTCACGCCACCGCCTCGTCGCGGCCCAGGTACGCCTCGATCACGCGCGGGTCGGCGCTGACGGCGCGCGGGTCGCCCTCGGCGATCTTGGCGCCGTGGTCGAGCACCACGACATGGTCGCTGTGGCCCATCACCAGCCCCATGTTGTGCTCGATCAGCAGCACGGTGGCGCCGCGCTCGCGCAGGGAGTCGATCAGGGCGAGCAGCTCGTCGATCTCGGCCGGCACCAGCCCGGCCGTCGGCTCGTCCAGCAGTAGCAGCCGCGGCTCGAGCGCGATGGCGCGGGCGAGCTCCAGCCGCCGCTGGAGGCCGTAGGGCAGGTCGCGCGCCGGCTCGCGGGCGTGCGCGGCTAGCCCGGTGAAGGCGAGCAGCTCGTCGGCGCGCTTCACCAGGGTCGGGTCGTCGTCGCGCCGCAGGCCGGCGAAGAGGCCGCGGTTCAGCCGCGCGCCGAGGGCGGCGATCACGTTCTCGCGGGCGGTGAGGGTGCCGAAGAGGCGGAGGTTTTGGAAGGTGCGCGCCAGGCCGGCCCGGGCCAGGCGGTGGGGCGGCCAGCCGGTCACGTCCTGGCCCAGGAAGCGCACCCGGCCGCTGGTCGGGTCCACCAGCCCGGTGACGACGTTGAAGAGGGTGGTCTTGCCGGCGCCGTTGGGCCCGATGAGCGAGGTGACACTGCCCTCGCGGACCGCGAAGCTCACCTCGGACAGCGCGGCCAGCCCACCGAAGCGGCGGGTGAGCCGCTCCACCTCCAGCACCGGCGCCCGCCCGTCAGCCACGCCGCCCTCGCAGCCGCCGCGCCAGCCACGACCGCTCGCCGAGCAGGCCACCCGGCTGCAGCACCATGACGGCCGCGATCAGCGCCCCGTAGATCGTCATGCGGTAGTCGGCCAGGGGACGAAACACCTCCGGCGCCAGCGCCAGCAGCAGCGCCCCGGCCACCGGCCCGCGGATGGTGCCCATCCCGCCGACCACGACCATGGCGAGCGCCGTGATGCTCTCGCCGAAGCCGAAGTTGTACGCGATGATGAAGCCGAGGTAATGGGCCAGCAGGGCGCCGGCCAGCCCGGCGTAGCCGGCCCCCACGGCGAACGCCAGCACCTTCAGGGCCGTCACGTTCAGCCCCATGGCGCGGGCCGCCAGCTCGTCGTCGCGCAGCGCGCGCCACCCCAGCCCGATCCAGGAGCGCGCCAGCCACCGGCTGAGCGCCACGCCGAGGGCGGCCAGCACCGCGACCATCAGGAAGTAGGTGGCGGTGTCGAAGGTGAAGCCGCCCAGCGACGGGTAGGGGATGCCGCCGATGCCGAGCGACCCGCCGGTGAACGGCAGGTACAGCGCCAGGCTCTGCGTCACCAGCCCCAGCCCCAGGGTGACGATGGCCAGGAAGTCCTCGCGCAGCCGCAGGCTGGGCAGCCCCAGCAGCACCCCCAGCACCGCCGCCACCACCACCGCCAGGGGCACGGTGACCAGCCACGGCCAGCCCAGGTTGGTGGTCAGCATGGCGGTGGTGTAGGCGCCGAAGGCGTAGAAGGCGGCGTGGCCCAGGCTCACCTGGCCGGCGTAGCCGGTGATGATGTTCAGCCCGAGCGCCAGCAGCACCCAGATGCCGGCCACGCTGCCCACGCTGAGCGCGTAGTTGTCGAGCCCGAGTACGGCGTCCCTACACCTTCTCGGCGTGCCGCCCGAACAGCCCCTGCGGGCGGAACAGCAGCGCCGCGATCAGCAGCACGAAGGCGATGGCGTCGCGCCCGAGCGGCAGCTCGAGGTAGCCGGTCACCAGCGCCTCGGCCACGCCCAGCGCCAGCGCCGCCACCACCGCGCCGGCCACGCTGCCCAGGCCGCCGAGCACGACCACGGCGAACGCCTTCATGCCGGGCAGCGCGCCCATGGTTGGGTCCACGGCGTTGAAGTAGAGGCCGACCAGCACCCCGGCCAGCCCGGCCAGGACGCTGCCGACGAAGAAGCTGAGCGCGACCACCCGGTCCACGGGGATGCCCATCGACGCCGCGGTGGTAGGGTCCTGCGCCACCGCCTGCATCGCCAGGCCGATCTTGGTGCCGCGGATGAGGAACACCAGCAGGCTCAGGCCCACCACGCTGGCGGCGACCACGAGCCCCTGCTTGGCCGTCAGCTGCAGCGGGCCTAGCGCAAGGGCGCCGACGAAGTCGGCCGGGAACGGGCGGGTGTACGGTCCACCGAGGCGGCGGAGCACATCCTCGAGGAAGATGTAGACGCCGGCCCCGGCGATGAGCGGGGCGATGGGGGAAGCGCCGCGCAGGGGTCGGTACACCACCCGCTCCACCAGGACGCCGAGCACCCCAGCCACGAGCAGGGCGAGCGCGAGCGCGGGCCAGAAGGCGAGGCCCAGGCCGGCGATGAGCGCCAGGGCGGTGTAGGCGCCCACCATGTAGACGCCGCCGTGGGCGAAGTGGAGCACGCGCAGGACGCCGTACACCAGCGCGAGGCCCGTGGCGACGAGCGCGTAGACGACGCCGATGGTGAGGCCGTTGGCGAGCTGCTGCAGCATCGGAGTCTGGAGGTCTCGGGTCGTTGGGCCGGGCGCCGGGGCTGAGGGCCGAGGCGCGCCTCCGCCCTCAGCCCTCGGCGCTACAGGTCAACCTTTTCGACGTAGACGAATTCCCCGTTCTCCACCTTGACGATGAAAATGGTCTTCACCACCTCGCGGTTCTCGTCGAAGCTCACCTTGCCGGCCACACCCTCCACGTCCTTCGTTTGGGCCAGGCCGGCCCGGATCTGGTCGGGCGTGGTGCCGGACCGCTTCATCGCCTCGGCGATCACCCGCACGCCGTCGTAGGCCGAGGCGGCGATGAAGTCCGGGGTGCCGCCGTACCTCGCCTTGTAGGCGCTGATGAACTCCTGCACCATCGGCCGAGGATCCTGGCGGGAGAAGTCGGAGGTGAGGATCACCCCCTCGCCGTCCTTGCCGACCAGCTCCGGGAACTTCGGCGAGTCGAGGCCATCGCTGGCCAGGATTGGCATCGTCAGCCCGAGCTGCTTGGCCTGCTGCACCAGCAGCGCGCCCTCGGTGTAGTAGGTGACCAGGTAGAGCGCCTGGGGGTTGGCCTCCTTCACCGCCGTGAGCAGCGGGGTGAAGTCCTTCTGGCCGATGGAGAAGCTGCGGGCGACCGGTAGCGTGCCGCCGTTGGCCTTCATCGCCTCGGTGAAGCCCTCGGCGATGCTCTTGCCGTAGTCGTTGTCCACCTGGAGCATGGCGATGTTCTTCAGCCCCATCTTCTTGGTGGCGTACTCGGCCATCGCCTTGCCCTGGATCTGGCCGACATAGATGATGCGGAAGATGTAGTCGCCGGCCTTGGTGATCTCCGGGTGGACGGCGTACGCCACCACCACCGGGATCTTGGCGCGCTGGAAGATGGGCGCGGCCGCGCGCGAAGGCGTGCTGTACGAGCCGCCCACCACCGCCACGACCTTGTCCTGGTCGATCAGCTTCTGGGCGACGCTCGTCGCCTGCTCGGCCTTGTTCTGGTCGTCATACGCCACCAGCGTGAGCCTCACGCCGGGCACCGCGTTGGTCCGATTCAGCTCCTCGCTCGCCAGCTCGGCGCCGTTCTTGGCGCTCGTGCCGTCCGAGGCGGAGTCGCCGGTGAGCGGCCCGAAGAAGCCGATCTTCACCTCCTTCACCCCGCCCTGCCCGCCGGCCGCGGGCTGCTGGGCCCCACCGCAGGCGCTGAGCACCAACGTGGCCGCCGCCAGGGCGCCGATGAACCGTCGCCGTCCGAACCGCTCCATGGTCCCTCCCTTCCGAACGCGCCGCTACGCGCGGCGCGGTCCGTCTTCCAGCATCGGCAGGCGTACGCTGCGCTCGCGGGCCGCGGCCAGCGCCTCCGGGTAGCCGGCATCGGCATGGCGCACCACGCCCATGCCGGGGTCGGTCTTGAGCACGCGCGCCAACTTCCGCTCGGCCCGCTCGCTGCCGTCGGCCACCACGACCATGCCGGCGTGCAGGCTGTAGCCGATGCCCACGCCACCGCCGTGGTGTACGCTCACCCAGCTGCCGCCGGCGGCCGTGTTGATCAGGGCGTTCAGGATCGGCCAGTCGCCGATCGCGTCCGAGCCGTCCCGCATGCCCTCGGTCTCTCGGTAGGGCGAGGCCACCGACCCGGCGTCAAGGTGGTCGCGGCCGATGACGATCGGCCCCTTCAGCTCGCCCGTGCGCACCATGCGGTTGAACTCCAGCCCGGCCCGATCCCGCTCGCCGTAGCCGAGCCAGCAGATGCGGGCCGGCAGGCCCTGGAAGGCCACCTTCTCGCGCGCCAGCCGCAGCCAGCGCTGCAGCCCCTCGTTCTCGGGGAAGAGCCGCATCACCGCCTCGTCGGTGCGGTAGATGTCCTCCGGGTCGCCGGAGAGCGCCACCCAGCGGAACGGCCCCACGCCCCGGCAGAAGAGCGGGCGGATGAAGGCCGACACGAAGCCGGGGTAGCTGAACGCCTCGTCGTGCGGGACGCCGCCCAGCGCGCCCTGGGCGCGCAGGTTGTTGCCGTAGTCGAACACCACGGCCCCCCGCCGCCGCCACTCGACCATGGCGCGCAGGTGGCGGGCCATGCTCTCCAGGGCGCGGCGGGTGATGTCCCGCGGCTGCTCGCGCGCCAGCAGCCGCGCGTCCTCGACGGACATGTCGGCCGGCACGTAGCTGAGCGGGTCGTGGGCGCTGGTCTGGTCGGTGACCACGTCCGGCCGGAAGCCGGGCCGCTCCAGCAGCCTCGGGTGCACCTCGGCGGCGTTGCCGATCAGCCCCACGCTCAGCGGCCGGCCGCTGGCGCGCGCCTCCTCCACCCAGCGCACCGTCTCGTCGAGGTCGGCCGTGACGCGGTCGAGGTAATGCGTCTCCACCCGGCGCTGCGCCCGGGCCGGATCGACCTCGATGCACAGCGCCACCCCTGCGTTCATCGTCGCGGCCAGCGGCTGGGCGCCGCCCATCCCGCCCAGGCCGGCGGTGAGCACCAGCCGCCCGCGCAGGGTGCCGCCGAAGTGCTGGCGGGCGCACTCGGCGAACGTCTCGTAGGTTCCCTGCACGATGCCCTGCGTGCCGATGTAGATCCAGCTGCCGGCGGTCATCTGGCCGTACATGGTCAGGCCGAGCGCCTCGAGGCGGCGGAACTCGTCCCAGGTGGCCCAGTGCGGCACCAGCAGCGAGTTGGCCAGCAGCACGCGCGGCGCGTCCTGGTGGGTCCGGAAGACGGCGACCGGCTTGCCGCTCTGGATGAGGAGTGTCTCGTCGTTCTCCAGCGCCCGCAGGGCGCGGACGATGGCGTCGAACGCCTCCCAGGAGCGGGCGGCCTTGCCGGTGCCCCCGTACACCACCAGCTCCTCGGGGCGCTCGGCGACCTCCGGGTCGAGGTTGTTCATCAGCATCCGCAGCGCGGCTTCCTGCTCCCAGCCCTTGCAGCTGCGCTCGGGCCCGCACGGCGCGCGGACGACGCGTGGGCCGGCGGTGGTCAGCGTGGTCATACGTGCACTTCGGATCCGTTGGACTCGGGGCCGGGGACCGGCCCCAGCTCGGCGGTGAAGCGGTACTGGTCGCCGCGGTAGAGCGAGGTCATGAAGGTGACAGGCCGATCGCCGGTCGTGAAGGTGAGGCGCTCGACCCGGAAGCCCGGCGTGCCGGGGGCGGTCGCGAGCAGGGCCGCCTCGCGAGGGTCCAGCACCGCGGCCGACATGGTGAACTGGGCGCGCACAAGCGGCAGCCGGTACTTCTCGATCAGCAGGCGGTGGATGGACTCGCGCTCGAGGTCCTCGTCGAGCAGCTCCGGGCAGGTGGCGTAGGCCAGATAGCGGGTCTCCAGCGCCATCGGCTCGCCGTCCGCCAGCCGCAGCCGCTCGATGCGGATGACCTGTTCGCCGCGCGGCAGGCGCAGCGCGGTCGCGAGGAACGGCGTCGGCCGCTCCACGCCCCGGTGCAGCAGCCGGGTGCCCGGGGTCTTGCCGCGCTGGCGCATGTCGTCGGAGAAGTCGAGGATGCGGAAGCTCCCCGGAGCCAGGCGGGGCGCGGCGACGAACGTGCCGCGCCCCGCCTGGCGCTCGATCAGCCCCTGGCGCTCGAGCAGCTCGAGGGCGCGGACGACCGTGCCGCGGCTGAGGCCGTAGCGCTGGCACAGCTCGGCCTCGGTGGGCAGCCGGGCTTTGGGCGGGAGCACGCCGGAGCGGATCCGGGCGCGCAGGTCGTCGGCCAGGCGGAGGTAGCGGGGCAGCCCCTGGGTGCGCATTTGGCTAGTCGACTAGTCGAATCTTGCCAGCCGTGCGCCGGGGTGTCAAGCAGGGGGCCCCAATCCGTGGATTCCCGATTGAAAGCTTCACCCGCTGGGTGACGGATCTGATCTCGGACTCACGGATTCGGGGGGGAGGGGTCGCTTGATGCGGCCCGCGGGTGCCGGTAGGCTGCGAGCATGGGCAGGGGCGTGAGCGCGATGCGGCTCGCGTGAGGGAGGAAGCTGGCATGGGCCTGGCCGATCGAATTCTGGCGGCGCGGGGTCTGCGCCCACCTGATCTGGTGCTGAAGCGCGCGCGGGTGGCCAACGTCTTCACGAACCAGGTCGACGCCACGGACGTTGCCATCCACGAGGGCTGCGTGGTCGGTCTGGGCGAGTACGACGGGCGCGAGGAGCTCGACCTCCAGGGAGCGTACGTCCTGCCCGGACTCATCGACGGCCACCTCCACGTGGAGAGCACCATGCTCGCCCCGGGCGAGTTCGCCCGGGCCGTCGTGCCGCGCGGCGTGACGAGCGTCGTCGTCGACCCGCACGAGATCGGCAACGTGCTCGGTGCCCAGGGCGTGCGCCTGCTCCTCCAGGCCACCGCCGGGCTACCGCTGAACGTGTTCGTGAACGTGCCTTCGTGCGTGCCGGCCTCGCCGCTGGAGAGTTCCGCGCACACCCTCGGAGCGGCGGAGATGGAACCTCTGCTCGGCCTCGACCGCGTGGTCGGGGTGGCCGAGGTGATGAACTTCCCCGGCCTGTTGAACGCCGATCCGGACGTGCTGGCCAAGGTCGAGCTGGGGCAGCTAGCCGGCGTGCCGATCGACGGCCACGCGCCCGGCCTGGCTGGCAAGGAGCTGTGCGGCTACCTCGCCGCGGGTGTTGAGAGCGACCATGAGACGACGCGCGCTGAAGAGGCGGAAGAGAAGCTGCGGCTCGGGATGTGGCTGATGGTGCGCGAGGGCTCGACGGAGCACAACCTGGCCGACCTGCTGCCCGTAGTGCAGCGGCTCCGCGCGCGGCGCGTGATGCTGGTCACCGACGACCGCACGCCGACCGACCTGCGCGATGAGGGGCACCTGGACCACGCGCTCCGCCTGGCCATCCGGCACGGGCTCGAGCCCGTCTGGGCGGTGGCGCTGGCAAGCATCAACCCGGCCGAACGGTTCGGGCTGAAGCGGCTCGGGGCCATCGCGCCCGGCTACCGCGCGGACCTGGTGGTCGTGGACGATCTGCAGCGGCCCCACGCCCGGCTCGTCTTCAAGGATGGGCGGTTGGTGGCGCGGGATGGCGTGCCCCTCTTCGACCCGCCCCCGGTCGACTACTCCGTGGCCAGGCGCTCGGTGCGCGTGGCGCCGCTCGACTCCACCGCGTTCGGGCTCCCGCGCGGCGCGGGCCGTTGCCGGGTGATCGGGCTCGTGCCTGGTCAGATCGTGACCGAGCACCTCGTGGAGGAGCCCGCAGTCCTGGACGGGCAGATCGTGGCCGACCCGGCACGCGACCACCTGAAGCTGGCGGTGGTCGAGCGCCACCGGGCGAGCGGCCGGGTGGGTGTCGGACTCGTGAAGGGGTTCGGTCTGCGGGCCGGGGCGCTGGCCTCTTCCGTGGCCCACGACGCCCACAACATTGGCGTGGTCGGGGTGAGCGACCGGGATATGCTGGGCGCCGTCCAGGCGGTGGTTCGGCAGGAGGGCGGCCTGGCCGTGGTGCGGGACGGCCGGGTGTTGGCGACGCTGCCGCTCCCGATCGCCGGCCTGATGTCAGACCTGCCTTTCGAGGAGGTCGCCCGCCGGCTGGAGGGGCTGGAAACCGCCGCGCGGGCGCTGGGATGCGCGGTCCCCCACCCCTTCATGGCGCTCTCGTTCCTGGCGCTCTCGGTCATCCCCGCGCTCAAGCTGACCGACCGCGGGCTGGTGGACGTCGAGGCCTGGACGTTCGTTACCCTCCACGCGTAGGCGCCACGCCCGCGGCCCCGCCGCGGCGAAATTGACGTGCGGGCGGGCCGCCATGGGCCAGAATACCGGGCGAGGGAGGACGCACCATGGCACACGCGCACGGTTCTCCAGCCGCCGGGGCGCAGGGGTACGCCAACCCCGCCGCCCTGGTCTCGACCGCCTGGGTGGCCGAGCACCTGGACGACCTGGGAATTCGTCTGCTGGAGGTGGATGTCGACACGGCCGCGTACGAGTCCGGCCATCTGCCCAACGCCGTCGGCATCAACTGGCACACCCAGTTGTCCGACCCCATTCGGCGGGACATCCCGACGCCCGAGGCCTGGGCGCGCCTGCTCGGACAGGCCGGAGTGACGCCCCAGACCCGGCTCGTCTTCTACGGCGACAACAACAACTGGTTCGCGGCCTTCGCCTACTGGATCGCCAAGATGTACGGCCACCGGGACGCGGCCCTCATGAATGGCGGCCGCAAGAAGTGGGAGCTCGAGGGCCGTCCCTTCACCACCGAGCCCCCACGCATCCGGCCGACCACCTATCCGGTCCCGGAGCCCGACCTGAGCTATCGGGCCTACCTCCGCGATGTCCTCCAGGTCACGGACGCGCCGGCCGGCAAGGCGCTGGTGGACGTGCGGTCGCCGGCCGAGTACCGCGGGGAGGTGCTCGCCCCGCCCGGTATGGGTGAGTCGGCCCAGCGGGCGGGCCACGTCCCGGGAGCGCACAACATCCCCTGGGGACAGGCAGCCAACGAGGACGGCACGTTCAAGAGCCCCGAGGAGCTGCGTCAGCTCTACCAGAACCAGGGGGTCTCGCCGGAGAAGGACGTCATCGCCTACTGCCGGATCGGCGAACGGTCGAGCCATACGTGGTTCGTGCTGACGGAGCTGCTGGGCTACCCGCGGGTACGCAACTATGACGGCTCCTGGACCGAGTACGGCTCGGTCATCGGCGTGCCCATCGAGAACCCCGCCGCGCAGGCAGCGGCGCCCTGAACGCTTCCCGCCGGCGATCCATCCACCCCTGTCCACGAACAGGTCGGGCTCACGCGGGTCACGCGGCGCCGCCTGGACCGCGACGACCTCGTCATGGCGGACTGAGAGATCCGACCGTCCACTGTGGCCGAGGCCGATGAGTCCCCGGGAAGGGTCCTGGTCGGGGGGCAGCGCGCCGACCGGGTACTGGTCGACACTGCGCCGGATGGTCTCCGCCAGGGAGACGTGCGCCCGCGCCGCGACCATGCGGAGCGCCCGCTCCTGCTGCCGGTCCAGGTAGATCTGCAGCGGCTTGCGCGTCCGGCGTTGCATGCACCTGCTCCTAGCAGCGCGCAATGCTCCATCATGATGGAAAGGCTCTGTCACCCGGTGGTAGCTTGAGCAATTGACTCTATCTGGTTCAAATCCAGTAGAGTAGAGGTCGTGCCTCCGCGGAACGGTCGGCTCGAGCCTAACGCCGTCGTCGCCGTCGACGTCGTCCTCTTCACCGTGCGCCCGAGCGCGCGGGTCGAGGATGCCTGGCAGGTGCTGCTCGCCCAGCGCGACGAGCCAGCCTACGCCGGCAAGTGGTCGCTGCCCGGCGTGCTCGTGCGCGCCCGCGAGACGTTCGACGCGGCCGCCCGCCGCGCGCTCAACGACAAAGCCGGCCTGGACGCCCACGACTGGTACCTCGAGCAGCTCGGCACCTTCGGCGCGCCCGGCCGCGACACGCGCGGCCGCGTGGTGTCCGTCGCCCACGTCGCGCTCGTGCGCAGTGACGACCTCGCCCTGGCGCCGGGCGGTGGCATCACCCGCGTCAACTGGGCCCCTGTCCGCCGTGTGGCCGCCGAGACGCTCGCCTTCGACCACGCCGACATGCTGCGGGTCGCGATCAACCGCACCCAGTCCAAGCTGCGCTACTCGTGGGTGGCGTTCCAGCTCCTCCCAGACGCCTTCACGCTGCCCGAGCTGCGCGCCGTCTACGCGGCCATCCTCGACCCCTCGCTGCTGCGCCTCAACACGAGCAACTTCAAGAAGGCATTCGCCGCGCTGTTCGCCTCGGGCGTGCTGGCACCCACCGGCGGCCGCGCGGCGCACGGCGGCCGGGTTGGTCGGCCGGGTGACCTGTACCGCTTCGTCGGGCCCGTGGGCGGCACGTGGGAGCGCGAGCTGCCGTGGGGCGGCGAGGGGCCAACCACGCCTGGCGCCGACGGGACAGCCCGGGCGGGCGAGCGCCGCGCCATCGGGCCGCGCCGGACCGAGGAGGTGTCGGGAACGTGATCATTCCGTCTGTCGCGCCGCGCGTCGGCGTACCCACGGCTCCAGACGCCGCGCCGTTCGGCGGGCTCGCCGCCGAGGCTCTGGCCATCGTCGACCTGGCGCTGCTCGAGGACGTGGGTCGGGGCGACGTCACCACCGAGGCGACCGTGCCCCCGGATGCGGTGGGCGCGGCGGCGATCGTGCAGAAGGCGCCGGGCGCCGTGTGCGGTCTGCCGGTCGTGCGCGCGGTCTACGCCCGCCTCGACCCGCGAGTGGAAGTCGCGCCGCTCGCCGCCGAGGGCTCCTGGAGTGCCGAGCCGCGCACCGTCGCCCGCGTCCATGGGCCGCTGGCCGTCATCCTGACCGGTGAGCGCACGGCGCTGAACTTCCTGCAGCGGCTCTCAGGCGTGGCGACCGCGAGCCGGCAGGCGGCGCGACTCGCCGTCGGCACACGCGCGACCGTGCTGGACACCCGCAAGACCACACCGGGCCTGCGGGTGCTGGAGAAGTACGCCGTGCGGGTCGGCGGCTGCCGCAACCACCGCGCAGGCCTGGACGACGGCTTCCTCATCAAGGAGAACCACGTCCGCGCCGCCGGTGGCATCGCCAGCGCCGTCCGCGCCGCCCGGCGGCGCGCCGCGCCGGCGCAGCTCGTCGAGGTCGAGGTAACCACCCTGATCGAGCTGGACCAGGCCATCGCGGCCGGCGCCGACCTCGTGCTGCTGGACAACTTCGACACCGCCGGCCTGCGCCAGGCCGTGCAGCGCGCCGCCGGACGCGTGCGCCTGGAGGCGAGCGGCGGCGTCACCCTCGCTAACCTCGGCGAGGTAGCGGCGACTGGCGTGGACTACGTGTCGCTCGGGGCACTCACCCACTCGGCCGGCGCTGTCGACTTCTCGCTGCTCGTGGAGCCGGAGGGACAGCCATGATTGGACTCGAGACGCTCCTCCGCAACCGACGCGCCTCCCACCCCGATGGGATTCCTGCGCTCCAGGACGAGGTGCGCCGCCTCGCTCGGGCGCGGGACGCCGTGATCCTGGCGCACAACTACCAGCTGCCTGAAGTCCAGGACGTGGCTCACTTCGTCGGCGACTCGCTCGGCCTAGCGATCGAGGCCTCGCGGACCGCGGCGTCGGTCGTCGCCATGTGCGGCGTCTACTTCATGGCCGAGACCACCAAGATCCTCAACCCGGACCGGGTGGTGGTGATCCCGGACGAGGGCGCTGGCTGCTCGCTGGCCGATGCGATCACGGTGGAGGAGCTGCGCGCCTGGAAGGCCGAGCACCCGGGCGCGGTGGTCGTGAGCTACGTCAACACCACGGCCGCGGTCAAGGCCGAGTCGGACTTCTGCGTGACGAGCGGGAACGCCGAAGCGGTGATCCGCGCGATCCCCGAGGATCGCGAGATCCTCTTCCTGCCCGACCAGTTCCTGGGTGCGTGGATCAAGGAGACCCTGGGACGCAAGAACATGCACGTCTGGCTGGGCGAGTGCCACGTGCACGCGGGGATGCGCCCAGGCGAGATTCGCGCCAAGCAGGCCGCCTTCCCGCGAGCCGACCTGCTCATCCACCCGGAGTGCGGCTGCACCAGCGCCTGCGTGTGGGCCAACGGACGCGGGCTCATGGCACCCAACAGCTACGTGCTATCCACCGAGAAGATGGTCAGGCACGCGGCCGCCTCGCCCAACGACACTTTCCTCGTCGCCACCGAGACGGGCATTCTGCACCGGCTGCACAAGGAGATCCCGGGCAAGCGCTTCGTGGCGGCCGACTCTGCCGCGATCTGCCAGTACATGAAGCAGATCACGCTCGAGAAGCTGCGCGACAGCCTGCGCGACCTGCGTCCGCGGGTGGAGGTGGATCCCGACGTCGCCGCCCGCGCCCGGCTCGCCATCGACCGCATGCTCGCCGTCCCGGCGTAGCCGAGCTAGCCGCTCAACGCCACGGCGCGACGGGCCAGGAAGTACAGGACGACGGTAGCAGCCAGCTGCGGTTGGCGCGGTTTCCCGGCGCTAGCTCTGATGCCCGCGTAGTCGTCTGGTACGCCTCTTGCCTGGCGACGCGCTGACTCCACCCTCTCAATGTGGGGAGATACCTGCCCATGCGATTCCTGCGGTTGCGCCTCTTGGCACCGCTGGGCCCGCTTCTGGCGCTGCCCTTCGCGACACCGGCCTTTGCCGATCCGGGCGGGTTCGACCCCGCGCCGGTGCCTGGTTAGGCGCAGATTGAGATCGAGTTCATGACTGGCATGGTGCCTCACCACCGCGGGGCCATCGCCATGTCTGAGCTCGCCTTGCGGAAGTCGGCTACCCCAGCCGTGCAGCAGGTCGCGCAGACGGTCATCGACGACCAGTCGCGGGAGATTTCCCAGATGACCCACTGGCTGAAGGACTGGTACAACATGGAGCCGCCGGGCGGCACGCAGATGCCTGAGCACCAGATGAGCGAGCTGATGCCGTCGATGGAGGGGCAGATGCCGGACCTAGCAGCACGCATGCAGCGGCTTCAGGGGCTGTCCGGTGCAGCGTTCGACATCGAGGACTTGAGCGCGCTGGCAGACCACCACGCCATGGCGGTCCAGATCACCGGTCCCGTCCTTGCGAGCGGCTGGCACGAAGACCTGTACCGCGCGGCCGAGCACACCGCGACGAGCCAGGGCCAGGAGGTCGCTCAGATCCAGGACCTGCTGTTCCGACTGTACGGTCTGACGATCCCGCTCCCCGGTCCGGCTATGCCGGCGAGCGCCGGCGGCTGAGCAGACGAGGAGCAGGGGGCGCGAGAGCACCCGCGGCCTTGACGCATTGTCCACGCGGCGTCAAGAATGCTGCAACTGCGGCGACCGCGCGCCAGACGTGCGGCCGCCCATCTGCCCTGGGGAGGGATTCTATGCGCCGTCTCTCGACTGCGCCGGCTGCCCTGGCGGCCGCTGCGCTCCTTGCCATCGCCGTCGTCGCGGGTGCCTGCGCGCCGGCGCCCGCCGCGCCACCGGCGGCCACCGCTCCGCCAGCTCAGCCCACGCAGGCACCCCAGCCCGCGGCGGCCGGCCAGCCCACGCAGGCACCCGCGCCCAAGCCGACGACGCCCGCCGCTCAGTCGCTGCGACTCGCCATCCTGGCCAACGAGGGCACGCTCCAGCCGTACACGTACGACACCGGCTACCCCGGCTGGAACCTGCTCATGCTGGTCTACGACACCGTCCTCCAGCTAGACGTCAACAACGTGCCCCAGCCACTGCTGGCCCGGGAGGTCAGGAGCAACGCCGACGGCAGCCAGTATGACATCACGCTTCGCTCCGGGATCAAGTGGCACGACGGCCAGCCGCTGACGTCGGAGGACATCAAGTTCACCTACGAGTACTTCATCAAGAACCCCCACAGCCGCTTCACCGGCCCGCTCCGCAACGTGGACTCGATCACAACGAACGGGCCGGAGCAGCTCACCATCAAGCTCAAGTCGTCGACCCCATCCTTCCCGAACCGCGCGCTGGCAGACATCCCGATCATGCCCAAGCACCTGTGGGAGTCGGTGCCGGGCGACAAGGTCAAGGAAGCGCAGGTGACGGTCGGCTCGGGGCCGTACAAGCTAGTCGAGGCGACCCCGGACCAGGTGTACCGCATGAAGGCGAACGCGGATTACTTCCTGGGCGCCCCTGCCGTCGACGAGCTGATCTTCCCCGTCATCAAGGATCTGAACGCGGCCTTGCAAGCCCTGCGCAGCGGCGAGGTGCAGATGGTGACCCGCGAGCTCCCGCCCGAGCAGATCCAGCCGTTCAGCCAGGCGCCGTTCAAGATTGCCAAGGGGTCCGGCTTCGGCCCCACCATGCTGCAGTTCAACGCCGAGCGCCCCCCGTTCGACCGGAAGGAGGTGCGCCAGGCGATCGACCTCGCCATCGACAAGCAGAAGCTGGTCGATACGCTCCTGCTCGGCAACGGCACGGTCGCCTCGCCGGGGTTCGTGCCGCCGGCCTCCCTGCTCTACGACCCCTCACTCAAGGGGCGGTTCGACCTGGCCCGGGCGAAGCAGCTGCTCGACCAGGTCGGCGCGACGCCGGGACCCGACGGCATCCGAGTGCTGGACGGCAAGCCGATGTCCTTCACGATCATCGCGCCGTCGTACGATCCGATCCGGGTCCGCGCCGGCGAGCTCGTGGTGCCGATGCTCAAGGAGGTCGGTATCTCGGCCACGGTGACGGCGCTCGAGCGGACCGGCTACATCTCGAAGATCTGGCCCGACTTCGACATCACTAAGGGCCGGGATTACGAGCTGGCCGTCTGGGGCTGGTCGCCGCCTGTCCTGGTCGACCCGGTGCGGATGGTCGACGTGGTGCACTCAGACCCGAAGGTCGGGACGATCAACGTGGGCGGCTACAAGAACCCGGAGGTCGACCGCGTGGGCGAGGCGCTCCTCGGCGCGGTGGACGACGCCAGGAAGAAGGAGCTGTCGCAGCAGCTCCAGCGGCTGGTGGCCGAGGACGTCCCGTTCGTGATGATGTACTTCACCGACCAGGCGTACGCCTACCGGCCACAGACCTACGATAGCTGGGTCTTCCAGAAGGGCCAGGGGGTCCTTAGCAAGCTCTCGTTCATCAAGGGGTTCGGGCAGTAGCGGCGGGCCCCAGGCCACGGGTGTTGGGGGACGGGTGGCGCAGGAGCTCCGCTCGCTGCCGGCCCTCCCTCAGCACCCACGGCCGGTCGTCCTTAGCCGGCAGCACGACGAGCTCTGAGCTACGGTCCCCGAGAAGGCGAAGCGCTCTCCATGACGGCCTTCCTGAGCGGGAAACTCGCGCAGTACGCGCTGGTCCTGCTGATCACGCTGACGCTGAACTTCCTGCTGCCGCGGGCGATGCCCGGCAGTCCGCTGGCGTACCTGGCCGGCCAGGACCTCGGCGTCATGACACCGCAGGACCGTGAGCGCGTGATGCGGCAGGCGGGGCTGGACAAGCCGCTGGTCGAGCAGTACTGGATCTACCTGTCCAACCTGGCGCGGGGTGACCTGGGGTTCTCGTTCAAGCTGAACAAGCCGGTCGCCATGGTCCTCGTCGACCGGCTGCCGTGGACCCTGCTGCTGACAGGGACGGCCCTGGTCATGGCCACCCTCGTCGGCGTGGTCTTCGGCGCCGTGTCTGCCTGGCGGCGCGGGGGGCGCCTCGACCTCGGGTCGCTTGGGATCTTCATCTTCCTGGAGTCGGTCCCTGGCTTCTGGCTGGGCATGATCCTGGTGGCCGTCTTCGCGGTCCAGCTCGGCCTGTTCCCCACCTTTGGCGCCCGCGACGTGTTCGCGCGGCTGCAGGGCCTCGACTACTGGCGGGATATTGCCTACCGCCTCGTCCTGCCGGCGACCACGCTCGCCGCGATCACCGCCTCGGGCTTCTTCCTGACGATGCGCTACAGCATGCTGACGGTGCTCGGCGACGAGTACATCACCGTGGCGCGTGCCAAGGGGCTCGCGGAGGGCCAGGTGCTCTTCCGGCACGCGGTTCGTAACGCGCTGCTACCGGTCGCGACGCGGTTCCTGGTGCGGCTGGGGCAGGCCGTGGCCGGCGCGGTCACCATCGAGACCGTCTTCTCCTACTCGGGCGTGGGCCGCCTGATCTACGACTCGGCGCTCGCGCGCGACTACCCGGTGCTGCAAGGCGCCTTCCTGGTGCTCACCCTGAGCGTCATCGCGGTGAACCTGGTGGCCGACCTGCTCTACCCGCTGCTTGATCCGAGGGTCATGAAGCGTGCTTGACACAGCCGTCCGCCCGCACGCCCCGCCGGTGGCGGCGGCGGCGCCGGCGCCCCCGCGCCCGGCGGCCCGCGCCCGCCTGCTGAGCCCCGTGGGCTGGATCGGCCTCGGCCTGCTCGCGCTGGTCGCCGTCGGTGGTGTGCTCGCACCCTGGATCGCCCCGTACGACCCGAAGCTCACCACCGGACGCCCGTTCGATCCGCCCTCGCCCGCCCACTGGCTCGGCACCAATGACATCGGCCAGGACATCCTCTCCGAGCTGATCTGGGGCGCCCGCGTGTCGCTGGCGATCGGCGCGCTGGCGGCGGTCGTCGGCACGTCGCTCGGCACGGCCGCGGGCGTGCTGGGCGGGTACTTCCGCGGCCGCGTCGACGCTGCCCTGATGCGCACGGTGGACGTCATCCTGGTCCTGCCCTTCCTGCCCTTGATGATCGTGCTCGCCGCGTACCTCGGGCCGAGCGTCGGCACGCTGGCCGCGGTCATCGGCGCCTACGTCTGGGCCGAACCGGCGCGCGTGGTGCGGTCGACCGTCCTGAGCCAGACGTCCCGCGACTACGTGGTCGCCGCCCGAGCCCTGGGCGCCGGGCCGGGGCGGATCCTGGGGCTACACGTCCTGCCCGGCGTGCTCTCCCTCACCCTCGCGGAGTTCGTCCAGCTCGCCAGCCGGGCGATCCTGCTGGAGGCCTCGCTCGCCTTCCTCGGGCTGGGCGATCCGATCCAGAAGTCCTGGGGGTCGGTCCTCTTCTACGCCCAGGCGCGGGGCGCCTTCCTCTCGGGCGCCTGGGTGTGGTGGGTGCTCCCGCCGGGCGTCCTCATCACCGCCTCGGTGCTCGGCTTCGCGCTGCTCGGCTTCGACCTCGAACGCATCGTCAACCCGCGGCTGCGACGCCGCTGACGCATACTGCACGGGTGGCAACCGCGTCGAACGCCCGGCGCTCTGCCGAGCCCGTCGTCCTCGACGGCCGCGCGCTCTCGATCGGGCAGGTCGTCCGGGTGGCCCGCCGGCGCGCGCCGGTGGCCCTGGCGGTGGAGGCCGAGGCGCGGGTGGCGCGCTCCCGGCAGGCCGTGGAGCAGATGGTCGCCAGCGGAGCGGTGGTGTACGGGATCACCACTGGCTTCGGCGACCTGGCGACCACGCGCGTGCCCATCGAGGATGCCGAGCGACTCCAGGAGAACGTCCTCCTCTCGCACGCCGCGGGCACCGGCCCACCGCTGCCGAAGGACGTGGTGCGCGCCATGCTGGTGGTCCGGCTCAACACGTTCCTGCTCGGCCACAGCGGCGTGCGCCTGGAGCTCGTGCGGCGGCTGGCCGAGCTGCTGAACCGGGGCGTCTACCCGTACGTGCCTGAGAAGGGGTCGCTGGGCGCCAGCGGCGATCTCGCCCCCTCGGCGCACGCCAGCCTGGTGCTGCTCGGCCGCGGCCAGGCATTCCTGCGCGGGAAGCTGGTGCCCGGGGCGCGGGCGCTGGCGGCGGTGGACCTCCAGCCGATGCGTCTGGCTGCCAAGGAGGGGCTGGCGCTGTGCAACGGCACGCAGCTCATGGCCGGCGCCGGCGCCCTGCTGCTGGCCGACACCGCCGTGCTGCTGGACACCGCCGACGTGGTGGCGGCCATGAGCTTGGAGGCACTGGGCGGCTCCACCCGGCCCTTCGAGGCGCGCGTCCACGCGCTGCGCCCGCACCCCGGCGCGCTGGCCAGCGCCGCCCACGTGGCCGCGCTCACCCAGGCGAGCGCCATCGTCGCCTCGCACGCCAACTGCGGCCGGGTGCAGGACGCCTATTCGCTCCGCTGCGTCCCGCAGGTCCACGGCGCCTCGCGCGACGCCTGGGCCCACGTGGCCGGCAGCGTCAGGATCGAGCTGAACAGCGCCACGGACAACCCGCTCATCTTCGTGGAGCCCCCTCTCCCGCTGGACCAGGGCGTCCTCGCGGCCTCGGACCCGCAGGTTGAGGCGATCGCCGCCGGCAACTTCCACGGCCAGGCGCTGGCGCTGGGCTTTGACTACCTGGCGATCGCCCTGGCGGAGCTGGCCAGCATCAGCGAGCGACGCACCTTCCGCCTCCTCAGCCACCACGCCTCGGACCTGCCGCCGTTCCTGGCCGAGCACAGCGGGCTACACTCCGGCTACATGATGGCCCAGTACACGGCCGCCGCCCTGGTCAGCGAGAACAAGGGGCTCTGCCACCCGGCCAGCGTGGACAGCATTCCCACCAGCGCCGGCCAGGAGGACCACGTGAGCATGGGCGCGCTGGCGGTGATGAAGGCGCGCCGCGTGGCCGAGAACGCGGCCACGGTGCTCGGCATCGAGGCGCTGTGCGCCGCCCAGGCGCTCGACTTCTGGGCGCCGCTCACGCCCGGGGCCGGGACCGCCCGCGCCCACCGGCTCGTCCGCGCGCTCGTCCCGCGGCTGCGGGCCGACCGCGAGCTGTGGCCCGAGATCCAGCAGGTCGCTGCACGCCTGGTCACGACCGGCCGGCTCGCCGCGGTCCTCACTGTCGGCCCCCACCCGGCGCGCGGTCGAGGCGGCTCCGGAGAGGCGCCCGGGCGGACGCGCGCCCGCGCGCACCCGGAGTGATCGGCCCGTGTCGCCCCCGCCTGGCAGCGCCCCGGACTCGCAGCCTCCGCCCCGCCACGATCCCCACGGCCAGGGACCCGGCGTGAGGCCGGGCCGCGGCCGGCGCCCGGCGTGGCCGGCCGCGCTAGAGCACGTCTTCCGCCCCCACGGCCACGACGCCGCCGAACGCGTGGACCAGGCACTCGCAGCCTCCGCGGACGGGATCCGGGCCGTCAAGCTCTCGCTGCTCGGCCTGGGCCTCACGGCAGCCCTGCAGCTCGTCGTGGTCTGGTTCAGCGGTTCGGCCGCGCTGCTGGCCGACACCATCCACAACGTCGCCGACGCGTCCACCGCCGTGCCGCTCTGGATCGCCTTCTCACTCGGCCGCCGGGCCCCGACGCGCCGCTACACGTACGGGTACGGGCGCGCCGAGGACCTCGCGGGCGTGTTCATCGTGCTGATGATCGCAGCCTCCGCCGCCCTGGCAGGGTGGGAGTCCCTCCAGAAGCTGTTGAACCCGGCGCCGGTCCAGTACCTGGGCTGGGTGGCGGCGGCCGGGGTGGTGGGCTTCCTGGGCAACGAGGCAGTGGCGCAGTACCGCGTGCGCGTGGGCCGTCGCATTGGTAGCGCGGCGCTCGTGGCCGACGGGCAGCACGCTCGCACGGACGGATTCACCTCGCTGGCGGTGGTGCTGGGGGCGGGCGGCGTCTGGCTGGGCGTCCCGCAGGCGGACCCGCTGGTGGGGCTGGGCATCACCATGGCGATCCTCGTGGTCCTGAAGGACGCCGCCCGGCAGGTGTGGCACCGGCTGATGGATGCCGTGGACGAGGACCTGCTCAAGCGCGCCGAGGCTGCGGCTCGCTCCGTGGACGGCGTCCAGGCCGTCTCGATGGTCCGGGCGCGGTGGATCGGCCACGCGATCCACGCGGAGGCGCTCATCACGGCCGATTGCGACCTGACGCTGGCCGAGGCGCACGCGGTCGCCGAGCGGGTGCGCCACGCGATGCTCCACGCCGTCCCACGGCTGGTGGATGTGACGGTCCACGTCGATCCGTGTGGGCACGACGGCCGCGACCCCCACGCGGAGCTCGCCCATCACGATCCCCACTCCCACGCGGCCGCCTGACTGGATGACAGCCCGCCCGCGGTGATGGGTCTGCAACGCGGGCGCGCTGGCCTCGCGGCGGCGAGGCTGGTATAAAGGCCGCGCCGCTGTCGCGGAGCACGGTCCGACGTCCGACGACCCCTGCCCGGGAGTCGATCCGGCTGTCGTGCGCGCCGATGCGCAGCAACGATTGATGGCCGGCCAGGTTCTGGAGCTCAGTCCCGCCCACCTCCTGGAACGCCGCCGCACCACCGTGCACGCGCTGGTGCTGGCGGCGGTCGCCGCCCTCGTGCTCGCCAGCGGCTTCGCCGCGCCCCGCGCCCTCCCGGCCAGCTCCAGCGGCGGCCGGGGCGGGCCGGCCGCGGACCCGGAGCTGCCCGCGCCCGCGTGGATGGCGGCAGCGCCCGCCAGCACGCCTCAGCCGGCCGCGGCCAGGCAGAAGCTCGCGCTCCCGGAGTGGCTACGGAGCACGCAGGAGACGGCGCTCTGGTCGGGCCCGGACGACCGGGCGCTCCTGTTCACGGTCCTGCCGGTGGACGCCTACCTGAGGCCGCTCGGGCCGTACCTCGGCGGCCGGCTCCTCGTCTACTACGGCGGCGACGGCTCGTCGCGTGCGGCCGGCCAGGCCTGGGTGGAGGCGCAGGCGCTGGCGCCCAGCAGCCCGCCGCCGTGGGCCACGCCCGGGGAGAACGGCGGGCTCGCGGCGGCGGCGCTGCCGGCCGGGCCGCGCCGGGTAGGCGGGGCGCCGCCCCCGGGCGTGACGGCACGCGAGGTGGCCATCCTCGACGACGGCACCGGGCAGCTCCTGTACGGCGAGCGGCCGAACCAGCGGGTTCCTCCTGCCAGCACCACGAAGATCCTCACCGCCGTACTCGCGCTCGAGCTGAGCCCGGACGTGCGGCGCTCGATCCCCGTCTCTGTGAGCGCCTCCGAGATGGTGGCCCGCGACGGCTCGTCCGTGATGGGGCTGGAGCCGGGCGAGCAGGTCTCCCTGGAGACACTGCTGTACGGGCTGATGCTGCCCAGCGGGAACGATGCCGCCGAGCAGGTGGCGCTGGCGATCGGCGGGACGCGGCAGCGCTTCGTGGAGCTGATGAACCAGAAGGCCGCCTGGCTGGGTTTGAAGGACACGCGCTTTGCCAACCCGAGCGGGATGGATGAGGCCGGCCACTACTCCAGCGCCTACGACATGGCGGTGCTCGCCCGCTACGCCATGCGAAATGAGACCTTCCGCACGATCGCCGCGGCGGCCTACTACTACGGCGACGGCTACAACCTGAAGAACCTCAACCGGCTCGTCGGCACCTACCCGGGCGCCGACGGCGTCAAGGTGGGTTTCACCGAGAACGCGCGGAAGACGATCGTCGCCTCGGCGACGCGCGAGGGGCGGCGGGTCTACGTGAGCCTGATGCACAGCGAAGACCTGGTGGGTGACAGCCAGGCGCTCTTCGACTGGGTGTGGCAGACCTTCAGGTGGTGAGCCCGGGCCAGGTCGCCTGGTAGCGCAGGATACGGCCGACCACGCAGCCGCTCAGTCGGTCGCTCTCGACGCGGATCTCCAGCGTCGGCCCATCTACCAGATCGAGGCGTGCGGGCGCCGGGGCGGCGTCATCCCACCAGTCGAGGGAGACGGTCCCCTGCGCGGGCTGGGCCAGGCCGCCGGGCTGGCGGAGGTGGACGTACGCGCGACCCTCGCCGATCAGCGAGCCGTCGGCGGCACGGAGGCGAGCGAGCGCTTTGTGGACTGCCATGCGGAGAGCGACCACCAGCCGGTCGACCAGGATTATGCCGCCCGTGGGGTTGGCCGGCGCCCGCGTGCCTCGGCTGAGGCCAGTCAGAACGCGTGGCGGAACCGTTCTTCCAGCAGCTCCTCCAGACCCGCCTGCAGCGCGCGGTAGCGTCCGATGAGGTCGCGCGCCTCGTCGGTCAGCGAGCTGCTGCCGCCGCTCGCTCCGCCGCTGCTGGTGCGGAGCAGCTTCAGGCCCAGCCGCTGCTCGATGTCGTGCACCTTCTGCCACGCCGTCCGGTGCGGGACCCCCATCTCACGGGCCGCGGCGACCAGCGAGCCGTGCTGCTCGACGGCTTCGAGCAAGGCGATGCGCCAGTCCGAGAGCGCGACCCGGCCGTCGTCGCTCTCCAGCCAGACCTTCAGGCGCGGCCGCATGGCGGCCCCAGTCTACGCCCTGTGCGCGTCCGTTTCAGGGGGCGCGCGAGCGCGCCGCGGCGACGCGGTTGGCGACCAGCGCGGCGGTGGCGCCCGCGCCCACGCCGTTGTCGACGTTCACCACGACCAGGCCGGGCGCGCACGTTTGCAGCATCGCCAGGAGCGCCGCGATCCCCCCGCCTCCCAGGCCGTAGCCCACCGACGTTGGCAGGCCGATCACGGGCACGTCGAGCAGGCCCGACACGACCGACGGCAGAGCGCCGTCCATGCCCGCCGCGACGACGACGGCGTCCGCACCGCGCGCGCGCAGCGCCCGCAGCGGCGCCTCGAGGCGGTGCAGCCCGGCCACCCCGACGTCGTCCGCGCGCACCACCTCGCACCCCATCTCGTGCGCGACCCAGGCCGCCTCGTCGGCTGCCGGCGCGTCGGAGGCGCCAGCCGTGAGGAGCCCTACGACGCCGCCCGTGGGCGCCGGCTCCCCGGCCGCCGGCCGGTTCGCGCGCAGGATGGCGCCGCTCGGTGCGACCAGCACCTGGCCGCCCGCGACCTCGACCTCGCGCCGCAGGAGAGCGACGACCTCCTCGTTCGGGCGACTCACCAGCACGCGCCCCGATGGCGTGCGCGCCAGCAGCGCCCGGACGGCCGCCAGGGTGACCCGGGGCGGCTTGCCCAGCGCGTACACCACCTCGGGCACGCCCTTGCGCGCCTGCCGGTGCGGGTCTACCTGGACGGGGGCCGCCGTTAGGACGCTGGCGAGTCCAGCGAAGGGATCAGCACCGGCCACACGCGAAGGGTCGTGGGTCATGGTTGGGTATTGGGGGTGGGGCGTCAGGGTTCAGATGGCGGGGCTGCAAGGCCGTCTCGCGGGCCCTCAACTGCCGGCTCGCCCACCGGGACGAGGCCCTCGTTCAGGCGGCCGGAGCGGTAGCCGCGCGGATCGATCTCCACGGCGGGGAACCCCAGGGCGCGCAGCTCGGCCTCGATGCGCGCGGCCAGCCCTTCCCGCGCCACGCGGGGCAGTTCGGCCGGGTCGATCTCCACCCGCGCCCGGTCGTCGAAGTGGCGCACCCGGAGCTGGCGGAAGCCCAGGGCCCGCAGCGCCTCCTCGGCGCGGCCGATGCGCGCCAGCTTCTCGGGCGTCACGGGCGAGCCGTAGGGGACACGCGAGGAGAGGCACGCCAGCGCTGGCTTGTCCCAGGTCGGGATGCCGAGGGTGCGGGCGATGGCGCGGATGGCGGGCTTGCCCAGGTCCGCCTCCAGCAGGGGACTGCGGACCAGCTCGCGCTCAGCTGCCGCGCGGGCGCCCGGGCGCCAGTCGCCCACGTCGTCCGTGTTCAGGCCGTTGAGGATGTGCCGGGCGCCGACCCGTGCGGCGAGCGCAGCCAGCGCCTCGTACAGGTGGCTCTTGCAGTAGTAGCAGCGGTCAGTCGGATTACTCGCGTAGCGGACGTCCTCGACCTCGTGTGTCTCGACGAGCTCGTGCCGCAGGCCCAGCGTGCGCGCGAGCGCCCGCGCTTCCTGCAGCTCACTCGGCGCCAGGCTGGGCGAGATGGCGGTGACGGCCAGCGCGCGCTCGCCCAGCTCCTGCTGCGCGACGACGGCGACCAGCGTCGAATCGATCCCGGCCGAGAACGCCGTGATGGCCGACCGGTACGAGCGTATGGCGGCTCGCAGGCGCGCCAGCCCTTCGGCATGGGTCGGCTGGAGGAGGGAGCGGCGAGCGACTGCCGCGCGGGAGGGCATGCGGGAGTCTATCGTGTCCCGGGCCCTCTTTGCGCCAGCGCAAAGACCCCGGGCTGTCGTCTGGCGTACAACGCCTGCAGCGAGCCATGCCAGCCTTCTTGCTCACCGAGGAGCGCGTCCTCGAAGCCCTCCGCCAGGTGATCGATCCCGAGCTGGGCGAGAACGTGGTCGACCTCGGCCTGATCTACGGGGTCGAGATCGCCGGCGGATACGTCAGCGTGGCGATGACCCTCACCACGCCCGGCTGCCCGCTGCATGCGAGTCTGAGCGCCGCCGTCGAGCGCGCCATCCAGTTGACGGTGCCGGGCGTCGAACGCGTGGAGGTGGAGCTCGTGTTCGATCCGCCGTGGACGCCCGAGCGCCTGTCGGCGACGGCCCGCCGTAACCTGGGTTGGGAGGGATGATGATGACGACCCACACGTGTGAACCCGCGTCGGCCGAGCCCGTCCTGGCGAGCTGGAAGGTGAGCGAGGTGCTCGGCCGCTACCCCCAGCTCCTCGACGTGCTCGTCGCGGCGAGCCCGGCCTTCCGCCCCCTCCGTAACCCGGTGATGCGGAAGGTCCAGTCGCGCCTGGTGACGGTCGCGCAGGCGGCCCAGATCGCCGGCCTCGCGCCGGCCGAGCTGACCCGCTCGCTCAACGCCGCGCTCGGGCTGGCGACCCCGGCCGGCGACGAGCCGGCCGAGCGCGCGGAAGACGGCCAGGCGCGGCCGCTGGAGACGTTCGAAGATGCGCCCGTGGCAGTGGAGCTGGACGTGCGGCCCTACCACGCGCGTGGCGAGGAGCCGTTCAGCGCGATTATGGCCGCGGTGGCGCGCGTGCCGGCAGGGCAGGCGCTGCGCCTCCGTAACACGTTCGAGCCGCTGCCCCTGTACGACGTCCTGGCCAGGCGTGGCTTCCGCCACCAGGCCCGCCGGCTCGGGCCCGACGACTGGGAGATCCTCTTCGTCCGCGCCTCCCCGCCCACCATCGCGCCTGACCCAGAGGGCCAGCCGGCCGACCGGCCGCCCGCGACCCGGGGCGCCGGCCAGGGGTTAGCCCGGACTGGTGCCGATGGGTCGGCTGGACTCAGTGCCCCGAGCACGAGCCAACCGGCGCAGCGCGCCTGGTCGGAGCCCGCGGCAATTGTGGAGATCGACGTGAGCGACCTGGTGCCGCCGGAGCCGATGGTGCGGATCCTGGAGGCGGCCGGCCGGCTGCAGCCGGAGGAGACGCTGCTGGTACGCCACGTGCGCCGCCCGATCTACCTCTACCCGCGGCTGGACGCCCTCGGCTATCAGCACGAGACGCGGGAGCTCGGGCCCGGCCAGGTGGAGATCCGCATCCGGCGGCCCGGCGCGGGGACCGAGGCGCCGCGGGACTCGGCGTAGGCGCGTCGCACGTGCTGAGCTCTCCAGGCGGGGCGCTCCGGGCGCAGCCCGACGAGGAGGCTGGGTGAGGGTGGCGCGGCCCGCGCCGACCAGCGGCCTGCACACCGAGCAGGCGCCGCCGCTCGACCTGCCCTTCCGCTTCATGGCGACGGCGCTGGCCTGGCTGGCGCTGCTCGCGCTGCTCTACCCGTGGGCCACGCCGCTGCTGCTCGGCAGCTTCTACAGCCCGCGCCTGACGGCGTTCGTGCACGCCAACACGCTGGGGATCGTTGGCGCCACCATCCTCGGGGCCAGCTACCAGCTCCTGCCGGTAGTGCTGCAACGGCCGCTCGGGTCGGTGCGCCTGGCGCGCCTGTCGTGGTGGCTGTACCTGCCCGGCGTGCTCGCCTTCGCCGCCGGCCTGTCGCAGGCGTGGCCGGCCGTGCTGGCCACCGGTGGCGTACTCCTCTTCGCGGCGTTCGCCCTCTACGTGGGCATCGTGGCGGCTACGCTGCGGCGCGTGCCCGAGCGTGACGTCGTCTTCTGGCACGTCGTGGCCGCCGTGGTGGGTCTGGCGGTGGCGACCAGCCTGGGGGTCCTGCTGGCGCTGAGCAAGTTCGCCGGTTTCCTGGGCGGGCTGACCCTGCCGATCCTGGCCGCTCACGTCACGCTGATGCTGGGCGGCTGGGTGACCCCCATGCTGGCCGGTGTGGCCTACCGCCTGGTGGGCATGTTCACGCTCAGCGAAGACCGGCTGCGGCCGGGCTGGGCGTGGGCGGCGCTCGTCCTCGCGAGCGGCGGGAGCTGGCTTCTCGCCGCCAGCCTGCTGCTTGGGCTCGGCCCGGTCCCGGCCGCCGGCGGTGCCGCGGCCTTGCTAGCCGGCGTGACGCTGGTGGCCGCGCAGCTCGTGCGCCTCTACAGGCTGCGACGGCGCCGCGGGTTCGACGTGCACATCCCGTTCGTCCTGGCCTCCATGGCGTTCGGCGTGCTGGCCGCGAGCCTCACGCTCGTCGGCCTCGTGACCCAGCGGCCGGTGGCCGACCCCCTCTGGGTGGCCGTGGGGTGGTGGGCGATCGTCGGCTGGGCCGAGACGGCGATCCAGGGCTTCCTGTACAAGATCGGGACGTTCCTCACCTGGCTGCACCGCTACGCACCGCTGGCGGGCCGCCAGCCGGTCCCGCGGCTCGAGGAGCTGTACGGGCGGCGCACCGCCCTCTTCGGCT
Source organism: uncultured Chloroflexota bacterium (assembly GCA_964435115.1). GTDB lineage: Bacteria > Chloroflexota > UBA6077 > UBA6077 > CF-72 > CAYSYM01. The sequence goes on along the minus strand of CAYSYM010000011.1, from coordinate 29,154 downwards.
GGGCGAGCTGGACCACCGGCGTGGCGCTGGCTGGCCTGGCGGCGCTGGGCAGCCTGGCGTGGCTGGTCCCGTTCGCGGCGGTGGGCCTGAGCCTGGGCGCAGCCGCCTTCCTGGCCAATGCCGTCCGGGTTGGCAGCCACTGGCGCACGAGCGGCCGGCGCGCCGACGCAAATCCCTCGGCCGTCTCGGCGGCGGGCTCGCCGTGAGCGGCGCCCGCGCTTGACCCGTCCCTTGAGGCGACGTTGAACCTGTTCCCTGGAGTGCACCGCATGCAGAAAGTCGCGATTCCCACGGACGACGGCCGCGGCCTGGCCCACTTCGGCCTGGCGCGGACGATGCTGGTGGTGAGTGTGGCCGACGGCCAGGTGGTGGCGCGTGAGGAGCGCCCCAACCCCGATCCCGAGCACCTGAGCCCGGCCCACCACAAGCTGATGATGGAGCTGGTGAAGGACTGCCAGGTCGTCATCGCCGCACGGATGGGCCCGCCCATGGTGCAGTCGCTGGCGCACGTCGGCACCCGGGTGCTGCGAGCGCCGGCTGAGGACGTGGAGGCGGCGCTCCAGGCGTTCCTGGCTGCCGAGCGTGGGGGGCCGGCCCTGGCCGGGCTGTCGCTGGCGGAGGCCGAGACGATGCGCTGCGGCCACGACCACCACCGCGCGCACCGGCACTGAGGGCTGGACGGGCGGGGGCTCGGCGCTGCGTGCGGCGCGTCCTCAGTCGGCGTGGCCGCCCGTGGACAGATCGCAGTAGTCCACCTGGTCGGTGGGCTGGAAGCTGCCCACCAGGAGCTCGCGCTGGAAGCGCCCGCCGCGCGCCACCTGCTCGGCCGAGACGTCGAAGGTGAACTCCTGGAGCGCTCGGAGGCGTCGGCCGCCGATGTCGACCGGCCGCTTCACGACGTAGATCGGCGCCCACGGGCAGCAGTAGTAGTGGCCCAGGCGCCGGCCGTCGCGCGTCTCGGCGTAGGCGATGTCGCCCCGCGCCAGCGCGGCGTCGATCTGCTCCTGGATCGCGAGAGTGCGCGCGGGGTCCGGGTCGTTGGCCCACAGGGTGCGGATGGCCCGGCGGGCGGACGGATCCGCCTGCCAGCCGGCCCGCGCGGACGGGTCGGTCAGACACCAGGGGTCGAAGCCGGGCTCGCCCGGGCGCGGGAGACGGGCACCCCCTGATACCGGCGCGGCGGACGGCCCTGTCCCGGCCAGCGCACGGGCCGGGTCGTACCCATCCACCAGCCGCGGCATCGCCAGGAGCTGGCCCAGGTGGTAGTAGCTCTCCACGGCGCGGTGCGCGTGGCGCTCGATATCCTCGTGGATGCTGCGCGGCGGGTGACTCGACCACAACCGCTCGGCGTACTCGAGCGGAGCGGTGGCGCCGGCGGCGAGCTGGCGCAACCGCTGGGCCGCTGGGCGTTTGTCCTCCGGCAATGCCTCCTCTTGAAATACCGCCAGGGCGGCCTCGGCATGGGAACGAATCGCCCGCGCCGCTTCGAGCGTCGCCTCGAGGTGGGCGGGTGGGCACGGCTCGACGGCCACCCAGGGGGGCAGGTCGGCCGGGACGGCGACGTCCAAGGCGGACTCGGGGTTGCTGTGCGCCTGCCGCGCCCGGCTCACCCAGGCTTCGACCTGGCCGTACACGGTCTGCACCTGCGCCGCTGTGACGCGCGGCACGAACCCCGCCGTGGCGGGATTCATGCGGGCATCGGCGTCCAGGAACTGGTCGCCCACCATCTGAAGGACGAACGCATTCCAGGTGCACAGCGCCTCCGCCTGCGTGGCGGGGGCGACGCTCCAGGGATCGAGCCCCTCGATCTTGCACGCCAGGCGGCGTTCCTCGACGGCGCGGAGCAGGTCGTACACTATCAGCCCGGCGCGGCGGTAGGCCTCGAGGCTCTCGGTGGAGACCTCGCCCTCGAGGAAGGCGGCCAGTCGGTTGAGGAGTGAGACCATCGGCAGGACCTGAGCGCTTCGCGCTTCCCTTTCTGTGGGCCACGCGCGTGGGCCGCGGCGACGCCCGTCTCTACCCGGCCGCGGCCCGCGTGCCTGGCTGGCGTGAAGTGTAGAGGGTGCGCCCGCTGCCGCGCGCGGACCCGGCCCGGGCGTCAGAACCGCGCCAGGGGCGCCGCCAGCGCTCGGGTCGATGCCAGGCCCGTCTCGACCAGCAGGACCGGGTCGCCCACTGACGGGTAGCCGGGCGGATCGGACGGCTGGGCGACGCGGGCCGGCGGGAGCGGCACCTCCCACCACCCGGCCGTCTGCGTGGGCTGGGAGGTCCGGCCGAGTACGTCCACCAGGTAGGCGACTCCGCCAAACTGCTCCACCCGGACGGTCCGGGGTCCGCCGGCGCCGCGCCACAGCACCTGCACCCGCTGCTGCTCGCCGAGGTCGTCCAACACCACTCGCCACACCGGCCAGGTGCCCGCGTCTGCCGGCGAGCCAACGGGTGCGAAGCGCGCGAGCTGGCTCGCGTCACCCAGGTACCTGGCCGCCACCTCGAACGCCTGGAAGGCCGGGCGGGGCGAGCGATCGGGGCGCAGCAGGCCCCAGCGGTCGGCGATCCCTGAGTTGGCGTCGTGGTCGACCATGCCGTACCAGCCGATCCGCTGGTAGCCGGCCGCCCGCGCCAGGGCCACCGCCTGGATCAGGTAGGCTGCCTGCTCGCTCGTCGAGATGCGGGCGCGGGGCTCGAGGGGTGCGGCCGCGTCGTTATAGACGGGGCAGTTGGTCTCGGTCAGCCAGACGGGCTTGCTGAGCCCGTAGCGTGCGAGGATCGCGGCGTACAGCGCCGGCACCCGGTAGATGACGTCCGGCGCGCAGTACAGGTTCACGGCCACGGCGTCGAAGTAGTAGCCGTTGCGCGCGGCCTCGGGGTCCTTCGCCGCCTCGCGCAGGACGCGCGCCAGGTACAGTTCGCGCTGGTTCACGGCGTCCACGAAGTAGGTCGTCGCGGGGAAGACCACCGTTGCTCCGGGGTCGACGCGCTTGACCGCCCGGTAGCCCGTGCGGACGACTTTGAACAGGTCTTCGGTGTTGCCGGCCCACGTCCACCATGTCCCCGAGTCGCCGGGCCGGAAGTCCGGCTCGTTCCAGATGACCCAGGCCTGGATGCGGCCCTTGTACGTGTTCGCCAGCCGGAGCATGAAGCGCCCGAGCGTGTTGCGCGGGTCGTCGACCGGGTAGTCCAGGCCGGTGGGCACGGCGCCAGCGCCGTCGCCCGCGCTGCCGGCCGCCCAGGCCGGCGTGCCCTGGACCACCGCGACGATGGGGAGGCCGCTCTCCAGCGTCTTCCGCAGCCCGGACCGGTCCAGGTAGCGCTCCAGGTACCAGTCGGTCGGGTCGCTGGGCTGGATCTCCTGCCAGAGGAAGAGCACGCGGTCCCAGCCCACGTTGGCCTGCCGGGCCAGGTCGCCCTGGCGGCCGGCGTCCACCACGCCCAGCACTGGCTCCGGCCGGTACCACGGGTCGGCGAATGCCAGGGCGGGCTGGAGCGCGAGCGCGAGCAGCGCCAGGACGATCCGCGAGAGGGCGCGCCTGGCCGCCCGCTCAAGAGGAAGCCCGAAGCGCTGAGGGCGTGCCGACCTCGGGCCCACGCGCGGGCCCCTCCCGTCCTCTCGACTGCCCTGCCGTATCACGCGCCCGTCCTTCCTGGAGCGCCGAAGCATACGCGAGTGGGCGGGCGCGCCGAAGGGGTCGCTCGCGACCGGCCGCGTTCGCGTACCCTGAGGCGCATGCCGGTCCTGGAGACACGGGTCGACCCCGGGAGCGCCGAGTTCCAGGCGAACCGCGAGCACAACCTGGCGCTCGTTCGGACGCTGCGCCAGCGGCTGGCGCTGGTCAAGCGGGGCGGCGGGGAGGAGGCGGTCAAACGCCACCGCGAGCGTGGCAAGCTGCTCGCGCGCGAGCGCATCGACCGGCTCGTGGATCCCGGTACGCCGTTCCTGGAGCTCTCACCCCTAGCCGCCTGGGGGATGTACGACGACGAGGCTCCCTCCGCGGGCATCATCACCGGCATCGGCTCCGTGGCAGCCAGGGAGGTGGCGATCGTCGCCAACGACGCCACCGTGAAGGGCGGGACGTACTACCCGATGACGGTGAAGAAGCACCTCCGCCTCCAGGAGGTCGCCGAGCAGAACCGGCTTCCGTGCGTCTACCTGGTGGACTCGGGCGGCGCCTTCCTGCCGCTCCAGGCGGACGTGTTCCCGGACCGCGAGCACTTCGGGCGCATCTTCTTCAACCAGGCCAACCTGTCCGCGAGGGGCATTGCCCAGGTGGCGGTGGTCATGGGCTCGTGCACGGCCGGCGGCGCCTACGTGCCGGCGATGAGCGACGAGACCGTCATTGTGCGCGGGACGGGGACGATCTTCATCGGCGGGCCGCCGCTGGTGAAGGCGGCGACGGGTGAGGACGTGACCGCCGAGGAGCTGGGCGGAGCGGACGTGCACACGCGCATCTCGGGCGTTGCCGACCACTACGCGCTCGACGACCGGCACGCGCTGGCCATCACGCGGCGGATCCTGGCGCATCTCCCCGCGCGCAAGGAGGCCCCCTGGGAGGTGCTGCCGCCACGCGAGCCCGCCTTCGATCCACGCGAACTCTACGGGATCGTGCCGGCCGACCTGCGTAAGCAGTTCGACGTGCGGGAGGTGATCGCCCGCATCGTGGATGCAAGCGATCTGGACGAGTTCAAGGCCAGCTATGGCACGACCCTCGTCACGGGGTTCGCGCGGATCATGGGCTACCCAGTGGGGATCGTCGCCAACAACGGGATCCTGTTCAGTGAGAGCAGCCTCAAGGGTGCGCACTTCGTGGAGCTGTGCTGCCAGCGGCGCATTCCCCTGGTCTTCCTCCAGAACATCACCGGGTTCATGGTGGGCAAGGAGTACGAGCACCGAGGCCTCGCGCGCGACGGCGCCAAGATGGTCATGGCGGTGGCGAACGCCCGGGTGCCCAAGCTCACGGTGATCGTCGGCGGGAGCTTCGGGGCGGGCAACTACAGCATGTGCGGCCGGGCGTACGCGCCACGGCAGCTCTGGATGTGGCCGAACGCCCGCATCAGCGTCATGGGCGGCCAGCAGGCAGCCAGCGTGCTCCTCCAGGTCCGGCTGGACAACCTCAAGCGCGAGGGGCGGGACCTGAGCCACGCGGAGCGCGAAGCGTTCGTGGCGCCGACGCTGGCGAAGTACGAGGAGGAGGGGAGTCCGTACTACTCGACCGCGCGGCTGTGGGACGACGGCATCATCGACCCGGCGGACACGCGCCTGGTGCTGGGCCTGGGCCTCGCGGCGGCGCTGAACGCCCCCATTCCGGAGACCCGCTTCGGCGTGTTCCGCATGTAGTGGCGTCCGGCTATCAGCGATCGGCTCGCAGAGAGCAGGCTCACCCCGCGGTGCCGCCACCTCAAGGCTGACATCTGCCATGCTTCCTTTCGCCGCGCCAGCCCATGTTTACGACGCTGCTCATCGCTAACCGAGGCGAGATCGCCGTACGGCTCATCCGCGCCTGCCGCAGGCTCGGGATTCGGGCCATCGCCGTCTACTCGGACGCGGACGCGCGGGCGCTCCACGTGCTCGAGGCCGACGAGGCGCACCGCCTCGGGCCCGCCCCGGCCGCCGAGAGCTACCTGAACCAGGCGGCGGTCCTGCGCGCGGCGCGGGTGAGCGGCGCCGAAGCGATCCACCCCGGGTATGGGTTCCTGGCCGAGAACCCCGGCTTCGCCCAGGCGTGCCTGGACGCCGGCCTAGCCTGGGTCGGCCCACCACCGGCCGCCATGCGCTTGCTGGGCGACAAGGCGCGGGCGAAGGCGCTGGCCAGGCGCGCTGGCGTGCCGCTGCTCCCCGGCTCCCACGGCGAGAGCCAGGACCCCGAGCGCCTCGCCGAGGCGGCCGTGGAGCTCGGCTACCCGCTGCTGATCAAGGCCAGCGCCGGCGGCGGCGGCCGAGGCATGCGGGTGGTCGAGCGTGCCGACCAGCTCGCGGCGCAGCTCGAGGCGGCACGGCGCGAAGCGCTGGCCAGCTTTGGGGACGGCCGGGTGCTGCTGGAGCGGTACCTGCGCCGCCCGCGCCACGTGGAGGTCCAGGTGTTGGGCGACCGCTTCGGCCACCTGGTGCACCTGGGCGAGCGGGAGTGCAGCATTCAGCGCCGCCACCAGAAGCTGGTCGAAGAGACGCCGTCGCCGGCTGTGTCCCCGGCGCTGCGGGAGGAGATGGGCGTGGCCGCGCTGCGGCTGGCGCGCGCGGCGGGGTACGCCAGCGCTGGGACGGTGGAGTTCCTCCTGGACGAGGACGGGCGGTTCGCCTTCCTCGAAGTGAACACGCGGCTCCAGGTGGAGCACCCGGTCACGGAGGCGGTGGCCGGGCTGGACCTGGCGGCGCTCCAGATCAGCGTTGCGGCCGGGGAAGCGCTGCCGTTCTCGCAGGCCGACGTGCGGCTGGACGGCCACGCGATCGAGTGTCGCATCGTCGCCGAAGACCCGCTCGCGGGCTTCCTGCCCTCGGCGGGCACGGTGGTCGAATTTGCAGTCCCGCCGTTCGTGCGGACGGACGCGGGCGTCTACCCCGGCGCGCCGGTGCCATCCCACTACGACTCGCTGCTCGCCAAGGTCGTCGCTCATGGCACGGACCGCGCGGCCGCGCTGGAGCGGATGATCCGGGCGCTGCGCGAGACACGCGTGGCGGGCGTGCGCACGAACGTCGATCTCCTGCTCGCCACGCTGGAGCACCCGGCGTTCCGGGCCGGGGCGCTCCACACCAGCTTCCTGGCCGAGCACGGGATCGTCGACGCGCTGGCGGTCGTGCCGGATGAGGTTGTCGCCGTGGCGAGCGCGCACGACCTCCTGGCCTCTGCGGCGCCGGCCGCCGATCCGTGGCGGGGCCCGGGCGCGTGGCGGGTGGGGCGCATCGACCAGCCCAGCCGCTGGGTTCGGGCCGGGCGGTGCGTGGAGGCGCTCGCCGCGGGTGAGCTGGAGTCGGACGCGGTGAGCGTGGCGGTGGAAGGCCGAGCGGTCTGGGTGGAGCCGCTCGCACGGCCGGCGAGTCTCGGCCCGCGGCGGCTGCGTGTCGGCGGCGCCGACACCGCGGTGGTGCACGTGACGCACCCGTCGGAGCTGGTGGTCGAATGGCGCGGGCGGAGCTACCGGCTGCAGCGCGAGGTCGAGCGGGCCGGAGCGGCGCCCGAGCGTGCGGCGCACGGCGGAGCCGGGCGGGGCGTGCTCACGGCTCCCATGCCGGGCCGCGTGGCGAAGGTCGCCGTCCGCGCCGGGGCGCGCGTACAGTCGAACCAGCCCCTGCTCGTGCTCGAGGCGATGAAGATGGAGCACGTGATCGAGGCGCCGCATGCTGGCGTCGTCACGGCGGTGCACGTTGCGGAAGGCGAGCAGGCGGCGCGTGGCGCGGTGCTGGTCGAGATTGGCGAGGAGGGCTGAGGCAGCCATGGCGAGGCTAGAGCACGTTCGCATCGTGGAGGTCGGCCCGCGCGACGGGCTGCAGAACGAGCCGGCGCGGATCCCCACCGAGGTCAAAGTGCGCTTCGTCGACCTGCTGTCAGAAGCAGGCTTCGAGATGATCGAGGCGACCTCGTTCGTGCATCCGAAGGCGGTCCCCCAGCTGGCCGATGCCGCCACCGTCTTCGGCGCGATCCGCCGGCGGCCCGGCGTCCGCTACCCGGTCCTGGTGCCGAACCCGAAGGGCCTGGAGCGCGCCCTGGCCGCCGGTGCGCGCGAGATCGCGCTGTTCACGGCCGCTACCGAGAGCTTCGCGCGGGCGAACATCAACCGGACCATCGACGAGTCGATCGAGGACGCGCGAGCTGTCCTCGCCCGGGCGAAGCCGGCGGGGCTCTGGGTGCGCGCCTACATCTCCGTCGCGCTGGGCTGCCCGTATGAGGGGGAAGTGCGGCCGGCGCAGGTGCGCGCCGTGGCGGAGCGCCTCCTCGAGCTGGGTGTCGACGAGGTGGGGATTGGGGACACGATCGGCGTGGGTACCCCCGGGGACGTCGATCGCCTGCTCGACGAGCTGCTGGGTGCCGCGCCGGCCGCAGCGTGGGGGATGCACTTCCACGACACGCGCGGCGCGGCGCTGGCGAACGTCATGGCGAGCCTGGAGCACGGCATCGCTGTCTTCGACAGCTCCGCCGGAGGCCTGGGCGGCTGCCCCTTCGCGGGCCCGAACGCGGCCGGCAACCTGGCGACGGAAGACCTGGTGTACCTGCTGGACGGGATGGGCATCCACCACGGCGTGGACCTGGATCGTGTGCTCACCGCCTCGCGCTCCATCGCCGACGCGGTGGGGCACCCGCTGCCGAGCAAGGTCTACCAGGCGGGCGGGCGGCTGCGCCCGTCCCCCGGGCTGTCCTAGGGCGCGCCGGCGCGCGGGCGCGTACCCTAACGAGCGCGCATCTCACACGGGGAGCACGCATGGAGACAGGCTTCGTCGGGATCGGGAAGATGGGGCGGCCAATGACCGAACGGCTGCTCGAGGCGGGCTACATCGTCCACGTGTTCAACCGGTCACGCGGCGCCATGGACGCGGTCGCAGCCACGGGCGCCCGCCCCGCCGCGTCGGCGCGCGAGGTCGCCGAGCGCGCCGACGTCGTCCTCTCGGCGCTGCCGACGCCCGAGTCGGTGGAGCAGGTGTACGCGGAGATGGCAGGCGCGGCTCGCGCCGGCCAGGTCTACGCGGACCACTCCACGGTGAGCCCCAGCCTGAACCGCTGGTGCGCGGAGCAGCTCGCCGCCCGAGGGGCGAGCTTCCTGGACGCGCCGGTCTCAGGCGGGCCACCCGGCGCCCGAGCGGGCACGCTCACGGTGATGGTGGGTGGCGACCGGGCCGCGTTCGACCGGGTGCTGCCGGTGTTCGAGGCGTTCGGCCAGAATATCCGGCTGTGCGGCCTGGTCGGCGCCGGCCAGGTGGTCAAGCTCGTGAACCAGCTCCTGGTGGGCGTGCACACGGCTGCCATCGCCGAGGCGGCGGTCTTCGGCGCCAAGCTCGGGGCGGACCCCCAGGTCCTGCTCGACCTGATCGGGACCTCCTACGGCGGCTCGACGATGATGACGCGCCACCTGCCGCGCATCATGGCGCGTGACTTCAGCGCCGCGACGCCCGCGAACCTGCTCCTCAAGGACCTGGGGCTGATCCACGCCGAGGCCCGCGCCGCGAACGTGCCGCTGCTGCTTGGCGCCCTCGCAGAGCAGCGGTTCATCGAGGCACGGGGGCGCGGGCTGGGCGAAGACGACATGGCCGGCCTGGTCCGCCTGTGGGAGGAGGCCGCTGGCGTGCGGGTGGCGCGGCCGTAGGCGCTTCGCCCGTCGCGTTCAACCAGCGTTCGGGGCGCGAGCCGGGGCCTGCGTTCGACTCCAGGCTGAGCCCGGCCGAGCTGGTTCACGCCTCCTGCGCGCGAGGGCTGCCGGTGGGCCGCGCCTGCGCCTCGCGCCGGCTGCCGGTGGCGACCGCGCGGGCGAGGGCGGGCATCAGCCCTCGTCGACCGGGAGGAGCACCTCGACGCGGGGTGGGTGGAGCAACAGGGTAACGCCGACGGCGCCGAGCGCGCGGAAGACATCCAGCCCAAGGAGCCCGTCCACCCGGTCGTCGGGGAGCGGCACAACCGCGAGCCGCAGCTGAGCGACGCGGAGCGGTCCAACCACCAGCCAGGGCACGTGGAGCGTGCCAACCGCGGTGAGGCCCATGGGCGTGCGGACGCGCAGGCTGGGGCGCAGGGGGAGGGCGAGCCGGCGCGCGCACGCGAGGCTCAGCCCGGACGTTCCCGCCCCGGTGTCGAGCACGAAGCGCCCCTCCACGTCGTCTGGCAAGCACACCCGCACCACGACCACCTTGCCCTCGGGCTCGGCGGGGATTGGTACGCTGCGCCATCGGGGCGTCTGACCCTTCGAGGTCACCCTGGCGCCAGGATAGCTGGCCGGGGCGCACGGTGGGCCAGGCGCCGCGACGTCCCGGGAACCACGCAGGGGCGACGCCCACGCGTCGCCCCTGCATCGCTCGCGCCGCGAGCGCTACGGCTTCGGCATCGCCGCCAGCATGGCGTACGCCGGCCGCGGGCTCCAGTCAGGCCGGATCACGCCGAAGCCCCACTTCTCGTCAGACTTCGGGACGAACGGCTGGAAGTTCAGGTTCCAGACGATCATGCCCCCGACGTAGTCCAGCTCGCGCGCCTTCTGGAAGGCGCGCACCAGGAACTGGCCCTGCTGCTGCTCGTTGATGAACCGGGCGTACTCGTAGCCAGGCGGCGGAGCGTCCGTCGAGTCATACCCGAACTCGGTGAACCAGATCCTCTTGGCGCCGTCGCCATTCTGGACCATCACCTCGCGGTACTGGGCTACGCGGTAGAAGGCGAAGAAGCTGGGGTCATTGTTGAAGCCGCCGGAGAGGCTGCACTCCGGCGTCGCCGGCGTGCAGTCGGGCGGGTTGGAGAACCCGCTCGGGTGGGCGCTGAGCGCGTCGAAGTACTGTGTCACTTCGCCGCCATTGATCGCGAAGAGCTGGCGCAGGTACTCGAGGTCGTCCATCGAGACACCGGGGACGCTGGCTCCTGTCGGACTCGGCGCGCCCAGCAGCGCCAGCGCCTGGCTGTCGCCCGCCTTGACGCCGGTGTACCCGGCTTTCAGGAGCTGCAGGTAGTTCGCCGGGTTGACGTTGCCCGGCCCAGTCTCGCGGTCGAGGTTCTGTTCGTTCCACAGCTCGTACGCCTGCACCCGCCCGGCGTAGCGCGCGGCCAGGGCCTGCATGAACGTCTGGAAGGTGCTCGGATCGGCGGGCATGAAGCCGCTCGAGGCGCCGCGGTAGAACGGCGGCGCCTGGACCACGGTCAGGAGGACCTGCAGCCCCTTGGCGTTGGCGGCGTTGACGATGGCGTCCAGCTCGCCCCAGTCATACTGGCCGGGCGCCCGCTCGACGGCATTCCACTCGACCTGCTGCTTGACCCAGTTGAAGCCGGCGCCCCTGGCAATCCCGGCGATCAGGTCCTTCGCCTCGGCGTTCGCATCCCACATGTGGATCTGGAAGCCGTAGGCGAAGCCGCTGGCGGGTGCCACGGGGGTCGCGCCCCCGGTGGCGGGCTGCTGCTGCTCGAACGCATTGGTCAGGTCGCTGCCGGGCAGCTCGGCCGGGCGGGCGATGCTGCCTGGCTGGCCGGGCGCGTACTGCCTGTAGAAGCGCGACCCGCGAGCCTGGGCCTCCAGGTCCGGCGGCAGGTTCTGGCCGGTCAGGATCGCCTTCAGGTAGTCGGCCAGCAGCAGCCCCTGCGTCAGGCCGGTCGTCTTGTCGTAGTGCATGATGCCGCGCTGGAAGCGCTGGTAGATGAAGTTGAAGTTGCTGGGATCGCGGGTGGGCCGGGAGGTCGGCGCGCCCCAGAGCTCCAGGTTGAACAGCGGCATTACGGAGGCCGGCCCGTCGCCGTTCGGGTAGGCGTCCTCGTAGGTGACGGTGGTGTTGAACGTCTGGCCGAAGTTGACGGGCTCGCCCTCGAAGGTGTCGGGCGCCTGGTCGGCCACGAACTGGATGATCTTCTCCGCGTAGGCCGGGTCGCTCGGTAGCGGGGTGGCGGCGATGATTGCCGGATCAGGGGCCGGGAACGTGGAGAAGTTGATGCGGGTGTAGGGCATCAGCCCTTCGTCCAGCAGGTTCAGCGTGGCGACGGAGCCGTCCGGCTTCTGCTGCATCACCTCGCGCTGGAAGATCTGGACCGGGAACCCGTCCAGCCGGAACTGCCGGGACACGGGGTAGCCGAACGTGCGCACGCCGCCCCGTCGCTGGAAGTAGCTCCAGAAGGCGTCGTTGTCGATGCGGTAGCTCGTCTGCGGGAAGAACCGCTCGTCGGTTGTCTGGGCCAGCGCCATGGGCGCGGCCGGCATGGTGGCTGCGGCGACCACGAGGACGCCGAGCAGCACGCGTAGAAGGCGGTGCAAGAGACCTCCCTGGGTGTGTGACGGGTTCTCAGCCCCGAGTGGAGCTGCTCTTCCTCCAACGAATCCGGGCCCGGCGCGTCACGCGGGCTTCCGGAGCGTTCGCCAGCAGCCCCGGCATGGGCGTCCTCTCCGACCGCTCGGTGCCGGCGCCGGTGGTGTTCTCGGTCCTCCTCGAACTCTCGGCCATCCCGCTGTCCGTGGCCGAGTGCCGGCGGCGCGGCGGACGTGAGCCGTGCGGGCGCGCCGCGCAGCCCCGGCACAGGGAGCGGACCGCGCCACCTTTCCTCCGGCCGCGCCCTCCCGCGGCCGGTGGCCTGGGCAAGCCCTGGTCCGAAGGTGTAGGATGAGCCGGGACAACTGAAGACGCGCAGTAGGGGTGCGGATTTGCTGAGAGGCTCGCGGGATGGAGCGGGCCAACCCTCAAGACCTGACCTGGGTAATGCCAGCGTAGGGAAGCACGAGCGCGACGAGCTGCCTGGCCGCCCCCGCTGATCGCGAGGGCGGTTTTCGTTTGGCCGCGCCACAGCGTCGTCGGAAGGAGGGCCAGAGACATGGCTTCGCTCGCAGAGATGGGGGCCGTAGGGGTCGCCCCGGTTGCCCGGGAGCGACGCGCCCTGGGCACGTGGGACACCTTCGTGCTCTGGGCCGACCTGGGGATCAGCTTCCTGGTGATGGTGGTGGGGATGTTCCTCGTGCCCGGGCTGGGCCTGGCCCAGGCCCTCCTGGCGATCCTGGTGGGCGCGGCCATCGGCAACCTGCTGTTGGGCATCGCCGCCGTCGTCGGGAGTGATACGGGTGTGCCCACCATGGTGCTGCTGCGCGCACCGCTCGGGATTCGCGGCTCCTACGCCCCGACGGTGCTGAACGTTCTCCAGCTCCTCGGCTGGGCAACCTTCGAGGTCATCGTGATGGCGCAGGCCGCGGACGCGCTCGGCACGCGGGCGCTTGGCTGGCCGTCCGCCTACCCGCTCTGGGTGGTCGCCTTCACCGCGCTGACCCTGCTGCTGGCGCTCGGTGGCCCGGTGCTGGTGACCAAGCGCGTGCTCGAGCGCTTCGTGGTCTGGGCGGTCCTCGCCACCACGGTCTGGATCACGGTGGCGCTCGTGGCGACCTACGACCTCGGGGCGTTCCTGCTCAAGCCGGGGACGGGGGAGCTCTCATTCTGGCTGGCTGTCGACCTGGTGGTGGCGCTGCCCATCTCCTGGTTCCCGCTCGTCGCCGACTACAGCCGCTTCGCACGCGACGGGCGGGCCGCGTTCTGGGGGACTGCCGCTGGCTACTTCGTGCCCCAGGTCTGGTTCTACGCGCTGGGCGCGGGGCTGGTGCTGGCGCTGGGGGTTGCTGCCGACCCGTCGGCGCCGATCGCGCCGTTGCTTGCCGCCATCGCCAGCTTGACCGCCGGCTGGCTGGCGCTGCTCGTCCTGCTGATCGACGAGGCCGACGAGGGCTTCGCCAATGTCTACTCGACCGCCGTGTCTGTGCAGAACCTCTTCCCGCGTCTGAGCCACCGCTGGCTGGTGGTGGCCGTGAGCGCGGTCGTGCTGGTGATCGCGCTCGCCGTTCCACTGGCTCAGTATGAGAGCTTCCTGCTGCTGATCGGCTCCGCGTTCGTGCCGCTCCTCGGCGTGCTCGCGGCCGACTACTTCGTCCTGCGCGGGCGCCGTTACGACACCGCCGCGCTGTTCCAGACTGGTGGCGCCTACTGGTACGCCGGCGGGGTGCAGTGGCGCGCCATCGCCGTCTGGCTGGTGGGCACGGCCGTCTACCTGGGAATCTCCGGGCTGCCGGCGTTCGGGATCGGCGGCCTGGCGCCCTGGCTCGGCGCCTCCCTGCCCAGCTTCAGCGTCGCCTTCGTACTGCACCTGGCCCTGGGCCGTCTCGGCGCGCGCCAGCCAGCGGCCGCGGTGGCGGAGCCGTAGCACTGGAGCGCCGCCTGGAACGGCGCGCGTCGAGCGCGTAGACTGCCGCCCGTGATGCCGGCCGGGCGGCGCCTCCTGGTGGTGGAGGACGAACCGCCCATCCTGGAGGCGCTCCTGCGGTTGTTGCGGCAGGCCGGGTTCGAGGCCAGCGGCGCACGGACCGGACTCGAGGCGCTGGCGCGCCTTGACGAGGCCCCGCCGAGCCTCGTGGTGCTCGACGTCCTGCTGCCCGATCTGGACGGCCTGGAGCTCTGCCGCCGCATCCGGCAGCGCGCCGAGTACACCCCGGTGCTGATGCTGACGGCGCGGCGCGGCCTGGAGGAGAAGCTGGTTGGGCTGGGGGTGGGTGCGGACGCGTACCTCCCCAAGCCCTTCGAGCCGCGGGAGCTGGTGGCGGAGATCCGTGCCTTGCTCCGGCTGGTCGACGGGCGGAGCGCCGCGGCCGCCGCGGTGCCACCGGCTGCCGTGGCGAGGCTCCACGACACCCATAGGCGCCAGGCTGGCGGGGCGGTTCGCCCGTGGATGACAGCTTCGCGCACCCGGGTCCCCTCCAAGGCGACTCACTCCAGCGAAGCCACCAGGCGCTCGAGGGCGGCCCGATCCACCCCTGCGTCAACCCACCCGAGCACCTGGATGACGACCCCGTTCCGCTCGACCACCAGCCCGGTCGTCATGCGGTCTACCGCCTGGGGGTCGGCGGGAAGGCCGTCGACGTAGTAGGCCGGGCGCCCTTCGAGCGCGCGCTTTCGGATCGTTCCGGCGGCGAGCCCGGCCACGCGTTCGGAGAGGTCGCCGAGCGTTTCGACGACCAGCAGGTCGCGCGCTGGCGCGGTCGCCGATTGGTAAACGAGGCGCACATGCGGCGGCTGCACACCGGGCGCGGCGACCTCCGTCCGCACCAGGGCGTAACCGGCCGGCAATTCCCTGGGTTCGAGGACCCGGAATGGGACCCGCTGCCTGGCCTCCGCCACGGACATGGCGTCGTATGCGCCGCCGAAGCCCGCGGCCGTCCCGGGATTGGGCGCCGCGGGGGACGCGCTGTGCAGTGACTCGGGTCGTTCCAGGGCCGACCAGCGGACCCAGGAGACCCCCGTGGCGGTTGCGGCCGCGGCCAGTGTGGCGACGGCCAGGGCGACGACCGCGACGCGCCCGGGGACTCGTGCCGCGCTCATCGCGTTCCCCTTCGCCGCCGGAGGTGGGGAAGCATCCAAGCGATCGCTGGAAGGATAGATGCACCGATCAGCAGGACACGTACTGGAGATACGCCGGGTCGCTGCGCCACGCGGCCATGAAGGCCACCGGCTGGCCCCCCGACTCGGCGCCAAGGAGGCGCTGTGCTGTGAGCCAGCGGGTGGTGGAGGCGCCAGCCCACGCCCCGATGAGCACCAGCGCGAGAGCTGCGAGCCAGGGCGGAATAGCTGGGAGGGCACCCGCCCGGAGTGGCCCGGTGGCGAATGCGCTGCGACCCGCGAGGATCCCCATCAGGATGGCGACCGCCAGCAAGCTGGCCCAGCCCGCCAGGTTGGCAAGCAAGAGGTCGGTGTAGTGGTAGGCGAGGCCGTGTTCCGCCGTGGAGGGCAAGCTCGTGGCAGCAAGTTCGTTCAGGAACCGATTGGTCCTTCGCTCGTCGGCGATTCCCCCAAGGCCGGCGCCAGTGGCTCCAGCGCTGCCGAAGACGAGGAGCTTCTGCCGGAGGCCAGATGCGGAGGGCCCGCAGTCGCCGCCGGCGAGCGAGGCTACCTCCCCGTGGGTTCGCTGGCCGTGGAAGCATCGAAGGAGCCGGACGCTGCGAGGCTTACCCCCTGGCGCCAGGCGAGCGCCGGGCCACGAGCCTGGCCGCCAGCACCAGGCCGAGGACCGCGACCGCCACGAAGCCGAGATGGCCCTCCCAACCGGGGAGGAAGTTCTCGGCTGGGGTGGGTAGCGACCACACCTCGAGGAAGCGTACCTCGGCGCGCACGACGCCGCGGAGGGCGGCCAGGGGGTTCATGTAGCCCAGCGCCTCCCCCAGCGTAGGGGGCCAGAGCTGCTCATCTGGCGCGGGGATAAATACCAGGACCACGCCGCCCACCACGATCAGGCCGAAGACGACGAGGTACGTCCGCGCCAGCGCCCGACGGCGCTCCCTGAGGAGCACCGTGAAGAAGGTCGCGAGGCTGGCCGCAAGGAGGGTCGAGCCGACTGAGAGGACGAGCACCTGCAGGAGTCGCACGAGCCCGACGCCCACGACTGCGGCCACCACGCCGAGCAGGAGTGCGCCCCCGGCCGTGTGGCCGAGGCTCCAGGCACCAGCCCGGGCCAGCTCCGAGACCGCGGGCCGGGCCGGCGCGGCATAGGCACCTAGCAGGAGCAGCGCCAGCACGTGCAGCGCGGCCAGGGCCGAGAAGAGCTGCTTCCCCTCTTGGGCGATCGGCAGCAGGACCACGGCCCTGGCGAGGAGGTCGCCGAGCGGCAGGTCCCGCGCGAGGATGTTGCCCAGCGGCGGCCCGAGGCCGGTCCCCCAGACCGCCACCAGGCCGAGCACCGCCGGGTAGACAAGCGCCAAGATCGGGGAGAATCCTCTGACCGGGCTCACTGCTTGTACAGGTACAGGCTGTTGGCGACGTTGCCCAGCCCCAGCGACCATGCGGTCTGGCCTATGCAGCCCCAGGTCCGCCCCCAGTCGTGGTAGCCGTACGTCAGGATGCCGTTTGAATACGCAGTCTTGAGCCCGGCATCCACGCCCCAGTTCGTGTTGTAGTAGCGCAGGCTCGCCTCCTGTCCAGTCGACACGTTGAGCGGAAACTCGTACTCCCAGTCGGAGTCGGTGGGGTCACTGTCGCACCCGTCGTTCTGGTAGTAGCTGCTCGCTCGGGTGCCCGTGCCGGTGTTCGACCCCCAGGGCGCGTTGAGCACGAAGAAGGTGGCGAGGATGCCGGCCTGGCCGCTGGGCCGGAAGCGCGGCGTCGCACGTGGCGGACCGGCGTTCTGCGCGCGCTCACGGGCGAGCTGCTCGCGGGAGATGCCCTTGGCCAGGAGCAGCGCCTCGCCCACGCGCGCCTGGTTCGCCAGGCTGAGCGCCCAGTAGCACGCCGTCGCGGACGGCGGCTGCTCGCCACGCAGCATGTACCCGACCAGCGCATCGAGCTGCTGCGGCGTCAGGTTCCGCGCGCAACTCTCGGCCGAGAGCTCAGCTGCCTGGCTCGGGGTCACGGGCTGCTGGCCGGCGGCCACGGGTGCAGCGGAGACGGCGCTGGACAGTAACGTCGCGGCGGCCACCACAACCCCAACGACGGAGACCAATCTGGCTGTACGTATGGATCATCTCCCTGCTTCGCGTTGTCGCGGCCCGAGCGCCTGGCGGTCCGTCGGGCCGTGCACGAGCGATTCTAGGCGTGCCAGATCACCGGGAGATCACCGGCAGGTAACAGTCCTGTAAACTCCAGGAGCCGTTCCCCCCCTGGCTCGAGGGCCTCGCGTGCCAGACGCTCCGCTTCGCTCACCCTGCCGGGGCGGCGTGAGGGCGGCCAGCGGGGCGCCCCGCTGGCCGGGGCTGAGCCGGCGCCGGCCGCGGCCGGAACACCCAATGCCGCTGGCGGGCCATGCGGAGGACACCTGGTGGAACCCGATACGCTCTTCAAGCTCGCCGGCGTGTTCGCGCTGGCCGCGCTCGAGCTGTGGGCGGCGGTCCCGGCCGGGCTGGCGCTGGGCCTGCACCCGGCGCTGGTGGCCGTGACGGCGGCCACAGGTGCCTGGGCCGGCGCGGCGGTGATCGGCCTCCTGGGCGCGAGGGCGCGCGCCTGGGTCCTGGCCCGACGGGGTGGGGGTGGGCCGCATGCGCACGGTGTCGTGCGCCGCGTCTGGGAACGCTATGGGGTCGTCGGGCTGGGACTCCTGGCGCCGCTCCTGGTCGGCGCGCCGCTCGGGACGGCTGTGGGGGTTGCCGCGGGCGCGCCTCTCCGCTCGCTGCTGGCGTGGATGGCGGCGGGCGTCACGCTTTGGAGCGGGCTGCTGGCGGCGGCCGGCGCCCTGGGGCTGGCCGGCCTGGAGGTCGTCGGGAGCTGAGCGCGCCGCCCCGACTGCTCCGCGCCCCCGGGCGCGTGTCGCCGCCCACGGCCGCGTACGCCAAGGCGTGCCGCGCCCGCCGCTGCTCGGGTCCAGTGGCCCAAGGGGCCATCCCTGGCCAACCGGCCACGACGATACTCGCGAGCGATGCAATAAGGTCTGACTTGTGTGCTGGAGGGCGGCATGAAGCGGATCCCCGTGCCGTTCGATGACGAGCGTCTCTATCGCCAGGTGAAGGCGGAGGCCGCGAAGGAGGGTCGCCCGGTCAAGGAGGCGGTGGCCGAGCCCTGACCGACTGGCTGCATCGCAGGGCGACCCTCAGCCCTGCCGAGCGCGAGCGGTGGCAGACGCTCCTGCGGCAGGCGGACGACCTGCGGCGCCGGCAGCGAGCGCGGGACAGCGAGACCATCGAAGAGGCGCTGGCGGCGATCCGAGGCCAGCGCTCATGATTGCGATCGACGCATCGGTCGCCGTCAAGGTCGTCGTGGACGAGGCAGATAGCGACATCGCGCGGCGCACCTGGCAGGGCTAGGCAGAAGCGGGTGAGGTCCTGGTCGCGCCGGTACTCTTCCGCGCCGAGACGCTTTCCGTGCTCCGTCGGAAGATGCATCGGGGGGTTCTCACGGCGACCGACGCGGATGAAGCTCGCCGCCTCCTGGAAGGCCTGCCCATCCAGGTGCGCGAGCCCGATGACCTCTACGCGGTCGCCTGGCAGTTGGCCAGCCACTTCGGCCGCCCGACCATCTACGATTCGCTCTACCTGGCCCTTGCGGCCATCGTGGGGTGCGAGCTGTGGACCGCTGATCACCGTCTCGCCAACGCAGTCAGCCCGCATCTTCCCTGGGTGCGGCTCCTCGATGGGTTGGTGAGGTGGGCTTCCGTGCCGCTTCGGAGAGCAGACCGCGGAAGCAGACGCGCGGACAACTCGAGGGACCACCAGCGAGCCACACCAGGAGCCGGCTCCTTGGCGTCTGCAGCTGCTTGGGGCGAGAACAGCGCCGACCTCTGTTAGGCGTTCTCTCCGCTCGTCCGTGCGGGTGACCGGACGGCGGGGCCGCCTCCCCTCCGTCGAAGGGCCAACGAGTCGTGGGCTCGCGCATCTCCGCCGCTCCCTCCGAGTTGAGGGCAGCCCGCGGCTGGACTCGCCAGACCCCCATGCCGTGATCGTCGCCGTCGACCGGGAACCCAGGGTACCTGGCGGTGGCTAGCGAAGCCCGAGCCCGAACACGCCCAACACCGCCGCGACATACCAGGGCCACAGCACGGCGAGCAGCAGCGCCACCGGCGTCGCCCAGGACGTCAGCAGCCTCTCTCCGGAGAGCACCGTGTAGGACACGTAGCTGCCGAGCCAGCCGATGCCTACCGCGACGTAGAGCACCGCAGCCCACAACGCCCCCGACCGCGGGTTCTGCTGCCGGCGGAGGCCCGTACCCACGAGCACCCAGCCAGAGGCGAACAGGGCGATACCACCAAAGAAGGCTCCGTCTGCAACGATAGGGTACTGGGGGTACTGGGGCAGGCGCACCAGCCATCGCGTGACGAGCGAGAACAGGAGCACGCCCAAGGTCATCAGGCCGGCTCCGAGGACCACGAGGCGCCGCCGTGCAGGTATCCGTCCAACCATGGCACAGTCTTGCTCCTTCCTCCCGCGCACGCCCCATTTCGTGGGAGCGGTCTACCACCTGCCGACTGCGCTCCACAGCAGCGAGAGGTTGGCCTCTCGCTGCTGTGGAGTGAACCGTTCTGTCTCCTGGATGCCTGCCGCCACGCTACCCGTTGTAGAGCATGCGCAAGTTGTTCTGAATGTTGCCGACTCCACCGCCGACAATCACACCATTGTCGCCAACGCAGGGATAGACCGTAGATGACGGATAATCAATCCAGGTGTTGAGACCCCCGTACCCGGCGAGCATGAGGGTTACCCGGATCTCCATCCCGCGGGTGCGAAGGTGACTGAGGTTCGAAACGGCCGTGCCCATGTTGGTCGGGAACCCGTAGTCCACGTCCCCTGGGTCGCCGTCGCACCAGGTGGAATCCTGGAAATACGAATTCGGCGTTCCAACATAGGTGCCCCAGCCTGTGGGGTCGTGCTCTGCCCACTCGGCGATCCAGCCGGACGAGGCCGTCTGCAGGGAGAGCGGGGTCGCGCTGGCGCTCGGACGAGGCTGGACGGGCGGCGGACCCGGCGGAGGGGCAGAACGAAGCTGCTTGGCCTCTTCCTGCAGTTCCGCCTCAGAAATGCCAATTACAGCCAGGTATGCTTTCAAGAGCAGGTCGCGCTGGCTGTCCGACATCGCCTCATAACAGCTGTTGCCCTCGTCCGTGGTGAACGCGTTCATGGCAATACTCTTCGCAAGCGCGGTGAAATCAGTGCTGAACGTTGCAGCTCGACAGCTGTTGTTGACTGACTGTACATCCGCAGATGCCGGCGCCGGGATAGCTGTGGCTACCACGATGGCGGCTACAAAGGCAGAAGCCTGAGCCGCGAATAGCCCATATCCTGTGTTTCGACGCACGACGCTTCTCCGTCTGCGAATAGCCAAGTGGAACGTCCCCCTGGTGTGCCCAGAGAAACTCCCCGCTCCTGGCTGTTAATGGTGTGTTGAGCGATCAGCTCATCTCACGCGGAACGATTCGCCGAACGTGACGACCAAACGTGATCGGCAGAATCCGGCGATCGAACTGTGGGTGTGGATCGTCTCGCGGGCTGGGAGCGCCACGCTCGCCGCCTGCGAGCCGGCCCGACGGGGAGCCCTTCCTTTCCTCCCTGCGCTCGTCGTCGCGGCCCGAGCGCCTGGCGGTCCGTCGGGCCGTGCCCGAGCGATTCTAGGCGTGCCAGATCACCGGGAGATCACCGGCCGGTAACAGTCCTGTAAACTCTGGGCCGCAGCGGCCTCGATCCGGGCCCGGTAGGCCGGGGCGAGCTGCTCGCCGGCTGGTGGACGCGTGCCGACGGCCGGGACGCGCCCGCGCGTGGACCGTGGCGCGGCTTGGGTAGGGGCGTCGGCGCGGCACCCGGCCGCTACACTCCAGGCGCGTGAAGCTGGACCCGCTGCTGGAAGAGGCGGTCGCCGCCACGGTCGCGGTGGCGGTGCTGGGGGCGGTGATTGCGCTCCTCTTCTGGGGGCTGACCGGTACGTCGCCGTGGCCGGGCGTCATCCTGGGCGAGGTCGCCGGGCTCGGCTTCGGGATTGCCCTGCTCGCGCTGGCGTCGCCGCGACGCCGGCGCTGACGGGGGCGCGGGCGCCGCGCGGCGCAGCCACTGTCGGGCGCCGCTCCCCATGGGGCGCGCGACCGTGAGCGGACGGCCGCCGCCTGGGCGCCCGCGAGGCCCTCCGGCTGCTCAACGCTGACTTAGCGCCAGGCCTGACCGGAAGAACGCGGGGCGCGTCACATTCGGGATGCACCCCGCGCGCCCGCGGCCGCTGCGAGGGTACCATGTTGACGTAAGCCCGGGGTCCGGTGCGGTGGCCGGCCCTGCTCGCCGGAGGTGGCCGACCAGCATGAACGCGGGAGCGTCTCCGCGGCCGCTCGTCCTCGTCGTCGAGGACGACCCGTGGGTGCGAGCGCTCGAGGCCGAGATCCTCGCCGAGCGGGGGTTCGAGGTGCTCGAGGCGTCGAACGGGTACACGGCCACCCGCCTGCTGGCGAGCCGCCTCCCCGCCCTGATCCTGCTCGACCTCGCGCTCCCGGAGCGGCCCGGGCAGAAGCTACTGGCCGATCTGAAGCGGGCGGCGGCGACGCGGACGATCCCGGTCGTCGTGGTCAGCGCGCGGGTCGCCGACCTGGGTGAGGAAGGGTGGCGGCTGGCGGACGCCGTCGTCAAGAAGCCGTTTGGCATCGAGGAGCTGATTGCGGGGCTACGGCAGGCGATCGAGAAGCAGGTTCGGCTGGCGGCCGCGCCAGCGCGCTCGAGGCCGACCGGTCGCCCGAGCGTGACGAGCGTGGGGCGGCGGCCGCGCGCCGCGGTGTGGAGCACGCGCGCCAGGAACCGGGACGCAGCCCTCCAGCGCCGGTTCCCGCACGCGTAGCCGCCTCGGCGGCGCCGTGCGTGGAGCCCGGCGCTCTGGCCAGTTGACGGGGGCGATCCGAACGTCTGTCCGAGCCGGCCTGGAAGTACTCCCCGCGCGGGGATCAAGGCGGGCGGGGAGCCTTCCGATACTTCAGACAAGGAAGCGCCCGCATCACACTGGGGGAGCCCGTCGGAAGTGGCGATGGTTGAAGCAACGGCCCAGGCCCCGCCGGAGCAGACGATCCAGCATGGCGAGGTGTCCGTGCGGGTGGCACCGGACCGGATGAGCGCGTTCCTGGTCGTCGCGCCGCCTGGCGAGGGCGGGACGCCGGCGAGCGCGGACCAGGCGCTCCAGAAGCTGGCCGAGGCCGGCGTCGTGTTCGGCATCGACGCGGCCGCCGTCAAGCGCGCCGTCGCCGACGCGGAGGGCCGTCCGCGTGGGGCGCCCCCGGGGGAGCCGAGGGTCGTCGCCCGGGGGCGGCCGCCCGTGCCGGGCGAGAACGGCACGGGCGAGTACCACCCCTGTCTAACGGCGGTGAGCGGCCGCCCCAGAGTGCGGCCCGACGGAAGCGTGGACCTCTTCGACCTCGGCCTGGTCCGCGGCGTCGCCAAGGGCACGGTGCTGGGCACCCGCACCGCTCCCACGCCCGGGGTGCCGGGCATGAACGTACTCGGCACGGTGGTGCCCGCGAAGGCCGGACGCGAGGCCGCATTGCGGCCCGGGAAGGGCACCGCGTACGCCGACGACCAGCTGCGCGTCGTCGCCACCATCGACGGGCACGCGACTCTGATCGAGGGGCGGATCATCGTCTCCACGGTCTTCGAGGCAGGGACCGACATCAGCCCGGAGACGGGGAACATCGAGTTCGTGGGGAGCGTCCTCGTGCGTGGCAACGTCCATCCCGGCTTCTGGGTGAAGGCTGGCGGCGACGTGGAGATCTACGGCGGTGTCGATGGGGGGACGGTGGAAGCCGGCGGCAGCATCACAGTGCTCTACGGCATCCAGGGGGGTGGCCACGGACACATCGCCGCCGGCGGGTCGGTCAAGGCCAAGTTCATCGAGAACGCGGACGTCCGAGCGGGAGGGCACGTATGGGCGGCCGACGGCATCTTGAGCAGTCGGGTCGAGGCCGGCGTGAGCGTGGAGGTGGTGGGCAGGCGAGGGGCGATCATCGGCGGACGGGTGGCCGCGCGCGACACGGTGTCAGCGCGGTTCCTGGGCTCGCACATCGGGGCCGCCACCGAGATTGTCGTGGGCATGGCGCCCCGGCTGCTCGCCGAATTGCACGCCACGCGGAAGCTGGAGGCCGACGAGCAGGCGCGGCTGCAGCGCACGAGCCAGGGGATCGAGTTCCTCCTGGAGCAGCACCGCCGCGGCCTGCTCCCGCCCGAGAAGCACGAGACGCTGCGGCAGCTCGCCGCTGCACGCGACCAGCTCACCGAGCAGGTGGAGCTCCTGGCCGGGCGGGCCGCGGAGCTCCACCTGCAGCTCGGGGAGATCCGCACCGCGCGCGTGGACGCGCTGGACGTCTGCTACCCCGGCGTGCGCGTCACGATTGGGAGCGCCCACTACCTGGTCAACGATCCGCTCCAGCGCACGCGCCTACGGCTGAACGAGCGCCGCGAAGTCGAGCCGGGCCCGCTCTGATCGACCGGGCGGGCGGCGCCTCAGGGGCAAGGCCACGCACGTGGGCCCACGTGCGTGGCCCCCTCAATGAGGAAGCGCGGAGCGCTTAGGCGTCGCCTCTGAGCGTGGCGCCAATCAGGTCACGGTTCAGCCGGGCGATGAAGTCGAGGCTGATCTCCTTGGGGCACACCGCCGAGCATTCGCCGATGTTGGTGCAGGCGCCGAAGCCCTCCGCCTCCATCTGCTGCTGCATGCGCATGACGCGCCCGTACCGCTCCGGCTGGCCCTGAGGCAGGAGGCCCAGGTGCCCGACCTTGGCCGCCACGAACAGGGTTGCCGAGGCGTTCGGGCAGGCGGCCACGCACGCCCCGCACTGGATGCACGCCGCGGCGTCCATGGCCCCGTCCGAGTCGGCCTTGGGCACCGGGATGGCATTGGCATCCGGCGCGCTGCCGGTGGAGACCGAGATGTAGCCGCCCGCGGCCATGATGCGGTCGAGCGAGGCCCGATCGACCACGAGGTCCTTGATCACCGGGAAGGCGCGCGCTCGCCACGGTTCGATGGTGATCGTCTCGCCATCGTGAAAGTGGCGCATGTGGAGCTGGCAGACAGTCGTGGCCCTCTCGGGACCCTGGGCAATGCCGTTGACCAGCAGTCCGCACATGCCGCAGATCCCCTCGCGGCAGTCGCTATCGAAGGCGATGGGGTCCTCGCCCCGCGTGGCCAGCTCTTCGTTGACGACGTCCAGCATCTCCAGGAACGACATGTCCGGGCTGACGTCGGCCGCCGCGTAGGTGACGAAGCGGCCCGGGGCCTGCGCATTCTTCTGGCGCCAGACGTTGAGAGTCAGTTTCATGGTGGTCCTACGAGTGAGAAGTCAGCGGTCAGGAGGCGCCGGGCAGCGCCAACGCTGGCTGCGTGCTGCGCGCTGACCGCTGAGGGCTGATAGCCCCGGCGTGTGATGGGTGAACGCCGAGGCCCGATCACTTGTAGCTGCGCTGTGCGAGGTGCACGTGCTCGAACGTGAGCGGCTCCTTCCGCAACGCCGGCGGGCAGCCCGGGCCGCTGTACTGCCAGGCGGCGACGTAGGTGAAGCGCTCGTCGTCGCGCGTGGCTTCGCCGTCCTCGGTCTGGTACTCCTCGCGGAAGTGGCCGCCGCATGACTCCTCGCGGTGCAGCGCGTCGACGGCCATCAACTCTGCCAGCTCCAGGAAGTCCGCCACCCGACCCGCCTTCTCCAGGGACTGGTTGAGCTCGGCGTTCTCGCCGAGTACGTTGACGTTGCGCCAGAATTCCTCGCGGATCTCCGGGATCGCGGCCAGCACCTCTGTGAGGCCCCGGGCGTTGCGAGCCATGCCGACCTTGTCCCACATGAGCCGTCCCAGCTCGCGGTGGAGCGAGTCCGGGGTGCGCTTGCCGCGGATGCTGAGCAGCCGCTTGATACGCTGGCGCACCTCGTTCTCCACCTCGACGAACGCCGGGTGCGCCGCGTCGAGCCCGTCCGGCTTGTGGTCGGCCAGGAAGTGGGGGACGGTGCTGGGGAGGACGAAGTAGCCGTCCGCCAGGCCCTGCATGAGCGCGCTGGCGCCCAGGCGGTTGGCGCCATGGTCGGAGAAGTTGGCCTCGCCGGCGACGAACAGGCCCGGGATCGTGCTCATCAGGTCGTAGTCCACCCACAGGCCGCC
The DNA here is from genome assembly GCA_964435115.1 of uncultured Chloroflexota bacterium. GTDB lineage: Bacteria > Chloroflexota > UBA6077 > UBA6077 > CF-72 > CAYSYM01. Next base: position 3,957 of record CAYSYM010000011.1, on the reverse strand, counting down.
CATGGTGTAGTGCGGCGCGGGGTAGATGCGCATGGGCACCTGGTACGGGTTCTCCGCCGTGATCCGCTCGTACATGTCGAAGAGGTTGCCGTAGCGGTCCCGGATCACGTCCACGCCCAGGCGCGCGATGGCGTCTGAAAAATCCAAGTAGACGCCCAGCCCGCTCGGGCCGACACCGCGCCCCTGGTCGCAGACCTCCTTGGCGGCCCGGGAGGCGATGTCGCGTGGGGCCAGGTTGCCGAAGCTGGGGTATTTCCGCTCCAGGAAGTAGTCGCGCTCGTGCTCGGGGATGTCGCCGGGGCGGCGCGTGTCGCCGCCTGTCTTCGGCACCCACACGCGGCCGTCGTTGCGGAGCGACTCGCTCATCAGCGTGAGCTTGGACTGGTACTCGCCGTGGACGGGGATGCAGGTGGGGTGGATCTGCGTAAAGCACGGGTTGCCGAACGCCGCGCCGCGCTTGTAGGCCCGCCAGATGGCGGTGACGTTACAGCCCCGGGCGTTGGTGGAGAGGTAGAAGACGTTGCTGTACCCGCCGGTGGCCAGGACGACTACGTCGCCGACATGCGAGCGGATCTCGCCCGTCACCATGTCGCGGGCCACGATGCCGCGCGCGCGGCCGTCGACGACCACCAGGTCGAGCATCTCGGTGCGCGGGTGGAGGACGACCTGGCCGAGGTCCACCTGGCGCATGAGCGCCTGGTAGGCGCCCAGCTCGAGCTGCTGCCCGGTCTGGCCGCGGGCGTAGAACGTGCGCGAGACCTGCGCGCCGCCGAACGAGCGCGTGTCGAGCAGGCCGCCGTACTCGCGGGCGAAGGGCACCCCCTGCGCGACGCACTGGTCGATGATGTTCAGGCTGACCTGCGCCAGGCGGTACACATTCGCCTCGCGCGCGCGGAAGTCACCGCCCTTGACCGTGTCGTAGAACAGGCGGAAGACGCTATCGCCATCGTTGCGGTAGTTCTTGGCGGCGTTGATGCCGCCCTGGGCGGCGATACTGTGCGCGCGGCGGGCGCTGTCCTGGTAGAAGAAACACTCCACGGGGTAGCCCTGCTCGCCGAGCGTGGCGGCTGCCGAGGCGCCCGCCAACCCGGTCCCGACCACCAGGATCCGGTACCGGCGGCGATTGGCCGGGTTGACCAGCTTCATCTCGAAGCGATGCAGGTCCCACTTCTCCTCGAGCGGGCCGGGCGGGATGGCGCTCTGGAGCGGCGTGTCGTCCACGGTCCAGGCAGCCGGGCGGGTGCCAGGAGCGGTGCGGGTGGGTGGTGGTGCGGTTACCGGCACGTCGGGATCACTCCCTGCTTACTTGACCACGCCCGCCAGGACGGCGAGCGGCATGGACGCGTTGCCGAGAAAGAGCGCCAGGCCACTCAGGATGGCCAGGCCGCGCCAGAAGCCGTTCCAGCGCGTGTTGTTTAGGCCGAGCGTCTGGAAGGCGCTCCACACCCCGTGGTAGAGGTGGAGGCCCAGGGCGCCAACGGCCAGGGTGTAGACGAGCGAGACGTACGGGCGCGAGAAGCTGGCCACCACGTTGTCGTACACCCGGCCGTAGACGAAGTTCGGGTTGGCCGTGCCCGTGGTCAGATCCAGGAGGTGGAAGATGACGAACAGCAGGATGATGACCCCGCTCCAGCGCATGGTGCGCGAGGCGTAGGTGGCCTGCACGTCCTTGCGGGTGCGGTAGCCCACGGGCCGGCCAGCCCAGTTCATGCGCGTAAGCTGGTAGGCGGCGACGATGTGGAGGACGACCGAGACGAGCAGGATGACGCGGACCGTCCACAGCAGCCCCTCGCGCGGGAAGAGCGGCTGGCCTACCTCGCGCAGCCACAGCGCGTACTCGTCGAGGAAGGTCGCGCCCACGAAGAGCTTGAGGTTGCCCCACATGTGGAGGACGACGTAGCCGTAGAGGATGATGCCCGTCACGGCCATGACGGCCTTCTTGCCAACCGACGTCTGCCACAGCCCGAAGACTCCGGCGGGCGCCTTCCGCAACGCTGCCGCTCCGATCATCTGTCCGTCCTCTCTGCGGGCCGGGTGGCGCTGCCCGGCGCGCGCCACGAGAACGGGCCGCACCGCGCGCGCCCCTCGGTCCGGTTGTGCTGCTCGTCTGCGCTCCGTGGCGACACGCCTGTCCGCCCGGACGAGCAGCCGCATGAGAAGGGTCGGCACTGTGGGCAGGTCGGCGCGACGTTCCCGCCGGCGTCGCCCGCCGCCGTCCTGACCCCCGGCTTCGCTGGCGGAGGAGGCGACGCGAGGACCGTAACGATCGGCCGGAGTGTATACCAGGTCGCTCGCACGGCGGCGCGCGAGCGCTCCCGCGGACACCGGTCGCGCCCGGAGGGTGGACGGGGTCGTGTGTGGCATCCGCCCCGCGCTCTGGCGGCATACTGGGAGCGGACTGCCCGTGCGCTTCCAGATGGTCACCCGGCCGGGGTACCCAGATTTCCTGGACCTGCCCTGGCACCTCCCACTGGTCCAGTGGAGATCCGAGCGACTGGTCGAGGTCGCCCGCGGGATCTCGCGGCACGTGGTGCGCTTCGCCAACTACGACGGCGCGCTCTTCGCGCTCAAGGAGCTGCCGCAGCGCCTGGCCGAGCGCGAGTACCGCCTGCTCCGCCACCTGGCCGAGCAGATGGTGCCCGTCGTCGACGTCGTCGGCGTCGTGAGCGGCCGGACGACCAACCCCGCGCCCGGTGGACGCGGGCCGGGCGGGCGCGGCGAGCTGGATGCCGTGCTCATCACCCGGCACCTGGAGTTCTCCCTGCCGTACCGGGTGCTGTTCACCAGCCAGGGGGTGCGCGACCTGCGCAGCAGCTTGCTCGACGCGCTGGCCGAGCTGCTGGTGCGGCTGCACCTGGCGGGACTCTTCTGGGGCGACTGCTCGCTCTCGAACACGCTCTTCCGGCGCGACGCGGGCGCCCTGGTGGCCTACCTCGTGGACGCGGAGACCGCGGAACGCCACCGCTACGTCTCGGACGGGCTGCGGGCCTACGAGCTGGAGATCGCGCAGGAGAACGTTGCCGGCGAGCTGATGGACCTGGACGCCGCGGTGGGCCTGCCGCCGGGCATCGACCCGGTCGCGACGGCGCGGGAGCTGATGCGGCGTTACGACGACCTCTGGTGCGAGCTGACCCGGGAAGAGGTGTTCGGCCCGGACGAGCGCTACCGGATCGAGGCGCGGGTCCGACGCCTGAACGCGCTCGGCTTCGACGTGAAGGAGCTCGAGCTGATGACGACGGAAGACGGCGACCGGCTGCGCCTCCGGACGCGCGTGGTCGAGCCTGGCTACCACCAGCGCCAGCTCCTCATGCTCACCGGTCTGGACGTGCAGGAGAACCAGGCGCGGCGCCTGCTGAACGACATCGCCAGCTTCCGGGTGCACCTGGAGCGGCGGGAGAAGCAGCGGCCGGTGCCGGAGGAAGTGGCGGCCTACCGGTGGCTGGCGGAGGTGTTCACTCCCACCATCGCCGCCGTCCCGGCCGACCTCCGCGGGAAGCTGGAGCCGGCGGAGATCTTCCACCAGGTGCTGGAGCACCGCTGGTACCTCTCGGAAGCGGCGAAGCGGGACGTGGGCATGCGCGCGGCGGTCGCGTCGTACGTCGAGAACGTGCTGCGCTTCGTGCCGGACGAGCGCACCGTGCTGGCAGCGGACGACCCCGAGGCGCTTGACGCGGCGGTCTGACCGGCGGCCGGCGACGCGCAGACGCCGGGCGCGCTAGCGCGCGGGTCGGGTCAGCGCCATCAGCGGCCCGACGTCGGCCGCCCGATCGAGCGCCAGGATCGCCTCGGCCAGCTCATCGGCGCGCGCCTCGCCGAGCGTGGGCTGGGCGTTGAGCGTAAACTTGTCGCGGAGCTCGTCCTCGGTCAGCGGGTTGCCGGGTCCGCCGCGGGTGCGCATCACACGCTCCTCGAACACGGTGCCGTCCTTCAGCCGCACACGCAGCACGGCCGGGAACT
>CAYSYM010000010.1:0-84938 GCA_964435115.1 uncultured Chloroflexota bacterium | reverse complement strand
TGGAGGCGGGCGGCGAGCCGCGGCTGATCCACACCCTGCGCGGCAGCGGGTACGTCTTGCGGGAAGCGTAGGGTCGAGGGGGTGCCAGGCGTCACTGGCGCCCCCTCGACCTTCCCCTGGACCTCAGGTGTTCCGGGCGCCCTGGGCCACCCAGGAGACGATGAGCTGGATCTGCTCGCCTGGCAGTGGCGGGATGCTGGGCGGCATGCGCATCGCCGGGTTCACCAGCACGCTCACCAGCTCGCTCTGCTCCGGCTTGCCCGGCACCACCAGCCCCTGCCGCTCCATGATGTGCTCGTAGCTGTCCAGGAGGACGCCGCGCGGCGGTGGCGAAGCCCTGGGCGGCACCGCGTGCGGCCCGGCGTTGGCGAGGAGGATGGGCAGTACCTCGCGCTTGAAGCTCACCTCGCGTTCGAGCACCGGGGGGAGCGTCCCCATGTCGAACTCGCCGTCCTGGACGTGGGCGAACGGCGTGCGGTCGTAGCCACTGTTCGGCCCGTGGTCCTCGAGGTTCGTGTGCGTGTAGGGGCTGCGTGCGATCACGGTGATGAGGCCCAGGCCGACCGGCGCGATAGCGGCGTGCATGCCCATGGGCACCAGCGTCTGCACGAAGCGGCGGCGGCTCGGACCGACGACCAGGGCCTCACGCAGCGGCTGCAGGTCCGGGGCCTCGGCGATGCGGAGCACCAGCCGGGCGACGTAGAGGTACAGGCCCCACACCAGGGCCAGGACAGCGGCCAGGACCCACGGCCCGTAGCGGGTGGCCGCCAGGCTGACCTCCGGCATCTCTATCGTGAAGAGCTGGAAGTGACCCGTGACCTGGGTGGCGGCCTCGGCGCTCGCCGGAGCGAAGCGGGCGTCGCCCTCGAATCGCGCCGTCACGTCGAGGTCGCCGGCGCGCTGGGCGCGGAAGGTCAGGCGCGCCACACCGGCGGCGTCCGTCTTCGCCTCGCCCAGGTCGATCTCGCGCTCGATCTCCGGGCCCCAGTTGCCGGGCGTCAGGAACTCGATGCTGGCGCCGGGCACGGGGCTGCCGTCGGCGGCGACCAGCCGCGCGGTGAGCGTTACCTGGTCGCCGAGCCCCGCCTCGCGCGGCGCCTCGACCGAGAGCCGTGGCGCCTCACTCCCGGTCGGGTGGGCCTGCGCCGGGGTCGAGCCAGTCTGCGCCATCCCGGCCGTGGAGTCGCCCTCGCCAGGCGAGCTCGGCGAGGCCAGGCTGAGGCTGGGAAGGGCCGCCGCGAGCAGGGTCGCCAGCACCAGCGCCAGGCCAAGATTCCGCTTGTTCATCAGGTTGCTCCCTGTAGAGACGACGGTGGATGGCGATCTCTCATGCCCCGAGCGCTGGCTGCGGGCTGGCGGCGGGGGCGGGCACGGGGCGCGCCTCGCGAGCCTCCACCTCCTCCCGGTCCTCGCGGACCTCCCAGACGGAGACGATGGGTACCAGCTTGGTGAAGATGGCGATCACCAGTGCGAACAGCGCGAACGCGCCCGCCGTGATGGCGACCTCGACCCACGACGGCACGTAGCTCGCCAGGTCGGTGTACGGCATCTGGGGCGCCCGGAGCGTGGCGACGACGATGATGTAGCGCTCGATCCACATGGCGATGTCGACCAGCACCGAGGCGACGATGGTGCCCCAGAAGGTCCGGGTGGGGCGGAAGAGCATGAGGAACGCCGGCAGCACGATGCCGCCGAGCATGTAGAACCAGTACCAGCCGGCGAAGTCGCCGACCAGGATCGAGCCCAGGTAGAGCGGTTCGCCTTCCTCCAGCTTGAACCCGGTCACGACGAACTCGGAGAGGTTGAAGTAGATCATGATCAGGCTGAAGCCAGCCATCATGAGCCCGAGGTTCACGAACTGGCGGTCCGGGATCACCGGGTGCAGCTTGAACACCCGCCGCAGGATGGCCATCACCAGGATCAGGGTGGCCATGCCCGAGAAGATGGCGCCGGCCACGAAGTAGGCCCCGTAGACCGTGCTGTTCCAGCCGAGGCGCATGGTCATGGCGAAGATCCACGACACCACCGTGTGGACCGAGACGGCCACCGGGATGATGACGATCATCATGATCGTGAGCGCCTTGGCCAGGAGGCGGCGTTGGATCGGGGTACCGTGCCAGTTCACAGAGAACAGGTGGAAGAACCACCGCTTCGGCCCGGACACCCGGTTCGAGAGCCGGTCGCGGCAGAGGGCGAGGTCGGGGATCAGCGGCACGAAGAGGTAGGTGAGACTCCCGAAGAGGTAGGTGGTGATCGAGAAGAAGTCCCACAGGATGGGCGAGTTCCACCGGCCGTAGGTGAAGACGTTCAGGATGCGGTCCGGGCGGCCGAGGTCGATGATCGGCATCAGGCCGCCGACCGAGAGGGCGACGACGGTGATGAACTCGGCCATGCGGGTGATTGGGAGGCGCCAGCGGGCCTTGGTGACCCGGAGGATGGCGGAGATGAGCGTGCCGGCGTGGCTGATGCCGATGAAGAAGACGAAGTTGATGATGTACACGCCCCACATCACCTTGTTGATGGTGGGCGCCATGCCGGTGACCGCGAGGCCTTCGCGCAGCTGGATGACGTAGGCGAAGAGGCCGATCCCGAGCACGACCAGGAGGCCGGCGACCAGGAAGAGGAAGCGGCGGCCCACGCCCACCAGTGGCTCGAGGAGCAGCGGTTCGAGGCTGTCATCGTGGTGGGCGGCCGTGGGGTGCGGTGCGCGGGCCGCCACCGGCCCCGGCCGCACGTCGGCGGTCCCCCGCGGACTCCCGTCACCGTTCGCGCCCGTCTCCTGCACGCTCACGCTGCTACCTCCTGGACCTTCTGGGCCTGCTGGATGATCTCCCGCCACGGCCACTCCAGCTCGGACTTGAGGAACGTCTCCTCATGGTCCGTCTTGCGCGGGGCCTGCTCGCCGTGGCCGTTGATGTAGTAGACGCGCGGCCGGGTGCCGAGCTCCTCCTTGTAGCGGAAGGCCTCGTTCTCCTTGAGCAGCCGGGAGAGCTGGACGACCTCTTCGCCATTGGTCGCCACGTCCGTCTCGAGGTCGCCGAAGTAGATGCCGCCGCGCGGGCAGCCCTCGACGCAGTACGGCAGGCCGCCGGCGGCCGCCCGCTCGGTGCAGAAGTCGCACTTCATCACGGTGCCCTTGATGGCCGGCGCCTGCGTCTGCACGTTGTAGGGGGCGGCTTTGACGTTGGCCGGCTGGACCGGCTCGCCCCAGTTGAAGAAGCGCCGGTCGTAGGGGCAGGCCGCCATGCACAGGCGACAGCCGATGCAGCGCTGCTGGTCGATCAGCACGATCCCTTCGGGGTTGTGGAAGGTCGCGCCGACCGGGCAGACGTTGACGCAGGGCGCGTTCTGGCACTGCATGCACGGTGCGGGCAGGTAGTTCTCCCCGCTCCCCGGCACGTCCGGCACGTTCTCCCGCTGGTAGACCTCCAACCACTGGTGGCCTTCGGGGACGAAGCGGGCCCAGTTGCAGTACTGGGTGCACTGGGGCGGAATGCCCAGCCCGGCACAGCCGTCGCAGCGCTTCAGGTCGAACACCATCACCCAGCGGCTCAGCCGCGAGGTGGCGGGGTTGGCTTCAGTCGCCGCCGTCGCCCGACCCGCCGTGGCGGCGACCGCGGCGACACCCAGCGCCGCCGCCGTGGAGGCGACGCCGGCCTGGCGCAGGAAGGTACGTCGCCCGAGCGTCGCGGGCGCCGCGCCCGGGGATTGGGCCGCCGCAGCCGTCGAGCCGCTGCGCGCTTCGCGGTCAGGTTCGATGGGGCTGAGCGAGTGGACCCCACCGGCGCTGAATCCTGGCCGACTCGAGTCCACTGGCTCAGCCATCGCGCTCGTCCACCCTTCCGTGTCGGCTCCATGGGGATGCCCCTCGGGCCGTTGAGAGTCCACGCCTCTCACTATGGGCGGGGGGCGGGGGACAGCCCCACGCGCCCGGGGGTGGTTGCGGGGCACGCGAACTGGTAGCCGGGCTGCCTGACCCGGCTACCAGTCCTGGTGGTCGGCTCAGGCGCGCCCCACCCTCGCGGGTGGGCTGGCGGTCAGCTCTCGCGTCCGGGTCCGACGACCCCTTCCTGGAGCGCCTTGACGGCGGCTTCAGCCCGATTCTGGGCGTGGAGCTTCGCCAGGATGTGCTTCATGTGGTAATTGACCGTGTGCTCGCTGAGGGCGAGCTCGCGGGCCACCTGCTTGTTGCTCGCGCCGCGCGCCACGAGGTGGAGGATCTGCCGCTCGCGCTCGGTGAGGGCGTCCGCCACCTTGGGCGCCAGCTCCTCGCCGCGCGCCTGCCGCGCGAACTCCACCAGGAGCTTGCCGGCCAGGGCGCGCGAGAAGGGCGGCACGCCGTCCGCGAGGCCGGCCAGCATCTCCCCGAACTCCGCGCCGCCCATGTTCTTGAGCAGGTAGCCCTCGGCGCCCGCCTTCACCGCCTCGAACAGGTCGCGCTCCTCTTCGGAGACGGTGAGCATGACGATCTTCGTCGCCGGCAGGGCGGCCTTGATCTGCCGGGCCGCCGCCAGCCCGCCCCCGCCCGGCATGCTGATGTCCATCAGCACCAGGTCCGGCTGGAGCGCCAGCGCCTGGGCCACCACCTCCTGGCCGTCGCCGGCCTGCCCGACGACCTGCAGGTCCCAGGCGCGCAGCAGGGCGGCCAGGCCGTCGCGGAACAGGGCGTGGTCATCGGCCAGGAGCACGCGCATCGACTGCATCGAGCACCTCCCCTCGTGCTTGCTGGCGCACGCGGACCGTCACGCGGGTGCCGGTCCCGGCCTGCGAGTCGACCGTGAAGCTCCCGCCGATCGCCTCGGCCCGCTCGCGCATCGTCTGGAGGCCGAAGTGGCGCCCGGTCTCCCCGGCCAGGCAGGCGGCGTCGAAACCCCGGCCGTCGTCCTCCACGACGAGCTGCAGCACGCCGTCGCCCTGCGACAGGCGGACGGTGGCACGCGCCGCCCGCGCGTGCTTCCGCACGTTCGTCAGCGCTTCCTGCACGATCCGCAGAAGCTGCACCTCCGCCTCGAACGGCAGGCGCAGGTCACGCGGATCGCTCGGGCCGACGAGCTCGGCGGCGACCCCGCTCTGCTGCCCGAAGCCCTCCAGGTAGGCCCGCAGCGCCGGCGCCAGCCCTTGCCCGGGCTCGAGCGTCGTCCGCAGCCCCAGGATGCCCTCGCGGACGTCCGAGTAGACCTCCTTCGCCGCCACCTCGAGCTGGGCGACGTGGGCGCGCGCTTCGTCCACCTTCCCCCGCTCCAGCAGCCGCCCGACCGCGAGGGCCGAGGTATTGACGTATCCGAGCACCTGCGCGAAGCCGTCGTGCATCTCGCGGGCGATCCGCACCCGCTCTTCGAGCACCGCCAGACTCTGGACCTTGGTGGACAGACGTGCGTTCTCGAGCGCCACCGCGGCCTGGTTGGCCAGGCTCGAGAGCAGGGCGACCTGCTCGTCGCTGAAGGCGGTCGCCACGCGGTTGCCCACCACCAGGACGCCGAAGGTGCGTCCGGCGCTCTGGAGCGGCACCGCCACGGCTGACCGCAGCCCCTCCGTGGCGAGGACGGGGTCGGCAGGCACGCCGCCGGCCGTCTCGTCCCAGTCGCCGATCACGACCGGGCGGCCGGCCTGCATCACCGCGCCCGCGAGCCCTTCACCAGGCTGCACGCGGAGGTGGCGCAGCTCCGCGTCCTCGCCCACGAGGAAGCGCCAGGTGAGCTCGCCCCGCTCCTCGTCCAGCAGGCTGAGGCCGGCGGCGTCTGTCCCAATGAGCTCCCGCGCGCGCCGGGCGACGAGCGCGACCACCCGGCCGGGGTCCAGCAGCGCCGAGCGGTTCCACTCGGCCACCTCGGCCAGCGAGGCGCGCAGCCGCTGGCGCATGGTGTCGAAGGCGCGCGCGAGGATGCCCAGCTCGTCGGCGCGGTTGAGCTGCACCGGCTCCTCCAGGTTGCCGGCCGTGAAGCGCTGCGCGGCCACCGTCAGGCGGTGGAGCGGCCGCACCACCCGGCGCGTGTCGAACCAGGCCACCGTGCCCGCCGCCACCAGGGCGAGCAGGCCGAAGATACCCAGCCGCCACTGGAGCGCGCGCGGCGTGGCGAGGACCACGTCCTTGGGCTGCTCCACGACCACGCCCCAGGAGGGCAGCCGCGGGACCGGCGCGTAGGCGACCACGTGGTCGTCGGGCTCGCTGTCGCTGGTCGGCTGGTGGATGCGGTAGCCCGGGGTGCGCGCGGCCATAAGGTCGGCCAGGAGCCCCTGGTGCCCCTGCTGCCCGAGGACGGCGTGCAAGCCCTCGCTGCCGGCCAGCACCTGGCCGTCGGCGTTGACCAGGTGCACGTGCATCGCCTCGCCAACCTCGCCGGTGGGCAGCAGGCTGAGGGGGGCGTGGCCGGGGTCGATCTCGGCCATCAGCGCGCCCGAGAGCTGGCCGCGCCCGTCGCGCACCGGGACGGCCACGCAGGCGAAGACCGGTTCCCCCTGGACCTGAGCGACGAACTCGGTGACCTGGGACTGGCCGGTCTGGAGCACTCGCTGCACACTCGGGTGGCTGGCGGTGGTCCCGATCACCAGGTCCGACCGGGCCGGGTCGGCCCACATGGTGGCCCCGGTGGCGTCCGCCAGGGAGAGGAGGGCGAAGCTGCCCACCTGGGCGCGCAGGTCGGCCAGGTGGCCCGCCTGCTCCTCGCTGAGCGGCTGGCCAGGCTCCAGGTGGAGCTCGCCGGCCTCGCGCTCCAGCGTGGCCAGCGCGTAGCCGAGCGCGCCGTCCACGTGCCACACCAGCGCCTGGGCGAGCGCGACGCGCTCGCGGTAGGCCGCCTCCGTGCTCGCCTGGACGGTCCACAGCGCCACCAGGCCGAAGAGCAGGAGGATGAGCGCCAGCCCCAGCGCCACGCTGGTGACGATGCGGCGCCCCAGCGAGTGCGGCGCGACGGCGTGCCAGAGCCGTCGTCCCGCCGCTCGCAGCACCGCCAGCCAGCGCCGCTCGGCGCTCGGTGTGAAGCCGACGCGCAGCGTCCGTCTCCTCGCTTCCCAGCCCCGCGGCCCGCGTGAGTCTCCCGTCTATCACGGGGAGGATACGCAAGCGGGCCGCCACATGCCTCGATTCGTCGTGCCTCGGGCTCCTCCTTGCCCACCGTGAACGCTACGCCGGCCGCGCACACGTGCCAGCCCCACGGGGGTGGTCTTGGTGCCCACCCGTTCGGGTAGCCCCCGCAGGCCCGGTGCTGGGTACGAGAGGCTCAGCGTTCGTGCTGGTAGACCAGGCCGCTGAGGGCACCGGCGAGCTCGCGCGTCTGGTCGTAGTCGCGCTCCTGGCGGGCCCGCTCGAGGTCGCCCGCCAGCTCCAGCAGCGACTCGGCCAGCGCCTGCTCGCCATCCGCTTCCAGCCGGGTCATCAGCCGCTCTGCCCGCCGCAAGAGCGCGTCGATCTCCCGCTCCAGCCGCCGGTCGAAGGCGCCGACCTTCTCCCGGCTGCGCGCCTTCTCCACCTCGCTGAGCTGCTCGCGGGTGCTCCTGACCTTGATGCTCTCCCGGCGGTTCGTGCGGCGGTCGGTGGCCAGCACGTGGACGAGGCCATCGACGTCATAGTCGAACCGCACGACCACCTCGCGATTCTCGCCGCCGGGCGCGGGCGAGATCCCCTCGAAGACGAACTCGCCGAGCGGCGTGTTGCGCGAAGCGACGGCCTCCTCGCCCTGGTACACGCGCACGCGGGCGCGGTCCTGGTCTGGCGTGAGCGTGTAGAACGACTCGGCCCTGGTGCAGGGGATGGCGGTGTTGCGCGGGATCAGCACCGTGTAGCGGTCGGGCAGCAGGTGGCCCAGCATCACGCCCATCGTCTCGATCCCGAGCGAGTGCGGCGCCACGTCCACCAGCACAGCCTCGATCGGCTCGCCGGCGATGATCGCCGCCTGGGTCGCGGCGCCCAGGGCGACGCTCTCATCGGGATGGACCGCGCTGAGCGGCTCCTGGCCCAGGTGCTCGGCCAGGAGGCGGCGGACCAGCGGGATGCGCGTCGAGCCGCCCACCAGCAGCTCGCCCTTGGGCGAGACCCCCACCACCGACGGGATGAGCCGCTCGCCCTGGTCGGCGATGATGCGCGGCCGGCTGCGCGCCACGGTCGCCACCAGGGAGAACGTGGTGCCCAGGTCAATCCCCACAGCGCTGCTCACGGCCTGTCCCTCCACCGTACTGTACCGCGCTGCCCGGGGGTGTCGGGCGCCAGGTGGTGGGTGTGAGGTGTCAAGTGTCAGGTGTTGGGTGGCGGGCCACCACGACCTCGGCATGCCGCAGCACGCGGCCACCGCAGGTGTAGCCGCGCCGCTCTTCGTCCACCACTGTCCCGTCGGCAGCACCCGGGTCGTCCCGGACAGCCACCGCCAGGTGGCGATGGGGATCGAACGCTTCGCCGAGTGCCGGGATTGGCTCCACGTCCCAGCGCTCGAGCAGCGCCCGCAGGCGCTGCTGGACGAGCAGGAGCCCGTCGAGCCAGGCCTCGAGCGCCGGCCGCTGGTCCACCGCGGCTGGCGCTCGAGGCGGGGCGGTGCCGAGCAGGCGCGCCAGCCAGCCGGGCTGCGGCGACCGCGCTGGGCCGCCGCGGCCGAGCCCGCCAATCAGCGCCCGGGCCGCGCGCACGCTGGCGTCGAGCGCGTCCGCGATGGGCAGGAGATCCTTCACCAGGGCCAGTTGCACCCGCCCGTCCAGCTCGGCCAGCGTCCGGCCCAGGTCGGCCTCGCGGCGCTCGTGCTGGGCGAGGTGCTGGCGCAGCCCCTCGGCGACCTCGTCCAGCGTCGCCGCCTGCCCTTCGAGCAGCGTGGTGGCGCGGAACAGCTCGCGGCCCAGCCGCGCCGTCTCGTCCGGCAGCCCTTGCAGCGGCTGCAGCAGGCCGAGCAGCGATCCATCCCCGGTTCGCCGGGTGCCGCCCGACGCCGACGACCGCCAGAAGGGGAGCAGCCGCCGCATCATGTCTGGAGGAGGTCCTCCGACTCGACCGGCGCCAGGTCCTCGGGGAAGTCGGCGCGCGCCAGGTCCGAGGCGCTCAGCTCGGCGGCGAGCAGCAGCTTGGCCGGGTCGAACGCCCCCTCGCCCCCGGCTGCCGCCACCAGGTCCAGGTCGAACTCGGCCGCCGACTCGTCGAAGGTGAGCAAGGCCAGCTCGGCACGGCGCAGCGGGGAGCGGAGCGCTTCGTAGGCGGCGCGGATCCGCTTGAACTCCTCCGGATGGACCTCCGGCGTGTACACCCGCACCAGGCGGAAGTAGGCACGCCGCACCTCCTCGGCGCTGGCACCCGGGGCCAGCTCCAGCGCGGCGTACGGGTCGCCGTTCAGCGCCATGGGTCTCGCCCCGCGCGTGGCCGGGCAGCCGCAGCGCCAGCCTGGAACGCCGCCAGGGTAGCGCGCGCCGTCTGAGCCTCCGCGAGCGACGCGCGGTCGTCGCGCGCAGAGGCGACCGCCTCGCCTTCGGCCACCATCGTCGCAGCCCGGGTGTAGTCGCCGCGGCCGTAGGTATAGGCCCATGCCAGGTCGAGTCGCGCGCGCACGTCCCCGGCGTCCAGCGTGACGGCGCGCTCGAACTCCAGCACCGCCGCGTCAGACCGCCCGGACTTCTCCAGCCGGTGCCCGCGCCCGTGATGCACGCCGGCCAGGGTCGCCTGCACCGCCCGGTTCTCAGGCTCCCGTGCCAGCGCTCGCTCCAGGTGCGTCTGTGCCTGGAGGTCGTCGCCCTTGAGGTCGTAGGCCAGACCGAGGTCCACGAGGATGCGCGAGTCGTCGGGCCGCGACGCGAGCGCGTGTCGCAGGTGTGGGATGGCGCTGGCCGGGTCTTCGTCCTCCAGGTAGAGCTCCGCCGCCCGCAGGCGCAGGTCGTCCTGGGAGGGGTCGAAGGCGAGCGCCTGCTCCAGCGTGCGCGTGGCGGCCGGGACGTCATCGGCCGCGTCGTAGGTGGTGGCGAGCTGTCGGTACGCCACCGCCAGGCGCCGGCGCAGCTCGGCTGCGGTCGCCTCGTCCGCGCGGCGGACGTCGCGGAGCTCCTTCTTCCAGCGGCGGACCAGCGCCTCCCAGCGAGTGGCGGCCTGGGTCCACCGTTCCAGCCGCTCCTCGGCCAGGGCCAGGTTCCGCAGGGTGCGCGGGTGGTCGGGCTGGAGGGCGAGCGCGGCTTCCCGGTGGCGTGCGGCCAGCGCGAGGTCGTCGCGACGAGCTGCGCGGGTCGCCAGCACCTCATGCACGTGGGCGAGGGCGCATCGTGTCGGCTCGTGGCCGGGCTCCGCGTCCAGGGCGTGCTGCCAGGCCCGGAGCGCCTCATCCGGCCGTTCGTCCAGGAGGAGCTCTTGCGCGACGGCCCTGCAGGCGGCAGCGAGCCCTCGCCGCAGCCGCTCGTCGGCGGGCAGGTCGTGGGTGAGCAGAGCCTTCAGGGCGCCGGCCAGGTCGCCGGTACGGGCGCGGGCCATTGCGCCTGCGATCGCTGCGGCCTGCCGCGCTTCGTCGGCGAGCCGCCGGCTGCGGCGGGCGGCCTCCAGGGGGGCCAGCGCGTCACCGGGCTGCCCGGCGGCCAGCCGCGCGAGCCCGACGGCCAGCGCTGCCTGTGGGGAAGGGTCCCGTTGTGCGGCGAGCAGGGCCGCGGCTGCCGTCGCTTCGCCCTGCCCGAGGTGCACCAGGGCCCGCAGGCGCGCCTGCGCCTCGTTCGGCGGCGACCACTCGTCCAGCACAGCACGCGCCTGCGCGGCCGTCGCCGGGTCGGCGAGCAGCGCCAGCGCCAGGTGGTGGCGGAGGCGGCTGAGCGCGTCGCGCTCCTCCTGGCGGCGGGTCAGCCCCTGGGCCCCACCTGTGCCGGCCCGCGCCCAAGGCTGGCCGACGGGCTCAGCGTCGGGCGCGGGCCGGAGCGCCGCCGCGTAGACGGCCGCGGCGCGACGTAGGTTGCCCTGGCGGTGGTAGGCCAGGCCCAGGTGCAAGTGGTAGCGGGCCTGGTCTGGGGCCAGAGCGACGGCTTCGTGGAGCACCTGGACGCGGCGCTGCCCCCTGTCGACCGGAAACGCTAGCGCCAGGCGGAAGTAGGCTTCGGCGAGCGCCCGGGCAACACCCACCCCGGCGCCGGCCCGCCGGGCGCGGCCCCATGCCTGGGTAGCCTCCACGTAGTCGCCGGAGCGGAAGACCTCGAGCCCGCGGTTCAGCCCGTCGGCGGGGTCCACCGGCGCCACGGGTGGCGCCAGCGCCGCTGGCCGCTGGGGACGCCGTGCCCTGCTGCGCTTGCTCACGCCGAGATGGAGTATCGCGCACCCGCGCGACCGGCGGCGGGCGGCCGCTTCTTGCTCCTGGGAGCCCGCGGGACGAACAGGCGCGACGCACGCCGCGCCGCGCTCAGCCGGCCAGCCAGCTCGCCCCGCGGACGGCCAGGGCCACCGCCGGTTCGGGCGCCACGCCGAGCAGGACGGTGCCGACGAGCGTCAGCGCGATGGCCCAGGAGAGCGCCGGGCCCAGCGGCCACCCGCGGGCGACTGGTGGCTGCTGTAGGTACATCCGTGCGATCGGCAGCACGTAGTAGTACAGCGAGAGCGCGCTGTTCGTGGCCGCGATGGCGGCCAGCCAGGTGAAGCCGGCCCCCATCGCCGCGCCAAACAGGAGCGTCTTACCCACGAACCCCGCCAGCGGCGGCATGCCAGCCAACGAGAGCAGGAACAGCGCCATGGCGAACGCCAGCCACGGCGACCGCGTGCCGAGTCCCTGGTAGCCCTGCAGGTCGACCGACCCTAACCCGCGCTCGACGGCGGCTGCCACCGCGAACGCGCCGACGTTCATCACCAGGTACGCGGCCAGGTAGAAGAGGAGCGCTGGGACCGAGAGGGTCTCGCCACGCCCAGCGGCGGCCACGCCCATGAGCAGGAACCCGGCCTGGGCAATCGACGAGTACGCGAGGAGGCGCTTGATGTTCACCTGGCGCAGCGCCAGCACGTTGCCCACCGTCATGGTCACGGCTGCGAGCACGGCGACGGCCAGCGGCCAGTTCGCTGCCGGCACCGGCACCGCCACGAGCAGCGTGCGCAGCAGGACTGCCAGCCCCGCCGCCTTCGGCCCGACCGAGAGGAAGGCGGTGATCGGCGTAGGGGCGCCCTGGTAGGTATCGGCCACCCACACGTGGAACGGCGCCATCGCCACCTTGAAGGCGTAGCCGGCCAGCGTGAGCGCCAGGCCGAGCAGTACGACCGAGGCGTCCGCCTGAGGCAGCCTGGCAGCGATCTCGGCGAGGTTGAGCGACCCGGTCGCGCCGAACAGGAGCGACATCCCGTACAGCATGATGGTCACGGACACGGCGCCGAACAGGAAGAACTTGAGCGCCGCCTCGTTCGCCAGGCGGTCCCCCTTCGCGATCCCCACCAGGATGTAGGTGGCCACGCTCACAAGCTGCACGAACAGGGCGATCAAGACGAGGTCGGCACTCGCGGCCAGGAGCACCATCGCCAGCGCGGCGAGCACCAGGAGCATCGGCACGTCGGCCTCGTGAGGCTGGCCGCGGAAGTAGTCGCGGCTGGCCAGCAGCACGACGAGCGTGGTTGCCAGCAGGAAGAGCTTGAAGAAGACGGCCAGCGGGTCGACCGCGTAGGTGCCCAGGAAGACCGGCTGCGCGGGCCAGCCGAGCATGCGGGCAGAGAGCGCGAGGGCGATACCCAGGCCGGCGAAGGCGAGCCACCACGACCAGCCTTTGCGGTCCGGCGGCAGGAACGGCCCCAGTGGCACCAGGACGAGCGTCAGCCCGGCCAGCGTGAGCTCGGGCACGATCGCCCACAGCTCCATCCCCCCGCCCATCATGCCCGGCACGCCCACCTCCTGCCTTATCGGGCTGCGACCAGCGCGCCGGCCAGCCAGGCAATCGAGGCCGCATCCACCGCGCCCAGCAGGAGGGCCGGCAAGACCCCCAGCAGGAGCACCAGCCCGACGAGGGGTGCGAGGGTGAGTGCCTCGCGGGAGTCGAGGTCTGGCAGGCCCCGCCCCGCCTCGGTCCGCTCGCCAAAGAACATCCGCTGCAGTGTGCGCAGGAACATCGCCGTGGTGAGCGCGACGCCAACGAGGGCGAGGATGGCGAGGGCGGGGAAGACGCCCAGCGCGCCCAGGAAGATCTGAAACTCGCCGATGAACTGGACGAGGCCCGGCAGGCCCAGCGAGCCGAAGAACATGAAGGCGACGATGCCGCCGTAGCGTGGGACGCGCTCCCACAGGCCGGAGAAGCGGTCGATCTGGTAGGTGTGGGCGCGGTCGTAGAGCATGCCCACCAGGAAGAAGAGGCTGCCGGTGACGAGGCCGTGGGCGAGCATCTGGATGACCGCCCCGTTGAGCGCCGCGGCCCGCGCCTCGACGGGTGCCGTGAGGACGGCCGCGCTGGCGATCCCCAGCAGCACGTAGCCCATGTGGTTCACACTCGACAGCGCAACCATGCGCTTCAGGCTCGGCTGGGCCATCGCCACCGCGGCCCCGTAGATGGCAGAGGCGACTGCCAGCACGGCGATGGGTAAGGCCCAGGCGGCGAAGGCGTCCGGGACCGTGGGCAGCGCCAGCCGGATGAAGCCGTAGCCGCCCATCTTCAGCAGCACGCCGGCCAGCAGCACCGAGCCGGCGGTGGGCGCCTCGACGTGCGCATCGGGCAGCCATGAGTGGAACGGGAACACCGGCAGCTTGATGGCGAAGCCCAGGAAGAACGCGAGCAGGACGAGTGACGGGGCGAGGCCGGCGCCGGGGAACGGCTGGGCGGCTACGATCGCCGGCAGGTCGAACGTGCGCGGGCTGGTGTTCAGGTAGAGGGCGAGGATTGCCAGCAGCATGGCGAGGCTGCCCACGCGCGTGTAGAGGAAGAACTTGAGGGCCGCGTAGGCGCGGTTGTCGTGCCCCCAGATGCCGATGATGAAGTACATCGGCACCAGCGAGACCTCCCAGAACAGGTAGAAGAGCAGTAGGTCGAGCGCCGAGAACACGCCCAGCAGCCCGGTCTCCAGCGTGAGGAAGAGCGCCAGGTAGGCGCGCGGCCGCTCGTCCACCTGCCACGAGTAGACGATCGCGAGCAGGGTCAGCACCGCCGTGAGCACGATGAGTGGCAGACTGATCCCGTCGACGCCCAGGTGGTAGCTGGCTCCCAGGCTCGGCACCCAGGGCGCCTGCTCGACGTACTGGAAGCCGGTCGCGCTCCGGCTGAGCCCCGCGTAGAGGCCGAGGGTGATGGTGAGCACCAGCGTCGCGGCGGCCAGGGCGACCCAGCGCGCCGCGCGGACGGGCGCGAGCAACGTTCCCAGGGCGCCGAGGAGGGGGAGGAAGATGGCGAGGGTCAGCCAGGGCATTAGCGAAGCGTCCGCTCCGAGAGGCCGGCGACGAGCACGGCCGCCAGGCCGACCGCACCCCAGAGCGCGACCGCCAGCAGGTACTGGTAGACCCGCCCGGTCTGGGTTCGAGCCAGCCGGCTGGAGGCGAGCCGCCACCCGAGGGCGAAGCGAGTCACCAGGCGATCGAGCCGCCGCAGATCCCAGCGCGCCGAGGTGCGGGCGAGCGCCAGGGCGCCGCGCGCGAGCGCGTCAGCGAACCGGTCGAGGACAGCCCGATCGAAGGCCTGCAGGCTGCCGGAGGCGGCCCGCGCGAGCGCCACGACCGCGGGCGTCGCGCCGTCGATGACGTGCGCGTCGACGGCGGCCAGCCTCCGGGCGGCGACGCGGACGCCGCGCGCCAGGGTGGCGGCGTACAGGCGGTCGAGGCCGAACCCGGCCAGGGCCCACGCGGTCACGCCTTCAGCAGGCCCCAGCCGCCACCCGGCCTGCCCGATGGCCGACACGTAGCGGGCCACGGCCACCCCGATGCCGCTGGCGGCGGCGAGCAGGGCGAGCGCTGTCGCGGCCGGGGCGGCCGGCGTGGCTGCCTCGCCCAGCAGGCGACTCAACGGGGAGCCGAGCGGCGGCGCGTCCAGGAGGCCGGCCACGGCCGCCAGAGTGGTCAGCAGGAGCGCCGGCGCCCACAGGCCGGGTGGGCTCTCGTGCACGCGCCGGCCGCCCCGGGGAGCCCCGCAGAACGCCAGCAGCAGCGCGCGCGTGGTGTAGAAGCCGGCCAGACCGACGGCGGCGAGCACGACCGCGAACAGGAGCGGGTAGGCACGCCACAGCGCCGTGAGCACCGCGTCACCGCTCCAGAAGCCGCCGAACGGCGGGACGGCCGCGAGCGCCAGCGCGGCGAGCGCGAAGGCCAGGAAGGTGCGGGGCATACTCGCCCTGAGCCCACCCATGGCGCGCAGGTCGGTCGTTCCCAGCGCGCGGCCGATGCTGCCCGCGGCCAGGAAGAGCGCCGCCTTGAAGAGCGCCTGGGTGGCCAGGTGAAATAGGCTGGCGCCCGGCGCCCCAGCGCCGAGGGCCGCCATCATCTCGCCAAGCTGGCTCATGGTTGAGTAGGCCAGCACCCGCTTCAGGTCGCGCTGCGCCGCGGCGGCGGCCGCGCCGAGCAGCGCGGTGGCGCTGCCGAGGATCGCCACCACGGCCAGTGCCGGGCCCGCCGCCTCGAAGAGGGGGTAGAACCGGGCCACGAGGAAGACGCCGGCGGCCACCATGGTGGCGGAGTGGATGAGCGCGCTCACTGGCGTCGGGCCCTCCATGGCGTCAGGCAGCCAGACGTGGAGCGGCACCTGGGCGCTCTTCCCCAGCGCCCCCAGGAGCACCAGCAGCGCCGCCGCGGTCGCCACCGCCTCTCCCAGCGCTCCACTGGCCGCCGCGGCGTTGACCTGCGCAATCGTCGCGTCGCCCAGGGTGGCGACGAGCAGCAGGATGCCGAGCAGCAGGCCGAGATCGCCGATGCGAGTGACCAGGAAGGCCTTGGCCGCGGCTCGTCCGGCCGCCGGCCGCGCGCGGTCGAACCCGATCAGCAGGAACGAGGCCAGGCCGACGACTTCCCAGGCGACGTACAGGAGCAGGAGGCTGCTCGCCAGCACCAGGGCCAGCATGCCGCCGACGAACAGGGAGAGCTGCGCGAAGAAGCGGGCGTACCCGGCGTCCTCCAGGATGTACGTGGCGGCGTAGGCGAAGACCACCAGGCCGACCCCGGCGACGAGCACGGCCAGCAGCGCCGACAGGGGATCGGCGACGAACCCGGCGGTGAGTGGACGCCCCCCGATGCTCCCCAGGGAGACGATGGGCGAGCTGGCTGGTCCGCCCGTGGCAACGCCTGCCAGGACGGCGAGGGCCAGCGCGGCTGAGGCGAGCAGCGCCCCGAGCGCCAGCGGCGCCGCCGCCGGACCCACGCCACCTCCGCGCAGCGTGAGGAGAGCGGCCGCGAGGAGCGGCGGCAGGGGCACCAGCCAGGCCAGCGCGCCGAGACCCGTCACCCCTGCATCTCCGTGAAGCGGTCGACGTTCTGGGTGCCCCGGTTGCGGAAGACGAGCAGCGCGATCGCCAGGCCGACCGCCATCTCGATGGCCCCGATGGTGGTGATGACGATGAAGAAGACCTGGGCGCCGTACTCGGCCGGCGCGACGAAGCGCCAGAACGCGACGACATTGAGGAGCGCGGCGTTCAGGATGATCTCGACCGACATCAGGACCATGATCGCGCTCCGCTGCGAGAGCACCCCGAACAGGCCGATCCCGAACAGGACGGCGGAGAGGGACAGGTAGGCCGGCAGGCCGGGCCCGCTCATGGCGCCACCTCGCGCTTGCCGAGGATCACGGCGCCGACGACGCCTGCCAGGATCAGGCCGGCCGCGCCCTCGAAGGCGATCATGTAGCGCGAAAGGAGCAGCTCGCCCACCCGGACGACCGCGTCCTCGGTGGGGCCGGCCGCCGCGATGGGCCACTCGGCGCGCAGCAGCACCCCGGCCAGCAGCACCGCCGAGGCCGCGCCAATGCCGATGGCCCACGGCAGCAGCTCGGTGGACATGGCCATATCCACCATCATTCGGTAGTGGGCGGCGGCGCTGAGCCGCGCCGGGCCGCCGTGGCCGCCAGGCCCGGCCGGGGCCGAGCTGGCGTGCGACCCGTCGGATCCCGGCGGGGCAGGCTCGGCGTACCCGCCGCCGGACGCCACCTCCGCCACCGGCACAAGGTCCATGCCGCACTTCGGGCACTTCCCGGGGCGGCTGGAGCGGACCTCCGGATGCATCGGGCAGGTGTACTCCGGCGCCTGAGCCGCGGCGTGTCCCCCGGGCCGGGCCGCGCCGGCCGGGCTCGCCACGCCCCCCTCGAGCTCGGCGCGCGGCACGAGGTCCATGCCGCACTGCGGGCACCGGCCGGGCCCGGGCGCGCTCACCTCGGGGTGCATCGGGCAGGTCCAGTCGCCGGCCTGGGATGGGGGTGAGGCGGGCGATCCGGCAGCCGGGGCCGGGCCGCGCGGCATCACCATGGAGAGCGCCGCGAAGCCCGGCAGGCCCATCTTCCGCTTCATGTCCCACATCATCTCGCCCCCGGGGTCCATCATGAGCGGGACCATGAACAGGAGCATGACAAGCATGCCGCCGACGTTCATCATGACCTGGATCGCCGCCAGCAAGTCCGCTCCAAGCAGCACGAAGAGCCCCGCCAGCGATACGAAGCTGGCCATCAGGAAGATGGCCGCGCGATACATGCTCATCGTCAGGAGCATGCCGAGCGCGCCGGCCACAGCGACGGCGCCGAGCAGGAGGAAGGCGAGCCACTCGATCACCGCGTTCCCTCCCAGACGAGGAGCAGAATGCCGGTGAGGGCAATGTGCACGAAGGTGCCGGGCACCAACACCTTCCAGGAGAGCGCGAGCATCTGGTCGACCCGTACCCGCGGCAGGCGTTCGCCCACCCACGCCATCGTCGCCATCAGGCCCGCGGTCTTGAGCACCATCCAGGCCGGCCCCGGCAGCAGCGGCCCCAGCCAGCCGCCAAGGAAGAGGGCGGCTCCCAGGGCGCTGACCAGGGCCCAGAGGGCGAGCATCGCACCCCGCAGCAGCACGTAGCGGACCCCGGAGACGTCCGCCAGCACGCCGCCGGCCAGGTCTTCGGCATGGGGAAGGTCGAAGGGTGGGCGGTAGGTGATGATCGCCCCGGCCACGAGGTAGAGGGCGAGCCCGAGCGGCTGCCAGACGCCGTACCAGAGGCTGGCCTGGCCCTCGACGATCCGGACGAGCGAGAGCGACTCGGCCGCCATGGGGGCGCCGATGGCGGCGAAGCCGAATGGCACTTCGTACGCGATGAGGTGGGCCGCGGCGCGAAACGCCCCCATGACCCCGTACGCGGAGTTGGCGCCCCACCCGGCGTTCATCAGCGCGATCGCGAACGGCGCCATCAGCACGATGAAGTAGAAGAGCCCGACGTTCAGGTCGGCCACGACGAGTCCGGGCCCGAGGGGGATGACGGCGGCCGCCAGGAGCACCAGCGCCAGGGCCAGTGGCGCGGCACTCCAGAAGAGCCCGCCATCGCCCCGCGCGGGGACGACGTCTGGGCGTCTGGACGCGTCCAGGGCGCGGGCAAGCGGGACGAGGAGCAGCCACGGCGAGGGCGGCCGGCCGGCCGCCGCGGCCCGGCCGGCGGCGTCGATCCCCGCTCCGGCCCACGCGGCGGCGACGACGGCGCCCAGCGTGGCGAGTAGCGGCACGAGCCACTCCGCCATCAGCGCTCCGCCTCCTCCAGCGACAGATCCAGGCTCGCCACCAGCAGGGGCACGTCCGCGTACAGGCAGCCGGGGAGCAAGTGCGCCAGCAGGCTGACGTGGAGGAGCGAAGGGCCGCGGAACGCCACACGCACCGGTCGGTCACTCCCGTCGGACACGACGAGGACACGCACCTCTCCGCGCGGCCCTTCGACGACGCCATGGCTCCAACCGGCCGGCAGGGGGGACGACGGGTGGGCCTCGGCGCCTGCCCCGGAGGCGCCTGCCTCGGACACGTGGGCCGCAGCGCGCTCGGCCAGCACGAGCGCCTGGTCGATCTCCGCGACCCGCACCTCGAGACGGGCGAGCGCATGGCCCGCCTCCCGGACGACCGGCTCGAACCCGAGCTCGGAGTACCGGGCAGAGACAAGCCGCGCATCCGCCGCGATGCCGCACGCCCGCAGGACCGGTCCGGACGCTCCGAGCTCCCGGGCTGCCTGTCGGCTGAGCGGGCCAAGTCCCTCCAGGCGGCGCCGGACCAGGCGGTGGTCAGTGAGCAACCGAGCCAGCCCCGGCAGTCCCTGCCGGACCGCCGAGAGGTCGTCTCCGAGCCGTTCACACCCATGATCCGCCGGGCTCGCCACGCCGCCCGGGACCACGAAGCCAGGGCCCGCCTCGCCGGTGAGGCGGCCGAGCGGTCGCCGGAGCTGCGAGCGCAGCTCGGCCGCCAGCCGCGCGGCCGACGGCAGGTCGAGCAGCGATGCGAGGCGCTCGAGCGTCGCCAGGTGGCTGGAGGCGCGCTCGAGCTCGACGGCCGCCACGCGGAGCCAGGCTGCGCGAGCGGGCAGGACGATCTCTGCCAGCCCCTCGACTGCCGCGGCGTAGGCCGTGGCGAGGGCGTGTGGCGCCAGGGGGTCCACCAGCCGCGCGACGACCTGAGCGGCGGTCCAGCCGTCTTCGGCCAGCTTCTCGAGCCCGCGGTGGCGGAATCCCAGCTCGACCTCCGCGGCCCGGACCTGCTCGCCATCCAGCGTGAGCTGGAGACGGAAGCCGGGCACGGCCGGGTGCTCCGGCCCGAAGGAGCCGACGAGGTCCTCCGTGGCCATCTCGCGACGGGGAAGATCGACGACCGCTGTCACGCGGCCGATTCCTCCACAGGCGCGGCGAGCACCGTGGCGGGATCGGCGGGACAGCCGGCGACTCGACGCGCCTCGGCCAGTGGGAGGGCCGCCCCGCTCGGACGGGTGTAGCCCGCCTGGGGGCAGTCGCCCACCAGCAGCACGCGACGCGGGGCGGGCATCTGGGCGTAGGTCTCGGCTACAACGCGCGCTAGCCTGGCGTTCACCGGGCCGGCGACCAGCAGCAGGTCGGCCTGGCGAGGAGACGGCGCTCGTCTCCAGCCTGCCTCGGAAAACGCCCCCGGTTGGCCGGCGGCGAGGTCAGGCAGACAGCACGTTCCGCCCACGGGGAAGTAGCGCAACCCGCGCGCCCCACCCCGCAGCCGCCGGGCCAGGGCAGCTAGCGCTCCCATTCGAACGCGCCCTCCTTCCATGCGAAGGCGATCGCCACCGCCAGCAGCGCGAGGAACACGAACATGTCCAGGAACGCCACCAGGCCGACGCGCTTGAACACCACCGCCCACGGGAACATGTAGACCATCTCCATGTCGAAGGCGACGAACACCAGCGCAATCACGGCGTAGCGCACGCGGAACTGGACCCACCTCTTGTGCTCGGTGGGCGCGCCGGACTCGAAGGGTCGCGTGGCGGCTGGGGCGCGCTCGCGTGGGGCGAGCGCCAGCGTGAGCAGGCCGAGCGCGATGCCCGCCAGGAGGAAGATCGCGAGCAGCGCGTAGGGGCTACTCACGCGATCCCACCCGCCTGCGGCAGCCGTTACCGTCGTGTCCCACGCTCCCTGCTCCGCGCATCCGGGCACGCTCGCGCCCCAACGCGTGTCCCCGACCTTGCACGTGGCGTACCAGCCGCGCACCAGGGCGGGGCGTGGCCGCCTTCCTGCGGCTGCGCACGCGGTTCCGCTCCTCGACCCTACTGGACGCTCGCTTGAAGCAGGGCGGCGACGGATCAAGGTGATCGGCCACTTCCCCGGCGAGACGAGCTGCCTGAGCCTCTGCTGGGCGGGGCTCGATCTCGTCCTCGCGGGGGCCCGCGGCCTGGGCTTGTCTGACCCCGAATACCAGCAGGTCGTGCCGATGCGGATCGCTGGCGAGCAGCGCGACGCCACGCTGCCCAAGATCGCCTAAACTGGCCCTTTCGCAGGAGCTGCGCCGCTCCTCTTCCAGCAGCTTCGGGACGCCAGCGGCGGCTGACAGCCAAGATCGGAGTCTGTATGTGCACGTGGATCACCGAGCGCGCCGAGATCAGGGGAAGCGGCAAGGGGCCTGACGGCTGGTTTCCGGTGACCCGGGCAAGCGTCGGTTACGACCATCCCTTCCACGCGCCGTTCGAGCACGCCGTGCTCCTGGACTTCGTCAATCCGACCCTGGGGGCCGCGGCACGGGTCGCGGTGGAGATGAACCTCGGCTCTGCCAGGGCCCTGGTGCAGACGCTCCAGGTGGCCATCGAGGCGGCCGAGCAGAGCGGTGTCGCGGAATAGTCGCCGCCTGACACACAACACAGGGAGAGCAGCAGCCTATGGCGCTGTGGAACGAGTTTGACACGCAGGCGTATGAGGGCATCCTGGCCGAGGTGACGACCTACCCCGGCAAGAATGGTGGCCTGACCCACGCGTATCTCGCCCGGCCGATGGGAGCCGGACCCTTTCCGGGCATCGTGCTCGTTCATCACCTGCCCGGATGGGACGAGTTCTACCGCGAGACGGCCGGGCGCCTCGCCCGCCACGGCTCCACCGTCATCGCACCCGACCTGTACTGTCGGGTGGGCCATGGGGCGCCGGACGACATCGCCGCCCAGGTGCGTGCGGCGGGCGGCATGCCCGACGCGGACGTGCTAGCCGACAGCGCCGCGGCCGCGCGCTACCTGCGATCGCTCCCGACGAGCAACGGGAAGGTCGGCATCTTCGGCTCGTGCTCGGGCGGACGCCACGCCTACCTCACCGCCTGCAGCGAGCCCGCCGAGGTCGACGCTGTCGTCGACCTGTGGGGCGGCCGTGTCTCGATGAAGCCTGAGGAGTTGAACCTACGCACGCCGGTCGCGCCCATCGACCTGACGAAGGATCTCCGCGCGCCGGTCCTGGGCATCTTCGGCAACGACGACCAGGCGCCTTCGCCAGAGCAGGTCGACGAGCTCGAGTCAGAGCTCAAGCGCCTCGGCAAGCCCTACGAGTTCCATCGCTACGACGGCGCCGGCCACGGCTTCTTCTACTACGACCGCCCCGCCTACCGACAGCAGCAGGCGATGGACGGCTGGAACAAGGTGTTTGCCTTCCTCGATAGGCACCTGCGGCGGTAGCCCCGACCAGGACGCAGGACGTTTACTCCCTCCCGCCTCCCCGCGCGGCGAGGGGTGTGCCCGGAGCCGGCGCGCGCCTGTGGTACACTTCCGCCGCTGGCTCGTTCCATACCTGCACTTCGTACAACCTCCCTCGTGTTGACGGAGCCCGGTCTATTCGGGCAGCGCCGTTCCAGCAAGGTGCGCCCAAGCTTGAAGGGAGCCGTCCACGAATGTCGGCTGACACCACGCTCACCTGCCGCGACTGCGGCCAGGCATTTACTTTCACGAGCGGCGAGCAGGAGTTCTATGCGAGCCGCGGACTGAACAACCCGCCGAGCCGGTGTCCGGACTGCCGCGCGGCTCGCAAGGCCGAGCGGGGCGGCGGGTCCTCGTACGGCGGTGGCCGCGGAGGCCCGCGCGAGATGTTTTCGGCCACGTGCGCCGCCTGCGGACGCGAGGCACGGGTACCTTTCCAGCCCACTGGAGAGAAACCGGTCTATTGCTCTGACTGCTTTCAGCAGCGGAGCGCCCACGCTGGCGGACGGGAGCGCTCGTAGGTGGCGCGCCGGCAACAGCGGCGCAGGCCTGCGTTCAGAGGGCCGCGGGGCGGCGATCGGCGCGACCAGGGCGCGGCGCAAGCCGCGCTCGACGCGAATGCCCAGCGCCTGCTGGCAACGTGGTCCGGTTCGGCCCTGGAGTCGTACGTGACCAACCTGCGCGCCCTGCGCGACGAGGCCGACCGCGTCGCGCGCGAGGAGCCCTCGCCCGATGCTCTGCGCGCCTATCGCCGGGCTGCACGGGAACTGGCAGAGGCTGAGCGGGCGCTCGTGCTGGACAGGAGACCGTAGTGCACGTCGAGCCGCGCGACGGCGAGTCTTTCGATCAGCTCCTGCGGCGCTTCAAGACCGGCGTCGACAAGGCCGGCATCCTCCGCGAGTACAAGCGCAAGCGATACTTCAAGAGCACCGGCGAAGTCGCACGGGAGAAGGCCAAGGCCGCGGCTCGCCGCCGCAGTCGCAAGTCGAGTCGGCCCCGACGGCTGCCGCCGCGTTAGGCGGCGCGTCGCGGCTGCGCTTCCCGCGATCACACCTAACACCCAGTACCCAGGTACCCAACCTCGGGGCCTGGCGCGGGGCCGGGGAGCGCGAGGGGCGTAGACTACGGCGCGGAGCGGCTCGTTCGGCTGGCCTGGCGGACGCCGCGGTCGCCCGGCGGGCACGCCGAAGACGCGAGACGCAGGAGGGACGACATGATGGAGCTGCGTAATGGCGTGTCAGTGACGTGGCTGGGCCACGCCGCGTTCCAGATTGGCACCCCCGACGGCCGCGTGGTGCTGATCGACCCCTGGCTGGAGAATCCCAAGGCGCCGCCGCGGGCCAGGAGCATTGACCGCGTCGACACGGTGCTGGTGACGCACGGCCACTTCGACCACCTGGGCAACACCGTGCGGATCGCGAAGGACCGCGGCGCCAGAGTGGTGTGTATCTTCGAGATCTCGGTCCACCTGCAGCGCCAGGGCGTGCCGGAGGCCCAGACGATCGGCATGAACAAGGGCGGCACCGTCACCCTCGATGGGCTGCGGGCCACCATGGTGCACGCGCAGCACAGCTCAGGCATCACGGGCGAGTCCGGGATCGTCCCCGGCGGGGAGCCGGTCGGCTTCGTCCTGCGGTTCGACAACGGCTTCAGCCTCTACCACGCCGGCGACACGAACGTGCATGCCGACATGCGGCTGATCGGCGAGCTGTACCGGCCGCGGCTCGCCCTCTTGCCGATCGGCGGCCACTTCACCATGGGCCCGTACGAGGCCGCGCACGCCGCCAGGCTCCTGGGCGTCCAGGCGGTGCTCCCCATGCACTACGGGACGTTCCCGGTCCTCGCCGGCACGCCCGACCAGCTCCGCCAGGAGCTGGTCGGGAGCGATATCGAGGTCGTGGCCCTGCAGCCGGGCGAGACGCTGCAGTAGGAGGGGTGGACCGGGAGATCGTCCCGAGGCTGGAACGTCCCCCCGCACCCGACCCCCGCCGCGCGGTCCGTTCGGGCCGCGTCGTGGGTACACCCGGCCCTTCAAGGGCGCCCGCCGGCCGGCCGATACTCGACCTGCGCCCGGGGTGGTGCGCCCCACCCATCCATGCACCCGTTGTGGCCGCGTCCGGGACTTTCGCCCTCGGCCGGCGAGCAGACGCGCTCGGCCGGGGGGCAGCCCGGCGCGCACTCGGGACGGCCGGCACGGGCTGGGCGCGGCTCTGGCGCTCGCCGGGGTTGGAGTGGCAGGGGGGTGTTCGGGTGAAAGACGTGCGCGATCCGGTCCTCCTCGAGCGCGTGTGGGCGCGCTCGGTCGTGTACTGGATGTTCGCCGCGCTGCTGGTCGGCTCCATGGCGGCGGTGGGCACGGTGGTCGCCTTCCACCACAGCGCCGACAGCCAGCGGCAGGCGGAGGTATGGCTGGCGCGCCTGGAGACGCTGGCCACACGGCTGCACGCGACCCACCTGCAGGCGGCGCCCCCGGCCACGGACCCGGCGGGCATGGCCGAGCTTGACCGCGAGCTGGCCCAGGCGCTGGAGGCGTGGGGGCGGCTGGACCACGGGGATGCGCCGAGCCAGGTGGCGGACGCGCTGCGCCGCTTCCAGGCGGCGCACGCCGCCACGTTCCCGGCCGGTGGCCCGGCGGCAGCGGCGGCTGAGCAGCCGGCGGCTGAGTCGGAGAGCGTGGCGTTTGAGGCACTGCTCCAGGAGATCGGGCAGGCTCGGGCGATGGTTGAGGAGGAGGTGGCCCGGGCGAACAGCCTGACTGACCTCGGCGCCGTCGTGACGCTCGGCCTCGCCGTCGGAGTGATCGGCCTGCTCATGGCGTCCTCGGAGCGGGCGCAGCAGGCGGCGGCGCTGCTGGCCGCCGGGCAGCAGGCGCTGCGGGCGAGCGAGGAGCGCTTCCGCGCGCTCGTCCAGCACGCTTCGGACGTCATGGCCATCCTGGACGTGAGCGGGCGGCTCACTTACCACAGTCCGGCCGCCGTCCGCCGATGGGGCTACGCGCCGGCGGCGCTCGACGGCGGCCGCCTGCTGGACCTGGCGCACCCCGACGACCGGGCCGCGGGCGAGGACCTGCTCGACCAGGCGCGGCGGGCGGCCCGCGAGACGGTGGCGACCGAGCTGCGCTTGCGGGACGCCCGGGGGGACTGGCGCACCTGCGAGGTGATCGTCACCAACCTGCTGGCCGAGCCGAGCGTGGGCGGGTTCGTCGCCACCTGCCGCGACGTGACCGAGCACAAGGCGTTCGAGCGCGAGCTGACGCGCCTGGCGTTCCACGATCCGCTCTCCGGCCTGCCGAACCGGGCCCTGTTCCTCGACCGCCTCGAGCGGGCGCTGGCGCGGGCCGACCGCGCCAACGGGCGGGTGGCGGTGCTCTTCCTGGACCTCGACAACTTCAAGGTCGTCAACGATAGCCTCGGCCACGAGGTGGGTGATACCGTGCTCCGCACCGCCGGGGACCGTCTGGCGGCCTGCCTGCGCGCCGAGGACACGGTGGCGCGCTTTGGCGGGGACGAGTTCACCGTCCTCCTGGACGAGGTCCACGTGGTGGCCGACGCGGTGGAAGTCGCCGAGCGGATCGCGGTGGCCCTGCGCGCCCCGGTCGACCTGGCAGGCCGGGAGGTGTACACGAGCGCGAGTATCGGCATCGCGGTGAGCACACCCCGCCGTGACCGTCCCGACAGCCTGCTGCGCGACGCCGACCTGGCGCTTTACCGGGCCAAGAGCAGCGGCAAAGCGCGCTACGCGGTGTTCGACGCGAGCATGAGCGCCCACGCAATCGAGCGGCTGGAGCTGGAGACGGACCTGCGCCACGCGCTGGATCGCGGTGAGTTCCGCGTCTACTACCAGCCGATCGTCTCGCTCGTGGATGGTCGGGTGACCGGGGTCGAGGCCCTGGTGCGCTGGGAGCGGCCGGGCTACGGCCTCCAGGCGCCCGCCGCCTTCATCGGGGTGGCGGAAGAGACCGGGCTGATCGTGCCACTCGGCCAATGGGTGCTCGAGCAGGCCTGCTGCCAGGCGCGCGTTTGGCAGGAGCGCTACCCGAGCGAGCCGCCGTTGACGGTGAGCGTCAACCTGTCGCCCCGGCAGTGCCAGCACCCGCGGCTCGTGGCGGACGTCGCTCGGACGCTCGAAGCCACCGGGCTGGACCCGCGCACGCTCACGCTGGAGATCACCGAGAGCCTGGTGCTGCAGGACACGGGGGTGACGGCGGCCACCCTGGCAGCACTGAAGGCGCTGGGGGTCCACCTGGCCATCGACGACTTCGGCACGGGCTACGCCTCGCTCAGCTACCTGAAGCGCTTCCCGGCCGACATGCTGAAGATCGACCGCTCGTTCGTGGACGGCCTGGGCCAGGATACTCAGGCCACGGCGATCGTCCGCAGCCTGGTGGCCCTGGCCCGGACCCTGGCGCTGGACGTAACCGGGGAAGGAATCGAGACCGCGACCCAGCGGGCGGCGCTGCTGGAGCTGGGCTGCGAGCAGGGCCAGGGCTACCTCTTCGCCCGGCCCCTGCCGCCGGCGGAGACGGACGCGCTGCTGGCCCAGGCGGTGGCGCGGCCTGACACGCGCGCAGCCTGAGGCGCGCCGCCCGGCGAGTGAGGCGATGCCGCTCACGATCTCCGCCAGCCCCGCATCGAGGACCGCGGCCGACGACCCCGCCGCGGCGGACGCCGAGTGGCCGCGCGTGGTGCGCGCGATCGAGGGGCGGAAGGCCCAGCTCCTGGAAGTGGAGGCCGCCCTGGCCGACCGACAGGAGGCAGCCAGCCTGCGCACCCGGTCCGTCCTGCTGCTGGGCGCCGCCCGTCTGGCGCACCTCCTGGAGCAGCTCCAGGGCGAGGGCGAGGAGATGTGTGCCCGCGCCGAGCGCGAGGCCGAGGCCATCTTCGCCGAGACCGCGCAGGAGGCGCGCCGAGCGGCCGACCTGTCGTTCGCGGCGGTCGAGTCGATGCCTCGTCCGGCTGACGCTACCCTGATCGCCGGCCCGCGCATCGAGCTGCAGGTCGCGCGCTTCTCCAGCTTCGGCGACGTGAACGCCTACCTGAAGGAGCTCAGGGCGCTCCCGGGGGTGCGGGCGGTCAAGGTCCGCCGCTTCCACCGGGGGGTGCTCTTCCTTTCAGTCGACTACGAGGGTGTCCTGCCGCTCTCCGGGCGACTCGCCGAGATCAGCTGCTTCCGTCCCAGGCACATCGCGGCGGTGGGCGACGCGCTGCACGTGGCGTTGGGCGTGGCGGGGGCGGCCACCGGAGCCGCTGGAGCGCCAGCCTCGTGAGCGAGCCGAGCGGCGGCATCGGACTACGCGAGTGGTCCATGGCGCTCCTTCGCGTGGGCCTGACGCTGGCCATCTGGCTGGCGCTCTTCCTCCTCACGTTCATCGGCTACCTGACGCTGCCCATCGCCCTGGTGGCGGCGTTCCTGGTCGTCTACGGCCTGGCCGACCAGCGCCGGCTGCGCCGGCTGCGGCGGCGACTGGGCGCTTCGCGCTCCACCTCGCCGGGCCGCACGCCCTGGAGGCCGTGAGACCGCGTGGCCGTGGCGAAGCACGTCGGCCAGGGCTCGGCACGGATCGACGCAAGCGCGGCCGACGTGCTTCGCCCAGGGAAAGGCGAGCGCGAAGCGCTCGGCGCACCGCCTGAACCGGTGACCATCACGCTCGACCGCCTCGAGCCGTCCCCGGTCGCCGGGGCCCTCGAGCCTGCCTGGCTGCGGCAAGTTGGCGTCGTGCCCATCCAGCGCCGTGGGACGGAGCTGATCCTGGCCGCGGTCGAGCCGGACGACGCCACCCTCGTCCGCGAGATCCGGCGGCGAGCCCGCCTGGAACCGCGGCTCGTGCCGGCCACGCCCGAGGAGGTCGCGGAGGCGCTGGATCGGCTGGAGGGCCGCCCGCCAAGCGCCGGGCGCCTGAGGGACCGCCTGGTGCCGGTCCTGCCTCTCCTTGGCGTCTGGCGACCGCTGCCACCTCCGCCAGCCGGTGAGTCGCCGTCCGCGTACCTCCGCTGGCTGGTGGAGGAGCGCCACGCAGGCGAGCACGACCTGGCGACCAGCATGGCGCTCGCCTATGGGCTGCCGCGGTGGACGGCGTCCGTCCCCGTCCCGCCGGCAGGCGTCGAGCAGGCCATCCCCGTCGAGGTAGCCCGCCAGCACCTCATGCTGCCGGGCGCGCAGGTCGGTCCTCAGCTCGTGCTGGTCTGCGCGGTGCCACCGCCTGTGAGCGTCATCAGGCAGCTCGAGCGGCAGACCGGCTGGGTCGCCCAGGCCACCGTCGCCCCCCTCTCGGACGTGGACGCGGCCATCGCTCGCTGGTCCCGTGGCAGGCCGGCTGGCGGGCCGGCTCGCCCCGCGGGCCGCCAGGTGAACGGCGGACAGGGGCTCGGCCTGCCCCACCTCGCCCTGGAGGAGGTCCATCTGGACCTAGCACTTGTCCGCGCCCTGCCCCGGGACCTGGCGCGGACCTACCAGCTCGTGCCGCTCTGGCAGGCGGGCCGCGTGCTGGTCGCCGCCGTGGCGCGCTGGCCACTCCCTGAAGCGGCCCGCGCGCTCCTCGACCGCACAGGCCTCTTCCTCCGCCCCGTCCTGGCGGATGGCCCCGCGATCGGCGCCGCTCTCGACCGTACCGAGGCACCCCACGCCTATCCGCTCCCAGAGGGTTACCTGGAGCTGGAAGAGCGGCTCGCACGTGACCGGGCGGTCCCACGGGCTCGCCTGGTCGCGGCGCGGGAGCGCCTGCTGGTTCGGGGCGAGCCCACGGACGTCGCCCTGGCGGCAACCGACGCGCTGGCTGGCGCGGACCTGGCCGCCGCCCTGGCCGACTCCGCGGGTCTGCCGCTCGCCTCGCTCGACCTGGCTTCACACGACGAGCCCGGCATCGACCCGCTCGGCCGGGAGGTCGTCCGCGCTCGCGTCGTCGATCCAGTCGATCCGGCCGCGGCTGGGCTCATCGATGAAGCCCAGGCGTGGACCTGGTGTGCCCTGCCGTTCCGACGCGAGCGCGGCGCCGTGCGCGTCGCGGTGGCCGATCCGCTCAGCCCGGCGCTGCCAGCCCTCCAGGCGGCGATCGGGCAGCCGGTCCTGGGAGCCGTCGCGCCACGTGACGAGCTCGAGGACGCGATCCACCGCACCCTGGGACGGCCGGGGGTCGGGCAGCGGGTGGTGGCGGCCGGCCTGGCCACGCCGGCGCAGCTCAAGCAGGCGCTCGAGCTGGGGCGCCGCACGGGCGTGCGGGTGGGCACGGCCCTGGTCGGCCTGGACTACGTCTCCGAGGACCAGCTCTACGCGGTGCTCGGCGAGGACGCCGGCCTCCCCTTCTTCAGCCTCGATCCGGCGCTCGTGGCGCCGGAAGCCCTCACCCTGCTGCCTGAGGAGGTCGCCCGCCAGCTGCTCGTGCTTCCCATTGCCTGCGACGAGGCGAGCGTGACGGTCGCGACCGTCGAGCCCCTGGATGCCTCGACGCTGGCCGCGCTGGGCGAGCAGACCCTTCGCGCTGTCCACCAGGTGCTCGCCACCGAGCGGCAGCTCCGCCAGTGCCTGGACGCCTTCTACGGCCAGCGGTTCCTGGAGCGTGCCGCCTCCGAGCTACTTGCCAGATCGCCCGAAGACTCGGCCTACCGGGTGCTCAGCGATGGGCAGAAGCTCATCCTGGTTGGGCTCCTCTTTGGCTCGGCCGCGCTCCTGGCCGCCAACGCCCTCGCGTTCCTGCAAGCGGGCGTGGCCTTCGCGACCCTCTTCATCGCCACCCTCTCGGCCTACAAGTTCTATCTGATCTACCGGGCCCTGTCGCACTCGCTCGAGATCCCCATCTCTCGGGAACAGGTGGCGGCGCTGGACGAGCGCGAGCTGCCCATCTACACGATCCTCGTGCCGATGTACCACGAAGCCACCGTCCTCCCGAGCCTCGTCCGAGGGCTGGAGCGGCTCGACTACCCGCGCACCAAGCTGGACGTGAAGCTCCTCCTCGAGGAGGACGACCTCGAGACGCGCGAGGCGGCGGAGCGGCTCAAGCTGCCGCCGTACTGCCAGGTGGTCGTCGTCCCCCACGGCTTGCCCAAGGGGAAGCCCAAGGCCTGCAACTATGGCCTCGTGCACGTCAAGGGCGAGTACGTCGTCATCTACGACGCGGAGGACCTGCCGGATCCAGACCAGCTCAAGAAGGCCATCCTCGCCTTCCAGACGGACGAGTCCCTGGCGTGCATCCAGTCCAAGCTGAACTACTTCAACCGGGACCAGAACATCCTGACCCGCTGGTTCACCGCCGAGTACTCGGTCTGGTTCGACCTGCTGCTACCTGGCCTGGATGCCACCAATGCCCCGATCCCGCTCGGTGGGACGTCGAACCACTTCAAGACGGCCCAGCTACGCGAGCTGGGGGGCTGGGATCCGTACAACGTCACCGAAGACGCCGACCTCGGGCTCCGTCTCTTCGCCAGGGGCTGGAAGACCGGGGTGATCGACTCGACCACCTACGAGGAGGCGAACTCCGCCCTCTACAACTGGGTCCGCCAGCGGTCGCGCTGGGTCAAGGGCTACATCCAGACCTGGCTGGTGCGGATGCGCCATCCCGTGGCGCTGTGGCGCGCCATCGGGCCGTACGGCTTCTTCAGCTTCCAGATGATCGTCGGCGGCACCTTCTTCTCCTTCCTCATCAACCCGGTCTTCTGGCTGCTGACGGTGCTGTGGTTCCTGACCCGCTGGGGCGTGATCCAGCAGCTCTTCCCCGGCGCGATTTTCCTGCTGGGGGCGCTGGGCCTGTACGCGGGCAACTTCGTCTTCACCTACCTCAACGTCGCCGGCTGCCTGCGGCGTGGCTACTACGGCCTGGTCAAGTACGCGCTGCTGACGCCCATCTACTGGGCGCTCATGAGCATCGCCGCCTGGAAGGGCTTCCTCCAGCTCTTCTACAAGCCCTTCTACTGGGAGAAGACGCAGCACGGGCTGTCGGCACCGCCGGTGCTCGAACCAAGCAGCCGGGGGGTCGAGCCGTGACGTCGATCCCGGTCGCGCCCAGGACGCCCGTAGCCCCGGGTCTGGCCCGGATCGCCGCCGATACGGCCCGCGCGCGTGGCCCCCTCGAGAGGCAGCGCGACGCGCCCGGCCTGCGCCCAGGCGCCGTGGGGGCGTCCCCGGCACGGCGGCCGGCCGGCCCGAGCGAGAACCTGGTGCTGTTCGCGTTCGCCTCGACGGTCCTGCTGGCGCTGTCAGCGGTGCTGGCCTTTCGCTACCACTACTACTTCGGCGATGCGCTCTCGCGCGCCTTCGCCGCGGCGAGCGTACTCTCCGCCGGCGGCCCCAATCTCGCCAACCTCGGCTTCATCTGGCCGCCGATCCCCGGCCTGGTACAGGTCCCATTCGCAGCGGTGCCGCCTCTGCTCGCCACGGGCTTCACGCCGAACATCCCGACCGCCCTGTTCGCCGCGGGCGCGCTCGTCGTCCTGAACGAGATCTTGCGGCCGTGGCTGCCCGAGCGGCGCCTTCGCTGGGCCGTCCTCGCCGCCTACCAGACGAACCCCATGATCTTGCTCTACTCCATCAACGGGATGTCCGAGCAGATCATGCTCTTCTTCACCCTGGCCAGTGTGCTCCTGCTGCGCGAGACCCTCACAGCGGAGAGGTCGGTTCAAGCCTATGTGAACGGGTCTGTGATGGGTCTGGCGGCTGGCGCCGCGTTCCTGACCCGGTACGAGGGCCTGGCGCTCGGCCTGGCACTCGGGCTCCTGCTGGCTACGGCCCCGCTGCTGCAGCACCGCTGGCGCACGCCGCTGGAGCTGGAGGCAGCCCTGCTCTCGTACGCCGCTCCATTGGCCTACACCATCTTCATGTGGCTGTTCGCCAACTGGCTGATCATGGGGAACCCGCTCTACTTCCTGGTTGGCCGCGGTTCGAACCAGCAGCAAGCGGTCGAATTCCTGCAGGGCAATCCGACCTTAGCCGGCCTGGTTGGCAATGTCGGGGGCGCGGCTGAGTACGTCGTCCGCGTGCTGCTGGCCGTCTACCCCGCGGTCTTCCTCGCCCTGGCTCTGCTCGTGTGGCGACTCGTGGCCAGGCGGGATGCGGTGGCCTACGCGCTGGCCGCGCTGCTCGGCTCGTTCCCGCTCTTCCAGCTCGCGCTGCACGTGTCCGGCCAGAGTTTCGGCTGGACCCGCTTCCAGATCTACGTGATCCCGCTCAGCGTCGTCGGGCTCGTCTACGCCACCCAGGGGCTTCGCCGCGGGTGGAGCACGGCGCGGCCGGCGCTCCTGGTGCTAGCCCTGGTCGCATCGTCCCTGGTGACCGCGCTGAGCTTCTCGCGCACCGACATCGTCCAGGTCGACGAGCCGCGGCTGCTCGGCGTGATCCGCCTGACCGAGCTCGGCCGCCAGGATGAGGTGGACCCGGCCGCGACGCGAGCGCCGGAGCGCACGCTTGGCGGTGTGCTCCGCGACCTGCCTGCCGGGCGCATCCTGGCGGACGAGATCCGCGCCGACCACGCCATCGTCTTCAGCGGCGACGCGAGCCGCTTCCTCACCACGCGCAGTCGAGAGTTCGAGGCGGCGCTCGATCGTCCCGAGGCGTACGTGCGCTACCTGCTGGTGCCCGGGCCGCAGCCTGGCCTGGACCTGGTGGGCGACCGTCGGCCGGAGCTCTTCAGCCGGGGTGGGCCGGGGCTCCGCCTCCTCGGCGAGTGGCCGGGCACGGACGTGCCGCGCTGGCGCCTGTACGAAGTCGTGGCGGCGCCGGAGCCCGGGCGCGCGAGCCAGCGCGAGCCGCCAGCCGCAAGCCGGCCGGCGGTGTGGCGTGATGGGAGGCGGGGCGCGTGAACGCCGTCGCCGCGGTACGGCCACCCGCCCGCGCCCGCCGCGTACCGCGGGCCGCCGAGGGAGCGGCTCCAGCCGTCCACGTGCCCAAGGGGGTCCGCCTGGTCGCCCTGCTGCTGTGGCTGGTGGCGACGGCCCTGGCGTGGCGCTTCGACTGGCTGCGCGCGTACGGCGATGCGCTCTCCCACGAGGTGATCGCCCGCCGCGTGTTCGATTCCCTCAACCCGGGGCTGGCGCAGCTCGGGACGGTCTGGCTGCCGCTGCCGCCGCTGCTGCTGGCGCCGCTCTCCGCGCTGGACCCCATCTGGCGCGCCGGCCTGGCCGGCGCCCTGGCCGGGCTCGTCTACTTGCAGCTCACGGTGGGGGCGCTGTATCGCCTGGGCTGGTTCGCGGGCGGGCCGGCCGGGGGCCTGCTCGCGGCCGGGCTGTTCGTGGCCAACCCGAACACGCTCGCCTTCTTCGTCACGCCGCTGACCGAGGCGCCGGCGCTGGCCTTCACCAGCCTGGCCGGCGCCGGCGTGGCCGAGGCGCTCGACGGCTTCGGCCACCGCCAGGTGCGCCCGGCGGCGATCATCCGCGCCTCCGTGGGGGCCGCGGGCGCGCTGCTGTCGCGCTACGACGGCTGGATGCTCGCCGGCCTGGCGGGGCTCGTCCTCCTGGCGGCCAGCTACGCCTGGCTCCGTGACCGCCGCCTCACCGAAGGCATCTCCATCACCTACGCCGTCGCACCCGCCAACGCTGTAGCGTTGTGGCTGCTCTACAACCTGCTGGTCTTCGGGGACGCGCTGGAGTTCTTTCGAGGGACGTACGCCTCGGCCACCATCGTGGCCGACCTGGCCGCGCGCGGCGTCATCCCCACGGTCGACGGCCGGCCTCCGGAAGTGGACAACCTGGGGCAGACGGTGCTGACCTACGGGCAGGCGGTGGTCGAGAACCTGGGCGCCCTTCCCAGCCTCCTGGCTGTGGCCGGTCTGCTGGCGGCGCTGCTCCGCGCCCGTCGAGAGCCGGCGCTGCTGGCGCCCCTGGTGCTCACCGCGCCGTTCCTCTTCTACCTGCTCGCGCTGCCGCTGGGCCAGAGCGTCATCGTGACCCGGGCGGCCAACCCGGAGGGGTTGTTCAACGTGCGCTACGGCGCGATGGTGGCGCCGCTCGTGGCCGTCAGCGTGGCCGCGCTGGCGCCCCTGGTAGCGCGCGCCGCAGGGCTCGGGGCAACCCTGTCGGCCAGCGTGCGGCGCCGCGCGGGGCCGGCGCGGCCCACAGGTCCAGCGCCCTCACGCGTGAGCCTGACGGGCGCGGCGGCGGTGTGGCTGGTGGCGCTCGCCTCGGGCGCGAGCCTGCTCCTGGCTCCCGGCGGGCCGGTGGTGGTTGCCGAGGGCGCGCTGCAGCGGCGGGGCGCCAGCGCCAGCTTCCAGGCAGCGGCCTGGCTCCGCGACCAGCCGCGCGATGGCCTGGTGCTGGTGGACGACGCGCTCCAGCCGGAAGCGCAGATCTTCTTCACCGAGGCCGGCCGGCCCCTGCGTGACTACGTCGGGACCTCCGTGCCCGCGCTGTGGGAGACGGCGCTCGTCCAGCCGCGCCCGCCCATCGCGTGGATCGTGGTGCTCGGCCCGGCGTCCCGCGATCGCCCGAACGACCGCGTCGGTGGAGCCCTGCTGGTCGGCGACCGGATCCAGGGGTACGAGGTGGCGTTCGACAACGGCGAGCTGGTGATTTACCGCTGGGCCGGCGGGTCGGCGAGCGACACATGAGCACGCACGCCTCACACCCCAGAGTCCCTACCCCGGTCGGCCCGAGCCGCCTCCTCCTGCGTCGTCTCGGCGGGGCGCTCGCGATCGCCAGCCTGGCAGCGCTGGCGCTGGCGAGCGGCGCCGCCCTGGCCGAGGAGGCGACGCCGATCGTGGTGACGTTCGAGTCGCTGCAGCTCGGCGACTACACCGCCCGCGGCCTGTCGCCAGCGCTGGACCTCTGGGTCACCGCGCCGTCCGCCGGGCTGGCCGGCGACGCGACGTTGCGGCTCGCCTTCGCGCCGTCGCCGATGCTGAGCGCGCCTTCGGCCGTCACCGTGAGCGTCAACGACGTGGCGGTCTGGAGCATGCCGATCGGCGACGTGGCCGGCCCGAGCCGGCGCGCGGCCACCGCGAGCCTGCCGCGGGAGGCGTTCAAGCCGGGCCTGAATCGCGTCGGCCTCCGGTTCAGCCTCAGGACCGCGGGGGACGATTGCCAGGATCCCGACCTCCCCGGCCGCTTCGTCACGCTCTTCCGCGACTCGTCGCTCAGCTTCGTGCCAGGCGAGCGGGCCGGTGCGGTGGCGCCGACCCTCGCCGACTTCCCCCGTCCGTTCCTGGCCGTGCCCGGGGAGACGCAAGCGCCCATCGTGGTGGTCGTGCCCGCCCAGGCAACGCGGGCGTCGTTCACGGCGGCGGCGCGGTTGGCCGCTCGCCTGGGCCAGGGCGGCGGTGGCGGGCTCCCCGGTCTCCAGCTCCGGTCGGCTGACCAGGTCACGCCTGAGCTCCTCGGCGCCAGCCACGTCGTCCTCGTCGGCGCGCGCGATGAGCTCCCGCTCGTGGAGCAGGCGGCTGAGCAGCTCGCCCTGCGCTGGCGCCCGGGTACTCCTGGCACCTGGCTCTCCGCGGATGGGGAGGCGGCGCGCCCGGACGACGGGGTGATCGCGGTGGGGCGCTCGCCGTGGAATGAGCGGCGCGCCCTCCTGGCGCTGACCGGCGCGTCGCCGGAGGGGGTGGCCAAGGCTGGCGCGGCGCTCGCGGCGTGGACGGTGCGTGGCGCCGCGGCCCGACAGGTCGCCGTGGTGCCTGCTGCGCCCCGGGTGTACGAGGCGGACGTCCTCGGTCAGGGCGACACCCTCCAGCTCTCGCTGCGTGGTCTCGGCCAGTCGAACCTGACGTACAGCGGCCAGGGCACGTCCCTGTACACGCTGGCCTTCACCGCCGGGGTGCCAGATCCTGAGAAGCCCGCGACGCTGGAGCTCGTCACCAGTCCCTCGCCGGGGCTGGACCGTGGCCGCTCCTCGGCGACTGTCGAGGTCAACGGGGTCGCCGTCACCTCGACGCCGCTTGAGGCCGGTCCGGCAGGGGTGTCCACGGCGCGCGTGGCCATCCCGGCCGGTGTGCTCCGGCCGGGTCTCAACACGCTCAGGGTCGGCTTCAACCTGTACCTCCCGCCCACACCCGGTTGCGGGGCGCTGGCGGAGGAGCGCGCCTTCGTCACCCTGCTGGCTTCAACGACGCTCAGTGTGCCGCAGCGGGGCGGCGCCGGTGGGCCCGACCTGGCTGCGTACCCGTACCCGTTCGTGGCCAACCAGGTGGTCGCGCCAACGGCGCTCCTGCTGCCGGCCGATCCCGCCGAGCGCGCTGGCAGCCTGGCGGTCGCCGCCGCGCTCGGCCGGTGGGCGAGTGGGGACGCGCTCGGCCTGGAGGCCGGCCTCCCCGAGCAGTTCGCGGACGCCGAGCTAGCGGTCCGTGACCTGATCGTCTACGGGACGTCCGCGGGGAACCCGCTGGCGCTGGTGGCCAGCCAGCGGGCCGGGCTCAACCCGGTCGAGCGCACCAGGCCGCTGGAGCCACTCGGCGTCGTCGGCGAGGAGCGCTCGGCGTGGAATCCCGAACGGCTGGTGCTGTACGTCTCGGCCACGCAACCCGACCTGCTCGTGCCCGCCGCTAACGCCCTCACCCCCGGCAAGCTGGCGGGCACCGTCACCCTCGTCGACCGCGAGGGCCGGCTCTCGGCTCCAGCGGCGGCGGTGTCCCCCGCGGCGCCGGAGGTGCTTCGCGCCGGGCTCGATCCGCTGCGCGGGGCCGCGGCTGCGGTCGTGCTCGCCACGCTGGTGGTGCTGGGCGTGGGCGCGTACCAGCGCACGCGCTAGCGCCCCGGAGGTCCAGGGAGAGCAGATGATGGTGAGCGCCCCAGCAGGCAAGGTGGCAGTGGAGACGCCAGCGCCCGCCGAGCCACGCGTCGGGACCGCCGCCGAGCGGTCGCTCGACGTCACGGTCGCGGCGCTGGGCCTGGTGGTGCTGGCGAGCGCGGCGCTCATCGGCCTGGTGGACCCCGCAGACACCCGCTTCCTCGCCTGGACGCTCCTCGGCTTCGTCGTCGCTGCCTCGCTGGTCCGCCCATTCCCTGCCGCCGGACCGCTGGGCACGCTGCTGGCCGTCGCCGGCCTGAGCGGAGCGCACCTGGCGCTCACCATCGGGGCGGCCGAGTCGACCGGCAGCGCCTTCCTGGCCCGGGCTGCGGCGGAGGCCGGTGCCCTCGTCGCGGCCGGCAGCCTGGCCGCGGTGGTGGCGCGCCAGCTCGAGCGGGTCCGCGACGGGATCAGCCTGCAAGCGCAGACCCTCCGCGCCCTGGTGGCGCACGACGAGACGACGGGCCTCCTGAAGGAGGAGCACCTCCTGCGCCGGCTGGCGGACGAGGTGGAGCGCGCCCGCCGCTATGCCTACCCGGTCACGCTCCTGCTGCTCGCTGGGGCTCTGCCCCCGTCGGCGGCGCCCGAGCCAGGATCGGACCTGGGCAGCCTGAAGCGGCTCGTCGAGGACGTGCAGTCGATAATCAGACGCCAGGATAGCCTCGGACACTACGGCGAGGGACTCCTGCTCATGCTGCCGCACACGGTGCTTGAGGGCGCCCTGGCGGCCGCCTCCAAGCTCGTCGACCGACTCGCAGGCGAGGCAGGCCAGGCGATCTGCGTTGGCGTCGCCGAATTCCCGGACGACGCCGCGACAGTCGAGGACCTCCTCAACGAGGCACAGCAGGCCGCCGCGTTTGCGCGAGCGGCTGGCGTGAGTGTCGCCAGCCGCTCGCTCCTGAGCTGAGCCGCGCGGATCGAAGGCGGGCGCGGGCTGGCGCACGTGCCGCCTGAGCGCCCAGCGCGCACGGATGAGGAGGTGCGACGCGGCGGGAGTCCTCGGACCGGCCTTCAGCCGCGCCGCACCTCGCCGAGCCCACGACTCTGGCGCCTGGCGGACGGCGGAGAGGCAGTCGGCCGTCTGCCCGGCCCGGGCACGGAGCCTCAGACGAAGTGCACGCGCTCGCCCCGGTCCGTCGGGGAGAGCCCGCCGCCACAGCGGCCGCACACGACGCGGCCGCCGGCAATGCGCGCGCTGCCGGCCGAGCGGGGGCGGAGGATCGAGCCCCCTTCGAGTGTCGCGGCCCACTCGCCGCACAGCAGACACGAAAGCTCCACCCACTTCACGCGCCGCACCCGGGCGCCTCGCTCGCTCAGCTTCGCCGACACGTCCCGGGACCCTACGGCGTCGCTCTCGGCAGTGCAATCAGGCATCGCCCCACCCTGCCCCGGACCTTGGTACCGGACCGCTCGTCCGCCGGCTGCGGGCTCGGTCCGCAGGCCCCCGGCGCCGTGCCGTTCCTGCCCCACGAGCTGGGCCGCCCGGAACGGCGCGCCCCGCGTACGCGCCAGCAGCCGGCGCCACAGATCGCCCCAGCGCCGCTGCTGGCGAGGCAGGCGCTGAAGGGAGCCGTCTTTTGCAGGCGGCCGGGGCGAGCGCTAGACTCATCGGACCTCCGTCCGAGCGGATTCCTGCGCCTCCGTGGTCTGCGCACTCCGCGGCTATCCTGAAGTCGTTCGGCGGCGATGCTCGCCCAAGGTGTAGGTAGTTATGGCTGCGCTTCCTTCCGACGACCGGACCCGCCAGAGGCGGGTGAGGTCCGAGCAGGCTATCAGCCTGGCGATGAAGAACCGCTGGGATGAGGCCGCTCAGGCGAACCGTGAGATCCTGGAGCTGTTCCCCAACGACGTGGACGCCTACAACCGTCTGGGCAAGGCGCTCATGGAGCTCGGCCGCTACGCCGAGGCACGCGATGCGTACACCCATGCGGTCAAGCTCGACCCGGCCAATGGCATCGCCGCCAAGAACCTGCAGCGGCTGGCGCGCGTGGCCGAGGGCGGAGGCGCCACGTCGACCCCGACCGCCCTGGACCCGCGGCTGTTCATCGAAGAGAGCGGCAAGACAACCGTGACGCAGCTCACGGACGTGCGGCGCTCGGACGTGGTGGCCAAGCTGACGGCCGGCGACCAGCTCCGACTCGACCTGCGGGGTGCGCAGATCGCCGTGACCGACCTCGCCGGCAACGAGGTCGGACGCATCGAGCCGAAGCTGGAGCACCATCTGGTTCGACTGCTCGGGATGGGGAACCGGTACTCGGTGTTCGTCACCGCCGCCGCTGATCAGGCCGTCAACGTGATCATCCGCGAGACGCACCGGGCGCCGTCCATGGGCAACCGCCCGTCGTTCCGCCCGTCCGCGGCGCCCGAGGGCGCCTTCCGGTCGTACGCCCGCGAAGGCATGCTGCGGTACGAGGTGGAGGAGGAAGAAGAGGAAGAAGAGGAGCTGCTCGAAGAGGAGGCGGAAGTCGCCCCGGCCGACCTGGAGGCCAGCGACGAGACGCCACTGGAAGCCCTGGCAGCCGAAGAGGGCGAGGAGACGGAAGAGCGGTCATAGCGGCGCGGCGTGACACCGGCCCGCCTCCGCCGTTAGGTGCTGTAGGCGATCTTTACCCCGCCGTACCCGAAGGCAACCCGGCACGCAACGTGCAAGACATACCGTGGAGGCGAACCCGCGGGTAGAAGCTCGCCAGGCGGTGGCGTCGGCG
Organism: uncultured Chloroflexota bacterium; assembly: GCA_964435115.1. Taxonomy (GTDB): domain Bacteria; phylum Chloroflexota; class UBA6077; order UBA6077; family CF-72; genus CAYSYM01. The sequence goes on along the minus strand of CAYSYM010000010.1, from coordinate 45,550 downwards.
TGGCCCACGGGCGGAGCCGCCTCGGACTGGACGAGCGCGGGGCCCGGGTACAGGCCGGAGGAGATCTCGGAGGCTGGAGCGGATGCGTCGGCTGAGCGAAGCGCAACTGCAGCTGGGGGTGTCGCAGCTCGCAGCGATGGCGGTTAGCCTGCGGGGTGTTCGGCGGTCGAAGGGGAGTGGCGCTCGCCGCGCCGCGACCGGACCCGCAGCCGCCGGCCACGCAGCCGTCGCCCAGGCATCGACCGGTGGGTGCCTGCCGCCAGGCGTCCTGGGGATCACGCTTCTCCCGTCGCTGCTTGACCTCCTGGGCCAGCTCCAGCGGGAGCCGCTGTTCCTGGCGGGCGCGCTCTGGGGCAGTCTCCTCGCCGCGCTGGCGCTCGGCTGGTCGATCAGGCGGCGACCCAGCACCACGTCGGCCGCGGCAGCGGCGCTGGTGTTCGCCCTGAGCGCAGCCGTGCGCGTCGCTGGCCAACCTGAGGGGGCGCTGTTCGCCCTGCTGGGCCTAGCGGCGCTGGGCGCTGGCGGCGCGTTCCACCAGCTGCACGCCGAGGTGCCGCCACCACAGCCGGCGCCGGCGGCCGCGCACGGCGGCGAGGCTGCCGCCATCCCGCAGCCCGTCTCCCTGGCCCCGCTCGGCTAGCGGGCCGCGCCGGCGGTCTGGCGCCGCCTGGTGCGCTTGAGGTGCTTGAGGCGGATATGCTCCTCGCGCTCCTGTTCCTCGAGCACGTGTGCGATGCGGCGGACGTCGCGCTCAAGCGTGGGAATGAGCGCGTGCCGCAGGGCATTGACCCGGCGCGCGGTTCGCTGGATCTCGCCGCCCACACGCCTCAGGCGCGTGTCTGCCTCTGCTACTCGGACCAGCCAGCGTAACTCCTCTTCGAAGGCCTCGGCGACGTGGTCGATGCGCGTGGTGCTGAAGGCGAGACTGTAGCCGCGGTCCAGCAACCCCCGGTGCCTCGGCGCGAGGACGATCGTGGGCACGGCGACGCCCATGATCGTCGCGCCTTCCACCGCGACCTCGAGCCGGGCGTGCGTGGAGGCCGCAGCGAACGCCGCCGACCGGACGCCCTCTGGCCCGTCGAGCGCCTTGGCCAGGTCCAAGGCGTCCAGCGCGGCCGCCGCGGCCCGATCGAGCGCGTCCCCCTGCTGGAGGGCAGTGTCGACCATCCGCATCAGCTCACGCATCAGCGCGAGGCGCTTCTCCTCGAGCAGCGCCTGGCCCTGCCGCGCGAGCTCCAACTGCCGCCGCCGAGCCAGCAGCTCCATCCGGGTGGCCGGTGCGCCTGCCACGACCTCCTCTTACGCATCCGCGGGCGCCGCCGACGCCGCGCTCCGCCCCACGTAGTAGCGATCCAGGTGCGCGGGTGTCACACGCTTCAGCTCGCTGCGAGGGAGGCAGCCGAGCAGCCGCCAGCCGAGGCCGAGTGTCTCTTCGAGCGACCGGTTGGCGCCACCCTGGCTGACGTACTCGCGCTCGAAGGCCTCGGCGAAGGCCAGGTAGGCGCGGTCGAGCGGCGAGAGGGCAGCTTCGCCCAGGATTGCTTCGAGCCGGCGCAGGCTCCGGCCGTGCGCGTACGCCGCGTAGAGCTGGTCGGCTAGCGCGCGGTGGTCTTCGCGCGTCTTGCCCGGCCCAATGCCCTGGTTCATCACTCGCGACAGGCAGGGCAGCACGTCGACCGGGGGGCTGATGCCGCGCCGGTACAGCTCGCGGCTGAGGACGATCTGGCCTTCGGTGATGTAGCCCGTCAGGTCCGGGATCGGGTGGGTGATGTCGTCGTCGGGCATCGAGAGCACCGAGAGCTGCGTCACCGACCCCGGCCGGTCGCGGATACGCCCCGCGCGTTCGTAGATGCTGGCCAGATCGGTGTACATGTAGCCGGGGTAGCCACGCCGGCCGGGGACCTCCTCCCGCGCGGCCGCCAGCTCGCGGAGCGCCTCGCAGTAGTTGGTCATGTCGGTGAGGATGACCAGCACGTGCAGGCCGCGGGCGTAGCCCAGGTACTCGGCCACCGTCAGCGCGTAGCGGGGCGCCAGGAGACGCTCGAGCGTCGGGTCGTCCGCCAGGTTGAGGAAGAGGACGGTGCGGTCCATGGCGCCCGAGCGCTGGAAGGCGCGGCGGAAGAAGGCGCCCTCGCGGTGGGTGATGTCAATGGCGGCGAACACCACGGCGAACGGCTCGCCCTCGTGGACCTTCGCCTGGCTGGCGATCTGGGCCGCCAGCTCGTTGCCGGGCAGCCCGGCGCCGCTGAAGATAGGCAGCTTCTGGCCGCGGACCAGGCTGTTCAGGCCGTCGATGGCGGCGATGCCAGTCTGGATGAAGTCCGTCGGCTGGGCGCGCGCGTAGGGGTTGAGCGGGAGACCGTTGACGTCGAGGCGCGCCTCAGGCAGCACCCGCGGACCGCCGTCGGCGGGTTTGCCCAGCCCATCGAAGGCACGCCCGAGCATCTCCAGCGAGACACCCGCGCGGACCGGCTCGCCGAGGAACTGCACGGTGGTGCGATCGGCGTCGATGCCTTCGGTCCCGGCGAACACCTGGACGACGGCGAGGTCGTCGCGGACCTCGAGCACGTGGCCCAGACGGGTCCGCCCGTCCGGGAGCCTGATGGAGGCGAGGTCGCCGAGCCCCACGTTCCAGGCGGCTCGGACGAAGAGGAGCGGGCCGGTGACGGCGCTGACAGTGCGGTGGGTGGTCGTGACGAGCGTCATGCGCTTCCCTCCGCCAGGTGGGACGGCGGGGTTCAACACGTGGGTCGCCCCTGCACTGCAGCCTGCCAGACGTCTGCCCACGTGCTGAGCCCCCTACAACAATGAGCGCGAAGCGCGTAGCGTGTCGACGATCTGCCGGGCGGCGGCCACCGCCTGGTCGGGCGGCAGGTGCTTGAGGCGGGCGATTTCGGCTACCTCCGGGATCGCGAGCAGCGCCGCCAGCTCCTCGCCGGCGCGCAGGCGGTCGAGCAAGGCCTCGTAGCAGGCCAGGATGGCGCCCAGGATGGCGTGCGCCTTCACGAGCGGGCAGAACGCGTCGTCTGGGTGGAAGGCAGATTGCTGGAGGTAGTCCTCGCGCAACATCCGGGCGGCCGCGAGGGTGGCGCGCTGCGCGTCGGGGAGCGCATCCGGGCCGACGAGCTGAACGATGGCCCGCAGCTCCTCCTCCTGCTCCAGGAGTCGCATGGCCCTGGCCCGCAGCTCCTCCCACTCCGGCCCAGCGTGCGCCTGGTACCAGGAGACGAGCCGGGGGAGGTAGAGCGAGTAGCTCGCGGTCCAGCTCACGGCCGGGAAGTGCCGTCGGTGGGCGAGATCGCGGTCGAGTGCCCAGAAGGCGCCGGCCACGCGGAGGCTGCTCTGGGTCATCGGTTCGCTGAAGTCGCCGCCAGGCGGGCTCACGGCGCCGATAGTGGTGACCGATCCTTCGCGGGCGGTCCTCGCGCCGAGGCAGCGCACCCGCCCACTACGCTCGTACAAGCCCGCGATGCGGCTGGCGAGGTAGGCCGGGTAGCCTTCTTCGCCGGGCATCTCTTCCAGTCTGCTCGACACCTCACGCAGCGCCTCGCCCCAGCGCGAGGTGCTGTCCACCAGCAGGGCCACGTCGTAGCCCATGTCTCGGTAGTACTCGGCCATGGTGACGCCCGTGTAGACGGAGGCCTCGCGCGCGGCCACCGGCATGTTGGAGGTGTTGGCGACGAGGACGGTGCGCTCCATGAGCGGCGCGCCGCTGGCGCGGTCCGTCAGCTCGGGGAACTCGGCCAGCACCTCGGCCATCTCGTTGCCGCGCTCGCCGCAACCCACGTAGACGACCACGTCCGCGTCCGCCCACTTGGCCAACGTCTGCTCGGCGACTGTCTTGCCCGTGCCAAAGCCGACCGGGATGATCGCCGTCCCGCCCTTGGCGACGGGGAAGAACGAGTCGATCACGCGCTGGCCGGTGACCAGCGGCAGGGTGGGGTCCAGCTTGCCACGGTGCGGCCGGGCGCGCCGTACCGGCCAGCGCTGGACGAGCCGACACTCCTGGACGCCGCCGGCGGTCTGGACGCGAGCGACGACCTCCTCCAGACCAACCGTGCCCGCGCGCACGTGCACCACGCGCCCCGCGAGGCCGGGCGGCGCCAGCACCCGGTGTACCAGGCTCCTGCCCTCGGGCGTGGTCCCCAGCTCGTCCCCCCCTTCCACCTCCACCCCAACCTCGACGGACGGCGTGAAGGTCCAGCGTCGCCCACGGTCGAGAGCCGGGACCACGAGGCCTCGCGACACGTACGGCCCCGCGGCGTTCGAGAAGATGGCGGGCAGGGGGCGCTGCACGCCGTCGAAGATGCCGCCCAGCAGGCCGGGCCCGAGCTCGACGGCCAGCGGGCCACTGGTGTTCGCCACCGGCTCACCCGGCGTGAGCCCGGTCGTATCCTCGTACACCTGGATCGTGGCCGCGTCGCCGTCGAGGCGGATGATCTCACCCAGCAGGCCAGGAGCGCCGACCCGGACGAGGTCGTACATGCGACTGCCGGCCATGCCCGTGGCGACCGCGACCGGGCCGGCCGCGCGCCGCAGCACCCCGGGTGAGGGCTGGGCGCGCGGGGCGGAGGAGTCCCGGAGGGCCATCTCAGTGGCCTCGCCCGCCGCTGAGGACGATCTTCAGCCCCACCGCGCGGCGGATCAGCTCGCTGAGATGCTCGCGGCGCTGCTCTTCGGGTCGAAGCGTGACTCGCGTCGGCATCGAGACGACGACCGGCCGGTACCGCTGCTCGACGAGGCGCCGCGTGCGTGCGTCCAGCACGTCGAAGTAGCGGTCGGCCATGGCGACAATCCCCGCGTCCTGGTCGTCGAGACCGGCCAGGAGCAGGTCCCGAGCGGTCTGAGCGTCGGCTGCCGGCCAGACTCGTGCACCGGCGAGGTGGACCCCGTCGGCCAGCTCGGGCGGAACGATGACCAGCATGTCGGCCATGTCACGCCCCTCATGCGGCCGCTAGCAGCGAGCGCAGCCGCGCGCGCGGCCAGCGCGCGGCGACCCCGCGCGCCAGCAAGCGGAGCGCCCGGGCCTCGCTCACCTTCGCGGCCAGGTAGGCAAGCGCGAGCGCGATACCGAGTGGGTCGCGGAACACCTGGGCTTCCGCCCAGCGGCCCAGGTAGCGCTCGGTCGCCCACTCGACGTCCGCCGTCTCGTCGAACAGCGTGCCGAGAGTTAGGCGGACGGCCAGCGCGCGGACGAAGGGTGAGCCCCTGAGCGAGCCGAGCGCCTGGAGGGGCGAGGCTCGCTCAGGGGCGACGCCGATCCGCTCGACCGGGATGGAGCCGCCGGGGAGGAGCAGGCTGGCGAGTGTGCCACGATCCACACGGACACCCGCACGAGCGAGCCGGAGCACGATCAGCAGGTTGGATGCGTCCACCTCCAGCGCCAGCGCCTCGCGCACGATCTGCGTGTTCTGGCCGCCACGCCTCTCGAGCTGAGCCTCGGCCCACCTGAGGAAAGCCCGACGCAGCGCCGTCTCCAGGCCAGAGACGCTCTGACTCAGCTCGCGGCCCCGCCGGTCGGCGACGAGGTCCTGCAGGTAGGGCAGCCCGGTCCGGCGCGCTTCCAGGACGAACCGCCCGACGTCGCGCGACTCGGCCAGTCGCGCGAGCTGGGATTCGCCCAGCTCGCCGGCGGGCAGGAGGGCAGTGAGGACGGCGGCCGGGGCGCTCCCGGCCGCCCTCGCCCTGAGGATCGTGACCAGGTTGAACAGGTCGTAGCGCGCCACGAGCACGCCCACCAGGCGGCGGGCGGAGGTGGGCACTCCTGGCGCCTCCGCCTCGAACGCGCGCGTAGCCGCGCGCACCCGCCGCTCCAGGTTCCGCCTCGCCGCCTCGTCGACCAGCGCGACGCCGGAGGCGTGCTCTTCCGCGGCCTCCACCTCTGGCGCGTAGTCGGTCCGCCCGAGCCAGGCGACCACGTCGGCCACCGCTGGCAGGCCGGCCAGGGCGTCCAGGTCTTTCTGCCGCAGCAGACGGCCGCGGAGACCCCGAATACGGGCGTTGGCGTAGTCGTACTCGTGCACGCGCCTACCTCGAAGCCAGGCCTGCTGCTTGGCATGAGGGCCGCCCGGGTGCCGGTCCCTGGCGGCCTCGGCGTACGGGCGGAGCATCTTCGAGACGAGGGCGCGCAGCCCCGAGCGCGGCCGGAGGCCGCTGTCTGGGCCGCGGTGGCGGAGGACCGGCCGTCGGGGCCGCCGACGCGCCGCCGGCGAGGAGGGTGGCGACCTCCACCCACAGGGTCTCGCGGGCGCGCTCGAAACGCCGCTCCAGCGTGTTGTCCGCGACGACCGCGCCGCTCGGCTGCTGCACGACGCACCCGCCCCAGCCGCCCAGCGACGGGTCGAGGACGAGGCCGCGGTCGGAGAGCCACGCGGTGTCGCGGCGGTCGCAGCGCACGACCAGGCGCTCACCCGCGGGGAACTGGCGCAGCGCTTCGGCCAGGAGCGCCTCGAGCGCCCTCGGATAGACGTCGAGCGCGCGGGCACCGGCCAGGGCCTGTTCCACTGCCTCGAAGGCGCTCCGGACGAGCGCCTCGCGGGCCGCGGCGCGTTCCGCGGTGATGCGCAGGCGCGCCTCGCTCTCCAACCGGGCACGCTCAGCTCGCAGCGTCGCCTCGGCCTCGGCACAATGGCGTCGGCGGGCCGAGGCCGAGGCCGCCCGCGCGGCCACCAACCGCTCTTCAGCCTCCTCGCGGGCGGCCCGCAGGATCTGCGCTTCTTCTTCAGCCGCCGCGCTCTGCATGGCGGCCAGGAGCTCGGCCAGACTCAGAGCGACCTCCTCTGTGCTGCCCCGCGGGTCTAGCGGAGGATGAGGAGGGTGGCGACGACGAACCCGAGGATGATCATCGTTTCGGGGATCGCCTCCAGGATGATGATGCTGCCGGTGACCTCAGGACGCTCGGCAATGGCGCCTGCCCCGGCGGCCCCGATGCGCGCCTGCGCGTAGGCAGTGCCGAAGGCTGTCAGCCCGACAGCCAGCGCCGCGGCCAGTGCCAGAAACGATGCCTCCACCGCGTGACCTCCTTTCAGCCGGCCGCTCACGCCGGCCGGCGAACAGCTCAGACGGGGACACCCCGGTCTCCGCAGGCGACGGCGCGCCGCTGGAACGGCGCATACGGCCTCCCACCCGGCTGGAAGAACCGCCCGAAGAACTCCACGTACTGCAGGCGCAGGCTCTGGATGGACGGGCTGAGCAGCCCGAGCGCGAGGTTCAGCCCGTGAAACAGTGCGCCGACGATGACGCCCAGGAGCACACTCCCGGTGCGCCCCGCCATCTGGTTGGCGACGTCGGCCAGGATGGCCGACGCGAGCCCGACCGCGACCAGGCGGGTGTAGCTGAGCACGTTGCCCAGCACCCCAACGACTTCCAGCGGTCCCAGCAACCCCACGCTGTAGACCAGCAGCGCCGTGGCGGCGGCGAGGAGCGCGATGCCGGGAGTGAGCAGCCCCCCGGGCAGGAGGTCGGCCGCGACGCCGACCAGGCCGAAGACCGCCACCAGCGCGGCGAGCGTCCCGATGTGGGAGAGCATCTCCTTCCGGTGGCGCTCCAGGTACTCGTTCACGGCGCCCAGCACGAGCCCCAGCCCGACCTGGACGGCCCCGACGCCGACGCTGAACAGGAGCAGCGGCGGAATCGCGTCCCTGCGAGCGGCCACGAGCGGGCGCAGCCCGAACGCCTGGCCGAAGCTCCCGAAGAACTCCCCGAACGCAAGGCCGAAGGCGACCGCCACGAGCGAGCCCATGGCGATCACGCGCGCCCCCTGCTGCATCCACGGCGGCCCCGTCCCGCGCCGCTGGATCCACAGCGCCAGGCCGAGCAGGACGAGCCCGTAGCCAACGTCGCCGACGATCAAGCCGAAGAAGAACGGGAAGAAGAAGGCGAGGAAGGGCGTGGGATCGATCGTGCCGTAGCGGGGGGCGGGCAGGAGACGCAGGAGCACCTCAAACGGGCGGACCAGCCTGGGGTTCTCCAGCAGGACCGGCATCTCGTCCCAGTCGGCGCGTGAGAAGGGCAGGCGCCGGAGCAGCACCCGCCCGGCCAGGGCGTGCTGGAGCGCGCGCTCGAGGCGTGGCACGTCTCGGTCCGGCAGCCAGCCACCCAGGGCGAAGGTGTAGTCTGTCTCCAGGCAGCTCCCCGCGACCCTCAGCTCGTCGAGTCGGTCGAGGAGCGCCGCGCGGTACGCGGCGAGCGGGCCCGCCACCGGCGACAGGGCTGCGCTGAGGTCGTCTGCGAGATTGGTGAGCTCGCGAGGAATCTCGTCCTCCCTGCGCGCGATCTCGGCGAGTGCGCCTCTCAACGGGCGGCCGCGGTACTGGCTGGGCAATCGCACCTCCACGAGCTGCTCGTGGCTGAGCAGCCCGTGCACGTCGGCCGCGAACCGCCGGTTGAAGACGAGGAGGACGGCGATGCCGCCGTCCGGCGACTCAGTCGCGATGACCTCGCACTGCTGTCGCGTGACCGACGCCAGCTCCTCCCGCAGCGTGTCCACGACGTGGCGGTACTGTGGCTGGACCACTAGAGCAACCGTCTCGAACCCCTCCAGGTCGACGATGCTCTCCGCTATGGGCAGCAGTCGGCGCATCACGTCCCGGTGCTGTCGGAGGGCGCCCAGCTCGGCTTCGAGCGCCGTCCGGCGGCTGGCGCCCGCCTGGCTCGCCGGCTCGACCGTGGCGAGGAGCTCCTCCGCGTAGGCGAGGACCTCCGGCGTCGTCTGGTTGGAAGCCTCCTCTGTGACGGCCGCCGAGGGGCGTGGTGGCGCGGCGAGCAGCCCCACCAAGGTTCCGAGTCGCTCGACGACCCGCTCCACACGTTCGACCTGCTCGCGGTCCACGCAGACCAGCCGCATCGTCGGCGTCTCGAGCGGGCTGGGCGGCGCCTGCGGTCGAACGTCGAGCGCGCCGAGGCGGTGGACGACGCTCAGGACGCGGGCGAGGTCGGATTTCAGCCCGACGATCTCGACTTTGGCCATTGGCACCAGCATGCACCTACCCCGCGACGCCTGCCACGTCGTCGGACGGACGCCGCGTCCGCGGCCCCCGCCAGGGCGGAGGCGCGCCCGGATCGCGCGGGACCAGCAGGACCGCGCCCACCACGAGGTCGACGGCGCCCTGCAGCTCGGCCGGGTCGCCCGAGACGCGGCGGAGCTCAGTCGCCGCCTGCGCGACCGCTGCCTCCGCCTCGCACCGCGCCCGGTCCAGCTCGGCCTCCAGCCAGGCGCGCGCCTCCTCGGATGCCGCGGCCTCCTCGCGCTGGCGCAGGGTCTCCGCCTGGGCAGCCGCCTCGGCGACGATGGCGTCGGCGCGCGCCCGCGCGGCGAGCAGCCGGGCCCGAAGGTCGCGCTCTCTGGCGGCGATCACCTCCAGGAGTGTCGGCGCTACCATCCTCCGGCCCTCCGTCCCGACCCATCAGCTACTTCTTGGGAAGCGGCGGCTCGCCCGCTCCGCCGAAGCGTCCAATGGAGCGCCCCGTCCGATCCTCGTCCGCCTGCTCGCCCTGCGGCCCGGGCCGCACACCCGGCGGGCTCGATGGCGCGTTCAGGGTCGTCTTGTCGGCGAAGCGCTTCTCCCCACCTCTCGACTTGTAGCGTGCCCGAGATCTGGGCGAAGCCCTGGTCTTGTGCCGTGGCGGCGCTGCCATGCAGCCTCTCCTTCGAGACGTTCAGCCTACTCTGTCGCCGGCGGGAGCCTGCCGTGCCGCGGTTCACGCTGAACCAGGTGGCGCCAGAGGCGCGGTTCGGCGCCCGCACTCAGACGCTAGCCTGCCCAGGTGGATCGCCGGGTAGCCGTATGTAAACGGCGCGTAACGCGGGACGCCGCGGAGCGCTGAGGGCGGGGGCGGGCTCAGGCCCGGGCGCGCTCGGCGGGGGAGCCGGGTCGTGCCGCCGCCACGTCGATCGACAGTCCGGCTGGGCCAACTGCTACCCGCGTCCCCATCTCACCGCAGAGCTGCCGCATGTGCCGCGTGAACCACCCACGGTCCGGCGGCTCGGCCAGGTTGGCCTGGCAGCGGCGGATCCGGATCGGGACCAGCTCGACGCGGTCGACGGCGTGCGGCCGCGCCCGCACGAGGTACAGCGCGGACAGGTCGTTGCGTAGCTCGGGGTCGACCGCGTAGTCGTCCACGAAATCCCCACTGTCGTAGATGACCGGGCGCCCCTGCCTGAGCTCGATGCCCTGGGCCACGTGGGCGCTGTGGCCCCAGAAGAGGTCGGCGCCGGCTTCGACGACGCGGCGGGCGAAGTCGCGGAACGCGTCGCTCGGGCGCAGCCGCATGTTGGGGCCCCAATGGATGGTGAAGACCACCAGGTCGGCCCATGCCGTGGCGCGGGCGAGGGCTCGTTCGACGGGCGCGAAGTCGGCCTCCGCCGTCGAGACCTGGACGAAGGCGATGCCCGGCCTGGTGGCGGTGGCAGCCCAGGCAGACGGGTAGTCGGCGCACGCCACAACCGCGACGCGGCAGCCGCCGGCGACGAGACGGGCCGGCGCCCAGGCGGCGTCCAGGTTGGCCCCGGCGCCGGCGTGGGCGATCGCCGCGCGGTCCAGCACGTCCACAGTCTCTCGCAGGCCTGCCATGCCGAAGTCGGCCGCGTGGTTGTTCGCCAGGCAGGCGAAGTCCACCCCGGCGGCCCGCAGCACGTCCACGGCCGCCGGCTCGGCTCGGAAGTAGAAGGGCTTGAGCGGATCGTACTGCCAGCGCCGCGTCTCGGCAGTGAGGGCACACTCGAGGTTGATCAGGCGGAGGTCCGCACGGCGGAGGAGCGGCAGCACGTTCCCCCAGGGGTAGGCGACGCCGTGGTGCGCGATCGTCTCGCTCACGCCCCGGCCGAGCATCACGTCGCCGGTGAGGGCGAGCGTGAGGCTCGGCGCCTGCTCGGTGGAGTCAGCTTGGCCCTGCATCGGGGGCGGCGGGCTGGCCGGCGTACCGGGCATGCGCCTCCTCGAGCAGGTGCTGGATGTCGGCGTCCTGGGGCGGCTGGAAGCGCTCGTAGTGCAGGCCCACCGCCCAGAACGGGCTCGGCTGGTAGAGGCAGACGACCTCGTCGGCTTCGGCGGCCAGCGCGCTGCACGACTGGGGGGGGCCGACGGGGACCGCCATGACCAGCCGCGATGGGCGCTGGCCGCGCGCCGACCGCAGCGCCGCGCGCATGGTCGCGCCTGTCGCCAGCCCGTCGTCCACCACGATCGCGACGCGGCCCTGGATGCGGCTCGGCGGACGGGTCCCGCGGAAGCGCTCCTCGCGCTGCCGAGCCTCTGCGACCTGCTCGGTGGTCACGCGCTCCAAGTACGCCTCGGGCACATGCAGCTCCTCGAGGATCGGCTGGTTGAGGTAGCGATCCCCGGTGGCGGTGACGGCGCCAAGGGCCAGCTCGGGCTGTTGGGGAGCGCCTAGCTTGCGCGCGACGATGATGTCCAGCTCGGCGTCCAGCCGGAGCGCCACGGCCGCCGCCACCGGCACGCCCCCGCGGGGGATGCCGAGGACGACGGTCTGCCTGCCGCGGTACGCCTCGAGACGCTCGGCGAGCAGCTCACCGGCCTGCACGCGGTCGCGGAACAGGGGGAGGTAGTCGAAGACGACCACCGGCTCTGCGTCCATGAGCCATCCCTCCTCGCTGGTGGTGCTCCTCGGCGTATGGCGACCGGTTGGTCAACACAACGATACTGCGGCGGGGCGCCCGCGTGCCGCCCTGGCGTCGACTCGGCGCTCGTCCACCACCCAGGATCGGGAGGACGCGTTGTCGTCCCCGTCGCCGGGGGTGAACGCCGCGTCAACGCGGGGCCGCCGGCATTGCGCACGAGCTGGCGCCGGTGCCGGAGCGGGCGACAGCCGCCACACGCGCGGCGCCACCCCCTGCCCGCGACGCGTGCTGAGGAACCCGTGCTGGGGCACGGTTAGGACGCAGGCGAATGGGGTATGTCTGAGCGCATCCTGGTGGCCTACGCCACTCGCACCGGGTCGACGGCGGAGGTGGCGGCTGCCATCGCTGAGACGCTGCGCACGCGCGGCTTCGGCGTAGACGTCGTGCCCGTCACGGAGGATCCGCGGCCGGAGGGCTACGCGGCCGTCGTGCTCGGCAGCGCCGTCAACGGGGACCAGTGGCTACCGGAGGCAGTCGAATTCGTCAAGCGGCGCCAGGAGGCCCTGGGGCGCTTGCCGGTAGCGGTGTTCTGCGTCCACATCATGAACGCCGGGAGCGACGAGCGGAGCCGTCGGAAACGGCTGGCCTACCTGGACGCCGTGCGGCCGCTGATCCACCCGGTGGACGAGGCCTTCTTCCTCGGCATCGGGCCAGACCCGGGGAAGGAGTCGTGGCTCGCGCGCTGGCTCTTCCGGCGGTTCGGGGGCGGAGGCGAGGGTGACTGCCGCGACTGGGACACGATCCGAGCCTGGGCGAGCGCCGTGCTGGCAGCCTACCTGCCACGCGGCCGACTCCAGGAGCCTGGCAGCCGGCCGGCGCGCGGCACGCCACGCGCGTAGGGGCTCCACCACGGAGCGCCAAGCTGTCGGAGCAGGTAGCGGTCGAAGCCCAGGTACCCCGCGTTCTTCCAGCCAAGGATCAGGAGGATGGCCAGCGGGATGGTCACGATAGTGGTGCTGTTGCCGCCGGTCAGCAGGTGGGCGAAGAGTTCCAGGAGGAGCCCGGCCGCCGCCACGATCCCGGTGAACGCGCCAAGGAGCAGCGCGAGTCCCAGGGCGAGCTCGCCGGCCGCAATGGCGCCTGCGACCCAGGACTCGACACGCAGGTTGAGCATGGCCTGCATCACGCCCCGCAGCCAGTCATCGACCGGGCCGAGCCGGTCGCTCGGCGCGACGCGGAGTGTGGCCGCCCAGTAGTCGAGCAGGGCCCGCCGCGACGCGTCCCCGGCGTTCGCGTCCGAGAGCGCGTGGGCACCGGCATCAAACCACTGCCACCCTACCCACAGCCGCACCACCAGCCAGAGCACGCTGGCGGCGGTGCTCTGGAACAGGAAGCGAGCGACGGGGGGATCCTCCACGAACACCCGCGCTCGTCCGTCCGGTGCTTCCTCGACGTTGATCACGTAGCTGGCTCTCCCGGCCCCTCGCCCCAGGTCGCCCGCGGGTGGCGTCGCTTCGCGGCGCGCGCCTCTCGTGCCTGCGGCGCTCCTGCTGGCCTGGACCGAGACGACCATACCCGCGCGCGGAGGTCGTCGCGACAGCCCCCAGGGTAGTCTCGGCGACTACCTGCGAGGGTGGGGGCGTGTAAGGGGCTGTCCGCCTGGGCGGGCGCCGATGGGGGCGAGACGACGCCCGGCGAAGCACCTGGGTCCCACCTGGGCGAAATCGCGCTGGACGTTGGCCCACGTGCTTCGGCCCCTCGCGAGGAAGCGCGAAGCGCGTAGCGCCCCATTCCGCAAGTACGGTAACGTAGGCCAGGTGGCTCCTGGGTGCCCCGGGAGACGAAGGCGGGGCCCCTCTCCCACCGCGGTGGGAGAGGGTTCTCCCGGCCCCGGGCCATCCGAGACGTGGCTGAACTTCCGAAATGACGCACTCAGCGCTCGTCGCCAGCGGTGCGCTCGTGCGCGGGCGGCCCGAGCCAGGCGGCGAACCACTCACGCGCCAGGGCAGCCACGCGTTCCAGGGCGCCGGGCTCTTCGAAGAGGTGGGTCGCGCCGGGCACGATCTCGAGCCGTTTCTGGCAGCGCAGCGTGCCAAAGGCTGCCTGGTTGAGGGGAAGCACCGACCGGTCCTCGCCGCCGACGACGAGGAGCGTCGGGGCCTGCACGCGTTCGAGCGCGGCCCCGGCCAGGTCGGGCCGCCCGCCCCGCGAGACGATGGCGGCCACCGCGCATGGCTGCGCCGCCGCGGCGACCAGCGCGGCGGCCGCCCCAGTGCTCGCGCCGAAGTAGCCCACCCGCAAGCGCGTGGTGGTCGGCTCCCCGGCGAGCCAGTCGGTCGCGCCGCCCAGCCGCTCCGCGAGCAGGGCGATGTCGAACCGCAGCCGGGCGGTCTGCAGGTCGATCGCCTCCTCGTCGGCGGTGAGGAGGTCGATCAGGAGGGTGGCCATTCCACCCTGGTTGAGCACCTGAGCCACATAGCGGTTCCGTGGGCTATGGCGGCTGCTGCCGCTGCCGTGGGCGAATAGCACGACGCCCGTGGCGCCGGTGGGCACGACGAGATTTCCCTCAAGTGCCACGCCGTGAGCGGCTACCTGGACGATGCGTTCTGGGGTGGCTCGCCGGCTTCCGGATTCCATACCCGCCTCCCGATAGGCTACCAGTGCGGAACGGGGACGTACGCGGGACCGGCCGAACGTGTTGGAGCGTGCGGACCATCGGGAGGGGGTCGATAGCGCCCGTCGCCACGAGGCTCGACCGCGCGGTCCTGGACTCCCTCGAACGACTCGGGCTGCCCAGCCGGCGGCCGGAGCCACTGATCGGGCCGGGCGGCCCTCGGTTGGGCTCGCGCGCTGTCCAGCGCGATCCGCTGCTCGGCGGCCGTCATCTCACCCAGGTTGGCTCCTTTCCCGCCCGCGACCCGCACGTCCGCCCCTCCGAGCTCTTCGAGCCACTTCACGTACGGCACGCCACACCTCCCACGGCGGCTCTCACGGCCAGACGCGGTGCCCGCGCCGACGACCGCCGAGGGGTACGGGCCCCTCTTCATCGGGCGGTGGGACGGCGCCACTGGGTTCAGGCTCGGCCTCCGGCGCCGGCTCCTGGGATGGCAACTCACCCACTTCGTGGCCGCAGCCCGCGCAGACCACTGCGAACGCGCCCGTCGCGACGCCCTCCTCGTCCGTGGCGGGCTCCGTGGTCCACTCGGAGGCGCCACAGGTCGGGCAGGTGGCCTGCGGCTCGATGCCGGTCGCCATGCGCACACCTCCTCGAAGGAGCGGCTGGTGGGTGCTGCCTCAGCGTATGCCTCGACGGTTGCCGAGCAGGTTGCGGGGCGCGAACCCCGGGTAAACCGGTCCCTCCGCCCGCGGAAGGGACACCGCCGGCCGGCCGCGCGTTAACACGGCGTTTACGCCGGGCAACGACCGCTCTAACGGGGCAGGGCTACGCTTAGCGAGAGGCGAGAGCGTGCAGGAGCCCACGCGGGCGGTGAGGCAGCCCCTTCCAGGCGTCAGGACCGACGTGTATGCGATCCCGGAGGTGCTCCAGGCGCTGCGGGAGACGGCGCCACCGGGCGGCCGCGTCCTCTCGGCGTTCCTGGACACTTCGCCCCGCCGCGTCGCGGGCGCGGCGTACCTGCTGGCGTTCCGTGACGGCTGCAAGACGGTGCGGGCCAACCTGCCGCCAGCCGAACACGACCGCTTCGAGGCGGCCGTCGCGCAGGCCGAGCAGGCGCTGCGGTGCGACATCCGCCTGGCGCACCCGGGCCTGGCACTGTTCGCCTCCGGCGCGCCGGACTACTTCTACACGCTGCCCCTACCCAAATCGCCGGCCGAGGACGTCGTGTGGGCCGGCCGGCCGGAGGTGGAGCCGCTCCAGGACGCCGTGGACGAGTTCGAGCGCATCGGGGTGGTGCTGTTCGACAAAGAGCGCACCCGACTCTTCACCCTCTTCCTGGGCCAGCTCGAAGAGCACGCGGCGTTCGAGGACGACGTGCCTGGCAAGCAGGCAACCGGCGACTGGTTCGCCCTCTCGCAGACACGCTACGCCCGCCACCACGAGGAGCACGTGGCCAGACACGCGAAGCGAACGGTGCGGGTCCTCCTGCGGGCGCTGCGCACACACCCGTTCGACCGCCTGCTGATCGCCGGCCCTGCCGAGGCCGTGCAGCTCTTGCGCGAGCGCCTGCCGCGCCCGCTGCGCGCCCGGTTCGCTGGCACGCTGCGGCTGGAGATGTTCGCCTCCGACGCCGACGTGGCCGCGGCGGCGCAGCGGGCGGCTGAGGCGTTGGAGCGCTCGGCCGAGGTGGGGATGGTCGACGAGCTGCTGGAGGCGCGGGACGCGCCGAACGTGGCGCTAGGAGTGACCGGCACGCTAGACGCGCTCGCCGCCGGGCGGGTGCACCTGCTGCTCGTCGCCGACTCGTTCCAGGAGCCGGGCGCCGAGTGCCCGGCGTGCGCACGCCTGGTAGCCGGGCCGCGTGGCTGTCCCGCCTGCGGGACGGCCACGGTTCCCGTGCCCGACCTCCGCGAGCACGCCGTGCAGCAGGCGCTGGCCCAGGGCGCGCGTGTGGAAGTCGTCTCGGCCGCGGCCGCGGAGCGGCTCGCCGCGGAAGGTGGCCTGGCCGCCTGGACCCGCTACTGAGCCTTCGCCTTCAGGGAGGGACGAACCACCATGGCGACGAGGACCAGGCTCGAGCTGGAGGGCTTCACGTTAACCGACGCGCAGGAGCGTCGCATCCGGCGCCACCTCGGCGCGCTCGAGCATCGGCTGGAGAAGCGGCCGGAGGCGACGGCGCTTCTGGCCTTGGAGGAGCACCGCGCGCGTCGGCAGGTGGAGGCCGACCTGCACGTCCGGCTTGGACCGCTCGGGCCGAGCCTCGTCAGCCACCAGGCGGCCGAAACGGCGGACCGGGCGGCGCGCCTGGCAGTGGAAGACGTGCAGCGCCAGCTCGAGCGCCAGGTCGCACGCCAGCGAGGCGAGCCGACGTTCGGCGTGCCGAGTCGACGCGAGCCCGCGCGCCTGCGCCCGGGCCCGCCCCAGCCCGCCGGGTTAGAGGAATGACGCCCGGGCGCAGGCCGCCGCCGGACCGTTCTCCAGCCAGATGAGTGTTCCAAGGAGGGCCACACGATGTTCAAGCGGATCCTGGTTCCACTCGACGGCTCCCCCGCGTCGGCCGTCGCGCTCCCGCCAGCGCGGACGCTCGCACGTGCGACGGGGGCGGAGGTCGTCCTCGTGAGGGCCGTCCCCGCCTCCCTGGCGGCGCGCTCCGAGGAGGCCGAGGCGCGCCAGACCCTGGGCAGGATCGTGCGTGAGCTCGCCGCGAGCGATCTGCGCGTGGAGGCCGTCGTGCCGATCGGCGACGCGGCACAGGAGATCCTCGGCGAGGTGAAGCGCCGCGGCGCGGACCTGGTGGTCATGGCCACCCACGGTCGGGCGGGGCTCGGGCGTGCTCTGCTGGGCAGTGTCGCGGAGCGGGTGCTGAGCCGGAGCCCGGTCCCGGTGATGCTGCTGCGCCCAGGCGGCCGTCGCCTTCAGCGCCTCGCGCGGCTGCTCGTGCCGGTGGACGGCACGCCGGGCAGCTCGCTGGCGCTCGCCCTGGCGCGTTCGCTTGGCCTGGCGACGAACGCCCAGGTGGTGCTCGCCCAGGTGGTTGCCCCCTTGCCTCGGTACGGCGAAGGGCTCTACATCGAGCCCGACTGGGAGGAGGAGACGCGCCAGGCCGCCCAGGCCGCCGTAGACCGCCTGGCGCACGCGCTGCAACGGGCCGGGGTGGCAGCCGAAGCTCGAGCCAGGATCGGCCAGGTCGCGCCGACCATCGTCGCCCTGGCGGACGAGGCCGACGCCGACGTGATTGTGATGAGCACGCACGCGCTCACGGGCCCGATCCGCGCGCTGCTGGGCAGCGTGGCCGATGAGGTGGTCCGCACGGCCTCGCGGCCGGTGCTCTTGCTGCGGCAGGGCGCCGCGCCGCGGGCGGGCGAGGAGGTGGAGGCAGAGATAGAGCGGACGGAAGTAGCCGCTCGGCCCGCGTAGGCAAGCCCGCAGCACCTCGCCTTCACGCGCGCTCGGCACGAGCGGCCGCGGCTCACGCGGGCCGCCGCGGGTTCCGGCTACGCTAGTAGTGGGAGGTGATGCTCGTGCGCCGGTTCTCCTGCCTGCCCCAGCGGCGTGCCGCGGTGACGCTCGTCGCGCTCGTGGCGCTCGCCATCGCCGGGTGCGCCCCTGCGGCCCAGCCCACGGGCTCCCCGACCGCCGCGCCTGCGCCGGCTGCGGCCGGCGCAACGCCGGTCCCCCGCTCGGGGAGCGACCGGGACGTCATCCTGGCCACGACCACGAGCACGCAGGACAGTGGCCTGCTCGACGCGCTCATCCCCCTGTTCGAGCAGCAGACGGGCTACAAGGTGAAGACCATCGCCGTCGGGACGGGCGCGGCCCTGGCCCTGGGTGCGCGCGGCGAGGCGGACGTGGTGCTGGCCCACGCGCCGGCGGCCGAGGAGAAGTGGATGGCGGAGGGCAACGGCACCGAGCGTCTGCTGGTGATGCACAACGACTTCGTCTTCGTCGGCCCGCCCGCCGACCCGGCCGGCATCCGGGGTGAGACGTCGGCCCTCGCCGCGCTGAGGAAGATCGCGGAGCAGCAGGCCCGCTGGGTGAGCCGCGACGACAAGTCTGGCACCGACCAGCTCGAGAAGCAGCTCTGGAAGGACGCCGGGCTGGACCCGCAGGGGCAGCCCTGGTACGTCACCTCCGGGCAGGGCATGGGAGCCACCCTGACCCTGGCGGACCAGAAGGATGCCTACACGATGAGCGACCGCGGCACCTACCTCGCCCGCCAGCAGACGCTCCAGGCGCAGATCATGGTGGAGGGCGACCCGCCGCTGCTGAACGTCTACCACGTGATGCCAGTCAATCCCGCCAAGTTCCCCACCGTCAGGATCAACGCCGCCGGTGGCAAGGCGTTCGCCGACTTCCTGGTGGCGCCCGCGACCCAGCGGCTGATCGGCCAGTTCGGCACGCAGCGATTCGGGCAGCCGCTCTTCTTCCCAGATGCCGGCAAGCCCGAGGACCAGGTGGGCCGGTAGGGGCCGGCAAGCCTCAGCCTTGTCTGCCATGCTCTGAGCCCACCCAGGATCGGACCCCACATTGGCCCACGGACTGCACCTGGCCATACGATCGGGCTGGGTAGCGGAGCCGGCGGAGAGAGGCGATGGGGGACGACACGCCCGGCGATGGCCGCGAGGCCGGAGGGCTGGGACTGGAGTGGCGAGAGGTCCACCGCGGCACCCACCCGGGCGACCAGTACGTCCGCATTGCGCGCCACAGCGGCTTCCGCAAGCTCGGCAGCGGCCGCTTCGAGATCCGGTCGCAGGCCACGGCACCCGCCGGCGGCCTGGCGCTCCTCCTCCGCCGCCTCAAGCGCCTGCTGATCGGAGAACCGCTGGCGACGGCCGCCGCCAGCCACGAGCGTCTCACGAAGGTGAAGGCGCTGGCCGTCCTCTCCTCCGACGCGCTCTCCAGCGTGGCCTACGCCACGGAAGAGATCATGCGTGTCCTGCTGCTGGCAGGCTCGGCCGCGCTCAGCGCGTCCCTGCCAATTGGCGCGGTGCTCATCGCGCTGCTGTTCATCGTCGGCTTCTCCTACCGCCAGACGATCAAGGCCTACCCGACCGGTGGCGGCAGCTACATCGTCGCCAAGGACAACCTGGGCACGCTCGCCGGCCTCACCGCGGCGGGGTCCTTGCTGATCTCCTACGTGCTCACGGTGGCGGTCTCCGTGGCTGCTGGCGTGGAGGCGCTCGTCTCAGCGTACCCGGTGCTGGACGACTACGCCGTCCTGCTGGGGGTGGGCGTCATCGGTCTGATCACGTTGATCAACCTGCGCGGCATCCGCGAAAGCGGCACGATCTTCATGCTGCCGACCTACGCCTTCCTGGTGGCGATGGGCACGCTCCTGGTGGTGGGTTTCGTCCGGGTGGGTTTTGGCCCGCCCACCCAGCCGGCGAGCGCGCGTGAGGTGCTCGAGCCACTCACGCTGTTCCTGCTCCTGCGCGCCTTCGCCTCCGGCGGCGCCGCGCTGACCGGCGTCGAGGCGATCTCGGACGGCGTGCCGGCCTTCCAGAAGCCTGAGTGGGTCAACGCGCAGAAGACGCTCACGGCGATGGTGATCATCCTGGCCATTACGTTCGGTGGGGTCACCTACCTGGCCAACCGGATGGGGGTCGTGCCCGGCGCGCTTGACGAGGCGCGCGAGACAGAGACGGTCATCTCGCAGATCGCACGCGCGGTGTTCGGCGAGAGCCCGGCTTACTACGCGGTCCAGTACGCCACGTTCCTGATCCTTTTCCTGGCCGCCAACACCGCCTACTCGGACTTCCCGCGTCTGGCCTACTTCCTGGGGCGCGACCGGTTCCTCCCGCACCAGTTCACCTTCCGTGGTGACCGGCTGGCGTTCACGGTGGGGATCGTGGTGCTGGGGCTCGCCTCTGCGTTCGTCCTGTGGACGTTTGGCGGGGAGATCAGCCTGCTCATCCCGCTCTACGCTTTCGGCGTCTTCAGCGCGTTCACCTTCTCCCAGGCGGGCATGGTGGTCCGCTGGTGGCGGCGCCGCGAGCCCGGCTGGCAGCGGAGCATCGTGTTCAACGGGGTGGGGGCGGTGGCCACCTTCCTGGTGCTGCTGGTGGTGGCCACCACCAAGTTCCGCGACGGCGCCTGGATGGTGGTCATCCTCCTGCCGCTGCTCATCCTCATGTTCCGGGCGATCCACCGCCACTACCGGCAGATCAACGAGGAGCTCGCGGCCGAGACGCCCATCGACCCGGCCGAGATCCGCCACGCAGTCATCGTGCCGGTCGCGGCGCTCAACCAGGTGGCGCTCCAGACGCTCGCCTACGCGCGCTCGATCGCCCGGGCGCCGACCGACATGGTGACGGCGGTGCACGTGACCGACGATCCGGACGCCGCGGAGCGCCTCCGGGTGGCCTGGACCGAGTGGCATTGCGGCGTGCCCCTGGTCGTGATCGAGTCGCCGTTCCGATCGCTCGTGGGTCCGCTGCTGGCGTACATCGACAGCGTGCGCGGGCGGTACCCGGACCGCACGCTGACGGTGATCCTGCCTGAGATGGTGCCGGCGAGCTTGTGGGAGCAGGTGCTGCACAACCAGACGGCGCTGCGGTTGAAGGCGGCGCTGCTGTTCCGCCCCGGGATCGTGGTGACGAGCGTGCCCTACCACCTGAAGAAGCAGCGCATGCACGTACCAGCGCGCCCGCACCCGCCAACGGCACCACCCTCGAAGGATCGCCCGGTGCCCCCGCCCCGCCACCACCGCCCCCGGGTCGTGGGCCTGCCGCGGAGCGCCCACGAGCCCGCTGGCCCAGCCCCCTGACGGGTCGCGCCCGACCGACGCTGATCTCGGAACGCGGAGCGGAAGACGGGATTCGAACCCGCGACCCTCTGCTCGGGAAGCAGGTAGCGAGCGACCCAATCGCAGGTGTGATCTCCTTGTAGTGTCGGGTGGACGCGAGGCGGATGAGCAGGCGGCGAGATCCGCGACGGGATTGAGCGGCCCGCCTCTGGAGGCTGAGGACGGCCGAACGTGAGGGTGCGGGCCAAAAGGCCGACACCGGCCGCGCTGGCGGTCGCCTCAGAGGATGACCCGGAAGTTCAGGTTCGCGGCGACGTTCGCGAGAAAGGCGCGCAGCGTCTCGTCGCTCAGCGCGCGGTGGTAGCCGGGCAGCAGCGGCAGGGCGTCCTGAGCGCGCTCGAACAGCGCAACGCAGGGCGTGTTGCCGTGCATGGATGAGCCGTACCAGACCCCTTCCGCATCGGGATAGGCGGCGTGGATCGCACGCGCCCACGCCCGCGCGCGCGGCCGCGGTCCGCTGGCGAGTGCCAGCGACGCGCCGGCTCGGGTGGGCCAGAGCCCGGTCAGGTCCAGCAGCCGTATGTCGCGGGCAAGCACAAAGCCGACCAGCCATGGCTGCCGATGGCGGACATTGATCGTCCGACGCGTCTGGAAGAACTCCGCGAGCGCCGCGGCCGGATGCGTGGCCCCGTAGAGTATGCCTCGCTCCTGGCCGCGGCGCGGCAGCTCGTGGGGATCGAAGCGTCCGTTGAGCGGTCCGTAGAAACGGAATCCGTTCCAGGTGCCGGGGTGCGGACCGCCCCGGCGGTAGACGCGAAAGAGGGCCGTCCCAACCAGAACGACCCTCCAGTCCGCCGGGATCGCCGCCAGCCGCTCGGGCGGAGGCGGCGCCGGCAGCTTAGCCACCCTCGAACTCCTCGGCTAATGCGGCCACGGTGCGCGGGCTGCCGCCCGCCAGCAGCCAGACGCGTGGCGAGATCGGCTCATCGTTCGGACCCACCAGGTCGACATGCGGCTGCGTGAACCACTGCGCAACTTCGACCGGGTGGGCATCGGTCCAGTGGGGCGCAACTCGTTGCAGGCCGGGGACCAGCGCCTGGCCCGCATCGTCGAGCTCGAAGAGCGGGATCCGCCAGCCCCTACCTGCCTTGATGCCGTACAGGTGACGTGCGACCAGGCGCTGGCGGATGCTGCTCTCGTCCACGCCCAGCCGGGCCGCCAACTCCGGCACACTCAGGCTGGCGGCCAGGATAGCGGCGTACTCGGCGGCGGTGCGCGCTAGCGGGTCGTTCGGGCCGTGCTCGCGGGGGGCGAAGTCGGCCAGATCGACGCCCGCGTCTCGCAAAAAGGCGGCCTCTGCTTCGGTCATCTCGGGACGGGCGTCCGTCGCCGGGCGCTCGGGCAGGACCTGCGTGACCGCGTCCATGACCAACTGCTCGAATTCATCCAGCGACAGATCGAGACCGGCGCGGCGGAACGGCGCGACATCGAGTTGCACGCGTGGGACCTCATGAACAGCATATCACGCTAGCCCCTATCGTGAGTATGCGTGAGAGACAGAGAGGCGTGCCCGGATGTTGTTGGGGATTACCGGGGCTGTGGGGCGGGCACGTAGCGTAGCAGGATCACATGCCGAGCCGCCGACGCTCTCGACGCCGGCGGCTCCTGGGAGGCCCCGATGTCCCCGGAACCGATCCCGTCCCCCATCGTAGTCCACGCCGACCAGCTGGCTCAGGAGTGGAGCGCTGGGCGAGCCAGCATCGCACCGCGACCTTGGCCGAGCACGAGCAGGGGTGCTGACCACCTTCCGCCGCGCGATGGACCGGCTCGACGCGGCGCTGCTGGCGGTGGCCGGGGAGGGGTGCGCGATGCCTACTGCTACACCCACTGCTGCACGGAGCTGGGGGGACGGGCCGCGCGCTCCAACGGATGTGTGGAATCTGATCTCGGAACGCTGGAGCGGAAGACGGGATTCGAACCCGCGACCCTCTGCTTGGGAAGCAGATGCGCTACCGCTGCGCCACTTCCGCGAACACGAGCATGATACCGCCCTCCCGGCAGGGCGGTCAAAGGTCTCAGAGCCCGAGCCCGCGGGCGGTCCTCGAAGCGTGTTGGGACCGTCGACCGGGGCGGGTCGAGGCCACCGTTCGGCCCGGGCGCGGCTCAGAAGGCGGGTGTTCCGTGGGTGGCGTGCGTGGCAGGCTGGTCGGCCAGGCGGCGCGGCTCGCCGCCAAACGTCCGGGCGGCGTAGCTGATGACCGGGTCATCCAGGAGGCTCGGGCCGGCCGCGGGATCCCCACCCACCGCGCACCGCACCCGGTACTGGCGCCCCAGGGCGCGGTGGAGCGCCCGCTCGATGGCGGCGCGGTTGGCCGCGGAATCCACCCGCTTGCGGTGGAATGGCGAGCCGACGTCGACTACCAGCACCTGGCCGTCGATGCGGATCGGTCGGGCCGTGCTCAGGGCCGCGCCCACCAGCGGTTTCCTGGCCTTCACGTGCTCGACCACGTCCGACCAGCGCTCCACGGCCAGCCGTAACTGCTCTTCCGAGGGGATGCTCTCGTCCCGTTGTGGCTCGTTCGCGAGGGGCGTCTCCCTGCCGCCGAGCGCCGGGGCGGCGGCCCGCTCGCTGAAGGGGAAGGTCGGTGCATTTGGCGCGGCAGCGGCCGGGACACTCGCGGTCACGGGCGCCGGGCCGGGCAACGCCGGAGCCGCCACCGGCCGAGCGGGCTCCGGCGGCGCGGGAACCGTCTGGCGCGCGGGCGGCATGGGCCCGAGCGGACTGGGTGCCCGTGCCGGGGCAGCTTCCCGCGGGGACGGCTCGGTGCCGGCGGCGCCGAGCAGCGCGAGCTCCACCTGGACCTGGAACTGCTGGGCGTCGCGGGTGCGCCCGAGTGCGGCCGAGAGCTCCTGGACGAGTACCATGAGCCCCCCCGTCGGCCACTCAGGCGCCTGCGCTCGCAGCCATACCAGGTCCTCGGCGGGGAACTCGACCGCCAGGGGCGCCTCCGCCCCCGCGCGCACCAGGAGGACGCCACGCAGGTGCGCGACGAGCTCGTCGACGACCTGGCGGAGGTCGGCGCCTCCCTCTGCCAGGTCAGCCACCTGCGTGAGGGCCGCGGCGGCATCGCGCCGCCCCAGCGCCTCCACGACCGCCCTAACGGCTTCGGCCGGCGGGAGCCCCAGCACCGCGCGCGCCACGCCCATGTCCACGCGCCCGCCGGCGAAGGCGCCGAGCTGATCCAGCAGGCTCAGCGCATCGCGCAGCCCGCCCCGTGCCGCGCGCGCCAGGCGATCCAGCACCGCGCCCTCGACCTCCAGCCCCTCGGCCTCGGCGACGCGTGCGAGCTGGCCGCGCGTCGCCTCGAACGGGATGCGGCGGAAGTCGAACCGCTGGCAGCGGGACAGGATCGTCGCGGGCACCTTGTGCGCCTCGGTCGTGGCGAGGACGAAGATCGCGTGGGCGGGCGGCTCCTCCAGCGTCTTCAGGAACGCGTCCCACGCTGCCCCGGTCAGCTCGTGCGCCTCGTCGATGATGTACAGCCGGTAGCGACCCTCGCCCGGGCGGTAGGCCACCTTGTCGCGCAGGTCGCGCATGTCGTCGATGCCCCGGTTCGACGCCGCGTCGATCTCCACGAGGTCGAGCGCCCGGCCGTCGAGCGCGGCGGTGCAGAGAGGACAGGTATTACATGGGTCGCCCGCCACGGCCCGCTCGCAGTTCGCGGCGCGGTACAGGATGCGGGCGACGCTCGTCTTGCCGGTGCCGCGCGGCCCCGTGAAGAGGTACGCGTGGGCGAGGCGGTCGCGCACGACCGCGTTGCGCAGGGTGCGGGTGACGTGCTCCTGGCCGACCACGTCCTGGAAGCGTCGTGGGCGCCAGCGCAGGTAGAGCGCCCGGTGGGTCGCCCCCTCCTCGGCCTGCTGGGGCGGCGACCCCGCCGCCTGCGCCGCCCACTCGTCGCCAAACATCGGGGTGCCGATTATAGGCCGGCTGGAGCGCCCGCCTGGCTCACGCGGGCGATCAGCTCCGGGGTGCGAAGCCGCCGCTCCACGATCTCCTCGACGTAGTGGCGCAGCACCAGCTCGGCGTCTCGGGCGACGGGCGGGGGAACGGCAAGGAAGTGGCGGCCTTCGGTCCGCTGGAAGTGGCGCAGCACCTTGAGCGTGTCGGTGGCGATCGGCCGCGCGCTCATCTCCCGCGGTCCGCACGCCGGGCAGAGCGTGCCGCCGAGCCGGGCGGAGAACTGGTTGGCGCCCGGCTGGATGGGAGCCCGGCAGCCCACACACTCGGTGAGCTCGGGCCGGTAGCCCAGCGCCTGGAGCAGACGCAACTGGAACGCGACGAGGACCAGCCGCGGCGCCTGGCGCGCTTCCAGGGCTGCCAGGCTCTCGACGAGCGCCACGAACACGGCCCGGTTCTCCATGCGGTCTTCGGTCAGCAGGTCCACCAGCTCGACGAGGTAGTACGCCTGCGTCGTCCGATCCAGGTCTTCCCGCACGTCCCGAAACGCCTGGACGGTGTCCACCTGCGCCACGACGTCCAGCTCGCGCCCGACGGCGAGGAGGACGTCTGCGTGCGTGAACAGCTCCAGGTGGCCGGCGGACCGGCTCGTGGTGCGACGCACCCCCTTCGCTACTGCGCGTAGCTTGCCATGATCGCGCGTGTACAGAGTCAGAATGCGGTCCGCTTCCCCCAGGTCGGTGCGTTTGAGCACGAGGGCTGGAGTGCGGTAAAGGCGCTGGCGTCGCATCAGCTCGGCAGGCGATCCCGGTGCGGGAACTCTACCCCCTCGGCGCTCGCTTGCGAGCGAATCTGCGCCGACGTGGCTTGCGCCTCTCGGGCAGCAGGCCGGGCACGAGCTCGACGACAAGGCGGCCTTCCCGCGGCGCGATCTCCTTGACGACATCGCTGATCGCCGGGACGAGGATCTCGCCCAGTGGCCCGTGCACGACGTAGACATCGTTCCCGCCGGTCGGGAGGATGTCGACCACCGAGCCGAGCGCCTCACCCCGGGTGTCCTCGACGCGCAAGCCGACCACCTCGTTCCAGTAGAACTGCCCTTCGGGCAGCGGCACCGCGTCTTCGGGCGCGACGAGCACTTCAGTCCCTCGGAGCGCCTCGGCGGCGTCGCGATCGCCGATTCCTGACAGGTGGAGGTAGACGACGGGCCCGGCGACGCGCGCCGTGGTGATCCGGTGCGCCCGCGGCGGAACGCCCGCGAAGACCCGGGCTCCCGGCGTGAAGCGCTCCGGGAAGTCGGTCACCACCCGGCACTTCAACTCTCCGCGCACGCCGTGGGGCGCGAGCACCTGGGCGACTACGCGGTAGTCGGCGGGCGGCGGAACCTCGCCGGGCATCGTGGCGGTCGCTGGTCAGACGCCGGTCGGCAGCAGGTGGAGCGGGACCCGACTGTCCGTTCCGCAGTCTGCGGCCGGCTGCAGACCGGCCCGTGCCTCAGACGACGTCGAGGTCGACGCGTGCCCCGGTGCGGGTGGCGGCGGCTTTGACCAGCGCCCGCAAGCTCCTGACCACGCGTCCCTGGCGGCCGATCACCTTGCCCGCGTCCTCCTCGTCGACCTCGAGCTCGTAGACGGTCGTGTTCCCGTCCTGTACCGCGGCCACCTTGACCGCGTCGGGTTTGTCCACCAACGCCCTGGCCACGTACTCGACGAGCCCCGGGAGGTCGGGCTCGAGCTCCTCGAACTCCTCCTCGTCGTACTCCGCCTCGACGGCCTCGCGTTCGCCGCTGCTGCCTGGCACGCGGGCCTGCCCATCGTCCACGGGCGTCACCCGGCGCTCACGCCGCTCTTGGCGAGCAGGCGCGCCACGCGATCCGTGGGTTGGGCGCCGCGGCGCAGCCACGCGCGCGTCCGCTCGGCGTCCACCTGGAAGGTGGCCGGGTCAGTCAGCGGGTTGTAGTGGCCGAGGATCTCGACGAACGCGCCGTCGCGTGGCGCCCGCACCTCCGCGACCACCACGCGGTAGGAGGGCTGCTTCTTCGCGCCCATCCGTCGTAAGCGAATCTTCAGCAATGGAGTGTCTCCCTCCGGGGTGGTGGGTCGCGGGGGAGCCTTGGGCTCCAGCCCCACGGCCCGTGGCTCACCTACTGGCTGGCCACCTAGCGCTTGGTGTACTGCGGGGCCTTGCGAGCGCGCTTCAAGCCGTACTTCTTGCGCTCCTTCTCGCGAGGATCACGGGTGAGGAGCCCGGCTTCCCGCAGCACGCCCTTCAGGGACTCGTCAGCCTTGACTAGGGCGCGGCTGGTGGCGTGTCGGACCGCTCCGGCTTGCCCCGAGACGCCGCCTCCGGCCACCTTGACCAGGACGTTGAAGCTGTTGAGCCGGTTGGCCAGCCGAAGCGGGAGGGTGACCGCCGCCTGGTGGGCGCTCCGCGGGAACCGCTGATCGAGCGGCTCGCCGTTGACGATGACATTGCCGTTGCCGGGCTGCAGCAGCACCCGGGCGATGCTCGTCTTGCGCCGCCCGACGCCGGTGTACCCCGCCCGGTTGGAGGCAAGGGCTGCGCGATCTCTCATGCTGTCTCCTCCTCAGTCGTCGCGGGGGTGGCCGTGGGGCGCGCCGCCGCTCCAGCGGCCACAGCGTCCTGCTTCGTGCTGGCTCGCACCTGTGCCTCGTGCGGGTGGGTTGGGCCGTCGTACACCTTCAGCTTGCGCAGCATCTTCCGCCCCAGCGTGGTGTGCGGCAGCATGCCCTTCACGGCGTGCTTGACCACGCGCTCCGGGTGTCTGGCCAGCACGTCGCCCAGCGCGACGGCCTTGAACCCGCCCGGATAGCCGGAGTGGCGGACGTACATCTTCTGCCGCAGCTTGTCGCCGGTAACGCGGACACGGGCGGCGTTGACGACGACGACGTAGTCGCCGACGTCCATGTGCTCGGCGAAGATGGGCCGGTGCTTGCCACGCAGGTAGCCGGCGATCTCGCTCGCCAGGCGGCCCAGGGTCTTCCCGGTGGCGTCGACGACCCGCCAGCTCTGGACCAGCTCGCTGGCTCTGGGCGTATACGTTTTCTGCATCATGGGCACGTGAACCTCGGTCTCTCAGCAAGCGCTTCGCGCTTGGTGCGCTCGATGGCGAAGCAGGTGGGCCATCCTCGGGCAGGAGCGGGCCGGACGTTCGCCCGCTTGCCGAGCCACACGGGCGCACCGGGCCGCTCGTTGGACCGCGTGACGACGCGGGAGGCGGGATCCGGTCGGACCTTCAGCGCGAGTCGTATTCGATTTTCCACAACGTCAGTCCCACGGCGGGTGCGGTGGGGCCGGCCGCCCGACGGTCCGCCGACGAGAGCGCTGCGGCCAGCTCGTCCGGCGTCCACCGCCCCTCGCCCACCCACAGCAAGCTGCCCACCATTGTACGGACCATCTGGCGGAGGAAGGCGTCAGCGCACACCTCGAACGTGAGAAGCGGGGCCTCGCCGTACTCGATCCAGTCGGCGGCGTACACCGTCCGCACGGTCGAGCGGCCCGGGCGAGCGTTGCGCCCCCACCCGCCCACCAGCGCCCGCACGTCGCGGCGACCGACCAGCCAGCGGGCGGCCCGCCGCATCGCGGCGAGGTCCAGGGGCTCCGGGTGCACGAGGCACTGCCCGCGCCAGCCCGCCGGTGGCGCCGTCGCTCGCCAGATCGCGTAGCGGTACCAGCGGCGGCACGCGCTGCGCCGAGCGTCGAAGGTCGACGCAGCGTCCGACACGGCGACCACCCACAGGTCCTCGGGAAGCCGTGACGCCAGGACACGCGCGAGCCCGTCGGCCGGGATGGTCGAGGCGGTGTCGAACGAGACAACCTGCGCCTCGGCGTGGACCCCTGCGTCGGTACGGCCTGCGGCAGTCACCCGCACAGGATGCCCCAGCACCGAGGCCAGCGCGTCCTCGAGCATCGCCTGGACGGTCGGCCGTCCGCCGGTTCTCGCCGGGGGCTGGCGCGCCCAGCCGGCAAACCGGGTGCCGCGGTAGCCGAGCGTCAGGCGCAAGCGCCGGAGTGGTTGTTGGATTGGCAAGGTGCCACCGCGGGCCATCGGCCAGGGAGAAACATGGTGGCTGACGACCTGCGGCCATCGCCTAGGGCATCAGCTCGACCTGCGCCATCGGGGCGCCGTCGCCACGGCGCGGTGCCAGCTTCACCAACCGGGTGAACCCGCCCGGGCGTCCCTCATAGCGCGGCACGAGCTCCGTGAACAGCTTATCGACCACGGCCGTATCGTAGAGCTTCGCCAGCACCTGGCGGCGCGCGTGCAGGTCGTTCGCCCGCGCGGTGCCGATGAGCTTCTCGACCTCGCGCCGCAGCTCGGCAGCCTTCGGCTCCGTCGTCTGCAGGCGCCCGTGGCGGATGAGGTCCGTCATGAGGTTACGCAGCAGGGAAACCCGGTGCCCGGTGGGGCGCCCGAGCTTCCGCTGGCCGACGCGGTGTCTCATTCGTCGCCCTCCTCCGGCAGGCCGCTGCTCGCGGCAACCTCGGACGTGGCCAGTCCGTCCCCCTCCTGGTCTGGCAGCACGCCATGCTCGCGTAGCTTCTCGCGCAGCTCGGTCAGCGACTTCTGGCCGAAGTTGCGGAGCGAGAGCAGCTCGCTCTCGCTCATCTGGAGAATCTGGCCGACTTTCGTGATCTGGGAGCGCTTGAGGCAGTTGTAGGTGCGCTGGGACAGCTCGAGCTGCTCGATCGGCATGTCGAAGATGCGCGACGGCACCGGGCCGGCGCCAATCCCCTGCCGGTCCGCGCGGCGCGCCGGCTGCTGCAGCTCCTGGAAGAGCGCAAACTGGTCGATGAGGATGTTGGCCGACTGGACGAGCGCCGCGACCGGCGTGATTGTGCCGTCCGTCTGGACCTCGATGACGAGGCGGTCGAGGTCGGTCCGGGCCCCCACGCGCGCGCTCTCGACGGTGTAGTTGACCCGCCGGATCGGCGTGAACACCGCGTCGACCGGGATCACCCCCAGCGGTACTGACTCGCGTCCGTCAGATGGGAGGTAGCCGGCGCCGCGTTCCACGGTCAGTTCCATCTCGAGGCGGGCGTCCGAGGAGTCGAGCGTGGCGATGTGCAGCTCGGGGTTCGCGATCTCGACCTCACTCGGGTAGATGAGGTCCGCCGCCGTCACCACCCCCGGCCCCTGCGCCTCGAGCCGCAGCGTCACCGGCTGGTCGCTGTGCGACTTGAGCCGGAGCTGCTTGAGGTTGAGCAGCAGCTCGGTCGTGTCTTCCTTGACGCCGGGGAGCGTGGCGAACTCGTGATAGACGCGCTCGATGCGCACCGCCGTCACCGCCGCGCCAGGCAGCGAGGAGAGCAGGACACGCCGCAGTGCGTTCCCCAGGGTCAGGCCAAAGCCGCGCTCCAGCGGCTCGACCTGGAAGCGGGCGAAGTCTCCGGAGTGCTGGAGCACCTCCACGCGGGAGTTCAATTGGTCAAGCAAGGGGCTGGTCCTCCGTGGCTCGGGCAACGGGTCGCGGGCGCCGGCGCTCGGGGGCTCGGCCGGCCACCGGCGCGCCTGGCCCTACCCCCCGGGCGGCTAGCGCGAGTAGTACTCGACCACGAGCGCTTCGTTCAGGGTGATGTCGATGTCCTGCCGGGCCGGGCGGTCGTCCACGCGCGCGCTCAGGGCGGCGGAGTCGAGCTCCAGCCAGCGCGGCACGCTCTTGCGGGTCAGCGTGTCCGCCACGGCCTTGAAGTACTCGTTGTCGCGACTGGACCGGTGTACGGCCACGATATCGCCGGGCTTCACGGCCGCAGACGGGATGTCGGTGCGGCGGCCGTTCAGGGTGATGTGTCCGTGCCGCACGAGCTGGCGGGCCTGCTTGCGCGAGTCGGCCAGTCCGAGCCGGTAGACGACGTTGTCGAGGCGCATCTCGAGGATGCGCAGCAGATTCTCGCCGGTGACGCCCGGCTGCCGCTCCGCCTGCTCGAAGTGCGTGTGGAACTGGCGCTCGAGCACGCCGTAGATGGCGCGCGCCTTCTGCTTCTCCTTCAGTTGCAGGCTGAACTCGCTCTCCTTGCGCCGCCGCCCCGGGCCCGGGCTCGCACCAGGTGGGGTTGGCCGTCGCTCCACGGCGCACTTCGGCGTGAAGCAGCGCTCCCCCTTCAAGAAGAGCTTCATCCCCTGCCGGCGGCAAATGCGGCACACAGGGCCGGTGTAACGTGCCATTGTCAGGTCTCTCGTCTGTAGTCTCTGGTCTCGCGTCGCGCGTCGTTCATCCCAGGCCAGCCATCTGGCGGCAACGGCGCCAGCGGACGACCGTGGCCAACCATGGCCGACTCCTCTGCTTACACACGGCGTTTCTTGGGCGGACGGCAGCCGTTGTGAGGGATGGGCGTGCGGTCAACGATGGCGGTGACGTCCAGGCCGGCCGCTTGCAGCGACCGGATGGCCGCCTCCCGGCCCGAGCCCGGCCCTTTCACGAAGACGCTGACCTGCCGTACCCCGTGGTCCATCGCCTTGCGCGCCGCCGAGTCCGCGGCCAGCCCGGCCGCGTATGGCGTGCTCTTGCGGGACCCCTTGAAGCCGGCCGCTCCCGACGAGCTCCAGGTGAGGACGTTGCCGTCCGGGTCGGTGATGGTGACGATGGTATTGTTGAAGCTGGACTGAATGTAGGCGTTCCCGCGCGGGATGTTCTTCCGTTCGCGGCGGCGCACCCGCGTGGCGCCGGCCGTTCTGCGCTTCTCGGCCACTGCTACTCCTCCACCGTCACTTCTTCGCCGTCGCCCGCTTGCGGCCGGCAACCGTCTTCTTCGGCCCCTTGCGCGTGCGGGCGTTGGTGCGCGTGCGCTGCCCGTGCACGGGCAGGCCGCGGCGGTGCCGCACACCGCGGTAGCACCCGATCTCCATCAGCCGCTTGATGTTCAGGTTGACCTCGCGTCGCAGGTCACCCTCGACCGTGTACTCGCGGTCGACGATATCGCGGAGGCGCGCCACCTCGTCTTCCGTCAGGTCGCGCACACGACACCCGGGTTGAATGTGGGTGCGCTCCAGGATCTGCTTCGACGTCGTCGGACCGATCCCCAGGATGTACGTGAGGGAAACCCACACCTGCTTATCGCGCGGGATGTCAACGCCTGCGATACGTGCCACGTCTGCTCCAGTTCGCCGTCAAGAATCTCCGTGTGCTGTCCGCGCGCTTCACGCTGCCCGGTCCAGGCGGCTCAGCCTAGCGGCGCAGCGCGCGTCCTGTGCCACGGGCTCAGCCCTGCTTCTGCTTGTGCTTGGGGTTTGAGCAGATGACCATCACCGCGCCCTTGCGTCGGATAACCTTGCAGCGTTCGCAGCGTGGCTTGATAGATGCTCGAACCTTCATCGTCCATGTCCTTCAACGTTGCGCGTTACCAGCGCCGTGAGCACCGCGCGCTCCGCCCGAGAGCGGATACCTCCATGGGAGATGCCTGGTGGCCAAGGACAGGTACGCGCGGCTGGCCCGGGTGGAGCGGGAGACGCGTCTCCCGCTCCACGTCGACACGCTCATCCTGGCTCACCGGTCCGATCGCGCGCCCGCGACTGCGCCCGCCCGCCAGCAGCCGCCCGAAGGCGGCGGCCGTTAAGTGTAACAGAACCGGCCACCGCGATGTCGGGAGGATGACCACTGGGCCGCCCGCGCCGCGCGCCGTTGCCTCCCCCTCTAGCGGCCCATGAAGCCGCGGTAGTTGCGCATGATGAGCTGCGCTTCGAGCTGCCGCATCGTATCCAGCGCCACGCCGACCACGATCAGGAGCGCCGTGCTCTGGATGGTCAGCGTCTGGAACCCGGTGAGGATGCGCACGAAGAAGGGCAGCACGGCGACCACGCCCAGGAAGAGCGCGCCGGCAAAGGTGATCCGCACCAGGACGTTTGAGAGGTACTCGTGCGTCGGCCGGCCCGGCCGGATGCCCGGGATGAAGCCGTTCTGCCGCTGCAGGTTCTCGGCGATGTTCTGCTGCTGGAAGATGACCAGCGCGTAGAAGAAGGTGAACGCCACCACGAGCACGAAGTACAGGCCCCAGTAGAGCCAGCTCGTGCCCGCGTTAAAGGTCTCGAACACGAACGTCGCCACGCTGGACACGACCTGGTTCGGGTTGCCGACGAGGTAGCTCGCCAGGGTGCCGGGCAGGATGAGCACGCTGCTGGCGAAGATCAGCGGGATCATGCCGGCGGAGTTCACCTTCAGCGGGATGTGCGTGGTGCCACCGCCATACATGCGGTTGCCGCGGATCTGCTTGGAGATCTGCACGGGGATGCGGCGCTGGCCCTCGTAGACGAAGATGATGGCCACGACAGTCAGTAGCGCGATCGCCACGTACACCAGCAACGCGCCAAAGTCGACGCCAGCCGCGAACGACTGGAAGAACTGGTACGGCATCCGCGCCAGAATGCCGCCGAAGATGATGATGGAGACGCCCTGGCCCACCCCGTACTGGGTGATCAGCTCGCCCATCCACACCAGGAGCAGCGTCCCCGCGGTCATGGACACGATGATCGCCACCGTGCCGAGCGGGTTCACGTCGAACCCGAAGTCGCGGATGATGGGCGTGCCGCCGGTGGTGAAGTTGATCAGGTTGGGCGTGCCGTAGGCCTGGATGGCGGCCAGCGGGACGGTGAGCCAGTGGGTGTACTGGTTCAGCTTCTGGCGGCCGCTCTCGCCTTCCTTCGCCAGCTCCTTCAGCCGGGGCACGACGGGCTGCATGACCTGCATGATGATCTGGGCGGTGATGTACGGGTAGACGCCCAGGGCCGCTACGGAGAGGGAAGACAATGCCCCGCCGGAGAAGAGGTCGAAGAACCCGGCGAGCTGGTTGGTCTCGAAGACTCGCTGCAGGGCCGCCACATCGGCGCCAGGGACCGGGATGTGGGCGATGAAGCGGAAGACCACCAGGAGCGCGAGGGTGAAGAGCAGCTTCCGCCGCAGGTCGGGGATCTTGAAGGCGTCCGCGGCGGCCGTAAGGAGCGGAGCGTTGAGCATGGATGTGTCAGTCGAGCTCGTTGATCGCGCCGCCAGCGGCCTCGATCTTCTCGCGGGCGGCCTTGGAGAACTTATGGGCGCGAACCGTCAGCTTGACGGCCAGGTCTCCCTCGCCCAGCACCTTCACCGGGCCGTTGCCGCGGCGCAGGATACCCAGCGTCTCGAGCTCCTCCGGCCCGACCGTGGCACCGGCCGGAAGGGCGGCTAGATCGCGCACGTTGACCTCGCGGAACTCGGTGCGGAACGGGTTCCTGAAGCCGCGACGGTACGGCAGTTTGCGGATGAGGGGGAGCTGGCCACCCTCGAAGTAGGGGGGGACGCGGCCGCCCGAGCGGGCGTTCTGGCCCTTCGTTCCCTTGCCGCCGGTCTTGACCTTGCCGCTGCCGTGGCCGCGCCCAATGCGGACGCGGGGGCGCACGGCGCCTTCGGGCGGGGCGAGCTGGTGCAGTCTCACTGGTCCATCCTCACTCCTGGACGATCCGCACGAGGTGCTTCACCTTCTCCACCATGCCGCGCATGGAGGCGGTGTCGGCGTGCTCGACGACCTGGTGCAGGCGGCGAAGCCCGAGCGCCTGCACCGTGGCGCGCTGGCGGGCGTTGTAGCCGATGGGGCTCTTGACGAGCTTGAGCCGGACCGTCGAGCCCCTGCCTGCTGGGGTGTCACGATGAGGCATGCGGTGCCTCCCTGTCGCGGTCGGCGGATGCAGGGACGGCCGCGGGCTGCTGGCCACCCGCCGGTGGCGGGGTGGCTGCCCTGTGAGTGGTCGCCCTGGACGCCGGCGGCCGCGGGGCTGCCGGGGCGGGGGGACCTTCAGGGGCCGGAGACGGCGCGAGGCTGCGTCGGCGGAGCTGCGCCACCGCCTGGGGATCGCGCAGGTTCGAGAGCCCCGCCAGCGCTGCCTGGACGACGTTGACCGGGTTCGAGCTCCCGAGGGACTTGGAGAGGATGTCCTTAATGCCCGCCGCCTCCACCACCGCGCGTACCGCGCCGCCCGCGATCACACCGGTGCCGGGCGCCGCTGGCTTGAGCATCACCTGGGCCGCCCCGAACTTCTGCACGATCTCGTGTGGGATCGTCGTCCCCGCCATGGAGACCCGGATCAGGTTCTTGCGCGCTCGCTCGGCGCCCTTCCGAATCGAGTCCGGCACCTCGTTCGCCTTGCCCAGCCCTACGCCCACGTGGCCCTGGCCGTCGCCAACCACCACGATCGAGCTGAAGCTGAACCGGCGACCACCCTTGACGACCTTGGCCACGCGGTTGACCTGGACCACCTTCTCTTCGAGAGTGAGTCCTGCCACATCGATCCGGGCCATTGCTGCTCCTCTCAGAACTCCAGCCCGGCTTCCCGAGCGGCATCGGCCAGTGCTTTCACCCGGCCGTGGTAGAGGTATCCGCCACGGTCGAAGACGACGGCCTGGACCCCCCGCGCCCGGGCGCGTTCGGCGACCGCCCGGCCCACGGCCCCGGCCTGCTCGGCCTTCGTCCCCGACCGCGTCGCGCGCATCGCCGGCTCACTGGTGCTGGCCGCGGCGACGGTCACGCCCTGCGTGTCGTCGATCACCTGGGCGTAGATGTGCCGGAGGCTCCGGAACACGCTCAGCCGCGGCCGGTCGGGCGTGCCCGCCAGGCTGACGCGGATGCGGCGATGCCGCCGCTGGCGGGCGGCTCGCGTGTCAACAGGCTTGTACATGCCGCAGCGCTTCGCTCCTCTGCGTCCTACTTCTTCTTCGCGCCCGCCTTGCCGGCCTTGCGGCGGATGACTTCGTCCGCGTACTTGATGCCCTTGCCTTTGTACGGCTCGGGCGGGCGCACGCGCCGGACCTGCGCCGCCACCTCGCCCACTAGCTGCTTGTCCGCGCCGCTGATGCTGATGGCGTTGCCCTGTACGACGAAGGTGATACCCGGCGGCGCCGGGTAGAGCACCGGGTGCGAGTAGCCCACCTGGAGCATCAGATGGCCGTCGGCCGCCACGGCGGCGCGGTACCCCACGCCGTTCACCTCGAGCCGGCGGGTGAAGCCCGCCGCCACGCCGGCCACCATGTTGGCGATCAGGGTCCGGGTCAGGCCGTGGAGCGAGCGATCGGTGAGCGAGTCGGAGGACCGCTCCACGACGAGGGCGTCGCCCTCGCGCCGGACACGGATCGGCGGCGGGACGGACCGTTCCAGCTCGCCCCGGGGGCCCTTCACCCGCACCGTGCCGTCGGCGATCTCCACCGCGACGTTCGGGAGCAGGGGGATTGGCTGCCTGCCAATGCGGGACATGTGCGCTCCTGCCTACCAGACGTGGGCGATGACTTCGCCGCCCACCTTGAGGCGGCGGGCCTTCGTCCCGCTCATGACACCCTGCGGCGTCGAGAGGATGGCGGTTCCCAGGCCGCCGAAGACCCGCGGGACCCGGGTTGACTTGGCGTACACGCGCAGGCCGGGCTTGCTCACCCGCTGGATGCCAGTGAGCACCGAGTCGCGTCCTCGCGTGCCGGGCGCGTACCGCAGGTAGACGCGGAGGACCTTGCGCGGCTCGGCGCCGCGTTCGTCGAACGCGTCGATGTAGCCCTCATCACGGAGCACTTCCGCGATGGAGCGCTTCAGGCGCGAGGTGGGCATCTCCACGTGCGGGTGGCCGGCCCGCGCTGCGTTCCGCAGGCGGGTCAGCATGTCAGCAATCGGGTCGCTCAGGCTCATCGTGCCAGCCCTCCCCGCGCTACCAGCTCGCCTTGACGACGCCGGGGATCTCGCCGGCGAGCGCCAGGCGGCGGAAGCAGATGCGGCACGTGCCAAAGCGCCGCAGGTACGCACGCGGCCGACCACACAGGTGGCAGCGGTTGTGCTGCTGCACCTTGAAACGCGGCGGCCTGCTCGCTTTGACGATCATCGATTTCTTGGCCACAGTCGCTGGGCCCTCCTGTGCGAGGTTCAGCCCGGGGTGCTGGGTGTCAGGTCTCGGGTAGCAGAGCGTTATCGGTCTCTCTGATACCCGGCACCCAGCACCCGATGGCTGGGCTGCCTTTCAACACGGTCGCGGAACCTCGACCCTTCGAGGTTCCGCACAGTCGGCAGATTGTAGACGAGTCGGGCGTGCGGCGGGCTGAGTTCCGGGCCCCAGGAGCCCGTGGCCGGTGCGTTGCGGTGCGTCCACTGGGTGGCTCGGCAGGGGGTCCAGGGCGCCGTCCAGCGCGCTGCCCTGGTGCGCTGCCCTGGTGCGCTACCCTCGGGCCTGGCCCTCCCGTTGGAAGGGCATCCCGAGCAGCTCCAGCAGGCGGCGCCCCTCCCGGTCCGTCCGCGCGGTGGTCACGATGGACACCTCCAGGCCACGTGCCTTGTCCACCTGGTCGTAGCTGATCTCCGGGAAGATGAGCTGCTCGCGCAGGCCGAGCGTGTAGTTCCCGCGGCCGTCGAACGAGCGCGTGGGCACGCCGCGGAAGTCCCGCGTGCGCGGCAGCGCCGCATTCAGCAGCCGGTCCAGGAATTCCCACATGCGCTCGCCGCGAAGGGTGGTCATGACGCCGACGTTCTGGCCGGCGCGCAGCTTGAACTGCGCGATCGACTTGCGCGCCTTCTTGACCACGGGCTTCTGGCCGGTGATGGTGGCCACGTCGCGGACCGTCGCATCCAGCGCCTTGGCGTTCTGGATCGCCTCGCCCACGCCCACGTTCAGCGTGACTTTCGCCAGCCGCGGGACTTGCATGGGATTGGCGTAGGCGAACTCCCGCCGGAGCGCGGGCACCACGTCACGCAGGTACCGATCGTGGAGGCGGCTCTTCGGACTGGCTGGCTGGGAGGCGCCCTGGCCGGGCGTGGCTGCCGCCACGGACGCGGTGCCGTCGGTCGCGGCACCCGACGCGGTGGGGTTGCGAGGCATCGGCTCTCTCTCGTCTCCAGTCTCTCCCTCGTCTGGGTTGGTAAGCACGCCCGCCGCCGCCGCCCGCTGCCTCTCCCTGGGTCGGCTCATCGCTCGGCTCACTCCTTACCAAGCTGCTCGCCGGACGTCACGGCGACGCGCACCTTCTTACTGGTGGCGAGCGCCTTCGTCCGCACGCGCGTGGGCTTGGAGGTCTGCGGATCGACCGGTGCCAGGTTGGAGAGATGAATGGGCTGCTCCTTGTCGACGATCCCGGCCTGGCGGGAGCCGGCGGGCTTCACGTGCCGCTTGCTGATGTTGATGTCCTGGACGATCGCCCGGCCTTCCTTGGGCCGGACCTCGCGCACGACGCCGCGCTTGCCACGTTCCCGGCCGGCGAGCACCACGACCGTGTCGCCCTTGCGAATGCGGGCGAGGCTCATAGCACCTCCGGCGCGAGGGAGATGATCTTCATGTAGTTCTTCTCGCGCAGCTCGCGCGCCACGGGGCCGAAGATGCGCGTCCCCTTGGGGTTGTTCTTGTCCTGCAGGATGACCGCCGCATTGTCGTCGAAGCGGATGTACGAGCCGTCCGGTCGCCCATACTCCTTCGCCTGCCGCACCACGACAGCCCTGACGACATCGCCCTTCTTGACGGAGCTGCCCGGGGTCGCGGCTTTCACCGAGGCTACGATCACATCGCCCACGCCCGCCTCGAACTTCGACCCCCCGGCGACCACGCGGATGCACATCAGCTCGCGCGCGCCCGTGTTGTCCGCCACCTTGAGTCTGGTCTGGGGCATGATCATGGGCGCGCCCCTCAGGCCTCCGGCTCGGCGATCGCGATCGCCTCGCCGGTCCCACGCCGCAGGATCTCCTGCACCACCCAGTGCTTCTCCTTGCTCAGCGGCCGCGACTCGGCGATCACGACCGTGTCGCCCACCTGGCAGGTGTTCCCCTCGTCGTGCGCTTGGAAGTGGCGCGTGCGGCGAATGGTGCGACCGTACAGCCGATGGCGTGCCACGAGGTCCACGGCGACCACGACCGTCTTGTTCATCTTGTTGCTCGCCACCCGCCCGATCTTGGTGCGGCGGGGCTTGCGCCCCGCGCCCGCGGATGGGGCAGGTCGCGGCTTCCCTGGAGTAGCGTCCGTCTCTGGCATGTCGTCGTTCCCTCTCCGGCCCGCGCGCTTCACGCGTCGGCTTCTCGGTGGCTACGCACGTGGTCCACCGTTCGATCCAATTCTCTGCACGGGCGGCCCAGGTGCCTAGCCCATCTGGGCGACGAGCTCGGCCTGCCGCCGCAGCGTCTTGACCCGCGCGATCTCACGCCGCACCGCGCGAATGCGCGCCGTGTTCGTGAGCTGGCGCGTGGCAAACTGGAACCGCAGGGTGAACAGCTCCTCATCCAGCTCGCGGAGGCGCGCGTCCGGGTCGGCTGGCTGCTCGGCCGCCTTCCGCCGACGCCGTGCGGTCTCCCTAGGCTGCGCCGACTGCTTCTCCGCCAACCTCGAGGCCCTCCTTCAGCATGAATTTCGTCTCGACCGGCAGCTTGTGCGAGGCGAGTCGCAGTGCTTCACGCGCCAGCTCCTCACGTACGCCGCCGACCTCGAACAGCACGTGCCCGGGCTTGACCACCGCCACGTAGTGGTCGGGCGCGCCCTTGCCGGAGCCCATGCGGGTCTCGGCCGGCTTGGCCGTAACGACCTTGTCGGGGAAGATGCGGATCCACACCTTGCCACCCCGCTTCAGGTGGTGGGTGATCGTGCGGCGCGCCGCTTCGATCTGCCGCGCGGTGATCCACCCGGGCTCGAGCGTCCGGATGGCGTACTCGCCGAACGCGACGGTGTTGCCGCGCGCGGCCACCCCCTTGAGGCCACCGTGGGTGCGTTTTTGCATCTTGCGATACCGCATGCGCTTCGGTTGCAGCACCGCTAGCTCTCCTTCCGCTCCGCCGGACCGCCCTCACCCGCGGGCGGCGTGGGCGCCGGGCGACCGGCCCCGCCCGGGGGCGCCAGGTCGCCCGGCTCGCCATCCGGCTCGAAGACCCCCCCGCGCGAGTAGTCCACCTCAGCCGGCGCGGCGGCTGCGGGCGCCGCGACCTCGGCCGGCACCTCGGCGCGCACGGCCGGCCGGCCGAGCCGCGGGGTGCGCTCGCGCGCCTCGGCGGCGACCTCCTCGGGGCTGCGCCCGTCCGGGGTGAAATCGCCGCGGTAGATCCACACCTTCACGCCGATGACGCCGTAGGTGGTGTGCGCTTCGGTCTGGCCGTAGTCGATGTCCGCCCGGAGCGTGTGCAGCGGCACACGGCCCCAGCGGTCCCACTCGCGGCGGCTCATCTCCGACCCGCCGAGACGGCCTGACACCTGCACCCGGACGCCCCTGGCGCCGAAGCGCTGGGCCCGCTGCACCGCCTGCTTCATCGCGCGGCGGAACGCCACGCGCTTCTCGAGCTGGTCGGCGATGCTCCGCGCCACCAGGTAGGCGTCCACCTCCGGCTGCCGGATCTCCTGGATGGTGACGCGGATCTTCTTCCCCGTCATCGCCTCCAGCGTGCGGCGCAGCTCCTCCACCTTCACGCCGCTCTTCCCGATGACGATGCCGGGCTTCGCCGCGTGAATGGTGACGGTGATCAGGTTGGCGGAGCGCTCGATCTCCACCTTGGAGACGCCGGCATCGGCCATCCTGGTCATGATGTGCTGGCGGACTCTGACGTCCTCCAGCAGCAGGTCGGAGTACTCCTTCCCGGTCGCGAACCAGCGTCCCCGCCAGTCTTTCACCGGCCGATCGCCAACCTTGACCCCGAGCCGGAAGCCGATCGGGTGAACCTTGTGTCCCATGCGGTCAGCTCCCCTTCTCTGCCACCACCACGATGACGTGGCTGGAGCGCTTCAGGATCTGGTTCACCCGGCCGCGCGCCCGCGGGCGCCAGCGCTTGAGCCGGCGCCCTTCGTCGGCGCTGGCCCGGGCGATCACCAGATCGTCCGGATCCATGTTGAAGTTGTTCTCGGCGTTGGCGGCCGCGGACTGGACGGCCTTGGCCACCGGCACCGCCGCGCGCTGGGGCAGGAGCCGCAGGAGGGCGAGCGCCTCGTTCACGGGCTTGCCGCGCACCACGGCCAGCACCAGCCGCACCTTCTGGGGCGACAGGCGAATGTGCCGCTCCACGGCACGCACCTCAACTCCGGCCATACCTAGCGTGCTCCCGTGGCCCGCTCACCGCGGGCGGCCCGGCGGCGCGGCGCGCCCGCCGTCTTCCAGGCGGGCACACCGCCCGCCCCGGCTGCTGCTGGGGGGATCATACCTAGCGTGCTCCCGTGGCCCGCTCACCGCGGGCGGTGTGCCCGCGGAAGAGCCGCGTGAGCGCGAACTCGCCCAGCTTGTGGCCCACCATGTTCTCCGTGATGTAGATGGGCACATGCCGCCGCCCGTCGTGCACGGCGATCGTGTGGCCCACCATCTCCGGGAAGACCGTCGAGTCGCGCGACCACGTCTTGACGACTTCCTTGCGGCCACTACTGTTCATGGCCAGGACGCGCCGCATCAGCTTCTCGTCCACGTACGGGCCTTTCTTCAGACTTCGACTCATACTGGTCCCTCCGGGAACGGCCGTGGCCGCGCGTCGTGAGCCGTGGAGGGCCACCCTCCACGGTCTTCGACCTGCGACCGACGACCCATGCTACTTGCTACGCGCTCCGTGCTTCGTGTTCTCGCAGCCTGCCCACGTAGCCGCTCCCCGGGAGGAAGCGGGCCACGCGTCGCCGCCGTGCTCAGCTCTTCCTTGGCCTGACGACGAACCGGTCCGTCACCTTGCGACGCCGGGTCTTCTTGCCCATGGCCACCTTGCCCCACTTCGTCTGCGGCTGGCCACCAATGGGCGCCTTCCCTTCGCCGCCCCCATGCGGATGGTCACGCGGGTTCATGGCGGAGCCACGGACGGTCGGACGGATGCCCAGGTGGCGCGCTCGCCCGGCCTTGCCGAGGCTGATGGTGGCGTGCTCCGGGTTGCCCACCTGGCCAAGCGTCGCCATGCAGGCGACGTGGACCCGCCGCACCTCGCCCGAGGGCAGCCGCACCTGGGCCCAATCGCCCTCCTTGGCCATGAGCTGCGCGCCCACACCGGCCCCGCGCACGAGCTGCGCGCCGCGGCCGGGCTTCAGCTCGATGTTGTGGATGACCGAGCCAACCGGGATGTCGCGGAGCGCCAGCGCGTTGCCCGGCGCGAGGTCGGCGTCCGGGCCCGAGCTGACCCGCGCGCCCACCTTCAGCCCCGCGGGGGCGAGGACGTAGCGCCGCTCGCCGTCCGCGTACTGCAGCAGGGCGATTCGGGCGCTGCGGTTCGGGTCGTACTCGATGGCGACGACCTGTGCCGGCACGCCGAGCCTGTTCCGCTTCCAGTCGATGACCCGGTAGAGCTGCTTGTGCCCGCCGCCGCGGTGGCGCGTGGTGATGCGGCCCAGGTTGTTGCGGCCGGCCTTCTTCTTGAGCGGCTGTGTGAGCGACTTCTCCGGCCGCTGCTTGGTGAGCTCCTCGAAAGTCGACACGGACATGCCGCGCCGACCGGGCGAGGTGGGTTTGTACTGCCGGACGGGCATGCGTCCTCACACCCCCTCGAACAGGTCCAGGCGCTGCCCGGACCGGAGTGTCACGATAGCCTTCTTCCACGCCCGCGTCATGCCCGAATGCCGGCCGAGACGGCGCAGCTTGCCCGGGACACGGACGACGTTCACCTCGGTCACCTGGACCTTCTTGGCGGCGAAGGCGTGCTCGACAGCGCGCTTGATCTGGACCTTGTTCGCGTTCGGCGCCACTTCGAAGACGTACTTGCCCTGCTCGGACAGGGCGGTGCTCTTCTCCGAGATGACGGGCCGGATGATGCTGCTGAAGCTGCTGAGCGTCATACGCTGGCCTCCTCGCCCGCCGCTCCGGCGCCGCCGTTCTCTGGCCGCGCGCCCCGGCTCGTCCGGGCCGGCGCCAGGTCGGCGGTGAGGGTGCGGGTCAGCTCCTGGACGGCGACTTCGGTAAGGACCAGGCGCGGGAGCCGCAGCGCATCCAGCAGGTTGAAGCCGTTGGGCGTGACCACGTGGACGTCGCCCAGGTTGCGTGC
Source organism: uncultured Chloroflexota bacterium (assembly GCA_964435115.1). Lineage (GTDB taxonomy): Bacteria > Chloroflexota > UBA6077 > UBA6077 > CF-72 > CAYSYM01. Next base: position 2,739 of record CAYSYM010000010.1, on the reverse strand, counting down.
GGCTCGCAGCAGTGCGTCGCTGCGCTCGCCGAGCACGACGAGCGCCGACTGCCCCACGCCGAGCGTTGCCAGCCCGTGCACGAGCTCCCGGGTCTTGCCCGTCGCCACGTCGAAGGCGTCGACGACGGTCAGCGCCTGCTCGGCGGCGCGGGCGGAGAGCACCGAGCGGATCGCCAGTCGGCGCATCTTGCGCGGTACCGCCTGCGCGTAGGAGCGCGGGTGTGGTCCGAACACGATCCCGCCCTTGCGGTAGTGCGGCGCGCGCGTCGAGCCCTGGCGGGCGTGGCCCGTGCCTTTCTGGCGGTACGGCTTCTTGCCCCCGCCGGCGACCTCGCCGCGCGTCTTCGTGTCGTGGGTCCCCTGGCGCGCGTTGGCGAGCTGCGCCACGACCGCCTGGTGCACCACCGCCTCGTTCGGGGCGATGCCAAACACCCGGTCGTCCAGGTCAATCGTGCGCACGACCTGGCCGCGCAGGTTGAGGACGTTGGTCTGCATGCGCGTTCCTCCCGGGCTCGTCAGATCGCCGCCGCCTTGCGGATCATCACCAGGCCACCCCGCGGCCCGGGCACCGCGCCGCGGATGGCCACGATGTTCCGCTCCGGGTCAACCTGCAGCACGCGCAGGTTCTTCACGGTCACCCGGGCATTTCCCGACTGGCCGGCCATGCGCATGTTCTTGAACACCCGGCCGGGCGTGGTGCCCGAGCCGATCGAGCCCGGGCGCCGCCAGCGGTCCGACTGGCCGTGCGTCTTGGGACCACCCCGGAAGTGGTGGCGCTTCACCACGCCCGTGAAGCCGCGGCCCTTCGAGGTGCCGACCACGTCCACGGTCTCACCCGGGATGAAGATGGAGGCATCGATGCGCACGCCGAGCCGGAGGCCGTCGAGGGTATCGGCTGGCACCTCGCGCAGCTCGGCCAGGCCATGCTTCTCGGCCAGGCCGGCTGCCTTGGCGTGCCCCTTCTCCGAGCGGTTCGGGCGCGCCCGCTCCCCGAAGCCAAGCTGCACGGCCAGGTATCCATCCCGCTCGGGCGTCTTGAGTTGGGTGACGAAGCAGGGCCCGGCCTGCACCAGCGTGGAGGCCGTCACTGCGCCGTTTTCGTCGAAGAGCCGGGCCATGCCGAGCTTCCGACCGAGAATACCTTGGATCATGGTGGCCTTTTCCGGTGGGTGGTAGGTGCTGGGTATGAGGGAGCGAGGTCCCACTACCCACTTCCCACCACCCTGCTACAGCTTGATCTCGATGTCGACGCCCGCGGGGACGTTGAGGCGCATCAGCGCGTCGACGGTCTTGGAGGTGGGCTCCAGGACGTCGATGAGCCGCTTGTGCGTCCGCATCTCGAACTGCTCGCGTGAATCCTTGTCGATGAAGGGACTGCGGATCACCGTGAAGCGCTCGATCCGCGTGGGCAGCGGCACGGGCCCGGCCACGACCGCGCCCGTGCGCTCCGCCGTCTCGACGATCTGCTGGGCAGATTGGTCGAGGATCTTGTGGTCGAACGCCTTTAAGCGGATGCGAATGCGCTGCTTCGCCATCAGGGTTGCCCGATCCGCTACCGGACGATCGAGGTCACCGCGCCGGCGCCGACCGTGCGGCCGCCCTCGCGGATCGCGAAGCGAAGGCCTTCCTCGATGGCGACCGGCGTGATCAGATCGATCTCCATCTGCACGTTATCCCCGGGCATCACCATCTCCATCCCCTCGGGGATCTTGATAGTGCCAGTGACATCCGTCGTGCGGATGTAGAACTGCGGGCGGTAGCCATTGAAGAACGGGGTGTGGCGGCCGCCCTCTTCCTTGGAGAGCACATAGACCTCGGCCTTGAACGTGGTGTGGGGGGTGATGCTCCCCGGCTTGGCGAGCACCTGCCCGCGCTCCACCTCGTCGCGTTCGACGCCCCGGAGCAGGCAGCCGACGTTATCGCCGGCGATCCCTTCTGGCAGGGTCTTCTGGAACATCTCCACGCCGGTCACCACGGTCTTGCGGGTCTGGCCGAAGCCGATGATCTCCACCTCCTCGCCCGTCTTCACCTTGCCACGCTCGATGCGCCCGGTCACCACGGTGCCGCGGCCCTTGATGCCGAAGACGTCCTCGATCGGCATCAGGAACGGCTTGTCGACGGCCCGCTCCGGCGTCGGGATGTACGTGTCGACCGCGTCCATCAGCTCGCGGATCGACTGGTACTCCGGCGCATTGATGTCGGTGCTGCTGGACTCCAGCGCTTTCACCGCCGAGCCGCGGATGATCGGGATCTCGTCGCCCGGGAACTGGTACTTGCTCAGCAGCTCGCGCAGCTCCATCTCCACCAGCTCCAGCAGCTCCTCGTCTTCCATCAGGTCGACTTTGTTCAGGTAGACGACGATGGCCGGCACCTCGACCTGGCGCGCCAGCAGGATGTGCTCGCGCGTCTGGGGCATCGGGCCGTCGGGGGCGGAGACGACCAGGATCGCGCCGTCCATCTGCGCCGCGCCGGTGATCATGTTCTTGATGTAGTCGGCGTGGCCGGGGCAGTCAACGTGCGCGTAGTGCCGGTTCTTCGTCTCGTACTCGACGTGCGCAATCGCAATCGTGATCCCGCGCGCCTTCTCCTCCGGCGCGTTGTCAATCGAGTCAAACGCCCGGAACTTCACCTTCGGGTTCTCCTTCGCCAGCACTTTGGTGATCGCCGCCGTCAGCGTCGTCTTGCCGTGATCAATGTGCCCGATCGTCCCAATGTTCATGTGCGGCTTCGAACGATCAA
>CAYSYM010000009.1:0-85764 GCA_964435115.1 uncultured Chloroflexota bacterium | reverse complement strand
GCCACGCCGTGCTGGCCGGCGCCGGTCTCGGCGATGACGCGGCGCTTGCCCATGCGGCGGGCCAGCAGGCCCTGGCCGAGGGCGTTGTTGATCGTGTGGGCGCCGGTGTGGGCCAGGTCTTCCCGCTTGAGCCAGATCGGGCCTGATCCCAGCGTCTCCGCCAGCCGGCGCGCCGCGTAGAGCGGCGTGGGGCGACCCACGTACGTCCGCAGGAGGTGCTGGAGCTCAGCCCCGAACAGGGGGTCCGCCAGCGCCTGCGCCAAGCCCGCTTCCAGCTCGGCGAGCGCGGGCATGATGGTCTCGGGCACGTACTGGCCGCCGTAGGGGCCGTAGCGGCCGGCGGAGCGAAGCGCGAAGCGCTCAGTGAGCGTGGGCGAGGTCATGAGTCCTGACGGCCTCCACGAAGGCGCGCATGAGGCGCGGGTCCTTGCCGCCGCCGGGGCGCTCGACGCCACTGCTCACGTCCACCCCACGGGGGGAGAGGGCGGCGAGCGCAACGGCCACGTTATCAGGGTGAAGCCCGCCGGCCACGAAGCAGACCGGCCCGATCGCAGCGAGCGCCCCCCAGTTGAACGTCCTCCCGGTGCCCCCGTACCAGCCGTCCCGGTGGGTGTCGAGCAGGTAGGTAGCGCCCTGGGCGTCCTGCCGGACGGCGCCGGGCGCTTCGCGCTCACGCGTGAGGGGGTGAAGCGAGTGCGCGGCGCCTGCGCCCGCGCGCGCCAGACGTTGGCCCACGTGCTGAGCCACCGCGGCTTCTTCGCCCGGGCGCACGCGGACCGCCTTGAGGACTCGGGCCGGCACCTGGCACGTAAACCCCTCCGCCTCCTCGCCCGAGAGCTGCACCCAGTCCAGCCCACACGTCTCGACCGCCCGCCGCACCTCGTCCGCCGATGGGTTCACGAAGACGCCGACCGCGGCCCAGCCCGGCCGCGCCTGGCGCAGGGCAGCGGCGACGGACGCAGCCTGTACAGCGTCGATCGCGCGCCTGCTGCCGGGCCACAGGACGAAGCCCAGCCAGTCCGCGCCGGCGTCGAGCGCGGCAAGCCCCTCCTCCACGGTGCGGATGCCACAGATCTTGACGAGGGTCATGGCCGCAGCGCGCCCTCACCCGCCCTCACCAGCGCCCGCAGCCGCGCGCCAGGGTCGGGAGCCCTGACCAGCCATTCGCCCACGAGGGCCGCGTCCACGCCGGCCCGCGCCAGCGCCGTAACCTGCGCGGGCGCGTGGATGCCGCTCTCGGCCACGAACACGACGTCGGGCGGGACCAGCGCCCGGAGGCGCAGGGCGAGAGTCGGGTCGGTGGCCAGCGTGTCGAGGTCGCGGTTGTTGACGCCCACGATGGCGGCGCCGGCGTCGAGCGCCCGCGCGACCTCCGGTGCCGAGTGCGCCTCCACCAGCGCCTCCATCCCCAGCTCGCGTGCGAGGTGCAGCAGCGACTTGAGGGCGCCCCCGTCGAGCGCGCGCACGACCAGCAGGATAGCGTCGGCGCCGAGCGCGCGCGCCTCATAGACCTGGTACGGGTCGAGCGTGAAGTCCTTGCGCAGGGCGGGTAGGGCCGCGGCCGCGCGCGCGCTGGCGAGGTCGTCGTCCGTCCCGCCGAAGTAGACCCCGTCGGTCAGGACCGAGAGGGCGGTCGCGCCACTCGCGGCGTACAGCGCCGCCAGGTCGGCGGCCGAGGCGCCCGGCCGCAGAGCGCCGCCCGAGGGCGACTTGCGCTTGATCTCGGCAATGATCGCGACGCCCTGGCGGCGTAGCGCCTGCCGGAAGCGGCGTGGGGGTGGCGCGTCGCGCGCGGCGCGCTCGACCTGGCGGAGCGGCCTCGCTCGCGTGCGCACCGCCACCTCCCGCCGCTTGGTCGCCAGAATCTGGTCCAGGATCACTCGGTCCCCTCCGCCTCGACTGGGCGGGCCTTCAGTCGCTGCGAGACCTCCACGACCTGCTGGATCTTGCGGCGGACGCGGCCGCTGTCCAGCGCGTCGGCGGCGCGCTGGAGCCCCTCCTCGATCGAGCGCGCCAGCCCCGCCACGTACAGGCCCGCGCCCGCGTTCAGGAGCACGACCTCGCGCGGCGGTCCGTCTTCGCCTGCGACGACGGCGTGCGCCAGCGCCAGGTTCGCCGCGAGTGTCCCGCCCCGCACCGTCTCGGTCGGCGCCCGCCTGAGCCCGAAGTCCTCGGGCTGGATGGTGTAGGTGGTGTGCTGCCCGCGGCAAGTCTCGTCCACGCGGGTCGGCGCCGCGAGCGAGATCTCGTCCAGCCCGTCCTCCCCGTGCACCACCAGCGCGTGCTCGGCGCCGAGGAGGTCGAGGACGTGGGCCACGGTCTCGCCGAGGCCGGCGACGGCGACGCCGGTGAGCTGCCGCCGGGCCCGGGCCGGGTTGGCGAGCGGGCCGAGGATGTTGAAGACGGTTCGCACGCCGATCTCCCGCCGTGGCGCCACAGCGTGCCGCATCGCGGGGTGGTAGAGCGGCGCGAACATGAAGCCGAAGCCCGTCTCCTGGACGCACTGCGCGACCCCCGCTGGCGGGAGGTCGATCGCGATGCCGAGCCCCTCGAGGAAGTCGGCCGAGCCGCAGGGGCTCGTGACACCCCGGTTGCCGTGCTTGCCGACCCGCCCGCCCGCGGCTGCCACCACCAGGGCGCTGAGCGTGCTGATGTTGAACGTGCCGACGCCATCGCCACCGGTACCGACGAGGTCGACGACCTCGCCGGCGTCGACCGGCGTCGCGGCGTCGCGCATGACCTCGGCCAGCCCGGCGATCTCGTCCGCCGTCTCGCCGTTCAGGCGCAAGGCAACGGCGAACGCGGCGATCTGGGCCGGGGTGGCTTCGCCCGCCACCAGCCCGCGCATGGCGCCACGCGCCTCCTCGCGACTCAGGTGGTGCCCCGCCACCAGGCGCGCCAGCGCCTCGCGCACGTCGGTCACGGGCTCGCCCTCCCGGCCCCCGGTTGCTCCAGGAAGTTGCGCAGGAGCTGCTTGCCCCCCTCGGTCAGGATGCTCTCCGGGTGGAACTGCACGCCCTCGATGGGGTAAGCGCGGTGCCGCACGCCCATGATCACGCCGCTCTCCGAGCGGGCGGTGACCTCCAGCTCGACGGGTAAGGTCTGCTCCCGGGCGCACAGCGAGTGGTAGCGGATCGCGGTGAACGGATTTGGCAGCCCGGCCAGGACGCCCGCGCCGGCGTGCTCGATGCGCGACGCCTTACCGTGCATCAGCTCGGGCGCGCGCACCACCTCGCCGCCGAACGCCGCCACGATCGCCTGGTGGCCGAGGCAGACGCCGAGGGTGGCAACGGTCGGGCCAAGCACGCGGACCAGGTCGACCGAGACGCCCGCGTCCCTGGGCGAGCCAGGGCCCGGCGAGATGACCAGCCGGTCTGGGGCCAGCGCCCGCGCCTCGTCGACTGTGATCGCGTCGTTCCGCCGCACCGTTACCTCGGCGCCCAGCTCGCACAGGTACTGGTAGAGGTTGAAGGTGAACGAGTCGTAGTTGTCGACCAGGAGGACGCGAGGGCTTGTCATCCGCTGTCCTCCACCCCCTGCCGCGCCAGCCGCTCCGCCTCGTCGCCGGCGGCGAGCGGCCCACCGTCGCGCCGCGGTGCCTGGCGCGGGATGGTGAGCTCTTCCGGCTGCGCCCCACGAACGCGGGCTGCGCCGCCCTCCATGCGCTCCGCCTCGGCCACGGCGGCCAGGACCGCCCGCGCCTTGGCGACGGTTTCCTGGTACTCGCTGGCCGGATCGGAGTCGGCCACGATGCCCGCGCCAGCCTGGACGTGAGCCACGCCCTCCTTGAGCACCAGGGTGCGGATGGTGATGGCGGTTTCGAGGTCGCCGTCGCGGTTGAAGAAGCCGATCGCGCCACCGTAGGGGCCGCGCTGGTCCTGCTCCAGCTCGGCGATCAGCTCCATGGCCCGGATCTTGGGGGCGCCGCTCAGCGTGCCGGCCGGAAAGCAGGCGCGGAGTGCGTCGACGGCGCGGAGGTCTGGCCGCAGCCTGCCCGTGACGTGCGAGACGATGTGCATGACGTGGGAGTACCGCTCGACCTCCATCAAGCGCGGCACCTCCACTGTGCCCGGCTCGGCCACCCGTCCGACGTCGTTGCGGCCGAGGTCAACGAGCATGAGGTGCTCGGCGCGCTCCTTCTCGTCCGCGAGCAGCTCGGCCGCCAGCGCATCGTCCTCCTCGGCGGTCGCGCCGCGCGGGCGGGTGCCGGCGATCGGGCGCGTGGCGACCCGCCCATCTTCTACCAGCACCAGCAGCTCCGGCGAGGCGCCCACGATCTGGTAGTCGCCGAAGTTCAGGAAGTACATGTAGGGGCTTGGGTTGATGGAGCGCAGGGCGCGGTACAGAGTGACGGGCGACGCGTCCGTCGGCACCGAGAAGCGCTGGGAGAGCACGACCTGGATGCACTCGCCGGCTGCGATCTGCTCCTTCGCCAGCGCGACGCGGCGCTCGAACTTGGCCCGCTCGACGTTCGCCGACACCTGTGCCGGCTGAGCGCGGCCCGGCGCATCATCCAGCCCGGGCACGTGCGAGCCACGCCGCAGCCGGTCCAGGAGCTCGTCGAGCCGCTCGCAGCCGCGTCGGTAGTCCGAGGGCAGGTCCTGGGTCAGCGGCACGTAGGTGACGACCTTGATCGTGCGTCGCAGGTGGTCGAACACCAGCAGCGTGTCCACCATCAGCAGGTGGGCCAGCGGCAGGCCGAGTGGGTCGTTGGGCGCTCGCGGGACGCGCGGCTCGAACGCACGCGCCAGCTCGTAGCCCAGGTAGCCCACGGCGCCGCCGCCGAAGCGGGGCAGGCCGGGCAGCCGCAGCACGCCCTCCCGGGCGACGAGGCGGTGGATCAGCTCGAGCGGATCCGTATAGCTCAGGTCGACCGCGCCGTCGGCGCCGCGGTAGACGGCGTGGGCGTCGTGGACTTCAAGCGAGCGTTCCAGGCCGGCGGCGACGAACGAGTAGCGGGCGACGAACTCGCCGCCTTCCACGCTTTCCAGGAGGAAGCTGCCCGGCCCGGCCCCGAGCTTGAGGAGCGCCGAGACGGGCGTCTCCAGGTCGGCGAGCACCTCGCGGTAGATGGGGGCGTAGCGGGCTGTGCTGGCCAGGCGCCCGAGGTCCGTGAGGCCGGGGAAGACGGCGCCGCTCATGAGCGTTTCCCGATGGCGGCCTCGACACGCTCGCGCGCCGGCTGGAAGTAGTCGAGGCTCATCGCCTCCCTCGCCAGGCGGAGCGTCTGGCGCGCCTCTTGGCGAGCGCGGCGGCTGCCCTCGGCCAGGATCTCCTCCAGCAGCCCGGGTTGCCGCTCGTACGCCGCCCGCCGCTCGCGGATCGGGTCCAGGAAGCGGTTGAGCGCAGCGGCCAGCTTCTGCTTGATCTCGGCGTCGCCCACCTGACCCCGGGTGTAGCGCGCCTTGAGGTCCTGCACCTCCGGCGCGTCGGCGTTGAACAGGTCGTGGTAGATGAAGAGCGGGTTGCCGCGCAGGCGGCCGGGGTCGGTTGGGCGCTGGCGGGCAAACGCGTCGCCCACGTACATCCGCATGATCTTGCGCTGCACCGCCTCCCGGTCGTCCGCGAGCTCGACGGTGTTGCCGACCGACTTGCTCATCTTGGGCTTGCCATCCAGGCCGGGCAGGGTGGCGATCCGGCCGACCAGCCCCTCGGGTTCGGGGAACACCGGCGCGTAGAGCTGGTTGAAGCGCCGGGCGACCTCGCGCGTGATCTCGATGTGCGAGAGCTGGTCCTTGCCAACTGGCACGACCTCGCCGCGGACCATGAGGATGTCGGCGGCCTGCAGGATCGGGTAGTTGAGCAGCCCCAGCGAGGCGCTCTCCAGCTTGAGGTCGCGCACCTGCTCCTTGAGCGTGGGGATGCGCTGCGCCCGCGGCACGGAGACGAGCATGGTGAACAGGAGGAACAGCTCGACGACCTCGGGCACGAGCGACTGCAGGTAGACGGTGCTCCGGTTCGGATCGATGCCGACCGCCAGGAAGTCGAGCAGCGTCTCCCGGACGTTGCGGCCGATCTCGCGCGAGGACTCGTAGTAGGTGGTGAGGGCGTGGTAGTCGGCGATGAGGAAGAAGCACTCGTAGCGTGGGTCGTCCTGGAGCTGGACGTCCTTCTCGAGCGTGCCGACGTAGTTGCCGAGGTGCAGCCGGCCCGTCGGCCGCAGGCCGGTGAGCAGGCGCAGCCGCCCGCCGCTGCCGAGCCCGCGCCCGACCCCGGTTGGCCCATCCCGTCGCTCGTTAGTGCGCTGCGTCATCGCTCGTCCCGTTCGCTCGTCGTGTCGACCTGCATAGAAGAACCCCTCGCCCGCTAGGGACGAGGGGTTCGGTCCGCTCGTGGTGCCACCCTACTTCGCCGCCGGCCCGGCCGGCGGCCTCGTGCAGGCATGCCCGCTGCTTTCAGGCCCCCTGTCGCGCAGCGACGGGTGGCACCGGCAACGCCATGCCCTGAGCGATGGTAACGGCGCTCGTTCCGGCCGAGCCTACTGGTCGGGGGTGGGGCCGCGCCCCGTACCCGATGTTCGGTCGGCGACTCGCAGGTCCATTCGTTTTCAGTATCCCTGTCGCGGATCGACGGGGGATACCGCCACGGTCAGGAAACAGGGCACCGGCTTCCACCTACCCCGGCTCTCTGGGCCCGCCCCGACGCGTACTTGCCCTGGTCGACGTCTTTGCGTATGGCTCGCTCGGCATCCAGGCCGCACCGGCAGCGGTTCGCGCCGCACGCCGGCCCGTGTGCCGGGCCGGACTATAGCGTGGGGGTGCGAGGCCGTCAAACGGGCCAGCAGGGCCGGGAGCCGTCCGTCCCAGCGGGGGAGCTGGGGCTGGCGGGTGAAGGGCACGCCCGCGAGCGCAGAGGCGTGGGGCTGCCGGCCCTGCCACGGCTGGGCGTATGTTAGCATACGCATACGATACGAGGAGGATGGGTGGGTGAAGCGAACAACGATCCTGGCCGACGAGGGGCTGCTCATCGAGGCGAAGCACCTGGCCGACCAGCAGGGCCAGACATTCACGGCGCTGGTGCAGGAGGCGCTGCGCGAGTACATTCAGACGCATCGGCCCCAGCGCCGGCTCTCCTTCGCCGGGATCGGATGGAGTGGTGACCCGGACTTAGCGCGTCGCGACGAAGAGATTCTGGCAGCAGAAATCGACCCCGTTGAAGGATGGTCGCCGAGGCGCCCCGACGCTGGCAGGACGCCGCCCACTGAAGACCAGAGCACGGCCGCCTAGCCGCGATGCTCGCCCTGGTCGATTCGAGCGCGCTCATCGCTGCGGTAGATACCGCCAGTCGTGACCACACGTCCGTTCTGCACGCCATGCGAGGGGGCGGAGACATCCTCCTCCTGCCGGTTACCGTCCTGGTGGAAGCCGACTATCTCATCCTCTCGCGCTTCGGCGTGCGGGCAGAGCTAGCGTACCTGCGCGCGGTCGTGTCTGGGGAGCTGCGCCTCGAAGGAATGACGGTGGCGGACCTCACGCGTTCGCTCGAGCTGATCGAGGAGTACGCCGACAGCCAGATCGGAGTCGCTGACGCCTCGATCGTCGCCATCGCCGAGCGGCTGCGGGTCAGTCGCATCCTCACCCTGGACCAGCACCACTTCCGCATGTTCCGGCCGCGGCACTGCGAGGCGTTCGAGCTGCTGCCCTGAGCGACGCGCGGGCGGTGCCTCAACCCAGGCGGAAGTGCTCCAGGGCCGTGTAGCGCGGGCCTCTGGGACTGAGCTCGCTGTGCACGAGCGCCAGGGCGTCGACCGTGAAGGTCGGGGATGGGAGGGCGGCCCCCGGCGGCCAGGGGAACAGCAACGGCCTGCGAGCCTCCTGCCGCCGCCGGGCGAGCGTGACGTGCGGCGCGAAGGCCCGCTCCTCCACCGCGAAGCCGGCCTCCCGCAGCTTCGTGGCCAGGCTCCCGTGCAGGCGCGTGAGGTGGCTCGTGTCGCCACGCAGCCCCACCCATAGGACGCGTGGGGCGCGTGGCGGGCCGAAGCTGCCCGCTTCGGAGAGGGCGAGCTGCAGGGGTGCGTAGCTCCGCGCCGCCTCCGTCCCGATGCGTGTGAGGGCCGCGAGTTGGCTCGTCGGCTGCTCGGCGAGGAACGCGAGCGTGACGTGGAGCAGCGCCGGGTCGACCCAGCGGTAGTCTCGCGCACCCGGCGTCGAGTCCGGCGGCCGCAAGCGGCCGAGGACCCGCTGCACTTCCGCAGGCAGCTCGACGGCGAAGAAGAGTCTCACGGAAGGAATGCCGGGGCGGAGGGGAAGCGGGGGTCGATGATGTGGCGGTAGCGGGCAGGCTGGCGGGGGCCGTCCACGCGTGCCCCTCGCGCCACGATGTTGGTGCTGGCGTGTCGACGGCAGACATACTTGACGGCGAGTGAGGATGACGTGCCAGTCACCACGCGTCTTCGAGTGGACCGCGAGGCGGTCGCCCAGTTCTGCCGACGCTGGAGAGTCACTCGGTTGGACCTGTTCGGTTCTGTCCTCCGCGATGACTTCGGCCGGGAAAGCGACGTGGACGTCCTGGTGACTTTTGCGCCGAGTGCAACGCGGACGCTGGCCGATCTGCTGCGCATGGAAGACGAGCTACGCGCCCTGTTCGGGCGCCGGGTCGACCTTGTAATGCGCGAGCTGGTCGAGCAGAGCGAGAACGCCTGCTGGCGGCCCATGCGACGGTCGCCGGCCTCCCAGTGGTGACGAAGGACGCGACGTTCCGCGAGCACCTGGCACTCGCGTGGTGGGCTGAGTAGCCGCAGCCCCTTCCGCGGCCTACCGCTCCTTCAGGTACGGGTCGAGGGCGTCGCGCAGCCCGTCGCCGATGAAGTTGATGCTCAGCACCGTCAGGAAGATCATCAGCCCTGGGAAGATGGTGACCCATGGGGCGATGCGCATGTACGACTGGAACGCGGTGAGCATGTTGCCCCAGCTCGCCGTGGGTGGACTGATCCCCACGCCGAGGAAGCTGAGCGCGGATTCCAGGATGATGAACTCGCCCACCTGGAGGGTGGCGAACACGAGGATCGGGGCGACCGAGTTCGGCAGTAGGTGCCGCAGGATCAGGCGCAGGTTGCCGGCCCCGAGCGCCCGCGCGGCGATGACGAAGTCGCGGTTCAGCAGCGAGAGGAACTGGCTGCGGATGAGGCGGGCGGGCACCATCCAGCCCAGGACGGTCAACACCACGATGATGACGAACACCTGGATCAGGGTCTGGTCGCCGGGGATGTTGTACCCCTTGATCATGGCCGAGATCACGATCACCAGCGGGATGAAGGGGAACGACAGGAAGAGGTCGACCAGCCGCATCAAGACCGAGTCGGTCGAGCCCCCGAAGAAGCCGGCGATCGAGCCGACGAGGAGGCCGATGGTCAGGGACACGGCCATCGCGCCGAAGCCGACCGCCAGCGAGACCCGGCCGGCGAAGATGAGCCGCGACAGGATGTCGCGGCGGAGCTCGTCCGTGCCGAGCCAGTGCCAGTTCGTCCCGGTCTGCTGCACCCAGCTCGGCAGCGTCACGCCCACCGAGGCGGCCCGGCCGGTGATGGTGCGGTCGATCGCCTGGGGGTCGTAGGGGGCGATCCACTCGGCGGTGAGGGCGGCCAGGAGGATGAGCCCGAGCACGACGAGGCTGGCAATGGCCATGCGGTGGCGGCGGAAGCGGCGCCAGACGGCGCGCAGCTCGCCTTCCTGCCGGACGCGGACTGGCGCGGCGCCAGGCGGGAGCTGGATCTCGGGTGGGGCGACTGGGGAGGCGGGAGTCGAGACGGCGGCCATACGCTTGGGGAAGACGCGCCCCGCTAGCTGTACCGGATGCGCGGGTCGACCGCGGCGTAGAGCACGTCGGCGACCAGGTTGGAGAGCGCCACCAGGAGCGCGGTGATGATCAGCAGACCCATCGCCACGGGCCAGTCCGACCCGTTGACGGCGTCGATGTAGAGGCGGCCCATCCCGGGCCAGGCGAAGATCGTCTCGGTGATGATGGCACCGCCGAACAGGCCGGGGATGGCGATGGCGACGACGGTGATCACCGGGATGAGCGCGTTCCGCAGGGCGTGCCGCAGCAGGACGGCCCGGCCCGCGAGCCCCTTGGCGCGCGCCGTGCGCACGAAATCCTGGCGGAGCACTTCGAGCAGGCTGCTGCGGATGAAGCGGCTCCACTGCGCCACCTGGACCAGGCTGAGCACAACCGCGGGGAGGATGAGGTGCTGCAGGCGGTCGCCGATGTCGTTGGCCCGGCCCACGTCGTACATCCCGGAGATCGGCAGGACCCGCAGCCAGAGGCCGAAGATGAAGATGAGCAGCAGGCCGAACCAGAAGGTGGGCATGGAGATCCCCGCGAAGGAGAATCCCGTGGCGGCGTAGTCGAACCAGGAGTACTGCTTGACCGCCGAGAGGATGCCGACCCCGAGGGCAATGACGAGGGAGACGACGAGCGCCGTGCCCATCAGCGTGACCGTGTTGCCGAGTCGCTCGGTGATCAGCCGGCTCACGGGTCGGCCCTTGGAGACCGCCCACGACTCGCCCCAGTCGCCGCGCACCACGCGCGAGGCCCAGTCGAGGTAGCGCTCCTGGATGGGCTTGTCGAGCCCCACCAGCTTGTTGAGCCGATCGATGTAGCCCGGGTCGTTGCGACCACGGGTCTGCGCCAGGGCGTCGAACGGGCCGCCGGGGCTCAGGTTCAGGATGAAGAAGATCAGGACGGAGGCAAACAGGACCGTGATCGCCGCCTCCATGAGGCGGCGCACGAGGTATCGCGTCACCGAACGGGCGCTCCTGGATCAGCAGCTCGCGGCACGCGCGGAGTGGGCAGGCGGGGCCTCCACCCTGCCCGCTCCGGCTGCGGACCGCCGAGCGAGTGGGCTCACTATACTGCCCGGCCGAGCACGGGGGCTAAAGCCCGGCCCCCGTGCTCGGCCACCTGGAAGCTGCAGCGGGGCGTGCTGGTCAGCCCACCAGGTCCCACTGCTCGACGTTCCAGGTCTCGCCACTCGAGGACATGCTCACCCGGAAGTTGACCAGGTTGGCGGTAGCCGCGCCGGTGACCGGGCGGAGGAACAGCGGCAGCACCGGCAGCTCGCTCATCCAGATCTGCTGCACCTGAGCGTAGACGATGCGGCGGAACTCCTGGTCCAGGCTGCTGGTCCCCTGGTTCAGGAGCACATCGTTGTAGTTGTGGCGGAACCCGCCGTAGTTGCCGCCGCGGTAGTTGTTCTCCTTGGACGGGATGTTCTTGGAGTGCATGCTGTAGGTGGAGTCGGCGCCCGGGTCGTAGCCACCTACCCAGGCGAACTCGGCCACGTCGAACTGGCGCGCCGAGAGCGACTGCGGCGAGTCGCCCTTGCCGCTGAAGTAGACCGACGCCGGGATCAGCTCGACGTTCATCTCGATGCCGATCTGGGCGAGCTGGTCCTTCACCAGGGGTAGCAAGCGCGGGCGGAACGCCGACGGCGTGCTCCAGTACTTCAGGCTGAGCCGCTGGCCGTCCTTGACCCGAATCCCGTCCGGCCCGGGCTCCCAGCCCGAGGCGCGCAGGAGCTGGTCGGCCAGGCCGGGGTTGTATTCGTAGCGCTGCACGTCCGGGTTGAACGCCCACGACCACGATGGGATCTGGCTGGTGGCCGGCTGGCTCTTGCCGAACAGGAGCACGTCCACCAGTTCCTGGCGGTTGACGCCGTAGCCGATCGCCTGGCGCACGTTGCGGTCGGCCAGGAACGGGTTGGCGTAGTTGAACGTGAGGTGCTCCCAGACAGTGCCCTGGACGTACTGGGCCTGGATGCCCGGCATGGCGTCGAGCGTGCTGGAGTCGCCCACGTCCAGGACGTCGGTGGTGACCACCTGCACCTCACCGGCTTCGAGGGCGGCGAGGTTGGTGTCCTTGGCCGGGATGATGCGGAAGACGACCGTGTCGATGTTGGGCCGACCCTGGCGCTGCGGGAGGGCCTCGCCGCGCGAGGTGAAGGTGAGCGCGACGCCGGGCTCCCAGGAGGAGAGCACGTAGGGGCCGGTGCCCACCGGATTGCGGGCGAGGTCAGAGTTGTCCAGATTGGTGACGTCCGGGCTGGTCATCGGATCGCCAGCGACGACCTCGGCCAGCTTGTGGCGCGGCTGGATGCCGTCCGGGTTGTCGAAGAGGCCGAAGAAGTAGAGCGGGTCGATGACCGGGTCGGTGCCCTGGTTGGCGTACGTCTGCGGGTCCTTCGCCTTCGCCTCGTTGGCGGAGAGCCAGACGAACTTGACCGTGTAGTCGTCCAGCTTCACGACGTCGCTGACCTTCCCCTCGAGGCTCGTGTCGTACCCGGACTGGGGGTTCATCATGAGCCGCCAGAAGTAGACCACGTCGTCCGCCGTGAACGGTGTGCCGTCACTCCAGGTGATGCCCTGGCGGAGCGGGAAGGTCACCTCCAGGCGGCGGTCGCCGCCCTCGCCGGTGAACGTGGCCAGCCCGTTCTCCAGCGTCGGGATCTGCGCAGCCAGCGACGGGTACGCCTGCATGCGGTCGTCGACGGCGAGCAGGTTGTCGTACACCAGGTTGGCGACGAGCGAGGTGACGAACATCGTCGAGTTGTAGATGCGGTCGGGCTCCTGGCCCATGCCGATGACGATGCTCTTGCCTGCCTGGGCGTAGCCGACCGAGGTGCCGGCCACACTGCTGAGCAAGAGTCCCGCCGTCAGCGCCGCGGAAAACGCTCGCTTCATAAGGGGACGTCTCTCCCTCCAGCCGAATTACCGAGGCGAGGCGCCCGCATTCCGGCCGCGGGTGGTCGGGGCAGGGAGCGCTGCGGGACGCGAGAGGGAGGAGAGCCGGCGCGGCGAACCATCTGACCCGAACTTGTCAGATGCAAGCCAATCTCCCTCCTCTAGCGGCGCTGCAACGCTGAAGCCCCAGGCTAGCCGGGCTGGCTACCGTCCCTCGGGTAGTCCGATTGTGGCAGCCCCTCCGGCGGGTGTCAACAGTGCGACCGGGTGGCGGCGGCCGACCGGTACACTGCCACGGTCTGCTCCGCGATGCGGCGGTGCGTGTAGTGGGCGCGCGCGCGCGCCCGGCCCCGCCGGCCCAGCTCACCCCGCAGCGCCGCGTCGTCCCGCAGCCGTGCGATCGCCTGCCGCAGCGCGGCCGGGTCAGCCTCGGGCACGACCACGCCCGCCTCGCCGACGACGCGCGGGATCTCGCCGCTGCTCGACCCCACCACCGGCACCTCGCAGGCCATCGCCTCCACCAGCACCCGCCCGAACTGCTCCTTCCAGTTGGGGCGGGTGAGCGACGGGAGTACGAGCACGTCGAAGGAGCGGAGCCGCGCCGGCATCTCCGTCGAAGGCACGGCGGTCTCCCAGGTGACGCGCCGGCCGATCCCGAGTCGGTCCGCTTTCGCACGGGTGGCGCCGAGCAGCGGCCCACTGCCGACCAGGTGCAGCCGCCACTCGCCGGCCAGCCCCGCCAACGCGTCCAGCAGCACGAAGAGGCCCTTCTCCTCCACCAGGCGGCCGGCGTACCCGATCGTGAAGACATCGTTGGGGCGGCGGCCGGCCGGCGCGAAGACGTCCGGGTCGATGCCGAACTGCGGGATGACCGCCGCTGGCCCGCGGTAGCCCTTCAGCCGGAGCACCCGCGCGGCATCGGCGCTGCCGGCGATCGCGCCGGCGCTCTGCCGGTAGACGTACTGTTCGAACATGGAGAACGGGGGCGGGTAGCGCCGGTAGAGGTTCTGCCAGGTGAAGAACACCACCCTGGCGCCCAGGCGGCGTGCCTGCCATGTCCCGAGCGCGGTCGCCAGGTTGAACGGCTCCTCGTCCAGGTGGACGACGTCCGGCCAGGCCTCGGCGATGGCCCTGCCGAGTCGCGGCCAGAAGAAGAGGTGGAAGTGGCCGTTGAAGACGATCGGCTCCACGCGGAGGGTGTAGCCGCGGGCGCAGGCGCGCTCCAGGGCGATGGTGCGCCCGCCCGGCTCGCGCCAGGAGGCCGGCACGACCGCCGTCAGCGCCTCCACGCCGGGCTGGGCGGCGATCTCCTCCAGCTTGCGCTGGTAGGCGCCCACCACGAGCGCCTTCGAGGCGACGAGGACGCGCACGCTAGCGACGCTCGAGCTGGCGGTACACCCGCAGGGTCTGCTCGGCCACCTGGCGCCAGGTGAACAGACGTGCCCGCTCCAGGCCGCGCCGCGCCAGCTCCTCGCGCCGCTCGCGGTCGTCCAGCAGTGCGGCCAGCCCCTCGGCGATCGCCTCCACGCTGTACGGGTCGACCAGCAGGCCGGCGTCGCCGGCGACCTCCGGCAGGGCCGAGAGGTTGGAGGTGAGGACCGGCGTGCCGCACGCCATGGCTTCCAGCACCGGGATGCCGAAGCCCTCGTAGAGCGAGGGGAAGGTGAAGACCGTCGCCGCGCTGTAGAGCGGGGCCTTGTCCTGCTCGCGGATCTGGCCGGTGAAGAGCACCTGGCCCTCCAGTCCGAGCCACTGCACGGTCTGCCGGGGGTCGGGATACAGCGGGTGGCCCAGGTGCTGGTAGCGGCCGGCGATGACGAGCGGGTAGCTCTTGCGCGTCTCCTGCGGCAGCCGTGCGTACGCCTCGATCAGCCGCGGCAGGTTCTTCCGCAGGTCGAAGCCGCCGAAGTAGAGGATGAAGCGGGGGCCAATGCCGTAGCGCTCGCGCACGCTCGCCAGCAGCCAGGCATCCCGGACGGGGTGGAAGCTCGCATCGACGGCGTTGCCGATGACCTGGATGCGCTCCGGCGGGATGCCGAGGATCTTGACGATGTCGCGCCGCGAGCACTCGCTCACCGTGATGATGGCCTGGGCGCGGCGGGCTGATCGCGAGACCAGGCCGAAGTAGAGGCGGCTGATCTTGCGCCAGGCGTATTCGGGCAGCACGAACTGGATGACGTCGTGGATCGTCACCACGGTCGGCCAGGCGGAGAAGAGGGGGCTGGACCAGTAGGGCGAATGGAGGATGTGGATCTTCTCCCGCAGCCCCGCGCGGACGATGCCCGCCTGCTCCCACCACACCTGCTCGACGTTCTCGCCCAGGCGAGCGAGGGCGCTGACCACCTCGACTTCGCGGAAGCGGTCGGAGAGCTGGGGCACCTGGACGGTGTAGGCGCGGCGGAAGCGCGGCGACAGCAGGACGTACTGGCTCTCCTTGTCGTCCAGCGAGTCCAGCCCTTCCAGCAGGTGGAAGAGGTGCTGGCCCATGCCGGTGGCAGGCTTCTGGAGGAAGAGGGCGTTGATACCGACCCGCATCACTTCGCCGCCGCCACCCGCTGATAGACCTGGAGCAGCCTCTCGGCCGCGCCGCGCCAGGTGTAGTGCGCGGCGCGTTCCAGCCCCTTCGCCCGCAGGTCCGCCCGCAGGGCCTCGTCCGTGAGGGCCAGCTCCAGCGCCACCGCCAGCGCATCCGTATTCTCCGGGTCCGCCAGGAGCGCGGCGCCCTCGGCGACCTCGGGCAGGCACGAGGTGCGCGAGGCGACGACCGGCGTGCCGCAGGCCATGGCTTCCAGGATGGGCAGCCCGAACCCCTCGTAGAGCGACGGGAACGCCAGCACCTCGGCCGCGCTGTAGACGGCTGGCAGCAGCTCCTCCGGCACGAACCCGGGCAGGACGATGTCGTCGCGCACGGGCGAGGCCGCGTGGTGCGCCAGGATGCCGTCGACCAGCCAGCCCGTGCTACCGGCGAGGACGAGCTTATGGTCGGGCAGCTTCCCGCCCTTCTTCAGGATGGCAAACGCATCCATCAGCCGGTTGAGGTTCTTGCGCGGCTCGAGCAGGCCCACCGCGAGCACGAACGGCGCGTCGCCCACCTTGAGGTGGCGGCGCGCCGTCGCCAGCAAGGCCGGATCGGCGACGGGCTCGAAGCGCTCCTCCACGCCGCCAGGGACGACCTCCACCTGCTGCGGCGGCACGCCGAGGAGGACCACCACGTCATTGCGCGTGTTCTCCGAGTCGGCGATGACGAAGTCAGCCCGTTGGACCGAGCGGGGCACGACCTCCTCGAGGTAGGCGCTCAGCGCCGCGTCGGCGCAGTCGGGCCGCAGTAGGAAGGCGAGGTCGTGCACGGTCAGGATGCCGCGGGCACGTCGCAGCGGTGGGAGCACGAAGTCGGGCGAGTGGTAGAGCTCCACGGGGCCGGTCAGCCAGTCGGCCGGGAACGGGATCTGGGCACGGTGCCAGGCGATCGCCAGCCAGCGCTCGCGGAGCGCGACCTCGCGACGCGCGAAGTTGGGGGCGGTGGGGAAGCGGGGCACGGCCCCCGGGTCCGGGCGCGCGTACAGGAGGACGTACTCGTTCTCGCGGTCGAGCTCGGCGAGTGCCGCGACCTGGTTGCGCACGAGCCGCCCGATGCCCGCCCGCTGGTTGACGGCGGCGGAGTACTCGATGGCGATCCGCATTACCGTCGCTTGCTGAGGACGTAAGCCACGAACCCGCTGGCGACGACGCTCCAGTAGCTGATGGCGCGGTCGAGCAGGGCGATGCTGGCGGCGGTGTGCTCGTCGACGCCCGGCGCCAGGCCGGCGTTCGCGGCGAGCAGGAGCACGCCGACGATGGCGCCCTCGGCGAAGCCGAGGCCGGCCGGGGTGAGCGGGAGCGTCGTCGCCAGCGCCGAGGCGAGCGCGACGAACACGATCACGCTCGGGGCGATGCCTGTGAGCCCGAGCGACGCCGCCACCAGGGCGAGCCGCGTGACCTCGCCGGCCCACGCCCCCCCGGTCAGCAGTGCCACGTAGGGCAAGCCGCCACCGAACGAGTGCAGGATCCCCTCTTCGAAGCGGTGGTACTGCGCGTGGAGGCGGGGCGGCACGAGGCGTTCCACCACCGGCCGCAGGTTGCGCAGCGTGAGCAGGCCCACGAGGACGATGGCGACCAGGGCGAAGCCGAGCTGCATGAGCAGCACAACCTCCCTGGGGAGGGCGCGCCCGAACGCCAGGCTGGCAGCCGAGGCCATCAGGAAGAACAGCGCCAGGACGTCGATGATGCGCTCGGCGAGGACCGTGCCGATCGTCTTCGAGAACGAGACGGTAGCGTTGACCTTGAGCAGGTAGGCGCGGTAGGCGTCGCCGAGCTTGGCCGGGATGATGGTGTTAGCGAACCAGCTCAGGAGGATGATCTCCGCGAGCCCCCACACCGAGGGCAGCTCGACGCCCTGGCGGCTGCGGAAGCCGACGTTCTGCAGCAATCGGCGCCAGCGCAGCGCGCGCACCGGGAACGTGCTGTAGAAGGTGAGCAGCGCCAGGGCGAGCAGGCCAACGTTCGCCTGGCGGACGCGATCGAGGATCGCTGTGACGTCGACCTCGGCGCGCGTGAAGAAGAACAGGAGGATGCCGAAGCCGAACGCGAACGAGACGAAGGTGCGGGCGTTGAAGAAGCGCCCGGCGAGCGAGGGTCCCTCTTCGACGCTCTCCACCTCGCCGGCCTCCAGCTCGTCCCGCTCGGGTGGCGCGCCCCGCTCACCCGGATCGTGCCACCCCGCCGCGTGCCCCGACGCCTGGCGGTCGAGCTCGACTGGCTGAGCCGTGGGGAGGGGTCGGGCCAGGCCCGGCGGCGACGGCTCAGCGGACACCGCCACCCCCCGGCCCGCTCGCGAGGGGACGCAGTCGGTCCGCGGCGACGAGCCCCAGGCCGATGAGGAACCCTACTTGGACGTTGACGCCGTGCACCAGGAGGTTGTCGAAGAGGCTGTGCATGCTGAAGACGACGAGCGAGCCGAGGATGCCGGCGAGCAGCGCCCGCCAGTAGGGGTCGGGGGGGCGGTGCAGCGCGATGCTGGAGCGCAGCGCGCCGCCGACGTGCCGGAAGACGAGCGCGAGCGAGAGGAGCAACAGGCCGAACCCTACCACGCCAAGCTCGGCCAGCGTGTTGAGGTAGTAGTTGTGGGCATGGCCGAGCGGGTCCACCCAGTTGTCCAGGTAGTAGCGTGGGTAGGCCTCCGCGTAGTTGCCAATCCCGACGCCCAGCCACGGGGAGTCCAGGAACATGTACCAGGCGGCCTGCCAGCGCGCCATGCGCTCGACGATCGACCAGTTCTCGTCGGTCAGCTCGACCGTGCGCACGTCGAACACGCCGAAGTACTGCACGGTCTGCGCGAGCCGGTCGACGATGGCGGCCGGGAAGAAGCCAGCCAGGGCCGCGACGAGCGCCAGGCCCGCCAGGGCGGCGGCGGGCACCAGCAGCAGGCGGGTGCGCCGGCTCCAGGTGAGGAGCAGCACGAGCGCCGCGACACCCAGCCCGAGCCAGGCCCCGCGCGACTGGCTGAGGGCGACGCCGGCGCCGAGCACGAGCGCCGCGCCGGCTGCGAGCCAGCGGAACGCCCGCGGAGCGCCTGGGGCCAGGGCCATCGCCACGGCGACGGGCAGGATGGTCGCGAGGTACCCGCCGAAGGGGTTGGGCTGGGCGAAGGTGCCGTAGGCACGCAGCAGGCCGCCGACCTCGAACCCGCTGGGGCCGCCGCCGGTGGCGACCTGGGCGATGCCCCACGCCGCTTCGAGCGCGCCGGCCACGAACAGCGCCGCCAGCAGCCACGCCGTCGACCGGCGGTCGAGGCCGGCGCCCGCGACGACCAGGAGGACGACGAGCAGCTCGAACCACTTGACGGTCTCCTTCGCCGCCGCACTGAAGCTAGCCGCGTAGGTGGTGGAGAAGAGCATGAGGAGGCCGAGCAGGCCCAGGCTGGCAACCAGCCCGCTGCTGTGTACCGCGATGCCGCGGCGTCGCACGCCGCGCAGCAGCCAGGCCAGCGCCAAGAGCGCCACGAGAGGCTCAACCGCGGTGAGGGCCGGCTCGCCCGCGCTGGCGTCCTCGCGCATGGGGACGCCGAAGGGGACCGCGAACAGGAGGAGCGCGACCGCCGCGAGCGGCTGGATGAGGGGCCCGACCGCCGCTACCGCGCCACCCGCCGCCAGGGCGAGAGGCAGCGGCTCGAGCACCGCGACCAGCCAGGCGAGCGCAGGCACCGCGACGCTCCAGCCGAGCGCGCCGGCGATGCGCCGCCAGCGCCCGGGCTGGCGATGCGTCGGGGCTGGCAGGCGGACGGCGCTGGCGGCGCTGGACATCAGGGGAGCGGCGGGCGACGCGGCGACCGGGCGGGCCGGCGCGCCCCCGGACAGGCGAGCGCGCGGCGCTCAGCCCGTGGCCCTGCTCGCGGCTGGCTGGCTGAGGGCAGCACGGAACCAGGCGATTGTCTGCTCGAGCCCCTCGCGCAGGGGCACGCGGGGCTGCCAGCCCAGCTCGTCGGACGCCCGCGAGATGTCCGGCCGGCGCCGGGTGGGGTCGTCCGGCATGGGGGGGAGGTAGGCGATGGTCGAGCGGCTCTCCGGGACCAGCCGCAGGACGAGCTCGGCGTACTCGCGGACGGTGTGCTCGTCCGGGTTGCCGAGGTTGTAGACGCGCCCGGGCGCGTCCGGGCGGGCGGACTCCATGATCGCCTGGAGCCCAGCCACCAGGTCGTCCACATAGCAGAGGGAGCGGGTGTAGCTGCCATCGCCGTAGATGGTGAGCGGCTGGCCGCGCAGGGCCTGGCCGATGAAGTTCGGCAGCATTCGGCCGTCCTCGGGGTCCATGCGCGGGCCGTAGGTGTTGAAGATCCGCGCGATCCGCACGTCCACGCCGTAGCGCCGCACGTAGATCATGCACAGCGCTTCGCCGAAGCGCTTCGCCTCGTCGTAGCAGGAGCGTGGTCCGGTTGGCGAGACGTTGCCCCAGTACTCCTCGCGCTGCGGATGGACCAGCGGGTCGCCGTACACCTCGGAGGTGGAGGCGAAGAGGACCCGGCCGCCGTGGCGCAGGGCGAGCTCGAGGACGTGCCTGGTGCCGGTCGAATTGACCAGCGCCGTTTCGAGCGGCTGGGCCATGTAGCTGCGCCGGGTGAAGGGGTTCGGGCTGGCCGGGCTGGCCAGGTGGTAGTAGCGATCGGCGGCCAGGCTATCTTCAAGGGGACTGGTGGTGAGGTCGCGCTCGACGAACGTGAACCGGGGATGTTCGAACAGGTGGGCAACGTTGGCGCGTGCTCCGGAGGCGAAGTTGTCCAGGCACGTCACCGACCATCCCTGGGCCAGCAGACGGTCGCACAGGTGCGACCCGATGAAGCCAGCCCCGCCGGCAACCAGCGCTCTCAGCACCGGACGATTCTAGCGCGCGACCCGGCGGGCGACGGCCGCCAGGATGAGCCAGAAGAGGAAGGCCAGGTCGACGAGGAAGTAGCTGTTGTCCAGCAGGCCGTGCACCAGCGTCTCGGCCATGGCGCCCAGGGCGCCGGCGGCGATCCACGCGTCGGTCCCCGTGGCGAGGCGAGCCCGGGCGGAGCGCCAGAAACGCACCAGGAGCCAGACGAACGCCACCAGGCCGAGCAGGCCGAGCTGCAGCCAGACGTTGAGGATCCAGTTGTGCGGGTGCGACAGGTTCGCCTCGGCGGCGGCTCCTTCGCGCAGGTAGACCTGCTGGTAGAGGTACACGAAGTTGTCCAGGCCTACGCCCAGCAGGGGGTGGTCGGCGACCATGGCGATCGATGACTGCCAGAGCTCGAGCCGGAACCCGGTCGTCTGCCGCAGCGGGTTCAGCCGCTCGGGGACGGCGCCGGCGATCGCCAGCAGGCTCACGGCGGCGAACAAGCCGGCCGCGAGCAGGCTGAGCGAGATGGCGGCCCGCCGCCGCCGCAGCGCGGCGAGGACGACGACGGCCGCGGCCGTGGCGCCGAGCCAGGCGCCGAGCGAGAAGGTGAGCAGGAGCCCCAGCCCGACGCTGGCGACGGCGAACCAGGCGAGGGCGGCGAGACGCCACGCCTGGCCACGGGACGTCGCCTCTCCGGGCCGGCCGACGAGGCCGAGGGCCAGCGCGAACGGCAGCGCCCGGCCGAGCATGAGCGCCAGGTGGTTGGGCTGTGGGTACCAGGCCTGCGCCCGCCGCACGCCTTCGGCCTCAGTCCCCCCGCTGCCAGAGAGGACCTGCACGGCCGCGATGAGGGCGACCACCACGGCCGCCACGAGGAAGCCGCCGAGCGCGGCCTTCGCCGCCGCGTGCCTGGCGGTAGCTGCCAGCAGCCAGAAGAAGAGCACCGGCTCGAAGATCAGCGCCCGCAGCTCGCGCACGCTCTGCAGCGGGTACTGGGTGACGAGCAGCGACAGCAGCCCCGCGAGGAGGAAGAGGGCGAGCGGCCCGTCGTAGCCGGTCGTCGGCCAGGTGAGCGCTGCTGGCCGGCCGCGGCCGCGGTCCCAGCCGACGCGGACGAGGAGGCTCGCCCAGGCGAGAACGAGGACGAGCCCGGGCGGCGAGAACGAGATCCGGCCGAGCTGCTGGGGGAAGAAGTAGACCGGTAGCGTGGCGCCCACGAGAGCGGGACCGACCCAGGGCCGCCAGGCCATGCCGGCGAGGGCGGCCAGGAGCCCGAACGCCAGCACGTCAGGACGGGGCGACGGCAGCGTCGCCAGGACGCCTACGCCCAGCAGGGCCAGCCCACCGGCCTTCAGGTCGGCCTGTCGCGTGGAGGACAACGCTGCCGACTATACCCCTGCACCCACAAGACGGGAGACGCGAGCTGTCCAACAACGCCCGGTACAGCATCCCGTTCAAGACCAGGCTTCGCATGGCGCAACCTTGGCGGGAAAGCCTTTAGACTGGCGTGCCATGGAACAGGCCGTCATCGTGAGCGCTGCCAGGACGCCGGTTGGGCGGTACGGCGGCGCCTTCAAGGGGCTCAAGGCATCCACGCTGCTGTCCTACGCGCTGCGGGCGGCGGTCGAGCGCGCCAGCATCGACCCCGGCGCGGTCGACGAGGTGGTTGTCGGCCACGTGCTGGCCAACGGCGAGAATCCGAACGTCGCCCGCCTAGGCTGGCTCGAGGCCGGCTTTCCGCACGCGGTGCCCGCGTACACGGTCGACCGGCAGTGCGGCTCGGGGCTCCAGGCGATCGTCAACGGCGCGCTGCTCGTCCAGGCCGGAGACGCCGAGATCGTCGTGGCGGGCGGGACGGAGAACGAGTCGAACGCCGAGTTCTACGTAACGGACGCGCGCTGGGGGTACCGGCTCGGGGATGGCGTCTTTTACGACCGCATCGCCCGGCACGGCTTCAAGGTCTCCTGCCCGGAGGCCTGCCCGCCCGTGGAGGGGATGATGCACACGTCCGAGAAGCTGGCCGACCTCTACGGCATCAGCCGCGAGGAGGCGGATGCGTTCGCGCTGCGCTCGCACCGCAACGCGGTGGCGGCTGTGGAGGCGGGCAAGTTCCGCGACGAGATCGTGCCGGTCCCGGTGCGGCAGCCGAAGGTAGGGACGGTGCTCGTGGACACCGACGAAGGGCCCCGCAAGGACACCTCGCCCGAGTCCCTGGCGAAGCTGCCAGTCCTCGCCGGCAAGATCCACACGGCGGGCAACTCGTCCAGCATCAACGACGGCGCGGCGGCCGTGGTGATCATGTCCGAACGGAAGGCGCACGCGCTGGGGCTGAGGCCGCGCCTGTTCTTCCACACGTACGCGGCGGCGGGCGTGGACCCAACCATTATGGGGATGGGCCCCGCCCCGGCGGTCCGCAAGCTGTTGCAGAAGACGGGTCTCCGTCTGGATGCGATGGACCTGATCGAGCTGAACGAGGCGTTCGCGGCGCAAGCGCTGGCGGTCCTGAAGGAGCTGGATGTGCCAGACGTCGACCGGCGCGTCAACGTGAACGGCTCGGGCATCTCGCTGGGCCACCCGCTCGGCGCGACCGGCGCGCGCATCCTGGTGACGCTGCTGCATGAGATGGAGCGGTGCGGGGCGCGCTATGGGCTCGAGACGATGTGCACCGGTGGCGGCCAGGGGCTGGCCGCGATCTTCGAGCGGAAGGAGTGACGAGCGCGATGCAGATCCAGAAGGTGGGCGTGGTTGGATGCGGGCTGATGGGCTCCGGGATCGCGGAGATGTGCGCCCGTTCGGGCTACGACACGGTTGTCCACGAAGTGAACGACGAGCTCCTCGCCAAGGGGCTCGGCCGGACCGAGCAGTCGATGAGCACGGCGGTCGACCGCGGCAAGCTGCAGCCAGGCGACCGGGAGGCAGCGCGGGCCCGCCTGCGTGGGACCACCCACCTGGAGGATTTCGCCGACCGCGACCTGGTGATCGAGGCGGCCACCGAGAACGTTCAGATCAAGCGGGAGACGTTCGCCCGGCTCGACCAGGTGTGCCCGCCGCACGCGATCCTGGCGAGCAATACCAGCTCCATCCCCATCATCCAGATGGCGACGGCGACGCGGCGGCCCGACCGGGTGCTGGGGATGCACTTCATGAACCCGGTGCCCGTAATGAAGCTGCTCGAGCTGGTGCGAACCCTCACCACGGCGGACGAGACGCTAGACACGGCCCGCGCTTTCGGCGAGAGCCTCGGCAAGCGCCTGATCGTGAGCAAGGACCGTGGCGGCTTCATCGTCAACTACCTGCTCGTCCCGTACCTGATCGACGCGGTGCGCATGCTGGAGCAGGGCTTCACGACGAAGGAGGATATCGACGTCGGGATGATGCTGGGGACCGGCTACCCCATGGGCCCGTTCACCCTGCTGGACTTCGTCGGCCTGGACACGACCCTCTACATTGCCGATGTCCTGTTCGACGAGTTCAAGGAGTCACGGTTCGCCGCGCCCACGCTGCTGCGGCAGATGGTGGCGGCTGGCTGGCTGGGGCGGAAGACGGGACGCGGCTTCTACGACTACCAGGCGGGCGAACAGCCCCCCAGCCGGTGAGGCGCGGCACGCGGCGGCTGGCTACGCCACGCTCGGAGTCGCTGCCGGCGTCGCCAAGAACGCGCCCATGCGCTCGAGCGCGCGCTCGATGTTAGGCAGGGAGTTGGCGTAGCTGAGGCGCAGGTAGCCCTCGCCGAACCGGCCGAAGGCCGTGCCGCTCAGGCAGGCGACGCCGGCCGCGGCGAGCAGGTGGTCGGCCAGCGCACGGCTGGACCAGCCGGACCCCGTGATATTCGGGAAGGCGTAGAAGGCGCCCGCGGGCAGGAGGCAGCGCACACCAGGCAGCCTGTTGAGGCCGGCCACGAGGGCATCCCGTCGCCGGCGGAACTCGGCCACCATCGCGTCCACCGCGTCCTGCGGCCCTTGCAGGGCGGCGATCGCCGCCACCTGGGAGAAGCTGGCGGTGCAGCTCACCGTGTTGGAGATGAGCCGCTCGACGTGCGGCACGAGATCGGGCGGGAAGAGGCCGAACCCCAGCCGCCAGCCGGTCATGGCCCAGGTCTTGGACCACCCGTCCAGGAGGATCGTGCGCTCCAGCATGCCGTCAAGGGCCGCGATCGAGTGGTGGGCGCCGTCGTAGAGGATGCGGCTGTAGATCTCGTCCGCCAGGACCGCGCTGCCGCGCTCCCGCGCGGCACCCGCGATCACCTCGAGGTCGGCCCGCGTGAGCACGGACCCGGTCGGGTTGTGGGGCGAGTTCAGGATGATGAGCCGGGTGCGATCCGAGAGCAGCGCCAGGAATTCGTCGGGGTCGAAGCGGAACTGGCGCTCCTCGCGCAGCGGCATCGGGACCGGTGTCCCGCCCACGAAGCGGACCATGCTCTCGTAGATCGGGAACCCGGGGTTCGGGTAGATCACCTCGTCGCCGGGCTCGACCAGCGCCAGGATGGTGAACGTCATCACCGGCTTGGCGCCGGGGGTGATGACGATCCGGTTCGCCGGGACGTCCAGGCCGCGCGTGCGGCCGAGGTAGTTGGCGACGGCCTGGCGGACCTCGGGGAACCCAGGGCCGGGCCCGTAGTGGGTGTAGCCCTCGGCGAGGGCGCGCTGGGCGGCGGCGACGATGTGCCGGGGCGTGTCGAAGTCGGGCTCGCCGATCTCGAGGTGGATGACGTCCCGCCCCTGCGCTTCGAGGGCGCGCGCCCGGGCCAGCACCTCGAAGGCCGTCTCCTGGCCGATGTCGTGCATGCGGGCAGCCTCGCGTAGCACCATGCGCTGCACTCCTTCCAGGGCGGGCTGATGACGGGTATCGGGTATCGGGTATCGGGGGTCGGGGGTCGGGCGCTGAGACCCGATACCCGATGGGCGGGCTGAGGGCGCGCAGGGCGAGGATACTTCATCCCGGCCGCTCAGGCCACGCTCGGCGCCGCCCCCAGCGCCTCGACCAGGGAAGCGGCGAGCTGAGCCGTTCGCCCGGCCGGATCGCGCGCCGGGAAGTGCTCCACCACGTCGCCGGCCACCACCTTCCCCGTCGCTGCGAAGAGTCGGACAGTCTCCACGCCTTCCGCAGCGCTGAGGCCGCCTCGGACCGGCGTGGTGACGCCGGGCGCGTCGCTCGGATCGACTGCGTCCAGGTCGAAGCTGAGGTACAGTCCATCGAGCTGGCGCGCCCACTCGAGGAGCGGGCGGAGTGCGGGAAGCAGCCCAGCCTCACGGATCGTCCGTGCCGGCGCCACACGCAGCTCGGGGTGCTGGGCCAGGAAGAGCGCCTCGCCGGGATCGATCGAGCGGGCGCCGACCAGGGCCACGTCGCCGGCCTCGAGCTTCCTCCCCTGGAGGCCGCCGGCGTTGACGAGCAGCGGGTGGCCCAGCCCCAGCAGGGCCGCCAGCGGCATGCCGTGGCCGTGGTTGCTGGGCGTGGTCTCGGGGGTATTCAGGTCGGGGTGGGCGTCGATCCAGACGAGGCCGAGCCGACGCTCCCAGCCGAAGGCGCGCCGCACGCCCGCGAACCCGCCGATGGCGACGGTGTGGTCGCCGCCGAGCACGATCGGCAGCTCGCCGTGCGCCAGGCTGGCGGCCACCCGTCCGGCGAGCGAGTCGCTCATCAGGCGCACGTCCATCAGGTGGTGGCGGCGGGCGTACGCGTCGCTCGCCTCGAACACGGCCGCCAGGTCCGGCGGCGGAGCCACGCGTTCGACGGCCGCCACCACCGTGGCGCCGCCGAGCGCGCGGAGCACCGCATCCGGTCCGTCGAGCATCCTGGGCTCGCCCGCCCCGGCGCTGATGGGCGCCAGGAACAGGCGAGCCTGTCGGCCCCGCGGCGCAGGCGAGGGGCGGGCACCGGCCGTGAGCGCCACCCGCGCGTCAGTCGGGCGGGAGCTGCGACTCAGCGGCGAGACGGCGCTGCCGCGCGGCCGCCACGAGCGCCTCCTGGGTTAGCTCCCCGTCGCGGTTGGCGACCTCTTCCAGGAGCCGGGTGTTCGCAAGCGCATCGCCGAGACACCACTCCTGGTGGTCGAGGAGGGCGCGCTCGTCGGTGACGCTTCCGCCACACCAGCCGCACTGCCAGGACGTCGGGATCTTCGGCGTGCCCGTCGATGCTGCCATGCTGGTACCTCCGCACGCTTCCGGCGGCTGCAAGGCGCGGGCCAGAGCCTCAGGGCCCGCCCCCTCATTATGCGGCCCCTCCGGGCCCGGGGGAATGCGGCGGGCGCACCGCTGCCTGCTCGGGGGCGCGCCGCGGGCGCTGCTACGGGAGCTCCGGCTCGCCCGCACCCCGGGCGTACAGCGCCCGCGCGGCGCCAATCACACGCTGGGCTGCCTCCGCGTTCTCCCAGCCCACGACCTCCGTCCATTTATCTTCGAGCGCCTTGTACGTCTGAAAGAAGTTCTCGATCTCACGCAGCCAGTGCGGGTCCAGGTGCGTGATGTCTCTGATGGTCTGGAAGCGCGGATCGCCCAGCGGCACCACCAGTATCTTCTGGTCCGGACCCTTCTCGTCCGTCATGTCCAGCAGGCCGATCGGACGAGCCAGGATGTGGCAGCCGGGGAAGGTGGGCTCGTTGACCACCACCAGCGCGTCGAGCGCGTCCCCATCTTCGGCGAGCGTTCCGACCACGTAGCCGTAGTCCGTGGGGTAGTGCACGGACGAGTACAGGACCCGGTCGAGCACGAACACGCCCCGCTCCTTGTCGAACTCGTACTTGTTACGGCTGCCCGCGGGAATCTCCACGACCACTTCGACGCCTTCAGCTTCCACGGCGCGAGCATACTTCTTTCTCGCGCACCTCAGCCCGTTGCGCCCACGTTCCCGGAGGGTCCTACCGTCGGGGGTCGTGCGGGTGGGGTGCGCGGCGTCGGCGCCACGGAGCTCGGATACACTTGCCGCATGACCCACCTCGTCGGCCGCCCGGACACGCTCCCCGGCGGCATCATGGGCCGCCTGCTCCGCGTCGACCTCAGCACCGAGACAACGTCGGTTGAGCCGATCTCGCCCGAGACGGCGCGCCTGTGGATTGGCGGAGCGGGGCTGGGCGCCTGGATCCTGTACGCCGAGGTGACGGCCGGGGTGGAGTGGGACGACCCGGCCAACCGGCTGGTGATCGCGGCTGGGCCGCTGGCGGGGACCAAGGTGCATGGAGCCGGCACCTATTGCGCGGTGACCAAGGGGCCGATGACCAACCTGCTCGGCGCCACGCAGGCGAACGGGTTCTTCGGCGCCTACCTCAAGCAGTGCGGCTACGATGCGATCGTCCTCCAGGGGCGCGCCAGCGGCTGGCTCTACCTGTACGTCGCCGACGGCCGCGTCGAGCTGCGTCCGGCGGATCACCTGCTGGGTAAGGACACCTGGGAGACCGAGCACGCGCTGCTGGCGGAGCTGGGCTACAAGCCCCGCCTGCTCAGCGTGCACGGTATCGGGCCGGCCGGCGAGCACCTGGTCCGGTTCGCCGCCATCGCGGGCGACCAGGGGCACGTGGCTGCCCATAACGGGGTGGGCGCGGTGATGGGGAGCAAGCGGCTGAAGTGCATCGCGGTGGCGCGTGGGAAGCAGCAGGTGCCCGTGGCGCACCCCGAAGAGCTGTCGGAGGATGCCGAGGCGCTCTTCGGACACGCCTACGAGTTCCGCGACCGCTGGCTGGCACGGGGCGGTACCGCCATCGGCCTGAGCGACATGCACGCGCTCGGCTCGCTCCCGGTGCGCAACTACCAGACCAATGTCTACCCCGAGCACGAGGCGATGAACGGCCTCACCTTCCGCGAGCACTTCGAGGGCAAGCACACGCCGTGCTGGGCCTGCCGGATGAACCACCTCCACACCGGCTGCATGACCGAGGGGCGGAAGAAGGGTTACTTCGGCGAGGAGCCGGAGTACGAAGGCTTCGCCGCCTTCGGGCCCCAGGTGGGGATCACGGACCAGAGCGCGGCGTTCTGGCTCTCCAACCTGGCCGACCGCTACGGCGTGGACCTGAACGAGACCGGTTGGCTCTTTGGCTGGGTGCTGGAGTGCCTCGACCGGGGCATCCTGGACCGCGAGCGCGACCTGGACGGCCTGGACCTGAAGTGGGACGACGAGGATGGCCTGGCGGAGCTGATGCGGAAGGTGGCCCACCGCGAGGGGTGTGGCGCCTGGCTGGCCGAAGGGGTCATGCGCGCCGCCCAGCACGTGGGGCGGGGGAGCGAGGAGCTGGCGGTCTACACCCGGAAGGGTGCTACCCCGCGCGGCCACGACCACCGCGGCCGCTGGACCGAGCTGCTCGATACCTGCGTGGGCAACACCTCCACTATTGAAGCGACCGCCGGCGCCGACCCGGTGGACAACCTGCCGATCGAGCCAGTCACGAACCGCTTCGATCCGATTGACGTCAGCCGCTTCGTCGGCCAGATCAATGGGCGCCGCCAGTTCGACGATTCGCTCGGCGTGTGCCGCTTCGACAGCCAGGACCTGCTGCTCGAGCTGAAGGCGTTCAACGCGGTGACGGGGCTCGCCTACGAGCCACTGGACGCACTGCGGAAGGGGCGCCAGATCGTCCACCTGATGCGGGCGTTCAACGTCCGCCACGGTCTGACGGCCGACGTCGAAGAGCCGAGCGCGCGCTACGCCTCGAACCCGGTCGACGGTGGCGCGGCTGGGAGCAACCCGGCTGCGGCCTGGCCGCTCATGAAGCGGAACTACTACCGCACCATGGGCTGGGACGAGGAGACGGGTATGCCGCTCCCGGAAACGCTGCGCGAGCTGGGCCTGGCCTGGCTGATTCCGGACTTCGAGCGCCGGCGAAGCGCTGCGCGCGTCGTTTCCTAGCCCCTCTTGCCGGGGGCCTCCCCGGGCGGCGCCACGGCCGCCGGCAGCCTGCCACAGCTGTGGCAGGCGTGGGGGCCGCGCTGGGCCAAGGGTGCGCCCTACAATCGTGGCAGGAACGCGCATGCCTTTCGCCACCGCTGACGACGAGCAGTCCTTCCTCCAGTTGCTCCGCGCGCACCCGGAGTGGCGGGTCGCGGTGCGCCGGGAAATCCTGACCGAGGAGCTCCTCGGGGTACCCGTCCGCCTGGAGCGTGTGGAGGGGCGCCTGGAGCGTGTGGAGGGGCGCCTGGAGCGTGTGGAGGGGCGCCTGGAACGGGTCGAGGCCGCCCTGGCGGAGCTCGCCGAGGCGCAGGCGCGCACCGAGGAGCGGCTGGCCCGGCTGGAGGAGGCCCAGCTCCGCACCGAGGCGGCCGTCGAGCGGCTGGCCCAGGCCCAGCTCGGGACCCAGCGGGAGCTCGGGGCGCTCACCCGCCTGATGGGTGCCACGGCTGAGGAGGATGCTGAGGTGGAGCTGGAGAACGCCCTGGCCCGGCGCGGCTGGCGAGTCCTCGGGCGGCCACACCCGCTCCAGATCGACGGCGAGCTGGACCTGGCGGTCCAGGCGGAAGATCCGACCGGGGCGCGGTTCTGGGTGCTGGTCGAGGCGAAGGTCCGGGTCCGCCGCCATGAGGTGGGCGCGTGGGCGCAGATGCTGGATCGGCCCACCACACAGGGGCAGCTCCGCGCGGCCATGCTGAAGGGCCCGTACCTCGCTTACATCTTTGGCGTGCGGGTCTACCCCGATGCGGAGCCACTGGCCCGCGAGCTCGGCATCGGCGTGCTCACCGAACGTGGCGAAACGGTGGAGCCGCGCGAGCGGACGCTGTAGACGCCCCGCTTGCCCCCGTCCACCCAATGCCGCGAGCGGGCGAATCTCCCGGCCGGTACCGCCCGGTAGCGGAACACCGCCGCCGGCCAGCCTCTGCGGTCAAGTCAGGCGCTCGTCAGGCGCTCGGCCCCTTGCCCACCCGCTCCGCCAGCAGCTCGGCGACGTGCTGCACGGCCAGGGGGGCATGCGCGGCGTCGGCCGCACCACGCAGGTGGAGGATGCAGCCCGGGTTGTCCGAGGCGAGCACGGACGCCCCTGTCTCGCGGACGTTCCCCAGCTTGCGGGCGACGATCCACCGGGCCACCTCGGGTTGATTGATCGAGGTGCTCCCGCCGAAGCCACAGCACACGTCGCCCTCAGGGAGGTCGGCCACCGGGTAGCCGGCCCGCTCGAGCAGGCGTGCAGCGGCCCGCCCCAGTCCCAGCACGTGCGTGCTCTGGCAGAAGCTGTGGTAGGTCACCCGGGTGTCGGGTGTCCGGTGTCGGGTGTCGGATACCTCCGGTGGGTCGGCCACGCTGTCGAGGAAGCTCACCAGGTCCAGCGTGCGGGCGGCCAGACGATCCGCCCGCGCCTGCCAGGCAGGCTCGTCGCGCAGGAGGCGCCCGTAGTCGTGCTGCATGGCGATGGCGCAGCTCGCCGCGGCCGTGACCACGTAATCGGCGTTCACGCGCTCCAGCGCCTGGATCGTCTGCTTCGCCAGTCGACGGGCGGCGTCCGGCTCGCCGGCGTCCAGGTGGGGCAGGCCGCAGCAGTGCTGGTCGCGCGGCACCACCACCCGCGCCCCGCACGCCCGGAGGACGCGAATGGCCGCGTCCGCCTGCTCGGGCGCGAAGCGGTCGGCCAGGCACTGGAGGAAGTAGGCCACGGTGGTGCCCCGGGCGCCGCTCCCAGCCCACGGTCCGGCCCGGAGAGGGTCGAAGACGCGCCCCATCAGCCGGTCGCGCGCGGGCGTGGAGGCGAGGGCCGGCGGCGAGCGCCAGGCCTGGTGCGCCGGCAGCGGCAGCTGCAGGAACTGACCGCGCCTGGCCGGCGCCTGGAGGAGGCTGGCGGCGCGCATGGCGAAGTCGAAGAGACGTGGGCGCGCCCAGACGAAGAGCGCGGCCCGCAGGTGGAGTGGCAGGCCCCGAGCCGCGGCCACGCGCGCGCGGTTCTCCAGGATCTGGCGTGGCAGCGGGATCTGGACGGGACACACGGGGGCGCAGGCGTTGCACTGCACGCACAGCGACTGCGGCCCGGCGTCGGCCTCGAGCCCGTGGTGGAAGGGCGTATTCACCAGCCCGATGGCGCCCGAGTAGACGTACCCGAACACGTGTCCGCCGACCACCTGGTAGGGCGGACAGACGTCGGCGCACGCCGCGCAGCGGATGCAGCGCAGCGCGTCCCGGAAGTCCGGGTCCTCCCACATCGCCGTCCGGCCGTTGTCCACTAGCACGACGTGCAGCTCGCGCCCGGGCTCGGCGCCGGTGATGAAGCTGGTGTAGCTGGTGATCTCCTGGCCGGTGGCCGAGCGGGCCAGCAGGCGGAGCTGCGCCGCGGCATCCGCGAACGCAGGCACCAGCTTCTCCCAGCCGGCGACGACGATCAGGACCGGCGGCAGGGTAGAGACGAGGTCTCCGTTGCCCTCGTTGGTTACCAGCAGCACGCTGCCGCTGTCGGCGACCAGCGCGTTCGCCCCGATCAGGCCAGCATCGGCGCCGAGGAACACCCGCCGCAGCTCCTCGCGCGCCACGTTCACCTGGGCCGGCACGTCGTCGCGTGGGACGGGGCGCCCGGTCTCCCGCTCGAACAGGTCGGCCACCTGCTGGCGGCTCTTGTGGATGGCCGGCATGACCATGTGGCTCGGCGTCTCCCGGGCGAGCTGGACGATCCATTCGCCCAGGTCCGTCTCCACCACCCGTACGCCGGCCTGCTCCAGGGAATCGTTGAGGAAGAGCTCTTCGGCCACCATGCTCTTCCCCTTGGCGAGCAGCCGGGCGTGCCGCGCCTGGAGGAGTCCAAGGATGGCCTCCCGCGCCTGCCGGGCGGTGGCGACCTGGTGGACCACCGCGCCAGCGGCCGTGGCGTTCTTCACGAACGCCTCGCGGGCTGCGGCGGGGTCCGCCAGCACGGCGTTCTTCGCGGCCACCAGGCGCTGGCGGGCGCTGTCCCAGCTCCGGGTGGAGGCGCCCAGCTCGGGCGCCTCCTCCGCCAGCCGGCTGAACACGGCATCGCGCGTGGTCTTCCAGGCGCGCTGGAAGTTCAGCAGGTTGGTGCGCAGGCGCGCGTCCGAGAGGGCGCGCCGGTAGCGCTCCTCGAACGGTGCGATCGCGTCGCTCATGGGCCGGCACCCAGCACGAGAATCGTCAGCTCACGCGGACCGTGGACGCCGACGGTGAGCGTGCGCTCGATGTCGGCGGTCCGGCTGGGGCCGCTCATCAACGTGAGGTAGCGCGCGCCTTCCCGAACGCGCTGGCCGATCTCCGCCAGCGCTGCGTCGAGCGTCGGCACGATCCGGGCGGCCGGCACGAGGAGCCAGAGGCGCTCCGCCAGGAAACAGGCCGCGCGGTCGGCGCGGCTCTCCTCCAGGAGGACCGAGCCGGTCTCGGCGACGGCGAACGCGGCGACGCCGACGAGCGCTGGCGCCGGGCGCTCCCGGCTCGCCACGCCGCCGCACCGCCCGGCGACGGCCGGGAACCGCTCGCCGACGGCGTGCGTGCAGGCGATCTCCGCTGGAGCGCCGGCGAGCAGCCCCGCCGCTTCCTCCTCCGACGTGGCGCGCCTGACGAGCGTCCCGAGCGCCTCCGCTCTGGCGGTGAACCGCGCCCACAGCTCCTCGCGCGTCAGGACAGCTGCCGCCATCTACGTGCTGCGTGCGCTCGACGGCACGCCACCTCGCCGATCCGGGGGAGAAGGCGCGCTGCGTCCACGAGCGGGGTGGCGCGCGATCGCTGCACTTGCCGCCCGACGGGCCTTCTCTCAGACGAGGAACAGCGCGTCCAGCGGGATCTCCAGGCCGGGGAAGCCCGTGGGCCGGAAGACGTCGCCCGGCCCGACACTGGCGGCCAGCTCATACCCCTCACCCACCAGACGGTACGCCTCGAGCCGATGGACCCGAGGGTCTACCAGCCAGCACTCCGCGATGCGGCCTCTGGCGTAGCGTCGCATCTTGACCCCACGGTCAAGCGCCTCGGTCCGCGGCGATAGGATCTCCACCACGAGGTCCGGCGCACCTTCGATACCTCGTTCGGAGAGGAGGAAGCGTCGCGCGCTCGACAGGAAGACGAGGTCCGGCTGCACGGCCGACTCATCGTCCAGGACGACGCCCGTAGGAGCGGCGAGCAGGACTCCGAGGTTATTCGCGTGGACGTGCTGGAAGAGGATGCCGAAGAGCGCGCCAGAAGCGTACTGGTGGGCCACATTCGGCGCCGGGTTCATATACAGGGCGCCGTCGATGACCTCGTAGCGGAACCCGTCCTCCGGTACCTCCCAGATATCGGCGGCCTTGAAGCGCGGCTCGACCCGGGTGGCCATACAGTACCTCCTTGTGGGCCACGGAAGCCCTCGGGGGTGCCACCAGTATAGCGGGACCGCTGGAGGGGCCGACGGCGCCTCTCCCCAACGGGCGACGGGCTACCGGGGCGGCGTGAGCCGCGGTCTCACCCGACTGTGACGGTGGCGCTGCGAACGTTGTCGGCGGTATCCGTCTCGTCGGGCACGGCCGAGGCCGTGGCCGTGAGCGTGTGCGTTCCCGTCGGCGTGGCGCGTGTCGGCCGCCAGCGGAACGTCAGCGTCCGGGAGGCCCCGGGGGCGAGGCCGCTCACCGTCTGACGCCCGATCTCGGCGCTGCTCGACGCGCCGGGTGGCGTGTCCGCCAGCACGACCGTGAAGCTCTCGGCCAGCGTGCCCTCGTTCGCCACCGTGACCCGGATTGTCAACCGGCTGCCGCGCGACACCGACGTGGACGACAGGCTGACGCTCGCCACGGCCACGTCGCGCGTCGCGCTGGCGGTGGGGCCGACGGCCTTAGCGGCGTTGATGCGGCCGTAGGTCCACAGGCTTCCGGTGCCGCTGACCGGGTCGGCGGTCTGGAAGAGCCGGTCGCGGACGGCCGCCGCGCTCGCGCCGTAGCTGGAGGACCAGATCAGCGCGGCCACGCCGGCGGTGTGCGGGGTGGCCATGGAGGTGCCGCTGAAGGAGGCGTACTGCGAGCCGTTGTTCAGGTCCGGGTTGACAGTGGACAGGATGCTCACGCCCGGCGCGGCCACGTCCACCTCGGGGCCATAGTTGGACCAGCTCGCTTTCGTGTCACTGGAGTTCGTCGCGGCTACGCCGATCACGTTCTGGCAGTTGGCCGGCGCCTGCGCGCCGCGCGCACCCGAGTTGCCGGCGGCGGCTACCAGCACAACCCCCTTGCTCCAGGCGTAGTTCGCGGCGGCCTGGGTACCGGTGGGGCACCGAAGCGCGCCGCCCAGGCTCATGTTGATCACCCGGGCGCCGTTATCCGCCGCCCACCTGATGGCCGTGTCGACGTCGGAGAAGTACCCGCTGCCAGAGTCGTCGAGCACCTTGCCGTTGAGGAGCTGGGCGCCCGGCGCCACGCTGGCGACGCCGACGCCATTGTTGGTAGCGGCCGCGATGGTCCCGGCGACGTGCGTGCCGTGATTGCAGCGGTCGTCAGCCGTCGCGCTGGCGGTGAAGTTCCGCTCCAGGACGACCTTGCCGCTCAGGTCTGGGTGGCTGGTGCGGATGCCGCAGTCCAGCACCGCCACCTTGACACCCGCGCCCTGGGTCGTGTCCCAGGCGGTTGGCGCCTGGATCTTCGCCAGGCCCCACTGCTGGCCGACCAGGGGGTCGTTCACGGCCAGGTCGGCCTGGGCGACGGCGTCGGGGTAGGCGTCGCTGACGCCCGGTACGAGGCGCAAGGCCTGGGCGACCGCCGCGGCCGCCCCGTTCGGCACCCGGATCACGTCGCGGGCGAGCACCCGGTCGGCCGTCAGCAGCCTGCCGCCGGCGAGCTGGCGGACCCGGGCGCGCTCCGGGTCGTCGACCCCGGTCGCCCGCGCGTAGACGACCACCACGCGGTCGGGCGAGATGCCGCGGTTCGCCTTCGCGCGCACGAGGTCGGCCGCCTTCTCACGCGCATCTTCGAGGTCGATGGAGTCCCCGGCCTGGGCGAAGGTGGGCGGGGTGGCCGCGGGCGCGAGGACCGCTGCCGCCAGGACGGCGAACACGGCCAAGACGCGGGCACCCCTGTGGCGGGCGGACGGCTGCTGCATACGGTCCTCCGGGCGCGCCCTGCCCCCAGTGATGCCCCGAGCAAGGTGCGCGGGCGCAGTTATACCCGCTCCCCCACCTGGGGGAAAGCCGGTGCGCGTTACGAACCGGTCGCGGCGGAGCCTGGCGCGGCCGCCGCCGGGGCGGTGGAGCCACCGTGTTACCGGAACAGGGCGTCCTGGATGCCGTCGCCGGCCAGGTTCACGGCGAGGGCCGTGGTGAGGATCGCCAGACCGGGGAAGAGCGCGATCCACCACTGGCCGGCGAGGACGCCGATCTGCCCGTCGATGAGCATGTTCCCCCAGCTCGGCTGGTAGGGAGGCACGCCGAGGCCGAGGAAGCTGAGCGAGGCCTCGACCAGGATGGCGTCGGCCATGCCGAGGGTGGCGAAGACCACCACCTGGGGGGCGAGGTTCGGGAGCAGGTGGTGCGCCAGCACCCGGAGGGGCGAAGCGCCCAGGGCGCGCGCGGCGACGACGAACTCGCGCTCGCGCAGCGAGAGGATCTGCCCCCGCACGATGCGGGCGAGCGCCATCCAGGCGGTGGCGGCGATGATGGCGATCACGTTGATGGCGCTGGGCGTGAGGATGGATTGCACCGCCACCAGCAGGAAGAACGTCGGCAGCGCCAGGAGGAGGTCGATCAGGCGCGAGATGGCGACGTCGACCCAGGATCCGGCCCAGTAGCCGGCCAGCCCGCCTGCCAGCAGGCCGAGGACGGCGGCGAGCGTGATGGCGCTGCCGCCGACGGCCAGCGAGACCTGGGCGCCGTACAGGAGGCGGCTCAGGATGTCGCGCCCCAGGCGGTCCGTGCCGAGCGGGTGGGCCGGCGAGGGGGCGCGCGCCTTCTCCAGGAGGTCGATGTAGGCCGGGTCATACGGGGCGAGCCGTGGGGCCAGCAGTGCGGCGGAGACTACCAGGGCGCACACGACCGCTCCGGCCACGGCGAGCCGGTGGCGCAGGAACACCCGCCCGGAGCGGCGCCAGCGCGAGACGGCCGGCAGCGCCAGCTCCCGCGCGGCGACCGATGCGGGCCTGAAGTCCTCAGCGACTGTGGCGGTAGGCATGGCGCACCCGCGGATCGGCCACGGCGTAGGCGACATCGGCGAGCAGGTTCGCCACCACCACCATGGCGCCGACGATCAGGATCTCCCCCAGGAGGACCGGGTAGTTACGCTGCGACGACGCGTCCAGCACCAGGCGGCCCATCCCAGGCCAGGCGAACACCGACTCGATGACGATGGCGCCGCCCAGGACGCGGGGCAGGAACAACCCCACGAGCGTGATGATGGGCGCCAGGGCTGCTCGCAGCGTGTGGCGCAGGAGCACGGCCGTCTCGGCCAGCCCCTTCGCGCGTGCCGTGCGCACGAAGTCGTGCGCGAGGGTGTCCAGCATACTCGCCCGCGTGTAGCGAAGGAAGCTCGCGGCTTCGCGCAGGGAGAGGACGAACGCCGGGAGGATGAGGTGGGAGAGCCGGTCGCCGAGCCCGGGCGGCCCGCGCACGTCCTCCATGCCCGAGGCTGGCAGCCAGCCCAGCCAGACGGCGAAGACGAGGATCAGCAGCAGCGCCAGCCAGAAGCTCGGCGTGGAGTAGAGCAGGGTGGCCGAGAAGGTGGCGACCACGTCGAGCCGGCTGAACGGGCGGGTGGCCGAGAGGATGCCGATGCCGATCCCCAGCCCGATCGAGAGCAGCAGCGCCGTGCCGGAGAGCAGCAGAGTTGGCGGAATCCGTTCGACGATCACCTGGAGCGCCGGCCGGCCGTCGGAGAAGCTGCGGCCGAAGTCGCCGCGCAGGGCGTTGCCGAGCCAGGCGAGGTACTGCTCCGGGAGCGACCGGTCGAGCCCCCAGTACGCGCGCACCGCGGCCCGCTCCTGCTCGGTTAGCTCGGTCCCGTACAGGAGGGCCAGCGGGTCACCGGGCGCGAGGCGCAGCAGCGCGAACGCCACCACGCTGAGCAGCAGCAGGAGGGGGAGAGCCTGCGCCAGTCGGGCGGCGATGTAGCGGACCATGAGGAGTCGTCAGGGGTCAGAAGGCAGCAGCCAGCGAGCCGGCTCCAGCCGAAAGGGCGTCGCCAAGGGGTGTGGTGCGCCAGGCGAGCGGGGGCCGCGGCCACCGGGGCCGACCAGCTCACCATTCTTCGGGTGCACCCGCGTGAAATCTACCGTCTGCCGTCTGCCATGGGAGATCTCGGGTGGCCAGTCGCCGAAGGCTGACCGCTGGCTCCCTACGGCTGCCACTTCTCGGCGGCCCAGAAGGGGCTGGCGGGCGTCACGGACACCCCCTTGACAGTGGCGCGGAAGGCGTACTGGGGCCTGGGGTAGTAGATGGGGATCATCGGGACGTCGTCGGCGACGATCTGCTGGATCTGCGCGTAGATCGCCCTGCGCCGCGACTGGTCGGTCGTAGCCAGCCCCTGCTCGAGCAGCGAGTCGACCTGTGGGTTGACGTAACGCAGGAAGTTGTTGCCCTGCGTGATGCTGCGGGAGTGGAGCCGCCGGGACATGTCCGGGTCCACTGACACCGAGGCGGCGAGGAAGATGGCGTCGAAGTTCGCCTTCAGCACCCGGTCGTTGATGAACGTGTTCAGCTCCAGGAACTGCGGCTCCATCTCCACGCCGACCTCGCGCCACTGCTGGCGGGCGAACAGCAGGACCTCCTCGCGCGTCTTGTCGCCGGCATTGGTGAGCACCTGGAACCGCAGCGGCTGCCCGTCCTTGACGCGGATCCCGTCTGGGCCAGGCGTCCAGCCGGCTGCGTCGAGCAGGCTCTTCGCCTTCGCCACGTCGCGCGGGAACCGGTTCACGTCCGGGTTGTAGGCCCACGAGTTGGGCAGGATGTCGCTGGTCGCGCGGATCGCCTGTCCCTCGAGGATGCGGGCGACGATGGCGTCCTTGTCGAGCGCGTAGGTGAGCGCCTGGCGCACGCGCCGGTCGTCGAACGGCTTGCGCTCGACCTGGAACCCGATGTAGGTGTTGGCGTCCACCGTCTCGACGAGCTGCAGCTCGCGGCGGTTCCTGACCTGCGGCAGGTCGGCAGGGGGGACAGGCCCGCCTGCGTCGGCCTCGCCGTTGATAAGGGCCAGCGTGACCGAGCTCGAGTCCTTCACCAGCTTGTAGACGAACCGCTGGATCGCCGGCTTGGTTCCCACGTAGTCCGGGTTGGCCTCCAGCACGAGCTGCTGGCCGGAGGCCCACTCGCGTACCGTGAACGGCCCGGAGCCGACCGGCTGGCGGTTGAAAGGCGTGGTCGCCAGGTCCTGGCCTTCCAGCAGGTGCTTCGGCGCGATCCCGATGGCCAGCTTGGAGAGGAACGAGGCGTCGACGCTCTTGAGGGTGAAGACGACGGTACGCGGATCAGGCGTGTCGATCGACGCGACGGCCGCGTAGTCCTGCTTGGAGATGGTGCCCTTGGTGTTGGGGTCGCGAATGGTGTCGAACGTGAACTTGGCGTCGGCTGAGGTGACCGGCTGGCCGTCGTGCCACCGGGCGTTCGGCTTCAGCGTGAAGGTGTAGGTCAGCCCATCCGGGCTCACGTCGATCTTCTCCGCCAGCTCCGGGACCAGCTCCATCTTCTCGTTCACCGTCACCAGGCCGTCGAAGATCAGGTCCATGAGCCGCTTGGTCACCACATCGGGCGCCGCGATCGGGTTCAGGCGGCTCGGCTCGAAGAGACTGACCCAGACGAACGTGCCGCTGCCCGGCCTGGCCGGTGCTGCCGTCGGCGCTGGCACCGGGGTTGCGACGGGCGAGGCGGCGCTCGGCGGGGCGGCCGGCGCGCACGCGGCAGCTAGCAGGCCGAGCACACCCAGGAGCGCGGCGAAACGGCGAAGCATGCGGGACCCTCCCTGCAGGTCGCCGAGTACGATAGCGCGACCGCCGAGCCGGCGCCCAGGGTACGCTATCGACTGTGCGGTGCTGGGTCTGTGGAGCGGCGGCGGAAGGTACCTGTCGCTTCTGCGGACGCGGGGTGTGCAAGGCCCACGTGCGGACGCGCCCCTTCCTCTTCGAAGCGTGGGAGCACGCGGGTGCGCTGCGCGGGCTGGCGGTGGAGGACGCGCTGCACTGCGGGGTCTGCAAAGTCCACCCGGAGCCGATCGACCTGGACTTCCTGCGCCCGGGCGAGCCCGCGCGTTGAGGAGTTCACGCGGGCGCTGCTGGCGCCAACGCATGGCCAGCCGCCATACTGGCGGCTGGCCATGCGTCGAATCCCGCCGCTCCCGGGCGTCCGGCGCGCCCTGCTGAGAAGGCCGGGCGCGTGGGCTCCAGCCGGGCTGCGTCGTGCCGGCCGTTGGCCGGCGTGCGTCGCCCTGGCGCTGCTGCTGGCGGCAACCGCCCTCACGCCGGCCCAGGCGGCGCCGCTGGAGCCGCTCGGCCAGTACGACCCGGGTACGCCCGGTCTCAATGCCATGGCTGCCGGGCTGGATGGCTTCGCCTACCTGGGCTCCTGGGGCTCGGCGACCCGCTGCCCAGCGCTCGGGGTGCGCGTGATCGACGTGCGCGACCCGGCGGCGCCGGCGCCGGTGGGTGTGGTGGCGAGCTACCCGGGCACGACGGCCGAGTACGTGGCGGTGTTCCGGACGAACGGCGTGGCGTTCAGCGGCAACGTCCTCCTGGCCGGCATCCAGCGCTGCACCTCGCAAGGGCCGGAGGGAGGGCTGGCGGTGTGGGACGTCTCAGACCCCACCCGGCCGG
Organism: uncultured Chloroflexota bacterium; assembly: GCA_964435115.1. Lineage (GTDB taxonomy): Bacteria > Chloroflexota > UBA6077 > UBA6077 > CF-72 > CAYSYM01. The sequence goes on along the minus strand of CAYSYM010000009.1, from coordinate 46,048 downwards.
GCGAGCTGAGCTACCTGGGGGTTGGCAGCGGCCCGCGCGGCATCCACGAGCTGGCGGTCGGGCAGCAGGGGGGCCGGACCTACGCGTACCTGGCGGTCTCCAACTCGGAGCTGTTCGACGGACGGGGCGACCTGCGCGTGGTGGACCTGACCGACCCCACCCGCCCGGTCGAGGTGGCGAACTGGGGGGCGTGGAAGGATGCCGGTCTGCCCGTGGGGTACGGGTGGCAGTGCGAGCCGGCCTGCCGGGGGACGGTTCCGCAGGCCTTCCTCCACTCGGTGTCGCTTAGCCCGGATGGGCGGACGGCCTACCTCTCCTACTGGGACCTGGGGGTCATCCTGCTGGACGTCTCCGAACCCACGGCGCCCCGCTTCCTGGGGCGGTTCGCCGAGCCGGCCGCGGCCGAGGGCAACACCCACTCGGTGACGGTGGCAGGGGGTGGCGGCCTGGCGCTGGTGGCGGACGAGACGTTCGCCCCACCCTGGGGGCGGCTGCGGCTCGTCGACGTGCGGGACCCGACGGCCCCCGTCCAGGTGGCCTCGTTTGAGACCCCCGAGAGCGCCGCCGGAACGCACGGCGGGCCGGAGCTGTGGTACAGCGTCCACAACGCGCTGGCGGACGACCGCGACTCGAGTCGCGCCTACGTCGCGTGGTACGGGAGCGGCGTCCGGCTGGTGGACGTCTCGGACGCGAGCGCGCCCGCCGAGCTGGCGAGCTGGGTGCCGGCCGCCGACCCGCAGGTGTGGAACGCCACCCTCATGGACGACCTCGTCCTAGTGGGCGACGTCAACGGCGGGCTGTACCTGCTGACCCGGTAGGGGCGCGGCGGCCCGCACGACTACGCCACAGCGGCCTGGTCGGCCTCGTCCAGGCGCGCGCCGGTGAGCTGGACGAACACGTCTTCCAGGCTGGGCTCCTCCTTGGAGAGCGTGCGCAGGCGGGCGTGGCGCGCGCCGATGGCGCCGATGACGTCGGCGATGGTGGCGTCGTCTGCCAGCGCCACGCGCAGACCCACCCCGCCGTCGTGGGGCGCCACGCTCACGGTTCGCACCCCGCGTAGCGCCGCCAGCGTGCCCCAGCCGTCTCGCGGCCCGTCCACCTGCAGCGTGAAGATCGATTCCTGCTGGACCTGGCGCTTCAGGTTGGCCGGGGTGTCGCAGGCCAGGATGCGGCCGCGGTGGATGATAGCCACCCGGTCACACAGCTCCTCCGCCTCGTGGAGGTAGTGCGTGGTGAGCAGGACCGTGCGTAGGCCGGGTGCCGCCTGGGGCAGGTGGTCGGCTTCGCCACGCACCCAGGCGCGCACCCAGGCGCGCACGTCCAGCGCCGCGTTCACGTCGAGCCCGACAGTCGGCTCGTCCAGGAAGAGCACCCGCGGGTCCGAGAGGAACCCGCGCGCGAAGCTCATCTTCTGCTTCATGCCGGTGGACAGGTGGCTCCCCTTCACGTTCGCCTGCTCCTGCAGGCCTACCACCCGCAGCATGTGGTCGATCCGCCTGTTCGCGACGCCGTAGGGGACCCCGTACATCTGGGACCACAGCCACAGGTTCTCGCGCACCGTCAGCAGGCCGTAGCCCGAGCTCTCGCCGCCGGCCCCGGCGTTGATCCGCCAGCGCACCTCGTTGGGGTGCTTGACGACGTCGATCCCGTCCACCAGCACCTCGCCAGAGCTGGGGAGCAGCAGCGTGGTGAGGATCTTGATCAGCGTCGTCTTGCCCGCCCCGTTAGGGCCGAGCAGGCCGAACAGCTCGCCCGGCGCGACGGCTAGGTCGACACTCTCCAGGGCCGGCACCAGGCGGCCGCGGTCCTGGAAGACGCGCCGCAGCGCACGCGTGCTGATGGCGGGAACAGGCATGCGACGGGTGATTCTAGGCGTCGCCGCACGGTGCCGGGCGGAGTGAGCATCCGGCCAGTGGCGAGCTCGCGCGCCTGTGATGTGGCGCGCACCCCAGCGGGACCTGGCGGCAGCCCGACGTGAGAGCGAAGCGGGTGGGCTGAGACGTGTCGCGCTACACTGCCGGCCCATGCGCCCGCACCCGGTCGAGCTGTTCCTGCGCACGGTGATTGCCCGCTCCTACCCGCGCGTCGTCGGGCTGCTGCTCCGTGACCGATGGTGGCTGTTCTTCGACATCCTCATCCCGCTGCTCACCACGACCGGGTTCATCTACTTCTACCGCTCGCTCGACGCTCCGTCAGAGTTCCTGGGGTTCGTCGTGCTCGGCGGCGCCACGGCCGCCTTCTGGCTGAACGTGCTCTGGAGCATGGCTGCGCAGCTCTTCTGGGAGAAGGAAGACGGCAACCTCGCGCTCTACCTCATGGCGCCGACGACCCGCATAGCCGTCCTCCTCGGCATGGCGATCGGCGGTCTGTTCGGGACGACCGTCAAGGCGGCGGTCATCGTGGCCGTGTCGACGCTCGCCTTCGGCGTGAGCTACGACCTGTCGCAGTGGCCGATGGTGCTGGCGGTCTTCCTGGCCTCGATGGCCGGCCTGTACGCCGTGGGCATGCTCTTCGCCTCGCTCTACCTGTTCTTCACGCGCGAGGCCTGGCACTTCAACGCGCTGCTCCAGGAGCCGATCTACCTCCTCTCGGGCCTGTACTTCCCGGTGCGCGCGCTGGGGAGTGGCCTCGCAGTGGTGGCGTCGCTCCTGCCGCTGACACTCGGACTCGACGCGCTGCGCCAGCTCCTCTTCGGCCCCGCCCGCTCCAGTGGGCTGCTCCCGGTGGAGCAGGAGCTGGCGGTGCTGCTGGCGCTGTTCGTGCTGTTCTTCCTCCTCGCCCGCGCCGCGCTCAACTACATGGAGGCGCTTGGCAAGCGCGAGGGGCGGCTGACGACCCGGGGGCGGTAGGCGGCGGTGGCGCTCCCGACGGTGCGCGGGCACAGACCTGGGCAGGGCACGCTGGCCACCACCCACGCCTCGTTCCGCGCGGCGGCGTGGCTGGGCTGGCAAACCGAGTCGAACTGGGCTTCGCCCTCCCTCTTCGTGGTTTACACGGTCGTCCGCCCGGTGAGCGCGGCGCTGCTGCTGGTGGTGATGTACCTCGTGGTGAGCGGCGGCGACACGGGCGGCGACCGGTTCGCCTTCGTCTTCCTCGGCCAGGTGCTGTTCGTGTTCGTGACGGCGACCGTGGAGGCCATTGGCCAGGCGTTCATCCAGGACCGGGAGCGGTGGCAGACGCTGCGCTACGTCTTCCTCTCGCCCACGCCGGGCTACGTGTACCTGGTGGGGCGGGGCATGGCGCGTTTCGCGACGGCCGGGGTGGGTGTGGCGGTCACCCTGGCGGCGGGGCTCGCGTTCCTGGGGCTGCGCCTGGACCCGGCGACGATCGACTACGCGCTCGCCGCGGTGGCGCTGGCGGTGGGGGCGATAGGCACCATCGCGCTCGGCACCTGCGTGGCCGCCATCTCGCTGGTGGTCGCGCGCCACTCCTGGAGCCTGGGAGAGTCGGTCGCCGCGGGCCTGTACATCCTGAGCGGGACGATCTTCCCCGTGGACGTGCTGCCCGGCTTCATGCAGGTAGTGAGTCTGGCCCTGCCGCTGACGTACTGGCTGGAGGTTGAGCGACGGGCGCTGGCCGGCGTCTCGGCCGGGGGCGTGCTGGGCGCCATGCCCACCCAGCAGGTCGTCCTCACTCTGCTGGGCACCACGGCCGCACTCCTGCTGCTGACCCACCTCCTCTACCGCTGGTGCGAGCACGCTGCCAAGGAGCGCGGCCTGATCGACCACACGACGGGGGATTGACGCGGGATACAGGGGGTCCTGCTCCGCAGTTCGGGCTGCAGAGGGCCGTACCACGACGGCACAGGTTCGCCCGGCCGGACAGGGAGCCGCCCGCTGGGGAGGCTGTGGGTGGAGACGGGGTCGTACGGGACCCATCGCTTCCTCGGGTGCTGTATACGCCGCTAGCTCAATGTACAATGACAGCATGAAACGGCTGCAGATTTACATCGAGGAAGAGCTGGACGAGGCGCTCGCCAAGCAGGCAGTCCGCCAGCGCACATCTAAGGCGGCACTCATCCGGCAGTGTGTCGCAGAGCGCTTCCGGCCGCCGGATCGGGCACACGACCCCCTGGATGATCTGGTTGGGCGCTACGATATCGAGATCGAGCCCGGCGACATCGACAAAGTCGTCTACGAGTGGGGACGGTGAGGTTCGTCGACTCATCCTTCTGGATCGCCCTGCAGGCTCGGCGTGACCAGCGCCACTCGGAGGCCCGGCTCCTGTGGGCGCGAGAAACGGACAGCCTGCTGACAACGACCCCGATCCTGGCCGAGACGTGGACCTTCTTGCGTCGGCGTCTCGGCCACCCACAGGCGTGGGACTTCGTGGATGCGGTACACGGTTCCCCGCGCGTCACGATCTACCGCGTCGATCAGCCGACTGAGGACGAAGCGTGGGCGTGGCTGCGACGCCACGATGAGCGGCGCTACTCGTTCGTCGACGCCACGAGCTTTGCGGTGATGCGGCGATTGCGGCTGCGTGAGGCCCTCGCGTTCGACGACGACTTCTCGGCGGCGGGGTTCGTCGAGGTCCGGCCGTAGGGGTGCGTTCCGTCCACAGTGGCTGAGCCTGGCCGTGGGTCGGTCACCGTGGGGGGTACTCCACCTGCACCTCGGGCTCGTACGAGCCGGGCGGCGCCAGGATCAGGGCCGCGACACGGACCGTCTCGCCGGGCTGCAACTGCGCCCGCCTCTCCTCTTCGACCGTCTGGCGGGTGGTGCGATCGCGCAGCCGGAAGGTGACCGCCACCTCGCCGTGGCCGCGCCCGCGGTTGGAGACGGTTGCCTCCACCCGGTACGGCTGGCCCGGCCCCAGGGGGCCGATGAGCTGCACGTCCAGGACCTGTGGCTGCGGGCCGGAGCAGTTCAGGATCCAGAGCGCCACGCCGGCGCCGCTGGCGTCCGCCGCGTCGATCGTGTGGAGGGGCCGGCTGCTGGGGAGGTAGGGCCACGGCATCTCCGTTAGAGACTCGGCGGGAGGCCCAGCGCCAGGAGCGCCCGCGGTTCGAGCGTGACGTCCAGTGGCGTGGTGCCGCACGGATCGCCGTCGGCCTGGACCGGGAGTGGCGGCCCGAGGGATTCGACCCGCAGCGTGCGCACCTGGTGCATGCGCACGGCCGGGTCGCGGCGGTGCTGGCCGGCCAGGACGCGCGCTACGTGGGCGGCGAACTGCAGGGGGTCGGCGCCTTCGAAGAGCACCACGTCCAGCAGTCCGTCGTCCAGGCGCGCGTCAGGCGCCAGGGGGACGAGTCCGCCATACAGCCGCCCGTTGGTCACGACGGCCGCGAGCAGCGGCACCTCCAGCTCCGCCTCGTCGAGCGTGGCGCGGCAGCGAGCCCCGCGGGCCTCGCCGACCAGGCCCAGGCCGGCCAGCGGGTAGGCGGCCTGGCCCAGCCCTTTGAGGCCCGCCTCGACCACCTGGACGATCCGCGCGTCGAGGCCGGCGGAGGCCACCACGAGGAAGGGCCGACCGTTGGCGCGGCCGACGTCCACCCGACGGCCCGGGCGCGCGAGCTGGGTGGCGATGGCAGCCGCCGGATCGAGGGGGAGGCCGAGCTCGCGCGCCCAGACATTGCCGGTCCCCAGCGGGACCACTCCGAGCGCCGTCTCGGTCCCGAGCAGCGCGGGCAGCATGCTCGCCAGCATCCCGTCGCCCCCGGCGCCGAAGAGGACGTCCACGCCCAGGCTGACCGCCCGGCCCGCGGCCGCCACCGTCCAGGCCGGCTCGTGCCCCGCCCACACCTCCGCCTCCCAGCCGGCCGCTCGGAAGCTGGCCAGGATGCGTTCGAGCGGGGGGCGCGCGCCGGCGCGGGAGCGAGGGTTCAGCAGGACGATCGCGCGCATGCGCCACCAGTATGCGCCGGGCGCAGGATCCCGGTAAGGTGAGTGGCGGGAGACGCGCGCGCATGCCGGAGATTGAGTTTCCTGCCGGGTTCACCTGGGGGGTGGCGACGGCTGCCTACCAGGTGGAAGGGGCCGTCCGCGAGGACGGGCGAGGGGAGTCGATCTGGGACCGCTTCAGCCACACGCCAGGGAAGACGCTCGAAGGCGATACCGGGGACGTGGCCTGCGACCACTACCACCAGTGGCAGGCGGACCTGGACCTCATGCAGTGGCTCGGCCTGCGCGCCTACCGTTTCTCGGTCGCCTGGTCTCGCATCCTGCCGGACGGGCTCGGCGAGGTCAACCAGCCGGGGCTCGACTGGTACGACCGGCTCGTCGACGGGCTCCTGGAGCGCGGCATTGTGCCGTTCGCTACGCTCTACCACTGGGATCTGCCGCAGGCGCTCCAGGATTGCGGCGGCTGGGCGAGCCGCGAGACGGTGGATGCGTTCGCGCGCTTCGCCGATGTGGTGGGCGCGCGTCTGGGCGACCGGGTGCGACACTGGATCACCCACAACGAACCCTGGGTGGTGAGCATGGTGGGCCACTACCTGGGCGACCATGCGCCGGGCCTTCGCGACCTGCGGGCGGCGCTCGCGGCGGCGCACCACCTGCTGCTGTCGCACGGGCGTGCGATGACGGTCCTCCGCGCGCGCAGCCCCAGGGCGGTGATCGGTATCACGCTCAACCTGTCGCCGTGCCTACCGGCCCGCGGGACGCCCGAGGACGAGCGGGCGGCCGGCTTCGCCGACGGCTACCTGAACCGCTGGTTCCTGGACCCCCTGTTCGGGCGCGGCTACCCCGGCGACATGCTGGAGCGGTATGGGGACCACGTGCCGGCGATCCTGGACGGAGACCTGGCGGAGATCGCCGCGCCGCTGGACTTCCTTGGCGTGAACTACTACACGCCGCTCTTCGCCCGGGCACCCGGCCCGGGCGAGGACAGTGGCCTGGGGTTCGCGCAGCTCTCAGCGGACGAGCTCGTGCGGGCCGGGCACACGCTTACGGGGATGGGCTGGCCCGTGGTGCCCGACGGGCTGCGAGAGGTTGTCGAGCGCGTCTGGCGCGAGTACGGGGCACCGGCGATCTACGTCACGGAGAATGGGGTGGCTCTCGAAGACCACCTCGCGGACGACTCGGTCCACGATCCCGGCCGCATTGCATTCCTGCACGACCACCTGCTGGCAGCCCACCGGGCGTGGCAGGCCGGTGCCCCCCTGCGCGGCTACTTCGTCTGGTCGCTGCTCGACAACTTCGAGTGGGCGCTGGGGTACTCGAAGCGGTTCGGGCTCGTCCACGTGGACTACCCCACCCAGCGGCGCACGATGAAGGAGAGCGGTCGCTGGTACCGGCGCGTGGTCGCGCGGAACGCCCTGCCTCCGCCCGGGGCGGAGGCAGGCTGAGGGGCTCGGCTGCCGGGATGGCGTTCCCCGAAGGGAGCTACACGCCGTTCGGCTACCTCCGCAACCCGGCCCACCGTGCCAGCTCGTGGACGACGTGCCAGGGTGGCAACCTGCGCTCGGCCGACGACACGCTGGGCGTCGAGTGGGTCTACCCCTGGCACAACGATCCGGCGGACGGGGCAGGGATCAGCCTGGCGAGCTGGGTGGGCGAGCGACGGTGCGTGACCCGGGCCAGCTTCGAACGCATCGGCTACGGCTCCCGCTACCACACGGCGAACGTGCTCGGGTTCGACTGGGCGGCAGGCGACGTGGCGCTCGCTGCGCGCGCCTTTCTGGTCGACGACGTGCTCTGCGTCCTGGTCGAAGCGGCCAACCAGTCGGCTTCGCCACGTCCCTTTCGGCTGGGGCTGGTGGGCCGCGCCTGGTCACGTGCCAGGCGGGTGCGGTGCGGCCCAGCCGGGTCGACCGCGGTCTTCCGCGTGGACGGTCCGGGGCCCGCGCTGGCGGCGCACGCGCTCGCCGTAGCCGCGGCGCCGGGCACACACGTCGGGCCTGCGACACCGGCGAGCGGGCTCGCGGGCGAGGCGTGGGCCGAGGTGGAGACGGGTCGTTCGCTTGACGGTGGGGAGCGGACGTGGGTCCTCGCCACCCTCGGGCGGGCCGACGATCCCGCCGCGGCGCTGGACGCGGCTCGAGCGGCGCTGCCCTCGGCGGCGGGCCGGCTGGCGGCGCTGCTCGACGACGACCGGCGTTTCTGGGCGCGCTGCCCCGTGCTCGCCGGCGACTGGCCGGAGGGCTGGCGCGAGGGCCTGGTCTACGACTTCGAGACCACGCGCCTGCTGGTGATGCCGGCAGGCGGGATCTTCCGCGATGTGTGGCCGAGCTGGATGGTCGCCTGGCCGCGTGTCGTCCTGGCGGAGGGTGTGCTGGACATGCTCCGGCTCGCCTATGGCGACCCGGACCTGGCCCAGCGGGCGGTACTTTCCCTGTTCCGCGACGCGCCAGCCGAGAACGTGCCGTGCGTCTTCCAGGACGGGTCGTTCAATATGGTCGCGCGCGACGGCAGCGGCTGTGGGACCTCGCCAGCCTGGTGCCTGCCGTTCCTGAACCTCGAGCTGCTCTACTTGCGCACGCTCGACCGGGCCTGGCTGGCGGAGCTGTACCCCTTCCTGGCTCGGTACCTGGCGTGGTGGCTGCGCTACCGTACTGATGGGCGTGGCTGGCTCGTCTACAGGTGCACCTGGGAGGCGGGTGAGGACGGGAACCCGCGCCTGGACCCGACGGGCTCCGGGGACGCCGATATCTCCGCGCATGTGCGTCCCGTAGAGCTGCAGGCGACCATGGCGCACGCCGCCCGGGTGATGGCGCTCTTCGCCTCCGAGCTGGGCCGCCCGGGCGATCGGCAGCGGTGGCTGCGCCTGCGGCGGGCGTTCGCGCGTCGGACCCGACGGTTGTTCGACCCCTCCGCGGGGCGGTTCCGGGACTGGCTGATCGGCGCGCGTCACTTCCAGGAGCCGCGCCCGGACGAGCTGTACTGGGGGGTCGACGCGCGCCGGTTCTCGCCCATGGCGCTCGCACCGCTGCTGGACGCTGCGACGACCGCGCAGGCGCGGGCGCTGCGCTCGGAGGTGGCGCGGCACTGCACGCCCCCGTGGACGTGGTGGCCGTCGTGGACCTACGCGCTCGTGGAGTCGGCCGCCGCGGCAGGCCTGCGGGGGCTAGTGGGGGAGGTGGCGTGGAGCGTCCTGGAGCGGGTCTACCGGGAGAACGGCCGCCGCACGCTGGAGGTGTGGCGGCGGCCGACACCCGGGGCGGCGCGCGAGTACTGGCCGGCCGATCTTGGCGGGTGGCGGGCGAGCGATGGCTACGGCTGGGGTGCGACGACGGCGAACCTGTTGCTGCGCCACGTCGTCGGACTCCAGGAGTGCCGCAAGACCACGGGCTGGTGGGCGAACCTGGCCCCGGCCCTCCCGGCCGCCCTGCGGCTGCCCGGACGGCGGTACGAGGTGCGGCATCTCCAGTACCGCGGCCTGGCCCTCGATCTCGCCTACACCTGGACAGGCGATGGGATCGAGGCGCGGATCAACCTGGACGAGCCGCGGGCGTGCCTCGTCGCCACAGGCCTCGGCGGAGGTCGGGTGGTGTACCGGAGCCGCCGCCCCGCGCCCAGCCACACCTTCCGCCTGGCGAACGAGGCGGCGTACCGACTGGCGCTGCCGGCACCCGGCCAGTAGCTGCGGGGAGCTGCCCGGGGCGCCCGCGCCCGGCCCGCGCCGCCGGGCCGGGCGACGCCAGACTTCAGCCTGGCCCACTGGCTGCGAGGCCGCGCCGCCGAAGCTCACCTTCGAGGTCCAGCGGGCGGGTGCCGAAGCCACGGCTCTCCCACTCGTCGCGGGGCACCATCCAGAACACCTCGAACTCGGTCCCATCCGGGTCCCGGCCGTACAGACTGAGGCTGCTGCCGTGGTCCGACTCGCCGACGAGCGCGCCGGCCGCCAGCAGCTCCACGCGCGCGCCGGCCAGGTCCTGGAGCGTCGCCACCTCCCAGGCGGCGTGGTACATGCCCACGCGCTCGCCACGGGTAGGCGGGGCGGCCTGCGCGCCGATGCCGAACAGCCCGAGGTCGTGGTGATTGTCGCTGCCGTTGGCGCGCAGGAAGAGCGCCTGGTCGCCTATCGCCTCGACCAGGGAGAACCCGAGCACGTCGCGGTAGAAGGCGAACGCGCGCTGGGCATCGCGCACGTACAGGACGATGTGGTTGAGACGCTTGATGGTGAACACCGGTGGCCTCCGTTCGCCTCACGTGTCCTCGAAGAACCTCGGGATGCGCCCCTTGCTCACGGCTGGTGGCTCTCGAGCGGCAGCAGCACGGTGGCCGTGGTCCCCGCCCCGGGCTGGCTGCGCAGGTGGACCTGGCCGTGCATCAGCCGCACCAGCTGCTGGGCGATGGCGAGCCCCAGGCCAGCGCCGCTGGCCGAAGGCGCCACGCCCTGGCGGGAGACCGGGTGGGCGCGGTAGAAGCGGTCGAACACGCGCGGGAGCTGCTCGAGTGGGATGCCCTCGCCGGTGTCCCGCACGACGAGCTGGGCCCAGCCGCCATCGCGGGCGAGCGCGAGTGTCACGCTGCCGCCTGGCGGCGTGTGCTTCAGCGCGTTATCCGCCAGCGCCCGGGCCACCTGGCGAACGCGGGAGAGGTTGGCATGCGCCCAGAGCGGCTCGGTCGTCGACCGGAGCTGTACGGCGCGCTCGTCGGCGAGCGGCCGGAGCTGGGCCACCGTCTCCTCGACGACGTCTGCCAGCGCGACCGGCTCGAGCTGGAGGCTGGTCTGTCCCGCGTCCAGGCGGGCGAGGTCCAGCAGCTCGCCGAGCAGCTCGGTGAGCTCGTCGGCATCCCGGACGAGCTGCCGCACCTCGCTCGCTGCCTCGGAGGGCAAGGTCGACGCACGGCGCTGGAGCGCCTCGGCGCGCGCGCGCAGCACCGCGACCGGTGTCCGTAGCTCGTGGCTCGCGTCGGCGATGAAGTGCCGCTGCCGGTCGAAGGCCGCCTGGATCGGGCGCATGGCGCGCCCGGCGAGGAAGAGGCTACCAAACGTGGCCAGCAGGAGGCTGGCCAGGCCGGTCGTGGCCAGGGTGGTGACGAGCTGCGCGACCGCAGCGCGGTTCTCCGCGAGCGACTTGCCCACCTGGACGGCGCCGACGAGCCGTCCATCGCGGTACACCGGCACGCTGAGCAGCCGCATTGGCACGCCTCCCGCGTCCCGGTCGACGAGCGATTCGCGGCCACGCAGGGCGGCGCTCAGCCCGGCCGCATCGGGTAGCCCTGGCAGGGCCACGTTGCGGCTGTTCCGCACCACGGCGCCCCGCGCATCCACCCAGAAGGCGAACAGGTCGGCGGCCTCGGGCCGGTACCGGTCATCGTCGCCATCTTCGCTGTCGCCGCTGTCGCGAGACTCGCGCGCCGTGGCCTGGCGGGCGAAGCTCGCAGCCTCGCGATCCGCGCCCGCACGGAGCTCCCGCTCCACGACCGGGTCCTGTGCGCGCAGCTGGCCAATCGCCACCGCGCCGATCGTCGCGGCGAGGAGGAGGGCGAGGATGGCGAGGTTCCACCCCGCCAGGATCCAGCGGGTTCGGGTGAACGTGGTCACGGGCCGAGCGCGTACCCCACACCCCGGACGGTCCGGATGAGCGGACGCACGGGAGGTCGGTCGACCTTCTCCCGGAGGTAGTGGACGTACGTGTCCACGACGTTGCTGCCGCCGTCGAAATCCTGGGGCCAGACCGCCCCGATAATCTGGTCGCGACTCAGGACGCGCCCGGCGTTGGTCATCAGGTACTCCAGCAGGGCGAACTCGCGCGCCGTGAGCTCGATCTGCCGCCCGCCGCGCTGGGCCTCGTGGCGCAGGCGGTTGAGCACCAGGTCGCCCACCCGCAGCGTGGCGCCGGGCGACCCGTCGGCGTGGCGCCGGAGCAGGGCCCGGACGCGCGCCAGCAGCTCCTCGAAGGCGACGGGCTTCACCAGGTAGTCGTCGGCCCCCGCGTCCAGCCCGGCCACCCGGTCTTCCACCGCGTCGCGCGCGGTGAGCATGAGGATGGGCGTCTCGATGTGCTGGCGGCGCAGTCGCAGGGTGATCTCGAGGCCGCTCATCGTGGGGAGCATCACGTCCAGCACGATCAGGTCGTAGCCGCGGCAGCGCGCTTGCTCGAAGGCGGCACCGCCGTCGTCCAGCGCCTCGACGGCGTAGCCCTCGGCGCGCAGCGTCCGCTCGATCAAGCGGAGGAGACGCGGCTCGTCCTCGACGACCAGCACGGACATGGGGGTGTGAATGTAGCACCGGCGTTGGGACCGAAACCTGAGAGCTCTCACAGCATCGTCTGATGGCGCTCCCATGCGGCAAGCCTACGCTCAGCCTATCCGAACTGGACCAGGGAGCTCCCATGCAGCAGCAACCCTCCACACCGAACCGCTTGATGCTGGCCGTGGCCGCGGCTGCCGCCAGTCTGACCCTGGCTGGCGGCGTGACCGCCGCCAGCCTCACCGGGTGGATCACTCCCACTCCGGGTGATACGGCGGCGCTCCCGCAGCCGACCATGTGGCCGGCTGCGACCTGGTGGGTCACTCCCACTTCGAACGATACGGCGGCGTCTGCCCCGGCGCCCGAGGTCCCGTTCCCGGGAGCAGCGTCGTCCGGCCGGGGTGACCTGTCGCTCGCTGCCCCCGACGCCGTGTCGGGGTCGCTCCTGCAGGCGCTGGCCACCCGCTCCCCGGATGCGAGGGCGCACCGCGAGCGGGAGTCGGATGGGGACGACGGCGACGACGAGCGAGCCGCTCGATCGGCCGGACTCTCGAATGCGGAGCCGCGCGGCACCGGGTGGCAGACGTTGGCGCCGAACCGACGCGGGGACGACGATGGCGACGACTGATCCCACCGGGCAGGCAGGCCGGCGGCAGCCGCCCCGGTTCGCCCTCTCCGGCCGCGAGTGGAAGCTCTACCTCGTGGCCGCGCTAGCGCTGGCCTACAGTGGGGCCTTCGTGGGGGTCACGCGCCAGGCGGCCACGGCAGGGGCGCCGCGTGTCGACGGAGGGGCGCAGGCGGCGAGCACCGCCGCAGCGCCGCCGCGCGCCACCCGACCAGCCGCCCCAGCGCAGGCGTCGAGCGCAGCCGTGGCCCGCATTCGGACGAGGAGCTCATGACCGCCACGTTCCGCGCCATGGGTACCGACGTGAGCGTCGTCGTCCCCGGCTCCTCCGAGCTGGGCGAGTGGCTGCTGGCGCGCGTGGCCGCCGCGGTCTTCCAGGCGAGCGAGCGCCACTTCAGCCGCTTCCGCCCGGACAGCGAGCTGTCGCGACTCAACCGCTGGGACGGGCCATTCGTGGCGTCGCCCACGCTCCTTGCCGCGCTGGAGCGGGCCAGCGCCTACGTCTCGCTCACTGAGGGGCTGTTCGACCCGACGATCGGGGAGGCTATCGTGGCGGCCGGGTACGACCGGCCGTTTGGCCCGGGGGCGCTGGACCGCGACGAGGCGGCGCACACGGTCGGTCCGGGCGTGTGCTTCCGGGATCTCAAGGTCGACCCCGTGGCTCAGACGGTGGTCCGCCCGCCGTCGGCGCAGCTCGACTTCGGCGGGTTCATCAAGGGGTGGGCCGCGGACGTGGCGGCGCACCTGCTGCCGGCGACGGGCGCTCTCGACGCCGGGGGCGACGTGGTGCTGCGCGGGGCTGGGCCGGATGGCCAGGGCTGGCTGGTGGACGTGGAGGACCCACGCGACCCCTCCCGGGCGCTGCTCACGCTCCGGATCAGGGACCGCGCTGCCGCCACGAGCGCGCCGAACCGGCGCCGGTGGTGGCGTGGCGGCGTGGCGCAGCACCACCTCGTCGATCCTCGGACGGGCCGCCCGTCGGCGTCTGACCTGGCGCAGGCAACGGTGGTGGCGTCGAGCGCCGAGCGGGCGGACGTGCTGGCGAAGACGGCGTTCCTCCTCGGCGAAGCCGAAGGGGGGCGGTTTCTCGCGCGAATGGAAGACACCGCGGGTGTCCTGGTGGCGAACGCCGGCGGCGTGCGCCTCGTCGGCGACCTGGAGGTGGTGGACGGTGCGTAGGGCGGTGCTGGTCGGCCTGGGGCTCGGGGCCCTCGCGCTGGCAGCGGGGTCGGCGCTGGTCGCGCGGGCGGGCTGGATCGGTGTCGGCGTGCAGCGGCCGGAAGGCCAGTGGTTCTGGTACCTTTCCCGCGCGCTCGGCGTCAGCGCGTACGTCGCGTTGGCGCTCGGCGTCATCTGGGGCTTACTCATCTCGACCGGCGCGGGCGACGGCGCGCTGGGCAGGGCACGGAGCGTGGAGATCCACCGGTGGATCTCCGGGACCAGCCTGGCGCTGGTGGCCGGCCACGCCCTCGTGCTCGTCGGCGACGCGACCGTGCGGTTTGACGCGCTGGACCTCCTGGTGCCCTTCCTCGCCCCGTACCGGCCGCTCGCGGTTGGCCTGGGCACCATCGCGGCCTACGGGGCAGGGGTGGTGCACGCCAGCTTCTGGCTGCGGCGGCGCCTCGGCCAGAGGGCGTGGCGGATGATCCACTACGGGTCGTTTGGCGTCTTCGTTCTGGCTACGGCTCACGGTACGCTCGCTGGGAGTGACGGTGGCACGCCATGGATGCGGCTGACCTACCTGGCCGCGGGCGGCCTGGTGCTGTGGCTCACCCTCTACCGGGTCGCGCGTTGTCGGGTGTCACCCAGTGCCCGTGGCGCGGTCGGAGCGGACGGCTCCCGCTCGGGGGGCTCCTGGCGGGCCGCGGCCTCCGCGCCCGGCCGCGCGAGGCCAGAGGGGCGAAGCGCATAGAATGGCGGCACCCACCTGGTTCTGGCCGCCCGGCCGGCGGTCGTGGAGGATGCCTCATGCCCGTGAACTGGCAGCAACTGACCGCCGAGCGCGCGCACCGCATGCGCGCCTCGGACATCCGCGAGATCCTGAAGGTCACGGCGCAGCCAGACATGATCTCCCTCGCCGGCGGCCTGCCGGCCCCGGAGCTGTTCCCCATCGACGAGTACCGCCGCGCTTTCGAGTGGGTCCTCGAGACCAATGGAGCCGCCGCGCTGCAGTACGGGCCGACCGAGGGCTACCTGCCGCTCCGCCAGTTCCTTGCCGATCGTCTGGGCCGGGTCGGCATCCGCTGCACGGCAGACGAGATCCTCATCACCAATGGCTCGCAGCAGGCGCTCGACCTGATCGGCAAGATCTTCTTGGACCCGGGCGACCGGGTGGCGCTGGAGAACCCCAGCTACCTCGGCGCCATCCAGGCTTTCAACCAGTACCAGCCCGAGTACGCCGTGGTCCCCATGGACGAGCACGGTATGCGGGTCGACGCGCTGGAGCAGATCCTCGCCGAGGACGCGGCCCGGCGCGGCCCGCACCGGATCAAGCTCGTCTACGCGGTTCCGAACTTCCAGAATCCCACCGGCCGCACGCTGAGCCTGGAGCGGCGTCGGACGCTGGTGCAGGTGGCCAGCCGGTTCGGCGTGGCAGTCGTCGAAGACGACCCCTATGGTGAGCTGCGCTACGAGGGCGAGCACCTGCCGAGTCTCAAGAGCTTCGACGCCGAGGGCAACGTCATCTACCTCGGCACGTTCTCCAAGATTCTCGCGCCAGGGTTCCGGCTGGGCTGGGTGGTCGCCTGCGCGGAGGCGCTCGAGCAGATCGTGCACGCCAAGCAGCCGGCCGACCTCCACACGGGCACGGCGCCCCAGATGGCGACGTACTACGTGGTCAAGGACGGTTTCGTCGAAGGCCACGTGGAGCGGCTGAAGCGCTTCTACAAGGAGCGGCGCGACGTCATGCTGCGGGCGATCGAGGAGAACTTCCCGGAGCAGGCCCGTTACACGCGCCCGGCCGGCGGACTCTTCGTGTGGGCCGAGCTGCCGAGCCACATCAACACTCGCGACCTGCTGCTGGAGGCGGTGCAGGAGAAAGTGGCCTTCGTGCCTGGCCAGGGGTTCCACGCCGACGGCTCAGGCGCCAACACCATGCGACTGAACTTCTCCAACGTCCCGCCGAAGGTGCTCCAGGAAGGCATCCGTCGTCTGGGACGGGCCATCCAGCGGCGCCTCAGCAGCGCCCGAGCGGCCGAGCCACCCGTGGCCGTCTGAGCAGGCCGCGCCTCGTCCGCCAGTGGCGTAGCCAGTGGCCGTCGCCCGCGCCAACGTCCGCCAAGGCGGGCCACTGGTGCGCCCTTACGCAAACTCGCGGGCGCGTATCGAGGGCGCGCTCCTGGTTAGGGTCGCCTAACCAGGAGCGTTATACTCGTCATGGCGCTAGAGAGCGCAAGTTCGTGGCGGAGGGCAGACCATGGCGAGCTCGGTGATCGAAGACTACCTGCAGGTGATCCACTACCTCACGCGTGACGGCGTGACTGTGATCGCGGCCCGCCTGGCGGAGCGCATGGGGGTCACGCCGCCGACGGTGACGGCGACGCTCCAGCGCATGGAGCGCGATGGGCTCATCACGCATGGGTCGCGCAAGGAGATCCTCTTCACCGAGCATGGCCGACAGGTCGCCGAGGACATCGTCCGCCGGCACGCGCTGGCCGAGCGCCTGCTGACCGACCTGCTCAAGATGCCGTGGCACCAGGCGCACGAGGAGGCCCATGGGGTCGAGCACGCCATCACGCCCAACCTGGAGGCCCGCCTGCTCGAGGCGCTGGGGCGCCCGAAGACCTGCCCCCACGGCAATCCGATCCCCGGCCTGGGCGCGCTCGCGCCGGACGAGTTTCCGCTCGATCGGGCCACCACGGGCGACGAGCTGGTCATCCAGCGCATCACCGAGGAGGCGGAGGAAGACCGCGAGCTGATGCGCTACCTCGAAGAGCATGGCGTGGCGCCGGGCGCGCGGGTGAGCGTGCGCGAAGCCACCCGCTTCAACGCGCTGGTGGTGCTGGACGGCGAGCACGGCCCGGTGGCGCTCGGCCAGCCGGTCGCCGCCAAGCTGCGCGCGGTCAGGGCGCGCTGAGCGCCGCGCGCGACCCCTCGCCGGGCCCCACGCACCGCCTGCTCCGGCGCCGCACCCAGGCCCACGGGCTGATCCGTGGCCGGGGGTGAGCGACGAGCGACGCTCAGGGCCCAGGTGCGGCCTGCAGCTTCTCCAGCACCTGGAGGCCCTCCCTCGCCCCCTCCAGCTCAGGGTTGAGCTCCAGCGCTTTGGTGAATTCCTGCCTGGCGCGGTCGTAGCGCTTCACGCTCAGGTAGACCCAGCCCAGGGCGTGGCGGTAGGCGGCGTTCCGGGTGGGGTCTCGCTCCAGCTCCGCGGCTCGCTCGAAGTACGGCTGCGCCCGGTCGTACTGCCGCTGGACGTAGAAGACCCAGCCGAGCTGGCCGTACCCGGAGGCGTAGGTCGCGTCGATCGCGATGGCCCGCTCGAGGTAGCTCTGGGCAGTCGCGTACTCCTCCATGGCGTAGTACACCATCCCCAGCCCGCCCTGGGCGCGCGCGTCCTGGGGGTTGAGCTCGGCGGCGCGCTGGAACGCGACGATCGCCTCCTGGTACTGCTTCTGGGCGCGCAGGGCGTGGCCGAGGCTCACATACAGGTAGGACCAGTCGGGCGCTTTCTCAATACTGCGTCTGTAGGTGGTAACAGCGTCGGCGTACTCGGCGCGCGTCTCCTGGAGGTAGGCCTGCACGCGCAGGACCTCCGGGTTGTCGCGCCCGCCGGCGGCGAACGCGCGTTGGAGGGCTTCGTCGGATTCAGGCAGCCGGTACTTGTCGGTGAGCGCCTCGGCCAGGTACGCCTGGCCCTCGGGCAGCCCGGGGTCGAGCTCGATCGCCCGGCGAGCCGCCGCGATCGCACGGTCCGGGTTGCCCGCCCAGTTCAGGGCGAGGGCCAGCACGGCCTGGGCGCGCGCCGAGCGCGGGGCGAGGTCGACGGCCTTCTGGGCGTGCTCCACGGCCGGGGTGGGTGTGTTGGCGGCGACGAGCGCCCGGGCCCAGCCTGCCTCCGCGGCCGCCACGGCCGGGTTGAGACGCACCACTTCGGCGTACGCGGCGGCGGCAGCCGTCCAGCGACCTGCCTGGAGCAGAGCGTCCCCCTCGGCGAGCAGCGCGCTGGCGATGTCGGCCGTCGGCGAGGGCGCGGCGGCCACCACCGGCGCCACCTCCGGGAGCGGTGCCCCGGCGCGTGGGACAAGGTACTGCGGGAGGAAGTAGGCGCCTGCCCCCACCAGCAGCACCAGCGAGAGCACGACACTCCAGCTTGGGCCAGATCGGCGACGCCGGTAGCGGTAGCCCACGGAGCCCCTTCCTCAGCCTCCCATGCGCGTCCGCCGTGCGGCCCACCCCTCCCGGCGACCGCTCGATGCACAGAAGACGCAGCCAATCTAGGCATGATGTCACAACCGTGTCAAACTTCACGCCGGGACGCCGGCACGACCGCCCAGGCGTGCGGATCCGAGTACGCGGCCACGGCTCAGCCCGTGGGCTCGGGTGCGGCGCCGGAGCGGGCGGTGCGAGGTGCTCAGCGCGCGCCCAGCGCGCCCAGCCGCCGCGTCCCGGTCTCCTGGAGTGCGGGCGCGAGGCCCAGGTACTGGCCCAGCACGTCGACGAAGTCGTCCCGGCCCAGGCTCCACGCTTCCACGGCCTGCGGCCCGACTGCCCGCAGCGTGGCCGTGCGCGGCACGTCCAGGAGGAGCGCAATCTCGCCGCAGTAGTCCCCGGGCCCGAGCAGCGAGACCTGCGCGCCGTTCGTCTCTACCGCCACCTGTCCGGCGCGGATGACGTAGAAGCGATCGCCCCGCTCCCCCTGGCGGACGAGGCACGCGCCGGGCGGGAAGCGGGTGGGCTCGAGCTTCGCCAGCAGGAGGTCCAGCTCGGCGGGGCCGAGGCCGGCGAGCCACGGGAGCCGGCCGAGCTCGTCGCGCAGCTCCACGCGCGTCTGTAGCCGGAGGAAGGTGTCCATCTCGTGGGCCAGCAGGGCGCGGAAGTCGTCGCCCCGCATCGCCAGCAGGTGGGAGGCGGTGCGGGCGCGCACCGTGGCCGTGCGTGCCACGTTGCGCAGCAGCGCGATCTCTCCAAAGCACGTCCCGGCCCCGAGCGTCGCCACCAGCTCTCCGTCCTTGATCACGTCGAGGCAGCCCCGCTTGACGAGGTAGAAGCGCGTGCCTAGCTCGCCCTGGCGGACCACCTCCTCCCCGCTCGGGGCGTAGACGGGCTGGAGGAGGGCCGCGGTCTCCAGCAGACGGCCCGCCGGTAGGTCGGCCAGGAAGGGCAGGCGGCGCAGGAGGGCGACGGTCTCGCGCCGGCGCACCGCCTCGCCGCGCCGGTGGAGCAACGTGGCCCGCGCCACCAGCCGGGGAGCGAGGTCCCGGGCGGCGCGGGCGAGCGCCACCACGAGCGCGGCGGCCGCCGCGCCGGCCAGCAGCGCTAGCGCCAGGCGCGACCCGAGGCTGCCGGAGCGCCACAACTCGCCCACCATGCCCTGCAGCCGCGCCCCCCACAGGTACAGCGCCAGCCAGATGGAGAAAAGCGACCACACGCCCGAGGCGAGGCCAAAGAGCGCCAGCAGCTTCTCCTCCCCGGAGAGCGCCTCCCGCCGCCACAGCTTGCGCCACACGGTGACGCGCGCGAATCGCAGCGCGTGGCGCCGCAAGAGCGGCCGCTCGAGGGCGTCCACCAGCAGGTAGTAGCCGTCGAGCTCGAGGAGCGGGTTCAGGTTCACCAGCACGTCCAGGTACGAGACGAAGGCCCAGGCGAAGAGCAGGTCGCCCACCACGCCGCCGGGCACGAGGGCACCGGCGATACTGGCGACCCCACCCTGGATCAGCGCCGTGTACGGCCCCGCCCAGCTCACCGCCAGCCGGGCGCCCGGGCCGGCCATCCAGGTGTCCGTGGTGTCGACGAAGAAGGTGGGCACGCCGTAGTAGAAGAGGAGACCGGCCCGACGGACTTCGCACCCGACGTGCCGCAGGGCGAGCGCGTGCCCCAGCTCGTGGATGCCGGTGGCAGCCAGGCCGAAGGCCAGGAGGAAGAGGACCCCCAGCGCGTAGGAGTCGCCGACGATCAGCAGCCGCTGGCTCCCCCGCCAGAGACCGAGCGCGAAGAGGCCGAGCCCGGTGGTGGCAACGGCGGCGAAGAGGAGCTGCGCCCAGCGCGTGAAGAGCAGCCTGCCCCAGCGCCGGTACCAGCGGTCGACGAGGTGGCCGACGCCCTCCACCACCACCTCGCGCCCGGCCAGCCAGCCGCCAACCAGCCGGAGCCACCGGCCGAGGCGGTCGCGGCGGGCGAATCGGTCCCGCAGCCCGCGCTCGGGGTCGACCGCGGCGCGGTCGAGGAAGCCGTGCTGGCCGAGCCGGTGGACCAGGCTCACCACGCGCTGGAACGCCAGCACCCGGTAGCGCAGGAGGTACTCGACGACGAGATCGCTCACACTGCGGGTGCCGTCCATCAGCTCCAGGAGGGCGTACTCGCGTGCTGTGAGGCGGAGATAGGCGGGCCGGGCGCGGTTCTTCACGACCACGTACGGCTCGCCGGCCCGTGAGCGGTGCTGGGCGGCCTGGACCAGCTCGGCGCGCAGCCTGGGGCGGTAGGCGCCCGGCTTGAGGGCGTCGGCGAGCCGGTCCCAGACGCCCCGCTGCCCGGCCGTCGCCGCTCCGCTTGCGTGCCTGTGGTGGGCCGCTCGGCCGCCCGCCGCCACGGCGCGCGAGTGTAGCAGGCCTGCCGCACCCCGGCGGCCGGCGCTTGACAGGGCGGCTCGGACGCGGTAGCCTCCGTGCTCGGATAGAACATATGTTCTATCCCAGGGAGGGCAGGCCGTGCCGAAGCCAGACGAACCCAGTCGCCCCACCACGCCGCGTCGCTCCAGGCCCGCCGGGCAGCGGGCCCGGCGCAACCTGGCCAGCTTCGTCCCGGACGAGACGCTGCAGGACCTGGCCGCCAGGCGACGCTGGGCGCTCGACCTCGACCCGGAGCGGATGCGGGGGATCGAGGCGGAGCTGCGCATGCTGCGGCAGGCCCTGCGTGACGCCTTCGTGGTGGGCGACAACGCGGCCGTCCGCCAGCACGCCGAGGCGCTGCGGCGCCTCCTACGCGAGCGGGCCATCGTCCCCGAGCTGGAGGACGGGGAGGGGGAGGACGTGCTGGAAGATGGGCTCTCGGCTGACCTCCGGCGCATCCTGCAGCGGGTCGGGGTTGAGATGGGGGTCGACGCGTGAGTCGCCGTCGCCTGCCCACCACGCGCACGGTCGACCCGCTGGCCGAGTCCGTGGCGCAGGTCGTCCAGGTGCGGAGCGCCCGCCGCACGCGGTCCAGGCAGGCCGGCGACGCCACCGTCGCCGGCCTCGCCCAACGCCTGGACGACAAGGGCTGCGCCAGCGGCCGGGTGACCGCCGCGCGAGTCGAGGAGCTGAGTCGCGCGTTCGACCGGCTGGAGGCGAAGCTGAATGCGCTGCTCCTCGCGGCCAGCGCGACGTTCCTGAGCACACTGCTCGGTCTGATCGTCTACGCCCTCCGGACCCGGGGTGTCCTCCCGTGAGCGGCCCGGGCAGCGGTGGCGCCGCGGGCAGGCGCGAGCCCGCGCCGGTCGCGGATGAGACGCGCCTGGACGAGCTGGCGCGCGCCTACCAGGCCGGGAGCGCCGAGGCGCTCGTGGCGCTCCACGCGGCGCTCTCGCGCGAGGGGCACTGGCTGATGCACCGGGCTCGGCGGCGGCTGCCGCAGGCGCCCAGCCTGGAAGCGGCCGACCTCCTCCAGGAGAGCTGGCTGGCCCTCGCCGAAGCGGCCCTGGCGTGGTCGCCGGAGCGTGACGGGCCGTTCCACTCCGTGGCGCTGCGCGCGCTCCGCGCCCACCTGGACCGCTGCTTGCGCCGCAACCGGCGGCGGGCGACCGCGCGGATCGAGGTGGCGGAGGGCCAGGCGCCAGACGGCCACATGCTGGCCGACGCTACGGCCGACTCGGACGCGGACCGTTGGGCGGACGCGCTACTGGCGCGGGAGCTGGTGAGCGGCCTCCCCGGCGTCGAGCGCCGCGCGCTGGTGCTCCACGCGGTAGCCGAGCGGCCGACCACGCGGCTGGCCCGCGAGCTTGGGGTCTCGCGTCGAGCGGCAACACGACTCCTCGCGCAGGCCCGGTTGCAGGCCCGCGCGCTAGCCCGCGTCGCGCCGCCGGCGGCGACCCTCGAGGCCCAAGTGCTGGCCGCGGCCCACGCCGGGTGTACCCACGGGAGCCGGCGCGTCCCGCCGACCGCCTGGCTCGTCACGCGGACCGGCCTGGGTCGCCGGCGGGTCCTCGCGACGCTCGCGCGGCTCGGGCAGCTCGGCTACCTCCGTCGGCGGGGCCAGTGGTGGCAGCTCACCGGCGCCGAGGGCGAGGAGTAGCGGGCGAGCGCCCCGCGGTGGGTCAGGCGAGCAGGGAGACGCACGTCAACACGGGCTGGATGCCCGCCAGGTCCGCCTCATCTGCCTCGCCCGCGGGCTGGCCGGCGAGCGGCAGGCGGAACAGCGCCTGGAAGTGCTCCGGCCGAAAGGCGTGGGCGAAGTAGTGGCAGTACGTCCCGTGCAGCCTCTGCACGTAGTGCTCCGCGTCAGCTGCCGTCGGCGGCGGGGCGTCACCTTCCTGGACCAGCCGCGGCTGCCCGCCCCGATCGCGGAAGTAGCGCACGCGCTGGCCGGTCCGCCAGCTCCTGACCCCGGCTACCAGCAGGACCTCGTATGGCTCTTCGCGGGAGGCTGCCTGGCGGTACTCGGCGGGCGACTTGCGCAGGGTGGCCTGCGTGCACAGCTCGGCCACCGCGACCTCGCCAGCCCGGAGGCGGGCCACCGTCTCCAGGAACAGGCGTCGCAGCGCTGGCAGGTCGCCGCGCAGGAGCAGCGCGGCGGCGTGCCGGACGAACTGCTCGCCGAACGGTTCGTCCCCCGCCACGCCGGGCCGCCGCCCGACGAGCCCGATGGTCCCGTCGTACCCGAGGAGGGCGCGGTTGCGCTCGGCGCGGACGTAGGCGGCACGGTAGCGGCCCCGGCGCTCCAGGCAGACGCCCGGCGGTAGCAGCGCCTGGCCAGCGCCGAGCAGCGCCCGCTCGGCCGCCTCGTCCCAGTCTACCGGGACCGCCAGCAGGGCCTGCGCACCATCCACCTCGATCGCCGTGGCCCCGTGAGCCTCGAGGGCGCGCAGGAGCGCGTCCATGGTGCTCCGCCCGCGCTGCGCGGCCTGGGCCGCCAGCGCGGCGTCCGGGAAGAAGACGCCCGGGCTCGCCAGGTACGGGAACGCGCCCTCGGCGAGCTCCGCCAGGGCGTCCGCCCGCGCCACCTGAGCGGCGCGCTCGCCAGCGTCCGCGTCCGCCTGCCCGGCGGCGGCCCGGTGGTGCGCCTGGCGCGCCAGCACCTCGCCGAGGAGCAGGGTGAACGGGTCGCACGGCGCACCGCCCGCGTGGGCAGCCTCTACCAGGAGGCGTGAGAAGAGCGGCCGTGCCTCGACGGCGATGGCCTGGCGCACCACACCGCGGGCGAAGAGTCTCGGGCGGGTGGCTCCTGGGCTGCCGCGAGCCGTCCTGTCGCTCGGGACCGGCAGGGCGCGTCCTTCGTGCAGGGACGCACGCACCAGCAACGGGTCGAACAGCGCCGGCGGCGAGGCGTCGGCCGCGACACGTTCGTACGGCCGCGGCAGGAGTGTCGACAGGTAGAAAGGGATGGGCATCAGCCGGCGCGAGAGCCCGTCCGCCTCCTCCACATCGTCGGCGGCGTAGCGCCGCACCCGGTCCGGGTCGCGCTGGAAGGTGGGCCACACCTCGGGGCCGGACACGTACTCCCGGTCGGGGCGGGCGAGGCCAAAGTACCGCGCCGCCTCCTTCAGCCCGTGGCGGCGCAGGTCAGGCGCGGCCGCCGCGTGCCGCTTGACGGCCTGGAGGGTGTCGACCACCTCACGCCCGGCTACCCGCCACCGCACGAAGCGCTCGGTCCGGCTGCCCACGTGCAGGGTGTCTTCGGCCGCCGTGGGCGCGGAGCCATCGCGCCCAAGGGCCAGCCGCACGCCCAGGCGGGCGGCACGGCGTGCGAGGAAGGGGAGGTCGAAGGCGAAGATGTTGTGATTCTCGAGCACGTCCGGGTCACGCTCCTGCACGAGCTGGACGAAGCGCTCGAGCAGCGCCGCCTCGGTCATGCTGGCCGTGTCCAGGCTTGCCCGCCAGCCCGAGCTGTCTCGCAGGCTTACCATGAAGATGCGATCCCGCTGCTCGTCCAGGCCGGTCGTCTCGAGGTCGAACTGCAACCGCCGCAGGTCCCGGTACTCCATCCCCTTGAAGTACGTGCGTCCGGTCAGGAGCAAGAACTGCTCGACCGGTGGCCAGACCGCCACGACTCCGTGGAGGTCGGCCAGGCTGCGCGCCTGCGACCCCGTCCGCTTATTCCAGGTGTCGAGCACGCCGGCCTCGAGCTCGTCCAGGCTGTCGGCCAGGACCACGTAGCGCAACGCCTCCGCGGCGCCGCCTTCGAGCTGGACGACCTGGAGGCCGGCACCTGTGGCGATTGCCCCGTGGCTAGCCCGAAGCTGCTCGGCCGGCAGCGCCCGGGCGGCGAGGTGGGCCAGCAGCTCCGTGCTAGTGGTGAGGAACCACGGAGTGAAGCGGTGCTCGCTCATCTCGAGGCGGCCGTCGGGCGCGCGGCGCCAGACACGCGCCCGCCCCGCCGTGTTGGCGGCGACCGAGACGATGCCAGGGGTCTCGTCGCACCCGGACAGCCAGTGGGCCAGCGAGGCCGCGCCGGGCGAAGCGACAGGGCTGCAGGCGCCACCGGCGGTGAGCACGGTTCGCCAGTCTAGCAGGGCGGCCGAGGAGCGTTGGCCGGAGCCAACCAAGCGCCCGGAGTCGTTCGAGCCGCGACGCCGGCTTCAGCCAGTGCCGCCACGCCGGGGAGGCGCGACGACGTTCACCAGCTTGCCGGGCACGTAGATCACCCTCTGCACGGTCTGGCCGTCGACGAACCGGGCCACCTTCGGCCGCTCGAGCGCCAGCGCCCGGACCCGGGTCTCGTCCGCCGCTACCTCGACCGCCACCGTAAGCTGGTCACGCACCTTGCCGTTCACCTGGACGACCAGCGTCACCTCGTCCTGGGCCAGCCAGCGCTCGTCGTAGCTGGGCCAGGGCTGCTGGTGGACGCTGTACGGCTTCCGGCGCACCTCGCTCCACAGCTCCTCCGCCAGGTGCGGGAAGGCCGGCGCGCTCATGAGCACGAGGCTCTCGATGGCCTCCTCCCAGGCGGCGCGACCGACCGTGCCCGCTTCGCGGAGGCGGCGCAGCTCGTTCCGCAAAGTCATCAGCTTCGCCAGCATGGTGTTGAAGCGGAACCCCTCCAGGTCCAGCGTCACCGCCTTGATGGTGGCGTGCGTCAGACGCCGCAGCTCGCGGTCGGCGGCGCCGCGCTCGTGGCTCGGGGCCGGGCCGGCGGCCAGGTCCCAGAGGTGGTTGAGCAGCGCCTGGATGGCGCCGACCGCGCTCATGTTGATCGGTCCGCCCTGGTCCCAGGGCCCCAGGAACATCAGCCAGCCGCGCACCGTGTCGGCGCCGGAGCGCGCCACGTGCTCGTCCGGGTTGACCACGTTGCCACGGCTCTTGGACATGCGGAAGCCATCCGGCCCCAGCACGATCCCCTGGTTGTACAGGCGGGCGAACGGCTCGCCGAAATCGACCAGCCCCATGTCGCGCAGCGCCTTCACGAAGAAGCGGCTGTACAGCAGGTGCATCACGGCGTGCTCGACGCCGCCCATGTACTGGTCGACCGGCAGCCAGTAGCGCGCCTTCTCCGGGTCGAACCCGGGCGCCCGGTCGTAGTGGGGCGAGACGTAGCGCAGGAAGTACCAGGCGGAGTCCATGAAGGTGTCCATGGTGTCCGTCTCGCGTCGGGCCGGTCCGCCACAGGTGGGGCAGGTGATGCTGACGAACCCCTCGTTCCGCTTGAGCGGGTTCTCGCCGCCCGCAGCCTGGAACTCGACGTTCTCCGGCAGGACCACCGGGAGCTGGTCCTCGGGCACGGGCACGATGCCGTCGCGATCACAGTAGACGACGGGGATCGGGGTGCCCCAGTAGCGCTGGCGCGAAATCAGCCAGTCGCGCAGGCGGTAGTTGACGCGCCGCTCACCAATGCCCCGTTCCTCGAACCAGGCGGCGATCTTGGCGCGCCCCTCCGCGCTCGGCAGGCCGCTGAACGGCCCCGAGTTCACCATGATGCCCTCATCCACGTACGCCCGGTTGCCCGGGAGCTGCTCGGGCCGCACGTCGTCGGGCGCGTCGAGCGGCCGCACCACCACGCGGATCGGCAGGCCGAACTTCTTGGCGAAGTCCCAGTCGCGCTCGTCCGCGCCCGGCACGGCCATGATGGCGCCCGTGCCATACGAGCCTAGGACGTAGTCGGCGATCCAGATCGGCACGCGCTCGCCGTTGGCTGGGTTGACGGCGTAGCTGCCGAGGAAGACGCCGGTCTTCTCCTTCTCGGTGGAGAGGCGCTCGATCTCCGTCTCACGCCCCACCTGCTCCCGATAGGCCTCGACCTCGGCGTGGCGCTCCGGGGCCGTCAGCCGCTCGACCAGCGGGTGCTCTGGCGCCAGCACGACGTAGGTCATCCCGAACACCGTGTCCACCCGGGTGGTGAAGACGGGGATCTCCAGGGGGGTATTGGGTGTCGGGTGTGGGGTATCGGGGATCGTCTCCTCGTCGCCTGATACCTGATACCCGATACCTGATACCTGGAGTCGGAACTCCACGCCTTCCGAACGGCCGATCCAGTTGGTCTGCATCACCCGGATCCGCTCGGGCCAGTCGATCTGGCTGAAATCAAGCAGCTCCTCCGCGTACCGGGTAAGGCGGAAGAACCACTGCTCCAGCTCGCGCTGCACGACCGGCGTGCCGCACCGCCAGCAGCGCCCGTTGACGACCTGCTCGTTGGCCAGGACCGCCTCGTCGGCGGGGCACCAGTTCACCGGCGCCTGCTTCTTGTAGGCCAGGTCACGCTTCAGGAGCTGCAGGAAGAACCACTGGTTCCACCGGTAGTACTCCGGCTGGCAGGTGGCGATCTCCTTGGACCAGTCGTACGAGCCACCCATGGTGCGCCACTGGCGCTCCATCTTGGCGATGTTGTTCATGGTCCAGGTGTACGGGTGGATGCCGTGCCTGATCGCTGCGCCCTCGGCGGGCAGCCCGAAGGCGTCGAAGCCGGCCGGGAAGAGCACGTTGAACCCGCGCATCCGCTTGTAGCGGGCGTGCACGTCGGCGATGGCGAAGTTGTACCAGTGGCCAATGTGGAGGTCGCCGCTGGTGTAGGGGAACATCACCAGGGCGTAGTGCTTGGGGCGGGAGGAGTCAACCCGCGCCTCGTAGAGGGCGTCGGTCTCCCAGCGTGCCTGCCACTTCGGCTCGACGGCCGCGTGGTCGTACGTCTTCGCCCGGCTGCGGGCGGGAGTGGTGCGGGTGGCGTGGGCCATGGGCGTGCCGTCTGATTGTAGGGTAGCCCGCGGCTACACTCGTGGTGCTACCCCGCACCACCGCTTATGCCGAACCGCGTCGTCTACGACTCTCTGGTGGGCCGCGTCGACGTCTGCCCCACCTGCGGCAGGCGGCTCGACCGCTGCTCGTGCGCCAGGCGAGGGGCGGTCACCTCTCCCCCGAGCGCCGCCCGCCTGCCTGGGGATGGCATCGTGCGCGTGCCGCGGGACCGCCGATACCGCGGCGGGAAGGTGGTGACGGTGGTGGCCGGCCTGCCGGCCGGCGCCCTGGCCCAGGTCGCCGCCGAGCTGAAGCGCCAGTGCGGGAGCGGCGGCACGGTGAAGGCTAACGTGGTCGAGATCCAGGGGGACCACCGCGAGCGGGTGGCCGCTGCGCTCCGGCAGTGGGGCTACACGGTCAAGCTGGCTGGCGGGTAACGCGCGTGCCCTACGCGCCGGGTGTCCTGGCCCTGCTGATTGACCAGGGGCTGATGAACGCCGGGTTCTTCATGCTCTTCCCGCTGCTCACCGTGCACCTCACCCGGGACCTGGGGTTCGACGCCACGGGGGTCGGCCTCGTGCTCGCCGCCCGGCAGCTCCTCCAGCAGGGAGCGGCACCCATCGGTGGCGCGCTGTCCGATCGCATCGGCTACAAGCCCGCCATCGTCGCCGGGTTCGTAGTGCGGACGGCCGGGTTCCTTCTGTTCGCCGTCTCCGCCGACGTGTTCGGCATCGTCGCCGGGACCCTCGTCACCGCACTGGGTGGGTCGCTCTTCGACCCGCCCGGCCGCGCCGCGCTGGCCTACCTGACGCCCGACAGGGACCGCCAGCAGGTCTACGCGGCGGCTGGCACGGCCACGTGGATGGGTCAGGCGATCGGGCCGCTGCTGGGGGCCGTGCTGCTGCCCGTCAGCTTCACCCTGGTCAGCCTGGTCGCGGCGAGCGCGTTCCTTGCCGCCGCCATCCAGGCGGCCCTGTTCCTGCCGGGCGGCATGCGAGGCGAGGTAGGCGGGGCCACCCTGTGGGCCTCCATCGGCGCCACCTTCCGCGACGCCGATTTCGCGCGCTTCACCGGGCTCCTCCTCGGCTACTACTTCCTGGCCACCCAGACCGTCATCACCGTGCCGCTCCTGACCAGCCGCCTGGTGGGTCCCGAGGCGATCGGCCTCATCTTCGCCATCCAGGCGGGGCTGGCGATGCTTCTCCAGGTCCCGCTCGCGCGCTGGACCGCCCGGCGAGTCGACCCGCTGACGCAGATGGCCGGCGCGATGCTCCTGCTCGGCGTCGGCTTCGCCGGCTACGCCCTGGCAGCCGGTTTCGCGGGGCTCGCCATTGCTACGGCGGTGGTGGCCGTTGGCCTGCTCCTGGTTGCGCCGGTGCAGCCCCTGGTGACCGCGCGGCTGGCGGGTGGGCGGGGCGGCGCCTACTTCGGCGTCGGCTCGCTGGCGCTGGCGGTGGGCGGCGCGCTGGGCAACGGGACGGGTGGCCTGCTGGTGGACCTGGGCGACCGGCTGGCCGTGCCCTGGCTCCCATGGCTGGCCATGGGGCTGATCGGCCTGCTCACCGCCCTCGGCTACGCCCGGCTCAGCCAGGACCGCCGGTTGCGCGCGCGCCTCACGGCGTCTCGGCCCAAGGCGTCGCCCACCTGAGCGCATCCCTGAGGGCATCGAGTGCTGGGTGTGGGGTGCCCGGGTTGGGAGCGGACCCAGACGGGCCAGGGGGTCGAGCTGGCACGCCGCGTGCGGCTCCAACGGCGCCCCTATTCAGCCCGGGTCGCGGTCGGCCGCCTCGGCCCGTTCGTGCCGACACCCTGGGCGGGTATTTTCTGGCAGGGGCGGGTGGCGCCGGACACAATGTGCGACGGCGAGCTGCTTCCGTCGCCCAGCCGTATGCGCCTCGCAGTCGCCGCCCCGCCTCTCCCGCGACGGGCCGCCCGAGCGCGGCTCGACCTGCTCGCGCAGGTGCGCGCGCTGAGCTACAACGCCAGCGCAGATGCCGCCGCGCGCCGGGACCTGCGCCTCGACCTCCTGCGTGGCTTCTCCCTCTTCGCCATGGTCGTCGATCACCTGGGGGGCGACTCGTGGCTCTACGCGATCACCGGCGGGAACCGCTTCTACGTCTCGGCGGCCGAAGGGTTCATCTTCATCAGCGGCGTCGCCATGGGGCGGGCCTACCAGGCCAAGATGGAGCGTAGCGGCCTGGTGGAGGCGATGACGGACGCGCTGCGGCGGGCCCGGACGCTGTACGTGGCGACCGTGGTCCTCACCCTCGTCTTCTCGGCGCTCTACCTGTACACCGACGTCGCGTTGTGGACAGGTCGCGACTTCGGGCTCGGGATCGAGGGGTTCGACGAGCTCGTGGTGGCGGCCCTGACGCTCCACTTCACCTACCACGGCACCGAGATCCTGGCGATGTACACGATCCTCGTCCTCCTCTCGCCGATCACGCTCCTCCTGCTGTCGCTCGGGCTGTGGCGATGGGTGCTCGGGATCGCGTGGCTGTGGTGGCTGGCCTACCAGGCCTACCCACAGCAGGCCACCTTCCCCTGGCCCATTCGCAACGGCGAGAACTTCCCGATCGCCGCCTGGCAGGTCCTCTTCATCACGGGCCAGGTCCTCGGCTTCCACCGGCTGGCGTTCTCACGCTGGCTCCAGCGCTGGCCGCACGTCCAGGTGGCGCTGGTGTCCCTCGGCGCCGCGTTCCTGCTGGCGCTCATCTCGGTGTACTGGGCTACGCAGTCGCTCGGCTCAACCGCCGGGCAGCTCCCCCTCCCGTTCTTCGACACCGGGCCGGACTCGTTGAGCGGGCAGGCGGCCAAGGTCTCGGTCCGGCCATGGCGGGTGGTGGCGTTCGTCGCGGTGGCCATCACCACCTACACACTGGTGACCTACCTCTGGCGGCCGCTGCGCTGGGCGACGGGATGGCTGCTGCTGCCGCTCGGCCAGCATGCGCTGTACGGCTACATCGTGCACTTCTTCCTGATCCTGCTCATCTTCAACCTCGGCCCCTACCTGGCGGCCCTTCCGCTCAGCGTGCCAGCGGACGTGCTGAACCCCCTCGTCCAGATCGGGCTGGTGCTCCTCCTGTGGGGCATGGTGCGCCGGCGCGTCCTCTTCGGCATCGTGCCGAACTGAGCGCTGCGCGCGGGTCGCCCGGCACCAATCTCTGTCTCCGCCGGCCCGCGCCTGGGGCCGCCCGGACCAGCGCGCCTGAACCGCTCACCCGACCCGACGCGTCCCCAGCTCGCCGCTGGTGGTTCGCCAGTACCAGACGGTCGTCGCCGCCTGGAGCAGGCCACTCACGAGGTAGGTCGCCGGCAGACCCCACACGGTCGCGACGAGGGAGGCGAGCGGTGGGCCAACCACCAGCCCGCCCGCGAACGCGCTCTGGGCGAGGCCGTAGACCGCGCCAACCTGCCCGCTCACCCGAGCGTCCGCCTGCGCCGCGTGCCCCAGCGTCGCCCGCAGCGACGGCAGCACGCCGCCGGCGCAGAAGCCGAGCGCCGCCCGCAGCACCACGAACTGGAACGGGGTAGTGAACCAGGCCTGCGGGAGCACGAGCACGGCCGTGCTGGCCAGCGAGAAGAGCGCCACGCGCTGCTCTCCCAGTCGCCCACCTAGCCAGCCGAGGGCCGCGGCCCCCGCGGCGACGCCGAGCGCGGCGGCGGTGAGGACGAGCCCCACCCACGTCGTAGCGTCCGCGGCGCTCGCCAGGCTCGAGACGTGGAGGGGGAGCAGCGTGATGCTCACGGCGTAGGACGATTGGAAGGCGAAGATCGCCAGGATCGGAGCCCGTAGCCGGGGCGACCGTGAGACCGCAGCGAGCCGCCCCGCCAGGCTCAGCGCCGGGGCGGCGCTGGCCTGGCGGCGCTCAGGCTCGCGCACGAAGAGGGCGACCACGACCGCGGTGGCGAGCAGACCCGCCCCGGCGACGCCGAAGGCGCCCCGGAAGCCGAGCGCGGCGCTCGCCAGGCCGCCGACGAGTGGGCCGAACGAGCTGCCGAGGAACTGCGCCGTCTGGAGGAAGCCCATACCCATCCCCAGGCGGTTGGCCGGCAGGACCGCGGCCGCCAGCGCCATGATCGCCGAGTTCGTCCCCGCCGTTGCGCCCTGGATCGTCCGCAGGACCACTAGCTGCCAGGCCTGGGTGGCCAGGCCCATGGCGCCCAGCGAGAGGGCCGCCCCAAACAGGGCCCGCAGCACCATGGGCTTGTTGCCCACGCGGTCAGCCAGGGCGCCCCACAGGGGCGTGGCGACCAGCAGCACGGCCGAGCCGGCGGCTTGGATGGCGCCGGTCCAGAGCACCGCCCCGGTCTCGTCCTCACCCAGCTCGCGCACGTACAGTGGCAGGAACGGAAAGACCGAGCTGAAGCCGATGAAGATGAACGCCTGGCAGACCAGGATGATCGCGAAGTTCCCGACCCAGCCGCGGTGCGCGGGGCTGCTCCCCAGGCCGGCCTCGCGGGTCGTCGCTGCGCCCGGAGCAGGAAGCGCGCCGCGTTCAGGCTGCCCGGCCGGCCGACGCATTGCCGGCCAGCCTACCACCCGGGCCCCGGGGCCGCCCCCGCCGGTGCCGCCGACCGCCCGGCGGCACCGATTGGTCGTGACTGTGTGGGGTCATGCTGGGGCCGGCCTCGCCAGCCACGCCAGTTCGAACCAGGAGATCGCCGCGACCGCGAGCTCGTCGGCATCCTCCGGGGCGCGGCCGTCAGGCAGCCGCGGGCGCTCGCCGGACCTCGACGTTGCCGTTACGGATGCGCGTCTCGAACCGCGGCTGAGCGGTGGTGGCCGGCCCCTGGCGCACGCTGCCGTCGCGCAGGCTGAACTGCGATGCGTGCCACGGGCACTCCACGCAGTCCTCATCGACGAGCGAGCCTTCCCACAGCGGACCGCCCCAGTGCGAGCACGTGCCGCTCAACGCGAAGACCTGGCGACCGCGCCTGAGGAGGACGAGGGGGAGCTTCTGGCCGTCGGCCTCCACCTCGCCGCGCGCCAGCCTGCCCTCCTCCAGGCTGTCGAGGCGGGCGACGGCCTGGAACTTCTCGATGCTCGGGCTCCAGGCGTTCCGGCTGACGCCGGTGCCCCAGCGGTAGACGAGCTCGCCGCCGAGCCAGGCGGAGAGCGAGGCGATGCCCAGGCCGAGGGTCGAGAGCCCGATGCCGAGCCGGCGGGCGTCCGAGCGCCGCGCCAGCATGGAGCCGACGAAGCAGCTCAGCGCGAGGGAGTTCAGCAGGCCGTGCACCAGGCCGATCCGGCGCTGGCGCCCCTCCGTGTCGGCCCAGTCGGCCATCCCGGCCATCGCCGTGGGGACGGCACTCAACGTGCCGATGGCGATGGCGGCGTCCGCGCCCCGCCGCACGCCGATCAGGTCCATGAGCATCGCCGCCGACCAGGCGCCGAGCGGTACGTCGGTCAGCGCCGGGTGCAGCGGGTGGCCGAGCCAGATGCCGTTCAGCAGGTTCTTGGCGCTCCGCGCGGACGTGCCGCCCTGGCTCACCGCGGCCCGCAGCCAGCGCTGGAGCTGCTCGGCCGCCTGGTCCAGTGGCGCCGTCTGGCCGGCCGCGCCGTCGTTGAGCAGTCGCGCCAACTCCTTGAGATTCGCCAGTTTCGCCGTCGGCATGCTGGCACCGGTGGTCGCCATGGGCTGGATCCCCCTGCGTCGCGTCCGAGATGAATCGGTCCGGCTCGACTGCACGCCGCGTGCCACCCGGGCGCGGGATAGCGCCGAGCAGCCGCGGGAGCGTCGCGCGACCTGCCAGCGGGCCGGCGGCCCGTTGCCGGCGGGGCGTGCGACTAGAGCCGGTTATGCACTTTCGGACATGAGGGCGGCGAAGCGCGCGAGCAGGAGGCAGGCGAAGGTGACGAAGTGCAGACCGGCCAGGGTCTGAGGCAGACGTTCGTAGTCCCGCGCCAGGCGGCGGAAGCGGGCCACCCAGGCGTTGGAGCGCGCCACGACCCAGCGGCGGGGCAGCATGGCCCCCGACGGCCCTGCTCCGTCCCCGCCGCGGGCGTGATCGGGTCACCTCGGCGGCCACCACCGGAGCGGTGAACCCGCCCCCCCTGCCTGTGTCCCCTGGCTCTCCCCCCGCACTGGCCGGACCCGTGACCCGGCCTCCTAGCGCTTGAGGGGCAAGGCGATGCTGAAAGTGGAGCCCTGCCCCGGGCCCGGGCTCTCGGCCCAGATCCGCCCGCCGTGGGCCTCGACGACGCTCCGCGCGATGTACAGCCCCAGGCCGCTGCCCTCGATACCGTTTCCGGTCTCCAGCCGCGAGAAGAGCTGGAAAAGCCGCGGCAGGTCTTCGGCGGGCATGCCCAGCCCGTGATCGGTGACGCTGATGACCGCCTGATCGTCCTCCCATCGCAGCTGGAGGCGGATCTCCCCGCCCTCGGGGCTGTACCTGACGGCGTTGCCGAGCAGATTATCGAGCACCTGCGCCAGCCGTCCCAGGTCCCACTCGCCCTCCAGGCGCTCGGGCGCCTCCAGCACGATGCGGTGCCGCTCGGTGGTGGCCTGCACGGCCGCGACCGCCTGGCGTGCCAGCGCCGCCAGATCGGTCGGCTCGCGATGCAGCCTGAGCTCGCCTGCCCCGATCCGCGCCGCGTCCACCAGCGTGTCAATCATCTGCCGCATCCGCCGAGCCTGGCCTTCGATAGCCTCCAGCGCCGGACCGAGGCGTTCGGGAGCAGCCGAGGCCCCGCCCCGCCGCAGCAGTTGGACGTAGCCCAGGATCGAGGAGAGCGGATTGCGCAGGTCGTGGGCGACGATCCCGAGAAAGGTTTGCAGGCTCGCATGCGCGCGCTCCGCCTCGGCCCGCGCCGCCTGCTCACGGGCGAGCTCCCGGGCGCGCGCCTCGGCCTCCACACGCTCGGTGACATCTTGCGCCATGCCGACCATCCGCACCGGCCGGCCCGCCGCGTCGACCACGACCTCCCCGTGTCCGTGGAGCAGGCGGACCGCGCCGTCCGGGCGCATGATGCGGTACTCGACGTCGAACGGTTTGCCCTCCCGCAGGGCCGTCTCGATGACCTGCCGAACCCGCTCCCACTCCTCCGGATGGACGCGGGCCAGGAATCCCTCGAAAGTCGCCTCGAAATGCTCGGGATCCAGGCCGTAAATCCGGTACAGCTCGTCGGACCAGGTGACCGCGTCGCGGACGATGTCCCACTCCCAGCTCCCGAGCCGAGCGATCGCCTGCGCCTCGGCAAGCTGCGCCTCCCGCTGGCGCAGCCGCGCCTCGGCGCGCCGCCGCTCCGTCACGTCCTGGGCGTAGACCGACAGGCCCTCGGCCGCTGGATAGACGTGGACTTCCAACCAGGCATCGAGAGTGGAGGAATGGGCCTCGAATTCCACCGTCACCCGTGCAGCCTCGGCGCGGCCAAGCGCCTCCTGGAACGGCCGAGCAAGGTCGCTCGGCAGCGCCTCGAGGAGTTGTGTCCCGATGAGCTCGCCCCGGGGTCGCCGTAGCAACTGCTCGGCCCGTCGGTTCGCGTAGCTGAAGCGCCACTGTGCGTCGAGGGCGAAGAAGGCGTCGGTGATGCTCTCGAGGATGCTTGTGGCCCGCTCCCGCGCCGCCCCCGTCTCAGCGTGGGCGAGCCGCTCGCGGACCAACGCCTCGGCGTTCTCGGCCTCGCGCGCCTGCAGAGCCGCCAGGTACGCGCCGAGCTGCGAGGCGACGACCGAGAGGAGGCTGAGATGCTCCTCGCCGTAGGCATCGGGCGCAGCCCGGCCGACGGCGAGCACCCCGAACACCCGATCGAGCGCGATCACCGGCACGGCCAGGTGCGCCTGCCAGAGCGGGGGGCTCGCCATGCCCGGCCAGAGGTCGGCCGCATCCATGGGGACATGGTCGGTCAGGAGGCCGAGCAGACGCTCCAATGGAGCGCGCAGACTCAGGTGCCCGCGGCCTCCATGATCGGGCTGCACCGTGAACTGGAGGCCCCCAGCGGGTTGGCGCAAGAGGAGCGCGCATTGTTCGTACGGCACCAGCCGCCCGAGCAGCTCCAGGACGCGACCAACTCGCGGCTCGGCGTCCTGGGCCGACTCCAGGACCTGGGCGATGTCGTACAGGGCGCGCCCCGCCGGCGCGGAGACAGGTGTCGTTCCGCCCGATGCGATCATCGGTCGCTCTCCCCTCGCGGCATCTCTGCTGCCGCGCGGCCCTCCACGGGCGTGGGGACTCCGGTCAGCACCCCGCGGAGCTCGGTAAGGGCCGGACCAACGTGGAGGCCATCATCCTCAACGCTCATCTGGCGCAATTCCGTCTCGTGCCGCACGCCGCGGGCCTTGAGCACCGCAATCGCCCGCCGTAGGTGGCCGGCCATCTCCACATACCGCAGCAGGATGACATTGTCGGTGATCGACGAGACCCCGTGGCCGGTGAGCTGGGCTGAGCCGAGGAGCTCGGCCACCTCCATCGTCATCACGAGCGTGGCGCCGACGGAGCGCAGGTGCTTGGTCAGGGCATAGACCAGCTCGCGGAATCGCCGCTCGGAGGGGATGCCGAGGGCGAGGCTCGTCACGCTGTCGAGCACCGCGCGCACCGCGCCGATCGCCTCGACCTGCTGGCGCACCTCGTTCAAGAACCGGTCGGTCGACAGCTCGACCGGGGAGGTATAGCTGATGGTCAGGAGACCCTGGGATTGCAGGGCCTCCAGATCCCAACCGAAGTTCGCGGCGACGCCACTCAGCTGCTCCGGCGTCTCCTCGAGCGTGAAATAGATGCCGCGTTCGCCGCGGCGCGCCCCATCGATCAGGAAATGCAGACTCAGGAGCGTCTTGCCGATGCCGGTCCCCCCTTGCACAACCGTCGAGCTGTGTCGAGGAAGCCCGCCGTGGAGCAATTGATCGAGCCCCTCGACCCCCGTGGAGACGCGGACGGCCATGGACGCGGGCGGACCAGGGCGCCATTCCGGTGCCCACACGCGCGGGTAGAAGTCGAGCCCGTCCGGACCGATCTCGAAGAAGTGCCGCCCAGTGACGTAGTCGGCGCCGCGCAGCTTGAGCACCTCGAATGCCCGTACTGCGGTCAGCTCCTGGCGCTCGCTCGCCAGGCGAATGATGCCGTCGGCAATCGCGAACTCGGGCTGGGTGGCGATCTCCTCCGGGGTGTACTCGCCGACCAGCAGGGTGGTCGCCCCCCAGCCGGCCATCTGCACGGCCAGGTCGTAGACGAAGGCGCGGGAGCGGGCCGGCTCGCCGAGCAGGTCGTGGATCGCTTTGAAGCTGTCGACGGCGACCAGGTCTGGCTCCTCCCGTTCGACCCGCCCGACGATCTCGTCCAGGGCCGGCCCGGCGCCATCGGCGCGGAGGTCGGAGCCGAGATCGACAAAGATGACCCGCTCATCCAGGAGGTGCTGGTCGAAGAACGAGAAGAGCTGCATGTAGCGGATGAGCTTCAGGGCCGGCTCGGACAGGGTGGTGAAGTAGAGGCACTTCTTGCCTTGCCGGGCGAGGTGGAAGAGGACCTGGAGGGTAAAGACGGTCTTGCCGGCGCCCGGCTCGCCGGCGATGACCGTAGCCGACCGCGCCGGAAGCCCGCCGCCGAGGATGCGGTCGAGGGCAGGATTGCCGGTGCTCAGGCGCTCGATGGGAGTCACGCGTTGGTTTCCGGTCACGGTGTCGGCTCCGGTTGGATCCCCAGCTCGCGCAGTGGCCCGACTCGCGCCAGCCGACGGACCACTACGGGGCCGGTCATTTCGATCAGCAGTGGCTGAAGGTCGCGCACGAGCCCGCGCAGGGCGTCCACGCCCCCACTGTGGTTGATGTGCTGCCAGGCCTCGGGCGCGCAGTACTCGTAGGCGAAGTCGTTACGCTTGATCACGATACTGCTCAGTTCGGCGTGGCGCGGCGCGGCGTGCTTCAGCGCCCGCCGCAAGAGGGTCGCGGTGGCGGCGGTGCCCAACACGTCGGCCATGCCTTCCCAGAGCAACCCGAAGAGGGCGGCAGCAGTGAGTTCGCCCGCAGCGCCCGCCGCCGAACTGCGCTCTTGACGGGTGCCCTTGGTCTCCCGCTGACTCATCCCGGTCGCTCTACGTTTCACCCACCCGCCAGACCACGCAAGCACTCGGCCAGGCGTGGCGAGAGCACCAACGTGGACCGCCGGCGCAGCGTGGACGGGCGAGTGGTGTCGCCTTGGCTCCACGCTTCCATTGCCTCACGGCTCTGCATCCCGCTCCTCCTCTACCCATGGTGGCGACGGCCCTCGTCGCTCGGCGTTCGCTCCGAGCGTGGAGGCTCAGGGAGGGAGGGCAACCAGCCGGAGCCGCTCGTGCACCCTACGAGGGGCGCCCCCTCCATGGCCCACGTTAACGTCCACTCGCCGCCGTCTGCGCGGCACACTCGGCATTGCGAACCGAGGGGCCCCGGGATGCTGAGCCGGGCAGAAGATAGGTGGCCCTGAAAGAAGCAACGCGATTATATCTTGCCGAAGTTTGGACAAGAGTTGTGACGTCTTAGCGCCGGGCGTCGCTGAGGGCCGGCTGCGGCACGCCGTGGCCGGGTGCCGAGCGGGAGCTGCCGCCCCCGCCTTCCAGGCTGCCGCTGGCGACCAGGCGATAGTAGGCCTGGCCGGCGCAGGCGCGGCAGAGGGTAGCGCTGGCGCGCACCACCTCCCGCCGATTCATGATCTCCTCCCCACACCGGTCGCACGCCACCCGGACTCCGGGCTGGCCGACGAGCGCCTGGAGCGGCCGGGCGAGAATCACCGGGCTCCAGGCTAGGAGCAGGGGGTCCGGCATCCGCTGGTAGCCGATCAACTGGGCGTGCCAGCGGTCGCGCGCCTCCGGTGCGTAGTCGAGCGCCAGCCAGCGAGCCGCAGGCCGTGGCACAACCCGCACGGCACGGCCGGACACGGTGTCGACGAACGTCGCGGCCACCTTCCCGAAATCTTCCACCCGCAGGCTGCGCCGACCGATCCAGCAGCCCGAGCCGACGGCGACGCCATCGGCGGCGCAGCCGTCGGTCTCGACGATGGCCAACAGGCGCTTGTCGCGCTGCGGCACCTCGATCGCGAGGAGCTGCCCGGCCAGCAGGCTCATCCGTACCCCGAGCACCTGGCGGGGGCACAGGCGCGCGTGGAGGCTGGCGCTGGCGTCGAGCAGCTCGGCGAGCGTCTTCATGGGCAGGCGGCGCCGCGACGT
This sequence comes from uncultured Chloroflexota bacterium, assembly GCA_964435115.1. Taxonomy (GTDB): domain Bacteria; phylum Chloroflexota; class UBA6077; order UBA6077; family CF-72; genus CAYSYM01. The sequence goes on along the minus strand of CAYSYM010000009.1, from coordinate 7,689 downwards.
GCTACCCGCTCGGACGGGCAGCAATGCCGGCTGCCCCCGGAGCGGATCAGCCTGACTCGGGTGACTTCCACCCCACCCTCACGAACCCGGCGCTCGGCCTCGCCGAACGGGAGGGGACGTAGAGCAGGAGCAGCGAGAGGACCGCCAGGGCGGCGAACACCACGAAGCCCCGGTCGTAGCCCGCAAGCCCCAGGGTCCCGACAAAGGTGCCCATGGCGAGTGGAACGACGAAACCGCCAAAGGCGCCCAGCCCGCCTATCCAGCCCGCTGCCCCGCCAACCGCATCGGGGACCTCCTGAGGCACGAGCTTGAAGACCGCGGCGTTACCCACGCCCATGCCCACGGCGATGATGACTTCCGCAGCCACGGCGACCGCGAAGCCCTGGGACGCCGCCATGACGAGGCTCCCCAGCGCGATCGTCACCAGGGCTATGGCGGTCGTCTGCTGTCCGCCCAACCGATCGGCAACCCCGCCCGCAACGGCACGGACCCCTGACGCCAGGAGCGAGTACAGGGCGGTCAAGAAGCCGGCCGTGATGAGGCTGACCTCGTACAGCGACTGCCAGTGCGTGGGGAGCCAGGCGGTCAGCGCGATGAAGCCGCCGAAGGTGGTGAAGTAGACGACTACCAGCACCCAGGTCCGCCACACCCGGGCCGAGATTCTCAGGCTGTCCAGCACGCTACCCGCCGGGAAGACTTCCTGCCCCAGCTCACGCGCCGTGCTCCGTGCCTCTTCCGGCGGCAGCCCCTGCTCGCGGAGTTGGAAGTACCAGCAGTTCCGCCCAAGCAGGTAGTACAGCACCGTGCCGACAATGAGGAATGAGAGCCAGGCGAGATAGGCGGTGGCCAGTCCGAACCGTTCCAGTGCGACCGGTAGGAGGAAGCTGAAGATTCCCGGGGCGAGGTTGCCCACCCCGCCGAAGACGCCCAGCGACCATCCCTGGCGCGACTGGGGGAACCAGTACGAGGCTTGCGTGGCGCCGACGGAAAACGTCGCGATCCCGCTGCCGCTCAGCACGCCGAGCAGCAGCAGCAGGGGGTAGTACTCCGGGGTGAGGCGCTCCGGGAAGAGCAGCGTGACCACGAGGAAGAGCCCGAGCATCCCGATGGTCCCCAATGAGAGGAGAATCAGGAATGGCTTCCGGCCGCCAGTGGTGTCGACCCACGCGGAGAAGGGGATGCGCAGCAACGAGCCCGAGAGCGCCGGCGCGGCGATGAGGAGCGCCAGCAGGGCGGGCGGCAGCTTCAGCACCGCCTGGAACTGGCTCGCCGTCGGGCCAAAGAGCGCGACCGCGGCGAAACCGACGAAGAAGCCGGTCGTCGCGCCGAACAGCGCCAGGTTCGGGGTGCCTTTCAGGCTGTAGCTCGCGGCCGGGTGGCGGAGAACTTGTTGCATGCAGGATCCCAGTGCGTCGTGTCAACGGGCCGGTGCGGCGCGACGACGGTAGCGTCTACTCGTGCTGGCCGACGGGCACCATCGGGGGGCGGATAGCGGCGCGCTGCGCGACTCTCCGGGCGGCCAGCGTCGCGCGGTCGCGCAGCGCGCGCTCCGGCTGGGCTCTCATGCTCCCGGCTGGCGCAACGGCCGTCGGTTCCAGATGACCACCTGGTACGGACGCCAGAGGTAGGTCACGGGGAAGGTGCCGATGTGCACCAGGCGGGTGAAGGGGAAGAGCGCGATGAGCAGGAACCCGCCCAGCATGTGGACCTTCAGCAGCCAGGGCAGCGAGGCGATGGACTCCGTCTGCGGGTTGAGCTGCAGGAGGGAGAGCAGCCAGGGGCCGATCCGCATGTCCCACATGCCCGCCTCCTTGTCCGGGAAGAAGTTGGCGAGCCAGAAGCCCAGGCCCACCTGGGCCAGCAGCGTGGCCAGCAGCACCCAGTCCATGGCCGAGGTGACGGCACGGATGCGGGCATTGAGCAGGCGGCGCAGGCTGAGCAGCACCAGCCCGACGACGGTCGCGACGGCCGAGGCCAGCGTGATGAACTGGATCACGGACTGGCGCACCGGGTCGGCGTTCAGAGCCGCCCAGACGTCGAGGAGGAAGAGCATCCCCACATGGATCAGCAGGAGGACGATCACCCCGTAGTGCCAGAGCACCGACCCCCAGAGGAGGACCCGGCGCTCGAGGAACTGGGAGGAGAAGCTGGAAAAGGAGAACCGGTCCTTGGAGTAGCGGTAGATGCCCACCAGAACTGCCAGGACAACAGCCACATACGGAAATGCCACGAACAGGACTACGTCAATCATCGCTCCTCGCTCCCACTAGAAAGGCTCGCGGCCTGCTCGTCGCCGCGAGTCGCGCCTGGTGCAAGGACGTCGCCCGGGAGCTGCCGCACGGACGCCCAGCTAGGGCGGCCATCCTCAGCCGCTCCATGACCCGTGGGACCGACTCCCGATACCCGCGACCCGATACCCGACACCTGGGACGCGGTCGGCTCGGCGGCGCGCCGGGGGCACACGGCCTCGAGGACCAAGCGCGCCGCCTCGAGCGCGGACTGGTAGGCGTGTCGGCCCTTGCCGGCTGCGCTCGCCCCTTCCACCATCTCCAGGAGGAACCCTCCGGCGAGCACCTCACCTTCACTGTGGCCGTCGAGCTGGGGCGCGCTCCGCCCCGCAGGCGCTCCCGAGCTGGCGGCGGGATCTTTCTCCGCCTCCTTCCGCCCGCCCATGCGTGTCAGGGCGGGGAGCGCCCCTTCGGCGATGAGCTCGCTGCTTTCGGGCTCACCCCAGCGCGCCGCGGCGAAGCGAAGCACGACCGACAGCCGGTCGGCCAGCTCTGCCTCGCCGAGCGCGAATCCCTGCGCGCGATAGCGCTCCCGCAGGGCTAAGAGGAACGTGCTCCGCCCGTAGCTCTCGCCGAAGAGGTGGTAGCCCACGTAGGGGTAGCAGACCGGATTCAGGTCGAAGAACCCCGTGTAGACCTCTTCCAGGTGGGCCAGTGGGGTCGCTTCGGCAAAGGTGCGGAAGGCTCGCACGAAGGCGGCGGCCTCGGGCACCGTCGCCGACACTACTGCCTCGCACTGCAGAGCCTTCTCGGCCACCCCCGGGCTGGGGTAGTCCAGGATGTCGGCGAACAACCGCAGGAGCTGCGGGTGCGCGCCATCACGGTTCGCCATCACCACCTCCGCGCCGGTGCCTCCCGGAAGCCGAACCCGGTGGACGCCTTGCGCGTCAGCGGGTCCAGGTCCGGGAACTGCGAGTCGATCGCCGCTTCCCGCTCCATCGGGGGCACGACGAACCGTTCCTCGAAGGTAGGCAGCGAGGTAAGGCGGTAGATCGCCTCTGCCTCCGCGGCCGTGGTGTCCCCCTGAGCAAAGGCTGCCTCTACCTCATCTGCAGGCACGTCGCCAACCGTCCTGGCGCGCATGTGCAGCCGCACGGCCACCAGCTTGCGGTAGACGGTCTTGATCACCTCCTCGTTGCCTGCCGAGAAGAGGCTCGCCATGTAGCGCAGCGGGACCCGCGACTTCTCCAGGGCGCTCAGCATGGGCGCCAGGCCTTCAGCGCCGGCGTCAACGGTGTCGTACTTCCCCTTCTCCATCTTCGCCAGGACCGGCCCCATCGGCGGAACGTAGAAGAGCATGGGCAGGGTGCGGTACTCGGGGTGCAGCGGCAGCGCGAGCTGCCACTGTTTCGCAAACCGGTACACGGGCGACTTCTGGGCGGCATCGATCTTCGCGTCGGGGATGCCGTTCGCCCTCGCCGCGGCGATGACCGCGGGGTCGAAGGGGTCCTGAATCAGGGAGCGCTGCGCCTCCACCAGCCGCTGGTTCGGCGCCTTGGCCACCTCCTCGATGCGGTCGGCGTCGTAGAGGACCAGCCCGATGTAGCGGATGCGCCCCACACAGGAGTGGAAGCAGGCGGGCGGAAGGCCGCTCTCGAGCCTCGGGTAGCACAGGATGCACTTCTCCGACTTGCCGGTGGCCCAGTTGAAGTAGGTCTTCTTGTACGGGCAGCCCGAGATGCACATGCGCCAGGCGCGGCACTTCTCCTGGCTGAGCAGCACGATGCCGTCTTCGCCGCGCTTGTAGATGGCCCCGGCCGGGCACGCCGCCAGGCAGCCGGGGTTGAGACAGTGGTTGCAGATCCGGGGGAGGTAGAAGAAGACCGTCCGGTCGATCTCCTGGATCTGGCGCCGCTCCTCCTCGCTCGCGCCGTCGAGGTTGGGGTCGTTGTCGGCGTACACGGGCGAGCCACCGAGGTCGTCGTCCCAGTTCGGCCCGCCCTCGATCGTGTCCATGTACTTGCCAGTGATCATGGAAACGGCGCGGGCGGTGGGCTGGTCGTCACCCTCGGGCGCGTTGAAGAGGTTCTGGTAGTCGTACGTCCAGGGCTCGAAGTAGTCGTCTACCGTGGGCAAGTATGGGTTGTAGAAGATGTTCTTGAGTGTTCCCCACTTCCCCTGAAGCTTCAGCTTCAGCTTCGGCTTGCCATTGCTCCGTGCGAGCTCCCACCCACCCCGGTACTTCTTCTGGTCCTCCCAACGCGTCGGATAACCCGTGCCAGGCTTGGTCTCCACGTTGTTCCAGTACATGTACTCGGTGCCCTTGCGGTCGGTCCAGATGTTCTTGCAGGCCACCGTGCACGTGTGGCAACCGATACACTTGTCGAGGTGAAAGACCATCGAGATGTGGGCGCGAATGTCCATACTCTGCTCCTCAGGGGTCCCCGGGTGCGGTAGCGAAGCCCCGGTGTACCTCTTGCTCGGTGGCGTCGCGCACGCTGATCACCTTGACGTCGAACTCCAGCGCCAGACCGGCCAGGGGGTGATTGGCGTCGAGGATGACGGTCTCCTCCTCCTCGTCGACGTCGGCGACCAGCAAGGTCTCGATTGGCGTCCTATCGTCGCCCCGGGCCTGGAGCCGCATGCCGGGTTCGACGCGGTCCACGCCGCCGAAGAGCGCGGCCGGTACCTTCTGCTGGAGGGCTCGGTCGCGCTCGCCATAGGCCTCGCGCGGGGGGATGGTGATCGAGAAGCAGTCGCCCGGCCGCTTCCCTTCGAGCGCCTTCTCCAGACCCGGGATGATGGTGCCGGCGCCGTGCAGGTACTCCAGCGGCCGGTCGCCCCAGAGCGCGGACCGGACGTGGCGGACGACGCCGTTGGTGCTCAGCGTGTACTGGATGGCCACCACCTTGTTCGGCCCCGCTCGCAGATCGGCGCCGTGGCCCGGGTGCGTGGCGACCGCCGCGGCGTCGCCTGGTCGGTGCATGGGGAGCTCCACCCGGCCGCCGGCCGGGGACGCGCGGCGAGGCCCAGCAGGCGCATCGCTCGGAGCAGGGTTCTGCAGGCGCCTCACCACTCGAGCTTCTCCAGCTTGCGCACCACGCAGTAGGTATCGCGGGTCATGATGCCGATGGGACCCCAGTAGTTGAAGCCGTACGTGAACTGGGCGTAGCCCCCGGCCAGCTCCACGGGGTTGATGCGCGTGCGCGTGAGGCTGTTGTGGCCGCCCGCCCGCCGGCCGTGGCGTTCCTGGGACTTAGGGATGTACACGGTGCGCTCCACCGCGTGGTAGTAGAGGCACGTCCCTGGCTGCACCCGACGGCTGACGTTGGCGCGTGTTACCACCACGCCGTTGTCGTTGTAGACCTCCACCCAGTCGTTATCTTTCAGGCCCACGCGCTCGGCGTCCTTGTCGTTGATCCACACCGGGTCCATGCCGCGCGAGAGCATCAGCATGCGGTGGTTGTCCTTGTACGTGGAGTGGATGTTCCACTTCCCGTGCGGCGTGATGTAGTTGAGCACCAGGCAGCTCTCGTCGACGCGGCTCTGCACGATATCCCCGGTCTTCCGAGGGTTCAGCTTGGGCTTGTAGGTGGGGAGGTGCTCGCCGAAGTCCAGGTACCAGGGGTGGTCAATGTAGAGGCTCTGCCTGCCCGTGAGCGTGCGCCAGGGCACCAGGCGCTCCACGTTGAGGCACCAGGCCGCGTAGGCCCGGCCGTCGTTCACCATCCCCGTCCAGCAGGGGCTGATCAGGGTGCGACGCGGCTGGCGGGTGAGGTCGCCGAAGCTCATGGTGACGCCTCGGACCTTCTCCGCCAGGTCGGCCAGGGGGAGACCCACCCGCTCCTCCTCGTGCTTGAAGGCGTGGTAGGCGACCTCGCCGTTGGTCTCCGGCGCCAGGTAGAGCACGAGGTTGGCGGCGTCGACCGGGTCCTCCAGGCTGGGGTACTTCCGACCGTCCCACTCGACGCAGCGCCGGTGGCGCGGGTCTGGCGAGCCGCCCACCGGGTTCTCCAGCAGCTCATCGTAGAAGCGCTGGATGGGGATCTGGACGCCGTTGCCGTTCACCCCGTCCTCGCGCGCCCGCGGGCCGAAGGAGATGAAGCGGCGGTAGAGGTTGACGTAGTCCCGCTCCACCACGCGCAGGTGGGGCATCGTCCGGCCCGGTACGGGCTCGCACTCGCCCTCGGCCCAGTCCTGCACCTCCGGCTGGGCGAGCTCATCCGGGGTGTCGTGCGCCAGCGGCACCGCCACCAGGTCCTTGACGGGCTGGGGGAAGACCGTCGGCGCCAGGGCGCTCACCTTCTTGGCCAGGGCCTTGAAGATGTCCCAGTCGCTCATCGACTCCCACACCGGCGGCACGGCCTGGCCGAGCGGGTGCACGAAGGAGTGGAGGTCGGTCGTATTCAGGTCATTCTTCTCGTACCAGAAGGCGGCGGGCAGGAGGATGTCTGAGTAGAGCGCCGAGGAGTCCATGCGGAAGTTGATATCCACCACCAGGTCCATCTTCCCGCGCGGCGCGGGCTCCCGGAACTGCGCCGTCTTCACCTTCCCCTTGGCGCGCTCCTCGGCGATGGCGTTGTCGTGGGTGCCCAGGTAGTGGCGCAGGAAGAACTCGTGTCCCTTCGCGCTGGACTGGATAGCGTTGCCACGCCAGATGAACCACACGCGTGGCCAGCTCTCCGGCGCGTCGGGATCGTCCACGGCAAAGTGGAGCTGCTCCTCGGCCTGGAGCGCCCTGACCAGCCGCTGCACGACGTCTCGCTCGTCCTTGGCCCCAGCCTGTTCGGCGTCGCGAACGAGATCCAGCGGGTTCCGGTTGAACTGGGGGTAGTAGGGCATCCAGCCCAGCCGTACCGCCTTCACCTCCAGGTCCAGGGCGTGTCCCTTCGCCCAGCGCGCGCCCGGCGGCACGGCGGCGTACTCGGTGAAGTCGCCCTCGTAGCGCCACTGGTCGCTGTTCACGTAGTGCCAGGTGGGGGACTGCTGGCGGCGGGGTGGCTTGACCCAGTCGGTGGCAAAGGCGAGGGTGCTCCAGGGGGCGACGAGGGTCAGCTTCTCCTGGCCCACGTAGTGGTTCATGCCGCCCCCGTTCCGCCCGCAGCAGCCGCACAGGACCAGGGCCGTGATGGCGGCTCGGTAGGAGAGGTTGTTGTTGTACCAGTGGTTGACGCTAGCCCCGACGATCACCATCGAGCGGCCCTGGGTCGCTTCGGCTGTGCTGGCGAACTCCCTGGCCAGCCGGGTGACCGTCTCGCGGCCGATCCCCGTGTACGCCTCCTGCCAGGCGGGGGTGTAGGGGGCGTTGTCGTCGTAGCCGGTCGGGTAGTCGCCGGGCAGACCCCGCCCCACGCCGAACTGGGCCATGAGCAGATCGAACGCGGTGGCGACCAGCACCGGCCCCTCGGCGGTCTCGACCCGCCTGGCAGGGACGCCGCGATGGAGCGTCCGCCGCTCCACG
>CAYSYM010000008.1:0-86931 GCA_964435115.1 uncultured Chloroflexota bacterium | reverse complement strand
CAGGCTGACCTCGGGCAGGCCCACCGAGACGCGCGGGCTGTCGGCCGCCACCCGGTAGTCGCACGCCAGGGCCACTTCGAACCCGCCGCCCAAAGCCGGCCCGCTGAGCGCCGCCACGGTGGTGCACGGCAGCCACGCCAGCTCATCGCACACGGCCTGGAAGCGGCGACTGATCGCCTCGACCGCCTCCCGGTCGGGCGCGGCGGTGACGAGCTTGAGGTCGGCGCCGGCGATCCACTGGTCCGGCTTGCCGCTGGCGACGACCAGCCCGCGCAGCCCCGCGTGTGACCGCGCGGCCCGGATTGCCCGGCCGAGCGCTTCGATCAGCTCGAGATTCAGGGCGTTCACGCCGTCGTCCGGGCGGTCGATCACGAGGCGGCTGATCCCGTCGCTGCCGGGCGCCTCGAACGTCGCGCCGACCGCCTGCATCTCAGGGAGCGCGCGCCGCGTGGTCACACCCGCTCCAGCACGATGGCGCAGCCGACGCCGCCGGCCGCGCAGACGGAGACCAGGCCGAACTGGGCGTCCCGCCGCTCCATCTCCCGTGCGAGCGTGTTGACGCAGCGCGCGCCCGTGGCGCCGAAGGGGTGGCCGAGGGCGATCGAGCCGCCGCGCAGGTTGGTCCTCTCCGGGTCGAGCGCGCCCACCGCCTCCGTCCGCCCCAGCTTCGCCTGCGCGAACTCGCGCGAGTCGAGCGCCTGCAAGGTGGAGAGAACCTGGCTGGCGAACGCCTCGTGCATCTCCACCAGGTCGATGTCGCTCAGCGCCAGGCCCGCCCGATCGAGGGCGACCGGGATGGCGTAGGCGGGGCCGATGAGGAGCTGGTCGGCCGGGTCGACCGCGGCGTAGGCGTAGGACCGGATGAAGGCTCTCGGCCGGTACCCGAGCGCCCGGGCCTTCTCCTCCGCCATCAGCAGGACGCTGGCGGCCCCGTCGGTCAGCGGGCTGGAGTTGCCGGCGGTCACCGTGCCGTAGCGGCGGTCGAAGACGGGCTTGAGCTGGGCGAGCTTCGCCATGGTCGTGTCCGCGCGGACGTGGTTGTCGCGCACGACCGCCCGTCCGCCGTCGGCAGGGAGGTAGACCGGCACCACTTCGTCGCGCAGCCGGCCGTCCTCCCAGGCGGCGGCCGCCTTCTGGTGGCTGCCGAGCGCCCAGGCGTCCTGCGCTTCGCGGGGGATACCGTTGAGCTTGGCCATCAGCTCCGCCGACTCGCCCATGCTGAGGCCGGTGGAGGTCTCCTTGATGCCCGGCGCCACCGGGGCGAGATCGGCGAGCCGGAGTCCGGCGAAGCTCTGGAGTCTGGTGGGGAGCGACCTCGCCTGGCTGGCCGCCACCAGGGCGCGGGCGAGCGGTGGGCTGAGCGTGATCGGGACGTTGGAGAGCATCTCCGCGCCGCCGGCCACCACGACGTCGGCGTAGCCCCGGTCGACGAGGTTGGCGGCGTCGGTGATCGCCTGGCAGGCGGAGGCGCACGCGAGGCTGACGGTGGCGGCCGGGACGGCGCGCGGCAGACCGACGGCCAGCACCAGCTCGCGCGCGAGGTTGTGGTACTTCACGGGGCGGGCCACGTTGCCGTACCGCACCGCGTCCACCTCGGCCGGAGCGAGGCCGCTGCGCTGGAGCAGCTCGGTGGTCGCCGCCCGGGCGAGGTCGAGCAGGTCGAGCTGGGCGAAGGCGGTGCCGGCCTTGACGAAGGGCGTGCGGTAGCCGTCGACCACGGCCGTCCGTCGCGCCGGGGTCGAACGGGCGGCTGTCCCGTTGCGCGCGGCCCGGGGCATGGCGTCCTCCCGAAGGGATCAAACGAACGTTTGGTGCCCTCCAGTGTACCCGGTGGGGGTCCGATCGGCAAGCCCGACGAGAGGCAGCCGCGCGTGCTCAGCCGTTCGGCACCCAGAGGTGGCGACCCAGGTCGACCCGCCCGCAGGCGTCGAACAGCACGCCTTCCTCCTCCAGCAGCGCCCGCTGCACGTCGGGATGGCCGAAGGCCCAGCCGCCGCTCAGCGCGCCGGCGGCGTTGACCACGCGGTGGGCCGGCACATCGTGGCCCTCGGGCAACGCGGCGAGCGCCCAGCCGACCTCGCGCGCCCGCGCTGGGGCGTCGAGGGCCCGAGCGACGGCCCCGTAGGTCGTCACTCGCCCAACCGGCACGGCTCGCACGACGGCGTAGACCTGCGCGAAGAAGCGCGACCCGGCGGCCACCGGGCCATTATCGGGCGAGGGCGCGGCCCGCGGGCTGGCGTGGGACACGGATCGCCGTGCCGGCGCAGCCCACGGGCCGGGCCGCCCGGGGGCGGGGCGCGCGACGCGCTCAGCGCGCCCGCGTCTCGACCGAGGTGGCCGAGGTGGTGACGGCGGAGCGCGTGTCGCCGAGGAGGAGCCACACTAGCCGGGCGATGAGCCAGGCGACGAGCGCATAGATGACGATCGCCACGATCGTGTAGAGCTCCAGCACCCCGCCATCCGCCTGAGGCGTGGCGAAGAGCCCGACGAACGGCGCCACGAGCCCGGCCGTGGTCCCGTAGATGAACCGGGCGAAGTCGGCCTGGGGATTGGCGCCGAACAGCCGCAGCAGGAACCGGATCACCAGCAGCGCTTCCACGAGCCCGACGACCAGGTAGATGGCCTGGATGGCCCGGTCTACCGTCCAGCGCCGCTGCGCGTACGGATCGTAGGCAGTCGTCTGCACCTGGCCCACCGCCGCACCGGGCGCCGGCTCGTAGACGCCTGACGCGCCGGCCGGCGTCGCAAGCGTCTCGGTTCGCTCGAAGCTCTCCGGGGAGGTGCGCACCACCTCCCGCCGTTCAGAAGCCATTCCACACCCTCCTTCCAGCGGGCTGGCGGTGCCTGATCAGACCACGCTCCCGCGGCCGGCAACAGCGCGCGAGATCGCGATGAGGACGATCGCACCGAAGACCGCGACGACCAGGCTGGTGAGATCGAGCCCGGTCACACCCACCCCGAGGAGCTGGCTGGTGATCCAGCCGCCGACGAGGGCGCCGAGGATGCCCAGGACGATGTCGCCCACGATCCCGTAGCCGCCGCCACGCATGACCAGCCCGGCGATCCACCCGGCGAGCAGGCCGAGAATGATCCACGCGATGATACTCATGGAGTCCCTCCCGTTGATGCGTCCTGTCTTGGCGGCTTCTGCCGCACGTCCCCACCTACGCAAGGGCTGTGCCACCGCCCGGCGAGCCAGGGTGATTCGGTTCTCCCCACCCCCTGCCCCCTCTCCAGGGAGGGGGAGGAGTCTGTTCCCTCAGGGGGGCTGCGCCCCCCGGGCCCCCCGCTCGTTCCGCAGGCACCCCGGAGGATGGCGTGCCAGGCAACAGGTGGAGAACTGGAAGGCCCTACCCGGCGAGCGGGGCGGCTTGCAGTCCGGCCCGGGCCCACGTAGGCTCGAAGTATGGCGACGGTCGAGCGCGGGAGCGCGCGCAGGGGCGCGCTGCGCCAGAGCCTGGTCGAGGCCCAGGCCGCGTTGAGCGCGGTCCTGGACCGGGTGGGCCCCGAGGAATGGGCGCGTCCCAGCCCCAACGCGGGCTGGTCGGTGCGGGAGCTGCTCGCCCACCTCTCCAGCGCGGAGCGCGGCTTCCTCCCCGTGCTGCGGCGGATCGCGGACGGCGCGGGCGGCGTGCCTGACGATTTCGACCCGAATCGCTGGAACGCGGGCCAGCTCCGTCGCACTGGAGAGGCGAGCGTGGACGAGCTACGCGCCCGCCTGGATGCCGCCCACGCCGAGATGCTGGAGCTCCTGGACGAGCTCGACGAGGCCGCCTTCGGCCAGCGCGGCCGGCTCAGCTCCGGCGGGGAAGGCTCCCTGGAGGACGCCTTCAAGCTGGTCGCGCGGCACAAGCGCGGCCACACGGCTCAGATTGAGGCGGCGCTGGCGGGCGGCGCCGCGGGAGCCGACGCGCGCGCCACCGTTCCGCCGGCCCCCGGATGATGGCCCGCCGCGGGCCGCGCCGGGGAGCCGCCTGAACGCCACGCGCCCATGAGTGGGGTGGAGCTGTGGTGGCTCGGCCAGGCCGGGTTCCGGCTGCGCGACCCGGCTGGCGGGCCGGTGGTGTTCATCGACCCGTACCTCCTCCAGCGCGACGATCGCACCTGGCAGGCACCCGTGGGGCCAGACGCGCTCGCCCAGGCCGACATCGTGCTCGCCACCCACGGGCACACCGACCACCTGGACCGCCCTTCCCTCGCGGCCGCCGCCGAGACGCCGGGGTCGCGCTTCCGGCTCGTCGTCCCGCTCCCACTGGTGGACGAGGCGGTGGGGCTGGGCCTGCCGCGCACGCGTGTGGTCGGCGCCACGCCGGATCAGGAGCTGGCGTTCGACGGGGTGCGGGTGCACCCCGTCCCCGCCCGCCACGGCGTGAACGTTGCGGACGCCTACACCTTCGGCGAAGAGCTCTCAGGCGGGCTCGCGCGCTACCTCGGCTACGTGGTGGAAATTGGGGGCGTGCGGGCCTACCACGCGGGCGACGGCATCCCGTACGCCGGCCAGGCCGAACGCCTGCGGGCGCTCCAGCCGTACCTGGCCCTCCTGCCGATCAATGGGCGGGACTTCTACCGCGAGACGGAGCGCAACATCGTGGGCAACATGGACGAGCGTGAGGCAGCCCGCCTCGCCCACGACATGGGCGCACGGGTGCTGGTGCCCATGCACTGGGAGCTGTTCGGCCACAACCGGGGCGAGCCCGGCCAGCTCGTCTCGCACGTCACGCAGCACTACCCGCAGCTCACGGTCGTCGCCCTGGGTCGGGGCGCGCGCCTGGTCGTCGGGTGACGGGCGCCGCAGGGCAGCGGCGCGCGGTCAGGGGTGGCTGGTGCTGATGCTCAGGCCGCCGCACACGAACAGCACCTGGCCCGTGACGTAGGCGGCGTCGTCCGAGGCGAGGAACGCGGCCACGCCCGCCACGTCCGCCGCCTGGCCGGGCCGCCTTAGTGGCACCCGGCCCAGCGCCTGCTGGTAGACCTCGGACGGCATGGCCCGGGTCATGGCGGTGTCGATGAAGCCCGGGGCGAGGGCGTTCACTGTGACGCCGGCCTTCGCCACCTCCAGCGCCAGCGCCCGCGTCAGGCCGACGACGCCGGCCTTCGAGGCGGCGTAGTTCACCTGCCCGAAGTTACCCAGGTACGAGGTGCTGGAGAGGCTGATCACCCGACCGGTCGGGCCGGCGGCCAGCAGGTACGGGAGCGCCGCCTTGCACCCGTTCCAGACGCCGGTCAGGTTGACGCGGATCACCGCCTCCCACTCTGTCGCCTCCATGTTCTTGAGGGTGCGGTCCTGGGTGATGCCGGCGTTGTTCACCAGGATGTCCAGGCGGCCGAGCTCGGCGACCACGGCCCGCATGGTCGCCTGCATCTGGGCCAGGTCGGCCACGTCAACCTCGAACGCGCGGGCCCGGGGCAGCTCGGCGGTGACCCGCTCCGCATCGGACGCGTTGCGGTCGAGCACGGCGAGCGAGGCGCCATCCTGCGCGAGCCGCCGCGCGATCGCCTCGCCGATGCCGCGGCCGCCCCCGGTGACCACCGCCACCCGTCCGTCGAGCCGCGCGCGGCCGGGCTCCGGGTGTCGGGCGGGGGTCGGTGTCTCGGTCACCGGGGGCTCTTGCAGCACCCGTTGTACACCACCCCCGCCACCTCGGGCCAGCGACGGACGGGCGGCCGGGTCGGCACTCGGAACACCCTCAACCGGGCTCTGAGATGACCTCTACGGGACAGCGCAGCTCCGGGACGCGCCCCAGGCGCTCGTCCGTGGTGAGGAGCGTGGCTTGGAGCGCTTCCGCGAGAGCCACGTACATGGCATCCCAGCCTCTGACGTTCCGCCGGAGCTCCCAGGCGCGTTCCAGGAGGGCACGGTGGCCGAAGCGTTCGCCGGGCCAGTCCCTCAGGTCCTCGACCGCCTGATCCGCAGCGGTCGCGTCGAGGCGACCCAGGAGGAAGTCACGCCGGATCACTCCCAGCACCTCCACGTCAATAACGTGGGGCGCCGCGTGGTCCGTGTCGGCCGCGAGACGGCGCCGGATCGGCTCGGCGCCGGCCGCCCCGGCCACCACCGCGTACAGGCAGGACGCATCAACGACCAGCATCTGGCCACGGGCCGCGCAGCTCGTCGAGGGCCTCGGTCACCTCTGCTCTGCTGATCGCGCTCGTCCGACGCCGGGTTCGGGCCAGCCACTCATCCAGGGTCGGTCGGGCTGCGAGACGGGCAGCCTCCCGCCGCAGCAGCTCGGGAACGCTGGCTCCCGCTGCCGCGGCGTGGCGCTGCAGAGCCGCGTAGACCGCATCGTCAATGTCGCGGATCTGCACGGTCTTAGGCATAGACGCATGCTACCATGCGCTAGCGCATCGCGGCGGCAGCGCTCGCCGGCCCACGCTGAGCGTGCCCCCGGCGGCCCGCCTGGGCCGTGCCCGTCTCCACCATGCCTCTTCCTCCAGCCGGCTTCCTCCAGCCGGCGATGGCTGGCTCACGGCTCCACGCGGCTAATCCGCGGGCTACGGTCAAAGCCTCGGTCGTAGGAATAGAGCGTCCGCGATCCTCGCTGCTCCATGGTCGAGAGGATCATGGCGTCCCCGAAGCCAAGGTTGGTGGTGGCGTGGATCTCCAGAGCGTGGAGGAGGACGCGCCGATTGCGCACCTGAAAGCCCGGCAGCCGGATGAGCGGGGTGAGCATCGCCTGGATCTCCGCCCGGGATTTGGCGTAGAGCCTGCGAGAGGCGAGCACATAGACCGCATCAGCGATCACGGTGTCTGGGGCTTCGAGGGTAAGGCTGCCACTCTCCACTTGCTGGAAGAGCGCCGCGGCCTGGGCCTGTTTGCGGGCATCATCCCGGGCGAACGGGCGGATGATGATATCGGTATCGACGAAGGGGTTACTCATAGATCGGCGTCGAGCTTGGCTGCCCGCGCATCCTCATGCGCGATCTGGAGCATCTCCTCCTTGGAGACGGGCCTCTTGAGCCAGCCGGCCGCCCCACGCAATGACTCGACCGTGGCATAGCGTGCGGCTCTGAGGTGCACCTGCCCCTCGTCGCTGATGACGAAGGCGGTCTTGTCAGTGGCGCCCACTCCGAGGTGGCGGCGGACTTCCACCGGGAGAGTGACCTGGCCCTTGCTGGTGATGGTGGAGACGACCTCCTTCACCACTCCCCTCCGTGTAAGGTGTTGTGTCGTTAGGTAAGGATACTGAAGCACAACCTTACCTGCTGGGACCACCATCCCTGCCCCTCCGAATCCGTGAGTCCGAGATCAGCTCCTTCACCCGCTCGGTAAAGCCTCCCACCTGGCATCCACGGATTCGGCCGCAGGCTACGCGGCCCGCCGGAGCGGGACCACCTTCCCGGCCGTACCGCCGGCCTGCTCCTCGGCCGCTTCGACGGTGAACTGGGCAACGAGCTGCCGCAGGTGGGCCGCCATCGCCGCCATCTCCTCCGCCTGCGCGCTGATGTTCTCCACCTGCGTGCTCATCTCCTCGGCGCCCGCGGAGATCTGCTCGACCGCCGCGCTCTGGCTCTCGCTCACCTGGGCGATGGCCGCCACGGCGCTCCGCACCTGGTCCGCCTGGGCCGCCATCTCCTCGGTGGCGGCGCTGTTCTCCTCCACCACCGCGCTGATGCCCTGCATCGCCTCCATCACCCGCCGCGCCCCGGCCGCCATCTCCTGGGCGGCGGCGGCGATCCCGGTCACCTGGGTGACGGAGCCCTCGACGGCGGCGAGGATCTCGGCCAGCGCCTGCCCGGCCTGGTCGGCCCGGGCCGCCCCCTCGCCCACCCGGGCGGTGCCGGCCTCCATCGCCGCCACCGCCTCGCGCGTGCCCGCCTGCACCTGCTCGATCAGCTCGCCAATCTGCCGCGTCTCCCGGCTCGATCGCTCGGCCAGCTTGCGCACCTCGTCGGCCACCACGGCGAAGCCCCGGCCGTGCTCGCCGGCGCGGGCCGCCTCGATGGCGGCATTCAGCGCCAGCAGGTTCGTCTGCTCGGCGATGTCGTCGATCGTCTCGACCACCGCTCCGATCTTCTGGCCGAGCGTGCCCAGCGTCTGCACCCGCTCCGCCGCCTGGCCGACGACGCGCCGGATCTCGGCCATGCCCTCGATCGTCGCCGCCACCGCCTGGCGGCCGTGCGCGGCGCTGGCGGTGGTCTGCTGCGACGCTGCCGCCACCTGGCCCGCCTGCCGGGCCACCTGCTCGACGCCGTCCGCCATGCGCGCGGCCGTCGCCGAGGCCTGCTGCGCCTGCTGCGCCTGGTCGGCCGCGCCGCGGGCGATCCCGTCGATCACCTGCGTCAGCTGCGCGACCGCCTCGTTGGTGGTCTGGGCGCTCTGGCGCGTCGTCTGGAAGCCGTCGGCCACGCTCTGCACGCCGGCGGCCACCTGGGCCGCGGCCACCCCGGTCTGGCCCGAGTTGCGGCCCACCTGGCCGGACGTCTCCGCGAGCGTCTCCGCGGCGCCCTTCACGTCGCCCACGAGCTGGTGCAGGCTCCCGCGCATGCGGGCGAACGCCGCGCCCGTCTCCTGCAGGCCGCCGATCATCCGGTTCATCTCCTCGGCCATCGCCCCGAGCTCGTCGCGGCTCGCCACCGGGATGGGCCGGGCGGCCACGACGGCCTCCCGCGTAAGGTCGCCGCTAGCCAGGGCCTGGCTGACGTCGGCGAGGGCGCGCAGGTCCTCGCGCGCGATCTGGCGGGCGGCCGCGCCCACCTCGGCCACGGCGCGGGCCACCCGGCGCGCGAGGACGAGGCCGACGGTGAGGCCGAGCACCGTCGCGCCCACGGCCAGCGCCGCGGCCACGCCGAGGCTGCGCCGGTAGGTCGCCTCGCCGGCGGCGTTCAACTGCGCGGCCATGTCCTGCTCCTCGTCGAGCAGCGCCCCGAGGGCCGTATCGAGCGCCCCTTCGAACCGGTCCGCCTCCTGCTCGATCGCGAGGGCGCCGCGCGTGGCGGGGGAGCCGCCCAGGACGTCGCGGTCGCGCCACGTGGTGTACGCGCCCCACGCCTGGCGGAGCGCGGCGACGAGGGCCGCCTCGCGGCCAGCGCCGTCCATCGCCTCCATCTCGCGCAGCGTCGCCGCGACGTCCGCGTCGCCCTGCGTGATCTTGGCGCGCAGCGCCGCCCGCTCGTCCGGCGTCTCCGCCACGACGTACGCCAGGAGGTGCGAGCGGACCGCCCAGGACTGGTCGGCGAACCGGCTCAGGACGTACGTGCCGCGGAACGCGTCCGTGTACATCGCCTGCTGGCCCGCGTTGATCTGGCCCATGCTGGTGAGCGCGTAGACGCCCAGCACGACGGTGAAGGCGGCGGTGGCGCTGAAGGCCGCCAGGAGCTTGCCGCGAATGCCGAGTTGCATTGGTCTCTCCCTGCCAGGTGGCTTCCCCGGCGCGGCCGCGCCGGCGGCGTCTCAGTCGGGGCGTCGCCCGGGTGGGGGCACGCGCGCCGTCAGCCAGAGGATCGGCCGGCCAGGCCGCGCCCATGAGGGCCATCCGGCCGATGCCGCTTCGGCCAGGCGGCCGCTGTAAGGAGCGCCTCGCGCGTGCCGATAGTTGGCATCAGATGCAGGCTGCAAGCGGTTCGACCACGCGGGGTCGAAGGGCACGAGGCGGTTGGGCGCGCATCGCCGGCGAGCGTTTCTCCTTGTGGTGGGTGATCCTGGCGACGGCCGTGGTCACCGTGCTGGCGGCAGCGGGGGGCGTCGTGCTCCAGCATTACGCCGACCACGGCAACCAGGCGGAGCTCTACCTGGCGCGCGTCCGGGCGCTCACCGACCGGATGAATGCGCTCGAATGGCAGGCAGTTGCCGAGGGGGGTCTCTCCGCCTCGCTGGAGCCCGAGGTCGCGCAGGCTGGTCGCCAGCTGGCGGAGGCAATCGACGCCTTCGACGCCCTGGCGGCTGACAGCGGCGTCTCGGTGGAGGTGCGCGCACCGCTGGCTGACTACGTGGCGGCTGTCGAAGAGGCGTTCCACCTGCTTGGCGCCGGGCGGCTTGCCGAGGCGCGCGCGCTCGACGGCGCGCGCGTGGATCCTGCCTACCGCCAGCTCCGTGCGGTCGTGGAGACGGCGGCGCGCGCGATCGCCGACCGGTCCCGGTGGGCCCACTCGTTTGCCGACGTGGGCTCGGTGGCGATGCTGGTCGTCGCCACCGCGACGACGGGGCTGTTGCTGTGGGGATTCGAGCGAGCGCGGCGGGCAGCCGCTCTCCTGGTGGCAGAGCAGGCGCTGCGCGAGGCGGAAGCGGAGCGTAGCCTGATGCGCGCCAAGGACGAGCTGGCCTCCATGGTGACCCACGAGCTGGCGTCGCCCGCGACCAGCCTGGTGGGGTACGCGGAGCTCCTGGCGACCCGCGCGTACCCGGACGCCGAGCGCCGCGAGATGCTCGCCCTGATGGTCGAAGAAGGGAGGCGGCTGACGGCGATCATTCGTGACTTCCTGGAGATCCAGCGGCTCGAGCGCGGCCACGTCTCGGTCGTGCCGCGGCGGGTGGAGGTACGCGGCCTCCTGGACCAGGCGGTCGCGTCCGCGGGTCCGAGCGCCAGCCACCCGTTCGTCCTGGCCGTGCCCGAGTCGTTGCCGCCGGTCCTCGCCGATCCGGATCGCGTGCAGCAGGTGCTGGCGAACCTGATCTCCAACGCGCGCAAGTACACGCCGGCGGGTGGCGAAGTGAGGCTTTCAGCCCGACATGCCGGCGACGCGGTGGAGGTCGCCGTCGCCGACCAGGGCCTGGGGATTCCTGCCGCAGCCCTGCCGCGGATCTTCGCGAAGTTCTACCGCGTCGAGGACGACGACCGGCGCGGCATCCATGGGACGGGCCTCGGCCTGGCGATCGTCAAGGAGCTCGTCGAGGCGCACGGCGGGCGCGTTGGCGTCGACTCGGAGGGCCTGGGCAGGGGCGCGCGTTTCTGGTTCACCCTGCCGCTGGCCGGGCGCAGCGCGGCGCCGGCGGAGTCCAAGCCTGGGCCCGCGAGACTCGCCCCGCGCGACGGGGCGCACCAGACGGGGCCCGCTCCGCTGCGCATCCTGGCCGTGGACGACGATCCGCTGGTGGGGAGGACCGTGGTGCGCGTGCTCCGCCCGGATGGGCACGTTGTGGTGGCGGCGACCTCCGCCGACGAGGCGCTCGCCTGGTTGAGCCGCCAGCCATTCGACGTCGTGCTCTCCGACCTGTCGCTGGGGGGGACGATGAACGGCTGGGAGCTGGTGGCCCAGGTGCGCCAGCGCTGGCCTGAGGTGCGGGTGGTCGTGGCCAGCGGCTCGCTCGGGGTTCACCTGGCCGAGCCTGTCGCGCCCCCGGTGGATGCGGTCCTGGCCAAGCCCTTCCGCCCCGAGGAGCTGCGGGCCGTCCTGACCCAGCTTGGCGCGCGGACGGTGCGGGAGGCGGCGTGATCGATCAGGAGGAGACCGCCCTCACGGCGCCGCAGGCGCTCACGCTGTACCGCGTCGGCAAGATGGTGGCCGCGAGCCTCGACCTGGACGAAACGCTCGGCGCGATCGTGGACGCCGCCCGGCAGCTCGGGCGAGCCGAGCTCACGGCGGTCCTGTTGTACGACGAGGAGGGGCGCCTCGTCATCCGGACCGGGTGTGGAGCCATGGCTTCGGCCGCCGGCGAACGCGTGCCTGCGGAGGCGGGGATCGTCGGCCAGGCGCTGCGGGAAGGCCGGCTGGTCCTGCTCCCTGACCTGCTGGACGTGACGCACCGAGCTCGGCCGGACCTGGACGCACTCTCCGGCGTGCGTGCCTACCTCGCGGCACCGCTGGTGTGGCGAGGAGAGCGCCTCGGCGCGGTGACCGTGGGTGCGACGAAGCCGTACGCCTTCACACCGGTGGACGCGGCGCTCGTCGCCGAGCTGGCGGAGCTGGCGGCGGCCGCCGTGGCGCACGCCCGCGCCTTCGCCGAGGAGCAGTGGCTGCGGGCGGAGAGCCAGGAGATCGTGCGCCAGCTCGCGGAGCAGACCGAGCAGCTAGAACGAGCACAGCGGCAGCTCGTCCAGAACGAGAAGCTGACCGCGATCGGCCAGCTCGCGCAGGGGATTGCGCACGAGATGAACACGCCGCTGGGCATCATCATCTCCAACCTGGCCGTGCTCCAGCAGTACTCGGCCGGCCTCACGGCCGTGGCCCAGGTTGCCCAGGATGCGACGCGGCGGCTCCGCGGCGGCGACGCTCCCTCAGCGGTCGTCGAGGCGTTGGAGGCGAGCCAGCGCGCGATTGACCTCGCGTACCTGCTCGATGACCTGCCCCAGCTCGTGGACGAGTCGACGCGGAGCGCGGAGCGGGTGGCGGGGATCGTGCGCAGCCTCGCCGTCTTCGCCCGGGGGGATGCCGACCGCCCCTCGTCCGTGGACGTGGAGGCGGCGATCGAGTCGGCCCTGGTGCTGACGGCGAACGCGATCAAGAACCGGGGACAGGTGGAGCGGCAGTTCGCCGGAGTCCCACCGGTGCCCGGTCGCGCCTCGGAGCTCACCCAGGTGTTCGTGCACCTCCTGCTCAACGCCGCTGAGGCGCTGGAGGGACGGCAGGGCACGATCACCGTTGCCACCAGCTCGGACGGACAGGACGTGGTCGCCACAGTCTCCGACACCGGGTGCGGCATCCTGCCGGAGAACCTCCCGCGTGTCCTCGACCCGTTCTTCACCACCCGCCCGCCCGGCCAGGGTACGGGGCTGGGACTCTCCGTGTGCCACGGCATCGTCACGCGCCACGGTGGATCGCTGAGGATCACGAGCACGCCTGGCCAGGGCACCACGGTCACCGTCCGTCTGCCGCTGGACCGACCCCAAGTAGAGGTGACACGCCAGTGAACGTCGAGCCGGTGGATCCACTGCCCGAGCCGGGCCCGCCAACCGTCCTGGTGGTCGACGACGAGCCCGCGGTGCTCTCCGCACTCACCCGTCTCCTCCGGCCGCATGGGATCCGCGTGCTCACCGCTGCCGGTGGCGAGGAGGCGCTCGCCCTGCTCGAGACGCACGGGCCGTCCGTGGGCGTCCTCATCACCGACTACACCATGCCCGGCATGAACGGGGCGGAGGTCCTGCGCGCCGCCCGCCTGCGGTGGCCCGACATCACGCGCATGTTGCTGACGGGGAACGCCGACATGGCCGCCGCCGCCCGCGCCGTGAACGAAGGCCAGCTCTCCCGTCTGTACACGAAGCCGTGGCAGCCGGACGAGTTCCGGCACGCGATCGCCCAGGCCTTCGAGCAGGCGCGCATCGTGGCCGAGAACCGCCGCCTCAGGACGCTCGCCGACGAGCAAGCGGCTCGTCTCGAGCAGTGGAACGGCAGACTCGAAGCCCTGGTGGCGGAGCGGACCTCGGAGCTGGAACGGGCCAACGCCTCGCTGCAGCGCGGGCTGCTGGACACGGTGCGCCTGCTGTTGAACGTCCTGGAGCAACGGCTGCCCCAGCGCGCGGTCCACTGCCGCGAGACGGCGCGTCTCGCGGGCAGGCTCGCCGAACGCGCCGGCCTCGCCGCCGCCGATGTGTCGCGCGTGCAGGTGGCGGCGCTGGTGCACGACATCGGCCTGGTGGGCTTGCCCGATGGGCTCCTGCGGAGCGCGACGGCCGAGCTCTCCGCCGCCGGGCGGCTGCAGTACGAGCGACACCCGGTCATCGCCCAGGCCATGCTGAGCGGTGTGGAGCACCTCGCCGAGATGGCCACCTGGATCCGCCACCACCACGAGCGGTGGGACGGTCGGGGCTATCCAGACCGCCTCGCCGGAGCGGCCATCCCGCTCCCGGCGCAGGTGATCGCCCTCGCCGACGGGTACCTGGACGCGGTGGGTCGCGAGGGGCGCACGGCGTCCAGGTGGCGGCGCGAGCAGCGGTTCTCCGGCGCGTTCGACCCGCACCTGGTCAGCGTGCTGGACGACGAAGTGGACGGGCGGCCGGTGCGCTGGGAAGAGGCCGGCGGGGCGGCCCCCGGGGAGCCGCCAGCGCCAGAGCCGGCCACGGCGGCGCAGCGGCTCGCCGGGCGAGCCGCTGGGGCTCAGCAGACAACGCCCCCGAGCCGATGATTGACGGGGAGCCGCACGTCGGCTCCCTGTGCCTCCGTGCTCCCCCCGTGTGACGGGCCTCCCTCCCCCACCCAGCGGCCGCCGATCCGCGTCCTGCTGGTGGACGACTCGGCGCTGATGCGTCGGGTCATG
Organism: uncultured Chloroflexota bacterium; assembly: GCA_964435115.1. GTDB lineage: Bacteria > Chloroflexota > UBA6077 > UBA6077 > CF-72 > CAYSYM01. The sequence goes on along the minus strand of CAYSYM010000008.1, from coordinate 72,800 downwards.
GCGGAGATCGTGAACGCCGAGCCGGACCTGGCCGTCGTGGGTCTGGCGCACGACGGAGCCGAGGCGCTCCGCAAGGTCGCGGAGCTCGAGCCGGACGTGGTGACCCTCGACGTCCACATGCCGGGCGTGGACGGCCTGAGCGTCTTGCAGACGCTCATGGAGGTCTCGCCACGGCCGGTGGTGATGGTCTCCTACCTCACCAGCGCCGGCGCCGACGCGACCGTGCGGGCGCTCATGCTGGGCGCCGTCGACGTCGTGGCGAAGCCGAGTGGGCCCATCTCCCTCGACTTGGACCGGGTCGCCGAGGAGCTCGTCCAGAAGATCCGCATCGCGGCGCGGGCCCGCATACAGCCGACCCGCGCGCCTGGCCCGCCGCCGCCTCGCGCCGGTCAGCCCGGCCCGGGCCGGCCGTGCGAGCGTCTGGTGCTGATCGGCGCCTCGACCGGCGGCCCCAGCGCCCTGCCGGTCGTCGTGGCCGGCTTGCCCTGCCTGCCAGGCGTCGGCTACGTCGTGGTCCAGCACATGCCGGCCTGGCTGAGCCCCTGGCTGGCCGCCAGGCTCGGGACCGTGGCCAGCCTGACGGTGCGCGAGGCCGTCGACGGCGACCGGGTCGAGTCCGGCACGCTGCTGCTCGCCCCGGGCGACCAGCACCTCCGCCTCCGCCCCGGCGGCGTCGTGCACCTCGACCGCGGTCCTAAGGTCAATCGCGTGCGCCCCTCTGTCGACGTGACCTTCCTCTCGGCCGCCGAGGTCTTCGGCCCGGGCATCGTGGCCGCGGTGCTGACGGGGATCGGCGAGGATGGCGCGGCGGGCGCGGCGGCCGTACGGGCGCGTGGCGGCTACGTGATCGCGGAGGACGAGTCGACCTGCGTCGTGTGGGGGATGCCCCGGGCGGTCGTCGCGCGTGGCGCGGCGAGCCGCGTCGTGCCGCTCCACGCCGTCGCCCCGGCGATCGTGGAAACGCTGGCCAGGTCCGCGCGTCACGCGGGCGGCGGAGCGGGGCGGACGTTCAGCCGATACTGGACACGGGTCCGGTGAGGCACCGAGGTGGGAGGTCCCATGGACCACAACCAGCCCAGCAGTACCGATGACGCGCGGGCCATCGTCGACGCGATGCGCCAGGTCCAGGCGCGTCCCGAGCTCCGCGCGCTCGCGCACCAGAGCCCGCAGGCGGTTGCGGATCGGCTGGGCTTGAAAGGAGTCGCGCGGCAGGCCGTCGCCGCCGGTCTCAGCGCGCTCGTGACGGGCGCGGCGGTCGGCGGCTCGGCGGGGACCCTCGACTTCTGGTATTGACGCGGCCCGGCCGAACGGCTCCGCCTGATTGAGTGCACGTGTCGTTCAGCTCCGCCGGCGCCCGCGGGTTCGTGGGCGCCGGCGCCTTCTTCGCCGTCGTCGCCGTCGCGCTCGGGTCCACCCGGGCCGTGGCCATGGGCCCTGAGTGGGCCGTCCACCTGGCCGCGCGCGCCAGCGGCGAGGTGGTGGTGGCCGAAGCGCGCACCTACGGGCTCGGCCGCGGTGAGGGGCTCCAGCCCGGCGCCGTCGTCCTGGCGGTCGACGCGCGCGACCCGCGCGCATTCGTCGGGCGGGATCTCGGCCCCGTCAGCGAGCTGACGTTCCGCGACGCCGACGGGAGCGAGCGGACAGCGCGCGCCCGTGGGGTGCCCGCCTCCTTGCAGGCCCTGCTCTTCGCCGAAGCGGCGCTCTTCGCCGCCCTCGGTTGGGTGGTGTTCCGCTGGGCGAGAGAGCCCGCTCACCGAGTGAGCACCTTCGTGTTCGCGACCAGCTTCGCCCTGGCGCTCGCCGCCGTGCCCGCGGCCACGCTGGGCCACGCCTGGGCCGCGCTCCTCGCGTCGGTCGCCGCCACCGTGGCGGCGCCAGCCTTCGCCACCCTCTTCCTCTTCTTCCCCACCCCGCTTCGCGGCGCTCGCGCGAGCGCCGCGGGGCTCCTGGTGGTCGCCGCCGCGCTCGCGGCGAGCACGGTGGCGCTCTTCATCCGTGGCACCACGTTCCCTGATTCGCTCAACAGTGTCCTGTTCGCCTGGTTCGGCGCCACCCTCCTCGGCGGCTTCGCACTCCTCGTGGCGCGCGCGATCCGCGGCCCGCACCGTGACACGCTGGCCCCGATGGGGCTGGCCACCCTCTTCGGCGTGACGCCGCTGGCGCTGTTCACCGCGCTGCCGCGTACGCTTGGCACGGAGCCGATCCTCCGCGGCGACGTGGCGGCCGCCGGCGCCCTGCTGATCCCGGTGGTGTTCGGGTACGCCATCCTCCGCCACAAGCTGTTCGCCCTGGACGCCCTCGTCCGGCACGTCGTCATCCAGGCGAGCGTGACCCTGCTCGGCGTGGCGCTGTTCACGGCGCTGTGGCTCGCCTCTCGCGTCCTGAGCTTCACGCACGACATGGCGGCCGTGCTCTCCGCCGCGGCCGTCGTCTGGATGGGGCCGACGCTCTGGAGGCGCACCCGGCAGCTCGTGGACACCTGGCTCTACCCGCCGATGCGCCTCGCCAGGCTCGAATCGGGCGCCTTCGACACGGCGGACGTCGAGACGATCGGCCAGGCGGCCTGCGCGCTCCTTCGCCAGGTGGTGCCGGCGCGCTGGGCTGCCTGCGTGGTCCACGAAGGAGACGGCGACACGTCCCGGTGGCGGGTGGTGGGCGCGGACGGCGAGCGTCCACTCGTCCTCCAGGTGGCGGGTGGTGGGCACAGCCACGCCACGATCGAGAACGTCGATGACCTGTGCGCCACGGTGCCCATCGGCCGATCGGGCCTCCAGCTTGGCAGCCTGCTCGTCGGGCCTCGCCTGGACGGCTCAGCATTGAGCGGGATCGACCAGGCGGCGAGCAGGACCGTGGCCCGCAGCGTCGCGGCGCCGCTGGAAGCGGCGCTCCTGCGCGAGCACGCCGCCGACGAGGCCCGGTTCCGCGACGACCTGCTCGCCCTGGGACGCGAGCTCGCCGCTGCCGGGAGCGTGCATGACGTGCTGCGCGTCACGGCGGAGCAGGCCGCCCAGCTCCTCGGGGCCGAGCGCGTCACCAGGTGGCGGGGCGACTCGCACGACCGGCTGGCGATGGTCGGCGGCGATGGGAACCCTGCCCTGGCGGCGACCGAGGACCTCGCGGCGCTGGTGGGTGCGGCCGAGGCCGAGGAGCTGAGCCAGAAGGGCGCCGTGCGCGTGCGCGTGAGCCAGGACCGGGGCGGGGCGGAGCGACGGCCGCTCCTGGCCTGCGTGCTCGGCGCGGATGAGGCCGGGGGCTGGGTGTGCCTGGTCCAGCGCCGGCCGGGGGCGGCCGCGTTCACGGCTCGGGACGAGCGGCACGCGCTTGAGATCGCCAGCCACGTCAAGGGCGCGCTGCGCCGGGCGGCGGAGCGGGAGCGGGCGGAGGCGCTGGTGGAGCGGATGCGGCGGCACCAGGAGCTGCTCCTCACCTCCGCGGGCGAGGGGATCGTCGGCTTCGACGTCGACGGCCGCGTGACGTTCGCCAACCCGGCCGCGACGCGCTTCACCGGCTTCGAGGCGCACGAGCTGGTGGGGCAGCGTGTCCACGCGCTGCTCTACCGCTCCCGGCCCGACGGCACGCCGGCGCGGGCGGACGACTTCCCGATCTACCAGACGCTCCGGCACGGGCGTCCGCTCGGTGGGAGCGACGAGACGCTCTGGCGCAAGGACGGCCAGAGCTTCCCCGTGGAGTACCAGGCGACGCCGATCCTCGAGGGTGACGCCGTGGCGGGGGCCGTCCTGACGTTCAAGGACATCACCGACCGCCGCGCCGCCGAACGGGTGAAGGACGAGTTCGCAAGCACGGTCAGCCACGAGCTGCGGACGCCGCTCAACGGGGTCATCGGGCTGGCCGATCTCCTCTACGCCACGAAGCTTGATCCCACTCAACGGGACTACGCGCTGGGTGTCAAGCGAGCCGGCGAAGCGCTGCTGGCGATCGTCAACGACATCCTCGATTTCTCGAAGATCGAGGCCGGGAAGGTCGTCCTCGAGGACACCGAGGTGGACATGCGGTCGCTCGTGGCCGAGGTCACGGCGCTCCTCCGCAAGCAGGCGAGCGCGAAAGGGCTGGAGCTCGCCACCATCGTCCACCGGACGATCCCGAGCACGCTGCGCGGCGACCCCGCCCAGCTGCGCCAGGTGCTGCTGAACCTGGTGGGGAACGCGGTGAAGTTCACCGAGCGGGGCGAGGTCGTCGTCCGGGCGACGGCAGAGGGTGAGCTGGGGGACGCCGTGGCGCTGCGGTTCGAGGTCCAGGACACCGGGATCGGTATCCCGCCCGAGGCGCGCGAGCGGCTGTTCCACCCATTCTCCCAGGTGGACAGCTCCACCACCCGGAAGTACGGCGGGACCGGCCTCGGGCTGGCGATCTGTCGGCGCGTCGTCGAGGCGATGGGTGGGCAGATCGGCGTAGAGAGTGAGCCCGGAGCGGGCAGCACGTTCTGGTTCCGGGTACGCCTGCGTCGGGTCGAGACGCCCGGCGTTCCGTCCTCTGCCGGGGGACCGGTCCACGTCGGCGCGGGTGCTTCAGTCGGGGCGGGGCCGCGGCGGGACCAGACAGGCGGCGCGCACATCCTCCTCGTCGACGACTCTCCCATCGGGCAGCAAGTCGCGCGGGGCATGCTCGAGCACCTCGGCCACACGGCGGACGTGGCCGAGAACGGCCGCGAGGCCGTCGAGGCGTGCGCGCGGCGCGAGTACGACGCCATCCTGATGGACTGCCGCATGCCGGTGCTGGACGGGTTCGAGGCCACGGCGCTCATCCGCGCGCGGGAGGGCCCGGGTCGGCGGAAGCCGATCATCGCCATGACGGCGGGCGTGCAGGCGAGCGACCGTGAGCGCTGCCTGGCGGTGGGCATGGACGACTACGTGGCGAAGCCCGTCCGGCTGGAGCGTCTGGCAGCGGTTCTCGAGCGCTGGCTGGCGCCCAGTGCGGGGTCGAAGCCCGGGGACCCGCTCCCGGTCGGCGGCGGCGCGGGCCGCCCGGCCGCGCCGAACGCGCGCGGCGGGCGGAGCCTGGAAGCCATGCGGGCCGGCGCCGTGGCCGTGTACCGCTCCGAGTTGCCGGGGTGCGTGGCGGAGCTGCAGGCAGCGGCGGAGGCGGGCGATACGGCCCGCGTGCGCGCCCTGGCGCACCGTCTGGCGGGGGACAGCGCGCTCGTCGGCGAGGCGCGGCTGGAGACGCTGGCGCGCCGGGTGGAGGAGCGCGCGGGCTCGGCCGCGACCCCGGAGCTACTGGCCGCACTCGGCGCACTGGAGGCGGCGGCCCAGCGCCGCCGGGCCGCGTAACCCCCCTTGCATTCGCCGCGCGGCGGAGTACAATGCGCACTGAAACCTGAATCAGCATTCAGGTAACGCTCTCGGGGGCGCGCTCCGAGACCCACCAGGCAGGGGGGTGTGGCGACAGTGGCGCAGGCGCGGCACGGGCTACGGGCGGACCGGGCGCCGGATGGCGGCTTCCGCGCGGGAGTGATCCCGGCGGGCGGCCACGGCCCGCGCGTCGCGCGGCCAGCGTGGCTTCGCAGGCCTCTCCGGCCGCTCCCCCGGGAGTGGCGGTGAGCGCCACGCGCGCGGGCGCTGCTGTTCCCCGGGCGGGCCCGTCGGCGCCGCCGGCGACGGGCGTCTCCGAGGCCGCTGCCGTCGCCCGCCCGCGGCCCCCGACGCCGCGCGGCATGCGCACCCGCCAGGCCTTGCTTGACGCGGCCGAAGCGGTCTTCGGCGAGCGCGGCTACCACACGGCCACGATCGTCGACATTACCCAGCGGGCGAACGTGGCACTGGGGACCTTCTACGTGTACTTCCCCGACAAGAAAGCCGCGTTCGACGAGCTGGTACGGACGCTCAACCACCGGCTGCGAGCGGCGATCCAGGCGGTGGTCGCTCGGCTGGACGACCGCCTGGAGAAGGAGGTGGCGGGCTTCGAGACCTTCTTCCGCTTCGTGCGCCGCCACCGCAACCTGTACCGCGTCATTCGCCAGGCCGAGTTCGTCGACGAGACGCTCTACCGCTGGCATTACCAGACGCTGGCCCAGGGGTACGTGCGCGGGCTGCGGGAAGCGCAGGCCGCCGGGCAGGTCCGGTCCGACCTGGACCCCGAGACGCTGGCCTACGCGCTGATGGCGATGGCCGAGGGGCTGGGCATGCGCTGGGTGCTGTGGGAGGGCCGCCTGCCGCGCAAGGAGGTGCGCGCGACCATCCGCGCCTTCCTCGAGGCGGGCTTGCGCTCGGGCGAGCGCGAGGGGCGCCGGTGACCGTCGTTGGCCTGGTCGACGTGCAGGCCTACACGCCGGCGCGCTTCCAGCCCGCCGAGGAGATCGCCGCGCTGGCCGGCATCCCGGTGGAGGTGGTGCGCGACAAGTTCGGGCTGCGGGGCAAGCACCTCGCGGCGCCCGACGAGCACGTGTCCGACCTGGCAGCGAAGGCCGCCGCGCCGATCCTCGCGCGGCAGCCGGGCGATCCGCCGGACGCGCTCCTCTACATGGGCAGTCCGCACCGTGACTTCCCCGTCTGGAGCGCCGCGCCCAAGGTCCAGCAGCTCCTCGGCTCCGCGGCGGCGGGCAGCCTGGCCTTCGACATCCAGGGGGTGAGCGCGGGCTGTCCGATCGCGCTGCAGGTCGCCAAGGGCCTGATCGCCGCTAACCCCGCCATCAGCCAGGTGCTGCTCGCCGGCGGGGCACGCGAGCACGAGCTGATCGACTACACGAACCAGCGCGCGCGCTTCATGTTCAACTTCGGCGCCGGCGGGGCGGCCGCGCTGCTGCGCCGCGACCACCCGGAGAACCACGTGCTGGAGACCGTCGGCTTCACCGACGGCCGCTTTGCGGACGACGTGATGGTCCCGGCCGGCGGCTCGCGCGAGCCCGCCAGCGCGGAGAGCGTGGGCCGCCGCCGCCACTTCCTGGACGTGCGCGACCCGGCGCGGATGAAAGCGCTGCTGGACCCGGTCTCCGCCAAGCGCTTCGTCTACGTGGCCCGCGAAGCGGTGGAGCGGAGCGGCTACCGGGTCGCCGACATCGCGCTGCTGCTGCCGATCCACACCAAGCGCTCGCTCTTCCGCGACGTGCTGGCCGGGCTGGAGGTGCGCGAGGAGCAGGCGGTCTACCTCTCCGACTACGGGCACATGTCGGCCCTGGATCCGCTGGTGGGCCTCCACCGGGCGCGCGAGCAGGGGCGGCTGAAGGACGGCGACCTCGTGGTGCTGCTCGCCGCTGGGACGGGCTACTCCTGGGCGGCGACGGCGCTGCGGTGGGGGAGAGCGTGATGAATCAGGTCTCGGGTGTCGGGTGTCGGGTGTCGGGTCTCGGGGAGAAGATCTCCGACACCGGACACCTGGCACCCGACACCCCGCTCACCGGCCTCCGCCGCGCGCCAGCCACGCCGGCCTACGGGGCTGCCGCGTGGCTGCGCCACCGGGCGTTCCTCATGCCACGGCGCGAGGCGCTGGTGGATAGGGACCGCCACGTGACGTACGCGCAGCTGGCGGAGCGGGCCGCGCGGCTGGCAGCCGCGTTGCAGGATAGGCACGGCATCCAGCGCCACGACCGGGTGGCCACGCTGGCCGCCAACTGCGCCGAGTGGCTGGAGCTCTTCTACGCCACGGCCCGCATCGGGGCGATCCTGGTGCCGCTCAACTGGCGGCTCGCGCCGCCCGAGCTGGACTTCCAGTTGCGTGACTCGGCGGCCCGGCTGCTCTTCGTCGGGCCCGAGCACGTGGCGCTGGCCGACCGGCTCGCCCGCGACCTGCCGCTCGAAGCCCGGGTCGAGGTCGGCCCCGGCTACGAGGCGCTGCTGGCGGGCGCCGCCGGCCGCGACCTGCCCGAAGCAGCGCAGGCGGGGTTCGCCGACCCGCACCTGATCCTCTACACGTCCGGCACGACGGGCTGGCCCAAGGGCGCGGTGCTCACCCACGCCAACACCTTCTGGAACTGCGTCAACGCGGGCGCCGCCTTCGGGCTGTCCGATCGCGACACCACACTCACGGCCCTGCCGCTCTTCCACGCCGGCGGCGTGGGGCTGCTGACCCTGCCGTCGCTGCACCTGGGCGGCCGCGTGGTGCTGATGCGCACGTTCGACGCCGCGCGGGCGTGCGTGCTGATCCGGGAGCACGCGGTCAGCGTCTTCTTCGGCGTCCCGGCCATCTGGCTCGCGATGCTGGAGCGGCCCGACTTCACCGCGGCCAGCTACCCGTCGCTCCGCGCCCTCGGCAGCGGCGGCGCGCCCTGCCCGCTGGCGGTGATCGAGCAACTGGCAGCGCGTGGCTTCACCTTCCTGCAGGGGTACGGGCTCACCGAGACCGCGCCGGGCGGCACGCTCATCCCGCCCGACGACTGGCGCCGTAAGGCGGGGAGCGTGGGCAAGGCGATGCCGCACGTCGAGCTGCGCGTGGTGGACGAGGCGGATGTTCCGGTCGCCCCTGGGGTGGTGGGCGAGGTGCACTTCCGCGGGCCGAACCTGTTTGCCGGCTACTGGAACCGGCCGGAGGCGACGGCTGAGGCGTTCACGGCCGGGGGCTGGTTCCGCTCGGGCGACCTGGGCCGGGTGGACGACGAGGGCTTTCTGACGCTGGTGGACCGGAAGAAGGACCTGATCATCTCGGGCGGGGAGAACGTCTACTCGGCCGAGGTGGAGGACGCGCTCTTCGCCCACCCGGCGGTGGCCGAGGCCGCGGTCATCGGCGTGCCCGACCAGCGCTGGGGCGAGGCGGTGCGCGCCGTCGTCGTCCTCCGACCGGACCACGCTGCGACGGCTGAGGAGCTGGTCGAGCACTGCCGGGCGCGCCTGGCGCGCTACAAGGCCCCGCGCTCGGTCGTCTTCGTCGACGCGCTCCCGCGCAACGCCGCCGGCAAGGTGCTCAAGCCCGAGTTGCGCCGCGCCTATGGACTCGAGCGCTGAGGGGATGGGGCGCGCCCGTGGCCGCGCCAGCTCCGCGGCTGCGCGGGGCTCGCCCGCTCAGAACACCCCGAACACCCCACACCCCACACCCAGGGAGGTCCCACCCGTGCGCCTGAAGCACCTCGTACCCGCACTCGCCCTGCTCGGGCTGGTCGCCAGCGCCTGCCAGGCTGCCGCGCCCGCCGCGCCGACCGCGGCGCCGACGGCCGCCAAGCCAGCGGCCACGACCGCGCCGGCCGCGACCAGCGCGCCGGCGGCCCCGCCCGCGGCATCACCGGCGGTCGCGCCGGCCGCGTCGCCCGTCGCCGCGCCAGCGGCGGGCACTCCGATCAAGGTTGGGGCGCTCATCCCGCTGACCGGTCCCTCGGCGGCCAGCGGGCAGGACATGCGCCAGGCCTATGAGCTGGCGCGCGAGCAGATCAACGCCGCCGGCGGCATCAACGGCCGACCGCTCGAGGTGATCTACGAGGACGATAAGAATGACCCGGCCACGGCGGTGGCCTCGTTCGAGAAGCTGGTCAACAACGACAAGGTCGAGGTGATGGTCGGCGGCCTGGCTAGCACCGTGACCGCGGCGCTCATCGAGCCGGCCAAGAAGGCCCAGGTCCCGATGGCCTGGACCGGCGCCGCCGCCACCAGCGTCGAGCAGGGCTTCCAGGGCCAGGCGTGGTTCTTCCACTACCACCCGTGGGAGTACCAGAACGCGGAGTCCGCGCTGGCCTTCCTGAAGGCCACGCCCTACAGGACGTTCGCCATCGCGGCCGAGGACGGGCTGTTCGGCACTGGCGGCGCCAAGGGCTTCCAGGAGGCGCTGCCCAAGCAGGGCCAGGAGGTCGTGGCCACCGAGCTCTTCAAAGCCGACGCGACGGACTTCACAGCGCTCATCAACCGGTTGAAGGCGAGCAATGCCGAGGGATTCCTCTTCATCCCCTTCCCGGGCAACGTGCTCCCGTTCCTGACGCAGATGCGCGAGGTGGGCTGGAAGCCGAAGCTGATCTACGCCTCGCCGCCCGGCTTCCCGCCGGACTTCGGCACCTCGCCTGTGGCCGAGGGCGTGACCGGGCTGACGCTCTGGTCGGAGCAGACCGCGGGCGAGCCTTCGCGCAAGTTCCTGACGGACTTCCGCACGAAGTACGGGAAGGCCCCCAACGGCTACTGGGCGCCGCTGGCGTACACCAACCTGGTCACCGTGGCGGACGCGCTGCGGAAGGCGGGCGGCGGGCATAGCGTCCACGCGGCGTTCGTCAAGGCGCTCGGCGAGACGAAGTATGACGGCCCCATCGGCCAGACGTTGACCTTCAAGCCGAGCCAGTTCATCGCTAACCAGGGCTTCACCACCCTGGTCAGCTTCCAGTGGCAGAACGGGAAGCAGGAGGTGGTCTTCCCGGAGAACCTGGCCACCGCGAAGCTGAAGCAGTGAGGTTGTGAGGGGGCTCTTGCCCCCTCGCATTCCCCCTCCTCATGGACGCGCTTCCCCAGGTCCTGCTCTTCGGCGTGCTCCGGTCCGGGCTGTACGCGCTGACGTCGCTCGGGCTGGCGCTCTCGCTGGGCGTGATCGGCGTCGTCAACTTCGCACATGGCGACTTCGTCATGCTCGGCGCGTACGTCGCCTTCTGGCTGTACGTCGCCCTGAGCGGCGCGCTCGGGCTGGGGCCGCAGGTCAGCCCGTACGTCATCCTGGTGGGCATTCCCCTGAGCGGGCTGGCGCTCTTCCTGCTCGGCAGCGGGCTCTTCCGCCTGACCATCCGCCCGGTCCTGCGCCAGCCCGAGCTGAACCAGATGCTGCTGACTTTCGGCATCAGCATCGTGATCCAAAATGTGGTCCTGATCACGCTCGGCGGGCAGGCGGTGGACGCCAACCTGAGCTGGCGCTTCGACCTGCTGGACCTGGGCATCGTCAACGTCACCTACGCGCGGCTGGCCGCCTTCACCGTCTCGGTGGCCCTGGTGGTCGGGACCTACCTGCTGCTGATGCGGACCCGGCTGGGTAAGCAGATGCGCGCCGTGGCCCAGAACCGCCTGGGCGCGGCCATCGTGGGTATCCCCGTCGATCGCGTCTACCTGCTCGCCTTCGGACTGTCGGCCGCCCTGGCCGGCGCGGCCGGGGTGATGCTCATCTTCCAGACGCAGGTGAGCCCGTTCCTGGGGCTGACGTTCATCCTGAAGGCGTTCTCCATCGTCGTGCTGGCCGGCCTGGGCAACCTGTGGGCGGTGCTGTGGGCGAGCGTGCTGCTGGGCCTGGCCGAGCAGGCGACGGCCCAGTTCATCCCCGGCGGCGCGGCGCTGAGCGACGGGCTCTTCTTCGTGCTCATCTTCCTCACCCTGCTCATCCGGCCCTCGGGGCTGAGGGGGGCGTGACGGCGCGGCGGACCCTGGGCGGGTGGGGCGTCTTCCTCACCGTGGCGGCGGCACTGCCGTGGGTGGAGGCGATCGGCGGCAGCCCGTACCTGATGCTGCTGGGCAACGTCATGCTCATGTTCATGACCCTCGCCCTGTCGTGGGACGTCGTCGCGCGCACCGGCCAGCTCTCCCTGGCGCACGCCGCCTTCTTCGGCATCGGTGGCTACACCGTCGCCATCGGCTACCGGCAGCTCGCGCTGCCGCCGCTGGTGGGGCTGGTCGCCGCCGTGGGGGTCTCGGCGGGGGTCGCCCTGCTGCTGGGGCTGGCCACCCTGCGCCTGCGGGGGATCTACTTCGCCATCGCCACCCTCGCGTTCGGCGAGGTGCTGCGCACCGTGGCGCTGCAGTTCCCGGAGGTGACGGGCGGCCCGGTGGGCATCTCCATGCCGCCGCTCTTCGGTGGCGACCGGGTGCGGAGCTACTACCTGGCGGGCGGCATCTTCCTGCTCGCCCTCGCCCTCTCGCTGGCGGTGCGCTACTCGCCGCTGCACTACGCCGCTAGCGCGATCCGGGCGAACGAGCGGGTGGCGGCGGTGATGGGTGTCGACGTCGTCCGGGTGAAGGTGGCGCTGTTCGTGGCCTCGGCCGTGCTCGCCGCGTTGGCCGGGGCGTTCTACGTGCCCTTCATCACCCACACCGACCCCTACGATGCCTTCAGCGTGGAGCGGTCGCTGGTCTCGCTGGTGTTCCCCATCTTTGGCGGGCTGTACTCCACCGCCGGACCCGTGGTGGGCACGCTACTGCTGCGCACAATGGAGGAGTACCTGCGCGTGACACCGCCCTGGAAGGAGGGTTACCAGGTCGCCTACGGCGCGATCCTGGTCGTCTCCGTGCTGTTCCTGCCGCGCGGGCTGCTGGGCCTGGCGCAGGCCGTGGTCGCGAGGCGCGGGTGGCGCTCCTGGAAGTAAGCGGGCTGAGCCGCCACTTCCGCGGGCTCGCGGCGGTCGACGGCCTCTCCTTCACGCTCGAGGCGGGCCAGACGCTGGCGATCATCGGCCCGAACGGGGCGGGCAAGACGACCACGTTCAACGTGCTCTCCGGCCTCCTGGCGCCTGACGCGGGGAGGATCGCGTTTGGCGGTCGGGACATGACCCGCTGGCCGGCCCACCGGCGGTGCCAGGCGGGCCTGGGCCGCACCTTCCAGGTCGTCCAGCCGTTCGAAGACCTGTGCGTCCTGGAGAACGTGATGGTGGGCGCCCTGTTCGGCCAGCGCCGGGTGGCGTCGGTGGGCGCCGCGCGCGCCGAGGCGGCGCGCCTGTGCGAGCTGGTAGGTCTCTCGAGCCGGCGTGACGCCGCTGTCCACGATCTGACCGTGGCCGACCGCAAGAAACTGGAGGTGGCCCGTGCCCTCGCCACCCGGCCGCGCCTGCTGCTGCTTGACGAGGTGATGGAGGGCCTCACGCCGGCCGAGGAGCGAGAGGCGGTGCAGCTCCTCCGGCGCGTGCGCGAGCAGGGCGTGACGCTGCTGCTGATCGAGCACGTCATGTCGACGGTCCGCGACCTCTCGGACCGGGTGCTGGTGATGGACTACGGCAGGAAGCTGGCGGAGGGCAGCTACGCCGAGGTATCGCGCGACCCGCGGGTCGTCGAGGCGTACCTGGGCGTGGAGGGCGAGCTGTGACCGCGCTCCTGGAGGTGGAGGGGCTGCGCGCCGGGTATGGGCACGTGCCGATCCTGCACGACGTGAGCCTGCAGGTCGACGACGGCGAGATCGTGGCGCTGGTGGGCGCCAACGCGGCGGGCAAGACGACCTTGCTGCGCGCGATCTCCGGGGTCGTGCGCCCGGCGCGCGGCACGATCCGGCTGGCCGGCCGGCCGATCGGCGGGCTTGGCCCGGACCGGATCGCGCGGGCCGGCGTGGCCCACGTGGCGGAGGGTCGGCAGCTCTTTCCCGAGATGACGGTGGGCGAGAACCTGGAGCTGGGGGCGATGGCCACGTCGCGGGCGTGGCAGGAGCGCGGCCGGACGCTGGAGCGGGTGGTGGCGCTCTTCCCGCGCGTCGGCGAGCGGCTGGCGCAGCGGGCGGGCACGATGAGCGGCGGCGAGCAGCAGCAGGTGGCGATTGGCCGCGCGCTGATGGCGCTGCCCAGGCTGCTGCTGGTGGATGAGCCCTCGGCCGGCCTGGCGCCCGTGCTCGTGCAGGCGGTGTTCCGGGCGCTGCGCGAGATCCACGCGCAGGGCGTGGCGATCCTGCTGGTGGAGCAGAACGTCTCGCTCAGCCTGAGGCTGGCGCAGCGCGGGTACGTGATCGAGCTGGGCCGCCTGGTCCTGCAGGGCTCCGGCACGGAGATCCTCGCCAACCCGCACGTCCAGGCCGCCTACCTGGGCACGGGGTAGACGCCACCCAGCCCCGGCCCGCGCGGCGGGCCGGGGGTCCTCGGGGTGCCGGTGGAGCGTGGTCAGGGCAGGAAGACGATCCCCACGGCCATCAGGACGAAGACGAAGAACATGACGGTGGCCGTGTAGCCCATCACCTCGCCGGCCTTCAGCCCGGTGATGCCGAGCAGCGGCAGCGCCCAGAACGGCTGGATCATGTTGGTCAGCTCATCGCCGAAGGCGACGCCCATGATCGTCCTTCCCACGTCGACGTTGAGCTGCTGGGCGGCCGCGACCATGACCGGCCCCTGGACGGCCCACTGCCCGCCTCCGGAAGGCACGGCGATGTTGATGAGCGCCGCGCTCACCAGGACCCAGAACGGGTAGGTCTGTGGGGTGGAGAGCGCGACGAACCAGCCGGCGATCACATTGACCAGCCCCGAGTTGATCATGATCCCCATGATCCCGGCGTAGAACGGGAACTGCAGGATCACGCCGCTGGACGCCCTGGCGCCGTCGACCACCGCCCGCGCGTAGTTGACCGGGCTCCCGTGCAGGAGGAGCCCCACGATCAGGAAGAGGAAGTTGACGACGTTCAGGTCCAGGCCGACGATGCCACGGGTGGCGAAGTACTGGCCCAGGAAGATGAGCCCGGCGGCGACGATCAGCCAGGTGAGGACGGGGCTCTGCTCCAGGCGGGCGGCCGGCGTGAGCGGCGCAGAGGCGGCGGCCGGCGGATCGACCGCGAGCGTCGGCGACCCGCCGTCCCCGATCTCCTCCACCTGGCTGGCGGGTGGGTGCATCCACATCAGCAGGAGCGGCGCCACGACCAGGATGCCCACGGCGACGAACAGGTTGAACGGGCGGAAGATCGTCTCGCTGAGGGGAACGACGCCGATCTGCTGTTCGAGGAAGTGCCCCTTCGTGTTCACCAGCAGCGGGGCCGAGCCGGAGAGGCCGCCGTGCCAGATCACGAGGCCGATGTAGCCGGCCGCGGCGGCCAGCGGGAAGTGGACCTTCACGCCGCGCCGCTTGCCCGATGCCGCCACGTCGCGCGCCAGGATGGCGCCCGCGATCAGGCCGAGGCCCCAGTTGATCCAGCCGAGAATGGCCGCCACGACGGCGATGAGCAGCACCGCGGTCGGCCCGCTGGTGGGGCGCTCGGCGAGCCACGCCAGGCCGCGCCGCACGGCGGGGGCGCTGGCTAACGCGTAGCCCGTGACGAGGATGAGCGTCATCTGCATGGCGAAGGTCAGCAGGCCCCAGAAGCCGGTCGTCGGCGTGCCGTACCAGTCGAGGACGAGCTGGTAGGGGCCGCGCCCAGTGAAGATGAGCCCGAGGACGTACACCAGCAGCGTCAGGACGATCGCAAAGATGAACGGGTCCGGCATGTACCGCCGCGTGAACTCAGTCAACCCCTCGCCGATCCGACGCATCACACCACCCCCTGTGGCAGGGTGCAGCAGTGGCCGGGAGCAGGGACGGCTGGCTGCTCCGCCGGCTCCCGGCGTGCTCGCCGCCAGGGTACTCCGACCGGCGGCTGCATGCGCAGGGGCCGGCAAGCGGATGCTCCCTCCTTCGCCGGGCGGCTCCGCCACGGCCGGAGCTGTCCCCGAGTCCGGTGGCCGCGCCGCCGCCGGGCTCCCGGCTGCCCCGATCAGTGGGCGGTCCAGCCGCAGTCGATCACCTGGGCTGTCCCCGTGATCCCCGCCGCGGCGTCCGAGCAGAGGAAGGTCACGTAGGCGGCCACGTCGGCCGGCTCCAGCAGCTTCTTGATCGCCGCCGGCGCCAGCATCACCCGCTCCACGACTGCCGCCCGCGAGATCCCATGCACGCGTGCCTGGTCGGCGATCTGTCGCTCGACCAGTGGCGTGCGGACGTAGCTGGGGCAGATCGCGTTCACGGTCACGCCCTTGTCGCCGGCTTCCAGCGCGACGGTCCGAGTCAGGCCCAGCAGCCCGTGCTTCGCCGCGACGTAGGCCGACTTGTACGGCGAGGCGACCAGGGCGTGGATCGACGCGATGTTGACGACCCGGCCCCAGCCTCGCGCGTACATGTGCGGGACGGCGTGGCGCGTGAGCAGGAAGGGGGCGGTGAGCATGACCCGAATCAGGTACTCCCAGCGGTCCTCCGGGAACTCCTCCACGGGCGCGATGTGCTGGAGCCCGGCATTGTTGACGAGGATGTCCACCCCGCCCCACGCGTCCTCCGCCCGTGCGACGAGCGCGCGGCACGCCTCCCGCGCGCTGAGGTCTGCTGCCTCGAACAGCGCCCCTGGCAGGGTGGACGCGACGGCCCGGCCTCCAGCCTCGTCCAGGTCGGCCAGCAGCATCCGCGCGCCGTGGGCGGCCAGCTCTTCCGCCACGGCGCGGCCAATCCCACTCGCGGCGCCCGTGACCAGCGCCGCCTTCCCCGACAGGTCGACGTGCCCCATCGCGGCCCAGCATACAGGCCCGCAGGCCACCGCGGTCAGGCGCGCGGAGAGGTCGGACCACCGGTACACTGTCTCGCGACTCCGAAGCTACCCTCAGACCCAGGGAAGGAGAACGCATCCATGTCCGCGCTGGCTGCATCCACCGGGAGCGGCACGGTGACACCAGAGGGTGTCGAGATCCGTGGGCCGCTGCTGGACCGATTCGCCGAGGTGCTCACCCCCGACGCCCTCGCCTTCGTCGCCCGCCTCCACCGCGAGTTCAACCCTACGCGCGAGCGCCTCCTGCAGCGGCGAGCCGAGCGGCAGGCCCGGTTCGACGCCGGCGAGCTGCCCGACTTCCTGCCCGAGACGACGCCCGTCCGCGAGGGCGACTGGAAGGTGGCGCCCATCGCCAACAAGGACCTCCAGCGCCGCTGGGTCGAGATCACCGGCCCCACCGAGCGCAAGATGCTCATCAACGCGCTCAACTCAGGCGCGAACGTCTACATGGCGGACTTTGAGGACGCCAACACCCCGACCTGGCAGAACATGGTCGAGGGCCAGGTCAACCTGGTCGACGCTATCGAGCGGCGCATCGAGTACCTCAGCCCCGACGGCCGCACCTACCGCCTGAACGAGCAGGTCGCCACGCTCCTCGTGCGTCCCCGCGGGTGGCACCTGCCCGAGAAGCACCTGCTCGTGGACGGCCAGCCCGTCGCCGGGGCGTTCATGGACTTTGGGCTGTTCTTCTTCCACAACGCGCGGCGGCTGATCGAGAAGGGGAGCGGGCCGTACTTCTACCTGCCCAAGCTGGAGAGCCACCTGGAGGCGCGTCTCTGGAACGACATCTTCAATGTCGCCCAGGACGCGCTCGGCATCCCCCGCGGCACGATCAAGGCGACCGTGCTCCTCGAGGTCATCACCAGCGCCTACGAGATGGACGAGATCCTGTACGAGCTGCGCGACCACTCGGGCGGGCTGAATGCCGGCCGGTGGGACTACATCTTCAGCATCATCAAGAAGTTCCGCAACCGGCCGGACTTCCTGCTGCCGGACCGCGCCCAGGTGACGATGACGGTGCCGTTCATGCGGGCCTACACCGAGCTGCTGGTGAAGACGTGCCACCGGCGCGGCGCCTTCGCCATGGGCGGGATGGCGGCGTTCATCCCCAGCCGGCGCGACCCGAAGATCAACGAGGTGGCGCTGCCCAAAGTCCGCGAGGACAAGATCCGCGAGTCACGCGACGGGTTCGACGGGACGTGGGTGGCCCACCCCGACCTGGTGCCGGTAGCCATGGAGGTCTTCCAGGAGTTCTTCGGTGACCGGGACAACCAGATCGAGCGCCAGCGCCCCGAGGTGCACGTGGACGCCCGGGAGCTGCTCGACCTGCGGGTGCCCGGCGGCCAGATCACGGAGGCTGGGCTGCGCAACAACGTCAGCGTTGGCATCCAGTACATCGAGTCCTGGCTGCGGGGGAACGGTGCCGCCGCCATCTTCAACCTGATGGAAGACGCGGCGACGTCCGAAATCTCGCGGTCGCAGGTGTGGCAGTGGACCAGGCACGCCGCCAGGCTCAGCGATGGGCGGACGATCACCAAGGAGCTGGTGCTGCAGATCGAGGACGAGGAGCTGGCGAAGATCCGCGAGGCGTGGGGCGCCGACCAGTTCGCCCGGGGTCGCTTCGCGGAAGCCACGCAGATCTTCAACACGGTCGCGTTGGCCGACCAGGCGGTGGAGTTCCTCACGCTCCCTGCGTACGAGTACATCGACTGAGGGCGGCGGAGCGCGACGCGCTCAGGGCTCCGCGGGCTGCAGGCGCCCGCCGGCCGCGGTCACGGCGGCCCGGCAGCCTCGGCTGCCGGCGGAGTCCCCAGGTCGTGCTCCACGTCCTCCTGCGCGGAACGGCCGCGCCTCATCAGGAGCACGGGGTGCCTGCTCGTCCGCACTACGGCGTCGGCCACGCTCCCGAGCATGGCGCGGGCGGGCCCGGTGTGGGCGTGTGTGCTCATCACCACGATGTCGGCCGCCACCTGCTCCGCCGCCCGCGTGATCGCCTCGGCCGGAGTGCCGAGCAGCGCCTGCCCGTCCGCCTCGACGCCGCTCTCACGCAACCGCCGTGCGAGGCTGTCTACGTACGTCTGCGCGCTCGCGCGCGCATCCTCGTTCCAGCGCGGGTCGATCAGCGGCCCGGTGTCGAGACCGAGGGTCGGCTCGTACACCCAGAGGGGGAGCGGGACCGCGACGCGCAGGAGGACGATCCGGGCGCCCGCCGCTCGGGCGAGCCCCACCGCGGCGCCGAGCGCCAGCGAGCCGCCGGGGGTCCCGTCCACAGGGACCAGCAGCGTGCGGATGCGGGCCACGCGCTGCCCACCCGGCCGCAGCGCCAGCAGCGGCACGGGGCTCGTGGCGAGCACCTGCGTGGTGACGCTGCCGACCACGGCGCGCTCGAGCCCGCCGCGGCCGTGGGTGGCCATGACGATCAGGTCCACCCCGCGTGCGCGCACTTCGTCGACGATGACCTCGGCCGGAGCTTCCCCGTCTCGGACGGCCACGTCGACCGGGTGGCCGTCGGCCCGCAGCTCGCGTCCGACCTTCTCCAGGTAGGCCGACGCCTGGACCGAGGCAGGCTCCGGGGTGCCGGGCAGCCACGGCGGCACCACGCGCAGGAGGGCCAGCTCCGCGGCGGTCGCGCGGGCGACGGCTCGGGCGAGCGGGAGCGCGGCCGCCGACTCGGGCGTGCCGTCGAGCGGCACCAGGAGCTTCTTGAACATCTCACACCTTCCTTCTCTCTCGCCGGCACGCGGGTCGGGGGTGGCTGCGCCCGCGTGCCGCCGGGGCGAACGTTGGCCCGCGCGCTGCGCCCGCACGAACCCGCCGCGCGGCCGCCCCGCCGTCGCGCGCGTGGCTACACGGTACCGGGCCGCGGTGCGTCGCCGGGTGGGGCCCGGCGCAGCAGCACGAGCGACCGGCCGCCCAGCGGGTAGGCGTCGCCGACAGCGCACCGGCGGCCCTGGTCGGTTAGTGTCGCCGGGTGCTCGGTGTCGAGGACGACCTCCCAGCACCGGCTCTCGCCGCCCGCGGCCGGCAGCACGAATGGGACCTCCGCGTGGGACGCATTCAGCAGGACGAGCAGGGTGTCGCCCGCGATCCGCTCGCCGCCCGGCGCCAGCTCGTCGATCGCATCGCCTGCCAGCCGCATGCCGAGCGCCCGCGCCTGGGGGTCCTGCCACTGCTCGTCGACGATCTCGGTCCCATCCGGGTTGAACCAGGTGAGGTCCTTGATGTCCGCGCCCGGGAGGAAGATGCCCTCGAAGAACTTGCGCCGGCCCAGCACGGGGTGAGCCTTGCGCAGCGCGATGAGCTGCCGGGTGAACTTGAGCAGCGCCGCCGGCTCGGCGTCCGGGCGCCAGTCGTACCAGGAGAGCTCATTGTCCTGGCAGTACGCGTTGTTGTTGCCGCGCTGGCTCCGGCCACGCTCGTCGCCGCCCAGGAGCATGGGCGTCCCCTGCGAGAGGAGCAGCGTCGCCAGGAAGTTGCGCTGCTGCCTGGCGCGCAGGGCGTTCACCGCCGGGTCGTCCGTCGGCCCCTCGACGCCGCAGTTCCAGGAGGCGTTGTCGTTCGTCCCGTCCTGGTTCTCCTCGCCGTTGGCCTGGTTATGCTTCTCGTTGTAGGAGACGAGGTCGCGCAGCGTGAAGCCGTCGTGTGCTGTGACGAAGTTGACACTCGCGGTCGGCCCGCGACCGCTCAGGCGGTACAGGTCGCTGCTGCCCGACAGGCGGAAGGCGAGCTCGGCGATCTGGCCCTCGTCCCCTTTCCAGAACCGGCGCACGTTGTCACGGTACTTGCCATTCCACTCGGCCCACCGGACAGGGAAGTTGCCCACCTGGTAGCCGAAGTCGCCGACGTCCCAGGGCTCGGCGATCAGCTTCACCCGTGAGAGCACGGGGTCCTGGTGGAGCACGTCGAAGAAGCCGGCCGTCGTCTCGTAGGCCAGCGGGTCGCGCCCCAGCGTGACGGCCAAGTCGAAGCGGAAGCCGTCGACGTGCATCTCCTGCACCCAGTAGCGCAGGCTGTCGGCCACGAGCTGGAGGGTCTGGGGGTGGTGGAGGTTGAGGCTGTTGCCGGTGCCGGTGACGTTGACGTAGAGGCGCGGGTTGTCGGGGACGAGCGTGTAGTAGGTGGTGTTGTCGATGCCGCGGAAGCAGAGCGTGGGGCCGAGGTGGTTGCCCTCCGCGGTGTGGTTGTAGACGACGTCCAGGATCACCTCCAGCCCGGCCGCGTGGAGCGCGCGCACCATCGCCTTGAACTCCACGACCTGCTGGCCGCGGTCACCGCTGGCGAAGCGCGCGTCGGGCGCGAAGAAGCCGACGGTGTTGTAGCCCCAGTAGTTGGCCAGGCCCTTGTCCACCAGGAACTTGTCGTCGACGGCGTGGTGGATCGGCAGGAGCTCCACGGCGGTCACGTCCAGCCGCTTCAGGTAGTCCACGATCGGCTCGGAGGCGACGCCCAGGTAGCGGCCGCGCAGCTCCTCCGGCACGTCCGGGTGCCGCATTGTCAGCCCCTTCACGTGCGTCTCGTAGATGACGGTGTCGCTCCACGGGACGTCGGGCGGTCGATCCGCCTGCCAGTCGAACGCCGCGTCGAGGACGATACCCTTGGGCACCCCACGGGCCGAGTTGCGGATGTCGCGCGTGAGGTCCTCGCTCTTCGCCCCGGGGCGGTAGCCGAAGACGGGGACGTGCCAATCCACCCGGCCAGCGAGGGCGCGCGCGTAGGGGTCCACCAGCAGCTTGGCGGGGTTGAAGCGCTGCCCCTCGCGCGGGGCGTACGGGCCGTCCACGCGGTAACCGTAGAGCTGGCCCGGCTGGAGGCCGGCCACGTAGCCGTGCCAGACGTGGCGGGTGACCTCGGGCAGCGTGACGCGGGCGGTCTCCTGCGCGCCGGGCGCGTCGAAGAGGCACAGATCGACGCGTGTCGCGTGTTGCGAGAAGAGGGCGAAGTTCACCCCGTGCCCGTCCCAGGTCGCCCCCAGCGGATCCGGGCGGCCCGGCCAGACCGTCAGCGCCATGTGGTGTACCTCCTCACGAGCAAGGTCCGGTCAAGAGCGCTCGACCGTTCGCGCTCGGGCCCGGGAGCGAGGGAGAGCCCAGCCCGCGAATTCGTCGTGTGAAATCGCCGCCTGCACCCGCCGGGTGGCGCCTCGAGCGGGCATCCGCCGATTCGGGTGGCCCGGGCGACGCGCGGCGCGCGGAGGCCCGGGCTCGCCTGATGGTAAGCGCTTCGCGCTCTCTCCGCCGGCTCAGTACGGGTCGTACCGGCCGGGGATCCGGGCACACCGCTGCCAGCCGGCCGAGCCGAGCGCTCAGCCCGCCCCCGCGAATGCCGCGAGGGGGATCCCCAGCCAGTCCGGGCGGTGGCTCAGCTCGTAACGCACCTCGTAGGCGGCCTTCTCGAGCTCGAACGCGCCGAGGACGCGGTCCACGGCCGCGCGGCTGCCGGGCAGGAGCGGTGGGCGAGCCGCACGCACGCGCGCCAGGTACGCCTCCAGGAAGGCTTGGCGGACCGCGGCGTACCAGGCGTCAGCCCGCGCGGCGCGCGCCGGATCGCCGGCGTCGCCAGCGCGGAGGGCGGCGTGGCGGGCGTAGTCGAACGACCGCAGCATGCTCGCGACGTCCCGCAGGGCGGAGCCGTGGGCGCGTCGCGCGGCGAGCGGCTTCAGCGGCTCACCCTCGAAGTCGATCACGGCGAAGTCGCCGTCGCCGCGCTCCAGGACCTGCCCAAGGTGGTAGTCGCCGTGGTGGCGGATCTTGAGCGAGCCCAGCAGCGCGCTCAGCCCACGGGCGCGCGGCCGCGGCCGCGCCGCGTCTATCTCCCTACCGCGGGTGCGCAGCTCGGCCGCGGCGAGGCCGATCTCGGCGTCGATCGCCGCCACCCACGCGGCCAGGTCGCCCTCGACGATCGGCCGCGGGGCGAACGCGGGGTCGTCCTCGACGCTGCCCAGGGCGAGGTGCAGCTCGGCGGTCACCTCGGCCAGGCGGCGCAGCGGCTCGACCGCCGCTGGGAGGGGGGCGCCATCCAGCCCGCGTCGCAGCCGTTCGAGCGTCGTCGACCAGGCGTCGCCACGGTTAGGGACGTACGTTTGAAGGATCGCCAGCGCGAACGGCACCCCGTCCGGGGAGGAGTACTCCAGGGTGGCGGCAACAGCGGGGGCGTTGCGGAACCCGGTGCGTTCGGTGAGGAACCGCCCGACCTCCACCTCGGGGTTGGCGCCGGGCTGCAGGCGGCGAAACAGCTTCAGGATGAGCGCCTCGCCGTAGCGGATCGACGTGTTGCTCTGCTCGCCACCGAGCACGCGAGGCGGCCCGGTTACGCTCGGCGCGACCGCCTCGAGCACCCCGGTGGGGCTGGAGACGAGCGCGCCGCCGCGCTCGGTGGGTCGAGCGGCCGCCTGGTACATCTGGCGCAGCAGCGCGGCCCCGACCTCGGGCCTGGTCAGCGCATCCAGCGCGTCGCCGGCGCGCACGAGGGCGTAGGTGTCGGCCGGACCATCCCGGTACTGCACCTCGACCAGCTCGAGGCGCACGCCAGGGTCACCTCCCAAGACTGGCACGCGGTCCACGAGCCGTCCGCTGACCGCGGGACGGCCCTTGGCGGCGAACCAGCGCTGGGCGCGCAGCTCCTCGAGGAGGACCGGGGAGAGGTCGCCCACGTCAGCGCGCCCGCACGGCCCGAGCCGCGAGCGCTCAGCCGTTCCGCGGCTGCTCCACGCGGAGCACGTGGGCCGGCTGCTCGTGCGGGTTGAGGCGCACCCAGTTGCGGTTGCCCCGCCAGGTGAACCGCTGGTCGCTCCACAGGTCGTGGACCACGTAGGGCTGGTCTGCTCCGATGCCCCACTCGTGCATGGGCGCGTCGACCCAGCTCGCCTGGGGATGGAACGGGTCCAGGTTCACCGCGACCAGGATGACGTTGGCGCCGTCAGGCGTCGCCTTGCCATAGAAGAGCACCTGGTCGTTCTCGCTCCAGAAGAAGCGCAGGTTCGCGTAGAGCTGCAGGGCCGGGTTCTCCCGCCGGATGCGGTTGATCCGCGTCACGTCCGCGACGATGTTGCCCGGCCGGTCCCAGTCCCACACCTTGTGTTGGTACATCTCTGAATCGAGGTAGTACTCGGAGTCGGGACCGCGGGCAGTGTTCTCGCACAGCTCGAACCCGTTGTAGATGCCGTAGACAGAGGAGAGGGTTGCCGCCAGCACGAGCCGCAGGCGGAAGGCCGGGCGACCGCCCACCTGCAGGATCCGGGGCAGGATGTCCGGCGTGTTGGTGAAGAGGTTGCCGCGCAAGTACTCCTTCACCGGCGTCTGGGTCAGCTCGGCGAAGTACTCCGCCAGCTCCGCCTTGGTGTTCCGCCAGGTGAAGTAGGTGTAGCTCTGCGTGAAGCCCAGCTTGGCCAGCGCCCGCATCACCTTGGGCCGCGTGAAGGCTTCCGAGAGGAAGATGACGTCTGGGTAGCGCGATTGCACCTCCCGAATGAGCCACTCCCAGAAGGCGAACGGCTTGGTGTGTGGGTTGTCGACGCGGAAGATCCGCGCGCCCCGCTCCGCCCAGAAGAGGACGACGTCGCGCAGCGCCGCCCAGAGACGCTTCCAATCGGGTGAGCGGAAGTTGAGCGGGTAGATGTCCTCGTACTTCTTGGGCGGGTTCTCGGCGTACTTCAGCGTCCCGTCGGGCCGGTGGTAGAACCACTCCGGGTGCTCCCTCACCCACGGGTGGTCGGGCGAGACCTGGATGGCGAAGTCCAGCGCCAGCTCCAGCCCGTGCTGTCTGGCGGCGTCCTGGAAGTGGAGGAAGTCCTGCATCGTTCCCAGCTCGGGCGCGATGGCCGTGTGGCCGCCGGCCTCGTTGCCGATGGCGTACGGGCTGCCGGGGTCGTTCGGTCCGGCGACGAGGGCATTGTTGGGTCCCTTGCGGTGCGTTCGCCCGATGGGGTGGATCGGCGTCAGGTACAGCACGTCGAAGCCCATCTTGGCGATCGCCGGTAGGCGCGCCTCCGCCTCGCGGAACGTCGCGCTGCGGGTCGGGTCCGTCCCCTGGGAACGGGGGAAGATCTCGTACCAGGCCGCGAAGCGCGCGCGCTCGCGATCCACCACGACCTCCAGCTCGCGCGGGTAGCGGGTGGCGTCGGATGTGTCCGGGGAGCGCGCCACCAGCTCGGCAAGCTCCTCCGAGAGGGCGATCGTGGTCGCGCGGGTCATACTGGCGGCCGCCCAGCGAGCCAGCAACCCCTCCAGCCGGGTGCGGTCATCGCCGGCGGCGCGCTCCGCCGCGGCGCGGACCAGCCGCTGCCCTTCGAGCAGCTCCGGGCTTACGTCCTGGCCGGCCGCGACCCGCTTCTGCAGGTCGGCCCGCCACGACCCGAAGACGTCCGTGAAGGCCTCCACGGTGTAGCGGTAGCGCGTGTTACAGGTCACGGCAAAGCGGCCAAGCCAGCGGTCGTTCTCATGCAGGCGCATGGGCGCCGTCTGCCACGCTTCATCCGCCTCTGGGCGGAACAGCAGCCGAGCTGCGAGCAGGTCGTGGCCTTCCTTGAAGATGTCCGCCCAGACCGCCACGGTTCCGCCGACCTCGCGCTTGATCGGCCACCGCCCGCCGTCGATCTCGGGCCAGACGTCTTCGATGAGGATGGCGGGGTAAGTGTCGAACGCGGGGAGGGGCCGCTGGTCGGGCATCAGCGCGGCGACGAGCCCGTCCCGACGCGCCGGGGCAGTCCTGCTCGTCTGTGCGGCGCCGCGGCCGCGGGGCACGTGCGTCATGCGCATCGTTCTTCAGACGACCCAGCCGGCACGGAGCGTGCCAGCAGGCAGGAACAGGCGTTGAGGCCCGCGTGGCGTGGGCCCGGCACGCGGGGCAGACCTGTGGGAGGCTGCGGCGCCGGTAGGGCCCGCAGGCAGAGCTCCCTGGAACAAGACGTGCGAAGCGCTTAGCCTGTACGTAGTCCGCATCTCCTGGCCGGCTCAGCACGTGGGCCCCACCTGTGCCTCATCGTGCCAGGCGTTGGCCCACGTGCTGAGCCCTGAAGTTGAAGTTAAGGAAGAGCGCGCAGCGCCTAGAGGATACCAGTGGCCCGAGCACGACCGGCGCCTCCGACGCCGAGGAAGACGGCTCGCCCCGACGGCGCGTCGCCGTCGCTGCTGAGCGACCTGGACGTGTACCTGTTCAACGAAGGGACGCACGTGCGCGCCTTCGAGAAGCTAGGGGCGCATCCTACCCGGATCGACGGAACGGCCGGGACGTTCTTCGCGGCCTGGGCGCCGAACGCGGAGGAGATCAGCGTGGTCGGCGACTTCAACGGCTGGGACCCGAAGGCGGCGCCGATGCGCAGCCGTGGGACCTCGGGCATCTGGGAGACGTTCGTCCCCGGGGTCGGGGCCGGCGCGCTCTACAAGTACAGCATCCGCCCCCGCTACGCGCCGCACCGCCTGGAGAAGGCCGACCCGTACGCGTTCGCCTCCGAGCTGCGACCGCGGACGGCGTCCGTCGTCTGGGACCTCGGCACGTACGCGTGGCACGACGCGGCGTGGCTGGCGCAGCGGCCCCAGCGACAGGCCTTCGAGGCGCCGATCAGCATCTACGAGGTCCACCTGGGTTCGTGGAAGCGCGTGCCGGAGAGCGACGGGTTCCTCACCTACCAGGACCTGGCGCACCAGCTCGCCGAGTACTGCACGCAGATGGGCTACACGCACGTGGAGCTCCTGCCCATCGCCGAGCACCCCTTCGACCCGTCCTGGGGCTACCAGGTGACCTCGTACTACGCACCGACGCGGCGCTTCGGCACGCCCGACGACTTCAAGGCGTTCGTGGACATCCTCCACCAGGCGAACGTCGGCGTCATCGTCGACTGGGTGCCGGCACACTTCCCGCGCGACCCGCACGGCCTGGCGACCTTCGACGGCAGCGCGCTGTACGAGCACGTGGACCCGCGGAAGGGGGAGCACCCCGACTGGGGCACCAAGGTCTTCAACTACGGGCGGCATGAGGTGCGCACGTTCCTGCTCTCCAACGCGCTCTTCTGGATCGAGCAGTACCACGTGGATGGACTGCGGGTGGACGCGGTGGCCTCGATGCTCTACCTGGACTACTCCCGGCAAGAGGGTGAGTGGATCCCCAACCAGTACGGTGGACGCGAGAACCTGGAGGCGATCAGCTTCCTCCAGCGGACCAACGAGGTGGTTCACACGGAGTGCCCGGGGGTGCTGACGATTGCCGAGGAGTCGACCGCCTGGCCGCAGGTCACGCGTCCGCCGTATATGGGCGGGCTGGGCTTCAGTCTGAAGTGGAACATGGGCTGGATGCACGACACGCTGCAGTACGTGCAGAAGGAGCCGATCCACCGCCGCTGGCACCACGACCAGATGACCTTCAGCCTGCTGTACGCCTTCCACGAGAACTTCGTGCTGCCGCTCTCGCACGACGAGGTGGTCCATGGGAAGGGCAGCCTGCTCGGCAAGATGCCGGGCGACGACTGGCAGAAGTTCGCCACCCTGCGCGCGCTCTACGGCTACATGTTCGGCCACCCGGGCAAGAAGCTGCTCTTCATGGGCGGCGAGTTCGGCCAGTGGAATGAGTGGAGCGAGGCGCACAGCATCGACTGGCACCTGCTCCAGTGGTCGCCCCACCAGGGGCTGCAACGCTTCGTGGCCGACCTGAACCGGGTCTACCGCGGCGAGCCCGCGCTCCACCAGGTCGACTTCGACTGGCACGGCTTCGAGTGGCTGGCGGCGCGCGACAACGAGAACAGCGTCTTTGCCTTCCTGCGGCGCGCCAGGGTGCCGGACGAGTGCGTGGTCGTGGTTGCCAACTTCACCCCGGTTGCGCGGCTGGGCTACCGCGTCGGCGTGCCCTCGGGTGGGACCTGGCACGAGATCCTCAACAGCGACGCGGCCCTCTACGGCGGCAGCAACGTCGGCAACGCGGGGCTGGCGGTGGCCGACGAGCTGCCGTGGAGCAACCAGCCGTACAGCCTGGGGCTCACGCTCCCACCGCTGGGGACGGTGTACTTGAAGCCGGGGCAGTGAACCAGGGGGAAGGCGCCGGAGCGCGGGACGTCAGGCTGGCCGCCGGCGGAGCTCGTGCGGGGCGAGCAGGAACCAGGCATCGCCGGCGGTGGCGAGCCGGGCGAGGATGGCCAGCCTGGACTGGGCGTGCGCCTCGGGCGAGCTGAGGTGTGCCCTATCCAGGCGTGGCAGGGTGGCGGTACCGCGCAAGGAGGACAACCGTGCCTTCGGCTGCCGCTCGGCGCTCTGCTCGACGCGCACGGCCAGGTACGAGCGAGCCAGCCGGGCGCCCGGGCGTTCGGCGCGGCGATGCGGGTACATCCGCCGCCAGTGTACCGCCCAGCCCCCAGCGCCTTGCGCTTTACGCTATCGAGGGCGACGCAGGTGGGCTCCACCCGTGACAGATTGGGCCGAGCTCGGGCCCACGTACGTCGCCGGACCCGTGGCTTCCAGAAGGCGAGGACACGCCATGCTCCCCGAGTTCAAGAACGAAACGCTGACCGATTTCTCCCAGCCGGCCAACCGTGAGGCGATGCAGGCTGCCCTCAGCGGCGTGCGTGCGGAGTTCCGCCGCGAATGGCCCCTGGTGCTCGGCGGCGAGCGCGTGGCCACCGGTGCCTGGATCGAGAGTCGGAACCCGTGCCGCAAGGACGAGGTGGTCGGCCGCGTAGCGCGCGCCGGGCGCGCCGAGGCCGAGCGCGCCTTGCAGGCAGCCTGGACCGCCTTTCCTGAGTGGTCGCGCTGGCAGCCGGCCGAGCGGGCACGGGTGCTGCTCAAGGCCGCGGCCCTCCTCCGGCGCCAGAAGCACGTCTTCAGCGCCACCATGGTCTACGAGGCCGCCAAGACCTGGCCGGAGGCGGACGCCGACACGGCCGAGGCGATCGACTTCCTCGAGTTCTACGCCCGCGAAGCCCTCCGTCTCGCCGAGTCGCAGCCGCTGACGCGCGTCCCCGGCGAGGACAATGAGCTGGCCTACCTGCCGCTCGGGGTTGGCGTCATCATTCCCCCGTGGAACTTCCCCCTGGCGATCACGGTGGGGATGACGAGCGCCGCGATCGTCACGGGCAACACGGCGCTCCTCAAGCCGGCCAGCCTCACCCCGGTCGTCGCCGCCCGCTTCGTGGAGCTGCTCGAAGAGGCGGGCGTCCCGACCGGCGTCGTGAACTTCCTGCCGGGCAGTGGGGCGGACGTGGGTGACTACCTGGTCGCCCACCCTCGGACGCGGTTCATCTCGTTCACCGGCTCGCGCGAGGTGGGCGCGCGCCTCTACGCGCTGGCGGCCGAGGTGCGGCCGGGCCAGCGCTGGCTGAAACGGGTGGTCGCCGAGATGGGTGGCAAGGACGCGGTGATCGTGGACGAGACGGCCGACCTGGACGCCGCGGCCGAGGGCATCGCCGTCTCCGCCTACGGCTACCAGGGGCAGAAGTGCTCGGCCGCCTCGCGGGCGATCGTGCTCGAGGCCGTGTACCAGGACGTGCTGGCGCGCGTGGCCGGCCGGGCCGAGGCGCTGCGGATCGGGCCGGCGGAGGACGCCGAGACCCAGGTGGCGGCGGTCATCGACGAGAGCCAGTACCAGAAGGTGCTGCAGTACGTCGCGCTCGGCCAGCAGGAGGGGCGGCTGGTGGTTGGCGGGGAGCCCGGCGGCGACGCGGGCTGGTACGTCCAGCCGACCGTGTTCGCGGACGTGTCCGAGGACGGGCGTCTGGCCCAGGAGGAGATCTTCGGGCCGGTGCTCGCCTTCGTCCGCGCGCGCGACTACGGCCACGCCCTCGCCATCGCCAATGGTACGGAGTACGGTCTGACCGGGGGCGTGTACTCACGTGACCGCCGGCGCCTGGAACGGGCGCGGGCCGAGTTCCACGTGGGCAACCTGTACTTCAACCGGAAGATCACCGGCGCGCTGGTGGGCGCGCAGCCGTTTGGCGGGTTCAACCTGAGCGGCACCGACTCCAAGGCCGGCGGCCGGGACTACCTACCGCTCTTCATGCAGGTCAAGGTGGTGGTGGAACGGTTCTGAGCAGGGCCGAGTCGACCAGGCGACAGTGCGCTCGACAGGGCCGGGTGTCGTACTACGCGGCCCTGTCGAGCGCACCCCATTCGCCACACCAGGATCAGTCGGTTTGCCCTACTGAGGAGCCGCGGACCTCGGTAGCGGAAGAGCCGCAAGGGCCAGGCGGCGCCCTTGGCTCGCGCGACCGGGGCGGCCACCTTGGGCGAAGAGTCTAGCCACCTGCCAGCGCCCCGAGGATCACGAATGGCTCGACTCCCGCGCCAACCGCCTCGGGCAGCGGACTGTCCGGGGACTCGTGGGACAGATCCTGCTGGCAGGCGAAGAATCGCAGGAACGCGCGTCTCTGCTGGGTCACTTGGTCACGGATCGTCCCGCGCAGCACCGGATAGCAGGCCTCGAGCGCGTCGAGGACCGAGCGCTGCGTCACCGGACGCTCGACCTGGAGCCGCACCTCGCCGTCGACGTGCGCGAGGGTCCGCAGATGTGCCGGGAGCACAATCCGGATCATGGCAGGGTCTGGACTTCGACAGACAGCACCGGCGGAAGGTCTCGGACGATGGCCGCCCAACTGTCCCCGCCGTCGCGCGATGCGTAGACCTGCCCGCCAGTCGTGCCGAAGTAGACGCCGCAGGCATCCAGGGAGTCGACCGCCATGGCGTCGCGCAGCACATTGACGTAACAGTTGCGTTGTGGCAGACCCTTCGTGAGCGCCTCCCACTCGTTTCCACCTGTCCGGCTGCGGTACACGCGCAGCTTTCCATCGGGCGTAAAGTGCTCCGAGTCGCTCTTGATCGGCACCACGTAGACCGTGTTCGGCTCGTGTGCGTGGACGTCGATCACGTACCCAAAATCGGTCGGCAGATCGCCGCTCACTTCCTGCCACGTCTCGCCGGCGTCGTCGCTGCGCATGACGTCCCAGTGCTTCTGCATGAACAGCACGGAAGGCCGCGCCCGGTGCATCGCGACGCGGTGCACGCAGTGGCCGACCTCCGCCGTCGGGTCTGGGATGTACTCCGACCGTAGGCCGCGGTTGATGGGCCGCCAGGACGTGCCGGCGTCGTCGGTCCGGAACGCGCCGGCCGCCGAGACGGCGATGAACATCCGCCCGTGATCGCTCGGGTCCTGGATGATTGTATGCAGGCAGAGCCCGCCGGCCCCTGGTGCCCAGGAGGGTCCTGTACCGTGGCCGCGCAGCCCGGCCAGCTCCTGCCACGTCTGCCCGCCGTCCGTCGAGCGAAACAGAGCGGCGTCTTCGACCCCGCCGTAGACAGTTTCGGGGTCGCTCAGAGACGGTTCGAGATGCCAGACCCGCTTGAACTCCCACGGGCGCGGTGTGCCATCGTACCACTGGTGCGTGCCGGGCACGCCGTCGTACACGAACTGGTTGCCCACCGGCTCCCAGGTCTTACCTCCATCGTCGGAGCGTTGGATCAGTTGGCCGAACCAGCCACTGGACTGCGACGCGTACAGGCGATTCGGCTCGGCGGGTGACCCCTTGACGTGGTAGATCTCCCAGCCGCCAAAGTGGGGGCCGCTGACGTTCCACTGTTCCCGCTTGCCGTCCGAGGTCAATACAAAGGCCCCCTTGCGCGTACCCACCAGCACCCGTACCGTGGTCATCCGTTCCTCCCCCAGGTCTCGCGATGCCGGCTTCTACCCTCGAATAGTGCGCCCTACCGGGGTGTGCAGCCAGCTCGGCAGACTTGATCCCCATCATGAATCGTACCGCAACCGTCTCCCTGATCCCGTCCCACCACCGGCTGCCCCGCGTCGAGTGCCCGCGGCCACCCACTCACCTGCCGAGGAGCTGCTAGCAACGAGTGTGCGCCCGCGAGTCTGCAGGATGATGGCCCCAGCCGGCCGGGCCCGTCGGATCGCGCGTGCCGGGCTCAGCCGGCGAGCGGAGCGTCAGAACGGCGGCCAAGGGACGTTGCGGTAGGGGTCGAGTGGCGGGTAGCAGGGGTTGGCGAGCAGCCGGTCCCAGCGCTGGAAGAGGGCCTCCACCTCGACCTCGGCGAGCAGGGGAGCCAGGGTGGCGCGGACCGCCGCCACCCGGCGCGGGTCGGACCGTACCAGGGCGAGCCGGTCCACCAGGTGCGCGGGGATCGGCTCGCCGCAGTAGTCCCAGATGATAGTGCGCAGCTTCGGCAGGTGGTGGAAGGTCAGCCCGTGGTCGATCCCCCACACGTGCCCGTCCCCGTCCAGCAGGCAGTGGCCGCCCTTCCGATCCGCGTTGTTGACGAGCAGGTCGAAGACGGCGATGCGCTGGAGCTGGCCGCGGTGGTCGACCCGCAGCCGATCGAAGTGGGCGGCGCCGTCGTCCCGCGTCGCCACGTAGAGCTGCAGGCTGCCGACCCCGTGCGGACCGTCCTCGCGGATCACGGTGGGTGGCACGATCTCCCAGCCCAGGTGCTGGGCCAGCGCGTACGCGGCCACTTCCCGCTTGTAGAGGGTGCCGGAGGGGAAGTCGCGCAGGGGCACCTCGCCCCGGCGCGGCTTGTAGACCGCCAGGCAGGTCCGGCCGCGCGCGCTCCGCAGGCGGGCGGCAAAGGTGTAGTTGGAGCCCCACGGGATCAGCTCCACGGCCTCGATGGCGCCGCGCTGAAGGAGCGCGAACGGGTCCTCCGGCCGGGGTACCGGCTGGCTCGCTGCAGCGTCTGGACGCATGGAGGTCGCCCCGGACCTGGATTGTAGGGGCGGGCCGGGCTCGGCCGGCCGCGGGCGGAGGCTCCGCTCAGGCGCTCTGCGGCCCGCGATGCGGCCGCTCCTCCGCCCTCTGCTCCAGCCAGCCAGTGGCCTTCACTTCCTGGAGCGTGGAGCGAGTCCTTCCGGCGGCGGCTCGGGCCGTGCGGACGGGGCGGCAACCCTACTGCCGGAGCGGGGAGTCCTCGGACGAGGGGCGCGGCTCGAGCGGGATGATGAGCCAGGCGAGCACGTAGAGGGCCAGACCCGGCACCCCACCCGGCAGGAACGCCAGCAGCCACAGGAGCCGCACCAGCGTCGGGTCGATGCCGAAGTAGTTGGCGAGGCCGCCGGCAACGCCGGCGACCATGCGGTCGGTTCGCGACCGGTACAGGCGCTTGCGGAGGTCCATGCCTCTTGGACGCGCGCGGCGTCGGGTGGGTTGCAGGACGGCGCGTCTACGCCCACGCCGCCCGGCGCGGGGGTCTTCCAGGAGCGTGGGCCACGGGCGCGGGAGCGTCAGGCTGCCCGCCTGCGCACGAGCCGTCCGCGTGGCTCCCCAATCGGCTCGCCGTCGCGCATCACCACCTGGCCGCGGAGGATGCCTGCCGTCAGCGCACCCTTGAGACGTCGGCCGTGCCACGGCGTCAGCGGCTGCTTGGAGTGCAGGCGGACGTTCTCGAGCACCGTTTCGCCCTCCGGGTCCACGATCACCAGGTCGGCGTCCGCGCCGGGCCGGATGACTCCCTTGGCAGCGAGTCCGAAGAGGCGGGCGGTCCCCTCGGCCAGCACCCAGGCCAGCTGCTCGGGGGCGATGCGTCCGGCCAGCATCGCGCTTACCATCAGCGGCGCGATCGTCTCGACGCCGGCGAAGCCAGCCGGCTGTGTCGCCAGCCCCTGCCGCTTCTCCTCCACCGTGTGCGGCGCATGGTCTGAGCTGACGCAGGTGATGGTGCCGTCGCGGAGCCCCTGCCACAACGCCTCCTGGTCGGCCACGTAGCGGATCGGCGGGTAGACCTTCATGAGCGGCCCGAGCGTGGCGAAGTCCTGGTCGGTCAAGGTCAGGTACTGAGGGCAGGTCTCGGCGGTGATGGGCGCGCCATCCGCCTGGGCGCGTCGCACCACCCCGGTGCCACGCCTCGACGCCATGTGCACGACGTGGAACCGGCAGCCGGTCGCCCAGCTCAGCTCGGCCGCCACGGCGATCGAGGCGGCTTCGGCGGTATCGGGGCGGGCCGCGAGCAGGTCTGCGTAGCTCTCGACATCGTGCCCGAGCGCGCGCTGCGCTGCCTCGATCAGCGCCCGATCCTCGCAATGGGCCGCCAGCAAGCCGTTCGCCGCCGCCACCGCCCGGCACAGCTCGAGCACCTCGCCCGTTGTCGCGGGTGGGATCAGGTTCTCGGGCGGCTCGTCGGCCAGGTTGTAGACGAGCTGCTTGGTCCGGCGGTTTAGGGCGTACCCCCAGAACAGCTTCACGCCGATGGCTCCCGCCTCGAAGAGCCCACGGATCTCGGCCAGGTTCTGGGTGCCCAGGGCGAGGCCCCAGAGCGCGAAGTCCACGAACGCGACCTCGCCATGGTGGGCCGCGCGGGCCGCGTAGGTTGCCGCGTCGGTCACCGGTGGGATGGCGTTCGGCATCTCGCAGATCGTCATGACGCCGCCGGCGGCGGCCGCCCGCGTGGAATGGGCGAAGTCTTCCTTCTGGGTGAGGCCGGGATCGCGGGAATGCACGTGGGGATCGATGAAACCCGGGAACACGAGCTGCCCGTGCGCGTCGACCGTCTCGTCAGCCGGGCCGCCGCGGCCGGGCTCGGCCAGCGCCTCGACCTTCCCGTCCGAGCACACCACGTCTGCCTGAAGGGTTCCGTGGCTGCTCACCACGGTCCCATGTGCAACCTTGAGCCTCATGTGGGATACCTCACGCGTCGGTTCATCGGCGCACAGGAGCACAGCGCCCGGCGAGCGGCCGGCGTTGTGGACCCGGCACTGGCCGTCGCTGGAACAGCGGCGCCCTGGCGCCACAGGGAGCGTGGGAGACGGCCGCTCAGCACGCCAGGAAGCCGCCGTCGACGACGATGGTCGTGCCGGTCACGTAGGCGGACTCATCGCTGGCGAGAAACACCGCCGCGCCAACCATGTCTTCCGGAGCACCAACGCGCCCCAGGGGAATGTGCGCCAGCGCAGCCTGTAGAAAGCGCGCGTCCCCCTCCAGGCGCTCACGTGTCAGGGCGGTCAGGGTCAGGCCGGGGGCCAGAGCGTTGACCCGAATCCTGAACCGCGCCAGGTCCACGGCCATTGCCCGCGTGAGCATGCGCGACCCACCCTTCGACGCGACATAGTGCGCCAGGTTCGGCAACACGGCGCTCTCGCCGAGCTGCGAGGAGATGTTGATGATACTCCCGCCACCGGCCGCGGCCAGGTGCCGGGCAACCACCTGGCCGCACAGGTACTGCCCCTTGAGGTTGACCGCCAGGAGACGGTCCCATTCCTCCTCGGGTAGCTCCAGGAACGGGAAGGAGCTGCTCACCCCCGCACCGCTGACCAGGACCTGCACCCGCTCGTACGTGGCGAGCGCCGCCGCCAGCATCGCCTCCACGGACGCCCGCTGGCGCACGTCCACGCCCACCGCGACGGCTTCGCCACCGCTCGCGCCGATGGCGTCCCGAGTCGACCGGGCCGCCGCCTCGTCGAGGTCGGCCACGACAACGCGGGCCCCTTCGCGGACTAGCCCGAGGGCGATGGCCCGGTTAATCCCGCTCCCGGCCCCGGTCACGATGGCGGTCTGATCGGCCAACCTCACGCCGCCAGCTCCTGAAGCCACCGGCCCGTGAGCGCCGTCGGCACCAGGACAGGGCAATCGAGCACGCCGCGCACCAGGTCACGGTGGCGCAGACGGTAGCCCTGGCAGTCCAGCACGGCGATCTGCACCCGCGCGGTGCGGAGCTGCGCGACCGCCTCGAGAATCGCCTGGTCTTCCCCGTACGGCGAGGCCGGGGCCACAACCGGCTCGAAGCCGGCCCGCGCCCAACGCTGGTGCACTTCGGCCGCCTGGCCCGGCAGCGCCGGCAGGAGACCAAGGCGGCGCACGCCGAGCGCCTCGACCGTGCCGGCGATGACCCGCTCCGGGAAGAGGACCGGCCCAGGGGCGCGGAAGGCCGGAAACCTGCCCGTGCAGAGGATGGCGAAGAGGCGCGCGCCGCGCGCGGCGAGCTGGTCCAGCCGCTCCTGGAGCAATGGGAGGACGCGCGACTTCCCCACCACCACCGTCGAGCCGTCGCGCAGGCGGGTGATGAGGGGGAAGTCGCTACCAGCGGGCGCAAGCTGGGCGATCTGGCCGGCGTCCAGCTCGTCCAGGGCGCCCGCTTCGAGCACCGGCACCGACGGCCCGAGGATGGCGCGGAGGTCCGCCCCAATATCGGGCCGGGGCGCCTGGCCGATGGTGACGATGCCGACGGGAGCAGGCTGGCGCGAGCCCAACCGACTACCGCCCACTCCAGGCCGGGAACGGGTACCTGGGCGGCTGTTGCCGCCCCTGCTCCGGCCAGACCGCGACCACCTTGCCGTCCTGGATCTGCACCGGGATGGACGAGCCCTTCACGTTCTTCCCCTGCTCGTTCCAGCCGATCGGTCCCCAGAACGTCTTTGGCTCCAGCGTGAGGAGGGCCGCCCGCACCGCGTCCGTGTCGACCTTGCCGGCCGATCCCAGCGCCAGCTGCAGCACGAGGCCGGCCATGCTGCCGGAGGCGACGTGGTAGCCCGCTTCGTAGTTCTTGGCCTTCTGGATGCCCTCCGCGTACTGCTGGGTCGAGCCCAGCGTGGGCTCGCCTTCGAACCGCAACGACGGGAGCCACCACTCGGAGCCGATGACGGCCTCGGCATCCTTGGCGAGCGAGCTGATGAAGTCCGGCAGGGCTGGGCCGGCCGTGAAGGCCATCAGCTTGGGCGCGAACTGCAAGTCCTTGGCCTGCTTCGTAATCAGGACCGAGTCCTGGAAGAGGGTGGAGGCGAGGAGCATGTCCGGGTTCGTGCCGCGCACCTTGGTGAGAATCGACGAGACGTCCGTGGCGTTGGCGGGGTACTTCTCCTGGAAGACGATGTCCAAGCCCTTCGCCTTGGCGTAGGCCGCGGCACCCTCGCCAGCGGCGATGCCGAAGGGATCGTCTCGGATCATGATGGCCACCCGGGTCGGCTTGGGGTTGAGGGTGGCGGCCATGTCCAGGACACCGCGGAGGTAGGTGCTGGCCGGCGGGAGGATGGAGAACACGTACTTGTAGCCCCGCTCGTAAATCGCATCGGCGTTCGCCTGCGGGGCAATCGTCAGGATGTTGTAGCGCTCCGAGATGGTGCTCGTCGCCTGGGTGATCCCGCTGGAGAAGGGGCCAAGGATGAACTGCACCTTGTCGTCAGTGATCAGCTTCTCGACGAGGCGGGTGCCTGTGTCTGCCTTGGACTCGTCGTCGTAGAGGGCGATGTCCACCAGGTACTTCGTGCCGCCGACGTCAAAGCCGCCCTTGTCGTTGACAGCCTTCTGCCAGTACTCATAGCCGTCCTTGACCAGGTTGCCCTCCCGCGAGACCGGTCCAGTCAGGGCGACGGACGCGCCCAGCTTCAGCGTCTGGCTGCCCTTGGCCGGGGCCTGCTGCGGAGTCGCGCCGGCGGCCGGTGCCGGCGCGGCCGTGGTGGGTGCCGGCGCGGCGGCCGGCTGGCAGGCATTCAGCAGTGGCAGCGCGACCGCGCCGGCACCCACTACCAGGCCTTGTCGCAAGAGATCGCGTCGTGTCGTGCTCATCGTCGTGTCCAACCCCTTCCTGTTGCTACGCCCGCACGCGAGGTCGCCCTCTCCAGGACGCGCCTCGCGGGCTCAGATCCCGATGAAGGACTCCTGCACGCGTCGATCGCTAAGGAGCATCGCCCGATCGCCTTCGAGCACCATGTGCCCGCTCTCCATGACGTACCCACGACTGGCCATCGTCAACGCGGTGCCCACGTCTTGCTCCACGATGAGGAGCGTCACGCCCGAGCGGTGAATCTCGTCGATCGCCTCGATGAGCCGGTCCACGACGACCGGCGCCAGCCCGAGCGACAGCTCGTCGATCAGCAGCAGTCGCGGCCGTGCCATCAGGGCGCGTCCGATGGCGCACATCTGCTGCTCGCCCCCGCTCATGTGCCCGGCGAGCTGGGTGTCGCGCTCGCGCAGGCGCGGGAACAGCGTCCACACCCGCTGCAGGTCACGCGCAATTTCCCCCTGGTCGTCACGGGTGTACGCGCCCATCAGCAGGTTCTCGCGAACGGTCAGGCCTGGAAAGAGTTGCCGCCCTTCCGGGACCATGACCATGCCTCGCTGGACACGTTCGTGGGCGGGGACGTGGGCGATCGACTGGCCTGCCAGCCGGACTGAACCGCCGGAGAGGCGCACCTGTCCGGCGATGGCACGCAGCAGCGTCGACTTGCCCGCGCCGTTGGCGCCGATCAGCGCGACCGCTTCACCCTGGTGGACCACGAGGTTGATGCCCCACAGGACCTGGATCGCCCCATAGCCGGCGGCGAGCCCCTGGACCTCCAGGGCCGGAGTCGTGGTCGTCGCCGCGGCGAGTGCTGGACGGCTCTGCCCGGTGCTCATTCGCTCGCCTCGACGCCCTTGGCCGTCTGGGCCCGCTGCTCGGCGTAGCGCTTCCCGAGGTAGGCTTCGATGACCGCTGGGTCGATCGCCACCTCCTCGGGGGTCCCCAGCGCGATGCGGGCACCGTGGTGAAGGACGAGGATCCGGTGGCACAGGCCCATGACGGCCTTCATGAGGTGCTCGATCAGCATGATGGTGACGCCCAGTTGGTTCACACGCCCGATCAGCGCCATCACCTCGCCGATCTCGCGCGGGTTCAGGCCACTCATCACCTCGTCCAGCAAGAGCAGCGTAGGGTCCATCGCCAGCGCCCTGGCCAACTCCAGCTTCTTGCGCTCGCCGGTGGTCAGCCGGGTGACCTCGTCACTGCCACGGTGGTCCAAGCCCACCCAGGCCAGCACTTCGTCGGCTCGGTGCAGGGCCACCGCCATGGTCTGTGCGCCGCCGCGCGTCCCGAAGCGCGCGCCGATGGCCACGTTCTCGCGGACCGTGAGTCCGCGGAACGGGCGCATGACCTGGAACGTGCGGGCGATCCCGCGCTGCGCGATCTGGTGCGGGGGCAGGCCGGTGATGACCTGGCCGTTGAAGTGCAGCTGGCCGCTGCTGGGCGGGATCACCCCGCTGATCAGATTCATGAGCGTCGTCTTCCCGGCACCGTTCGGGCCGATCAGTCCGAAGATCTCGTTCTGCCGCACTTCGAAGGTCACCCGGTCGATCGCGGTCAGGCCGCCGAACCGGCGGGTCACCTGCTCGCCGCGGAGCACGACGCCGCGCTCCGCGGCAGGCCGGAGCTGGACGGCGGCAGTCACCGTCCCCACCTCCGGCTGCGGAGCGCCTCCATCAGGCCGTTGGGCAGGAACAGCACCACCAGCACGATCACGACGCCGAGGATCGCCTGGCCGCCGCGCAGGAACTGGCTCCAGGCGGTGACGCCCAGGAGCTGCAGGGTCAACGCGCCCAGCACCGGGCCGAGCACGGTGCCGGGTCCGCCGAGCAGCATCATCATGAAGTACTCGGTGCCAGTGACCACGTTGAAGACAACGCTCGGCTCAATGAAGCCGACCCACAGCGCGTAGACACCGCCCACGGTCGACGTGCAGGCTGCACTGGTGGCCCAGGCCGTCGCCTTCGCCCGAGTCGTGTTGATGCCCATGACCGCCGCGGCTTGCTCATCGGCCTTGATGGCACGCAGGCCGTAGCCGAGGCTGCTGCGTGACAGCCCGTACACCAGCACGCTGTACGTGATGAGCAGCCCGAGCATGAGGAAGTAGATCACGGCTGAGAACTGCTGGGGTGGCATGCGGAGGATGGGGACGTTGAGCCCGGACCCGCCGCCGATGAACGGCATGTTCACCGCCAGCTCACGCGTGCCCTCCATGATGCCGATGGTGGCGATGGCGAAGTAGTGCCCTCTGAGGCGCAGGATTGGCAGGCCGACCAGCGCGGCGATCGACGCACTGAGCAGCGCGCCGCCGGCCACGGCCAACGCGAAGGGCACGTCCAGGCGCATCAGGAAGGCGGTGGTGTACGCGCCGATCCCAAAGTAGACGATGTTGCCGAAGTCGGGGTAGCCCGCGAACCCGGCCATGATGTTCACGCTCTGGGCGAGGGCCGCGAACATGAAGACGGTCGTCATCACGCGCACCCAGAAACCGGTCAGGGTGAAGGGGAGTGCGGCCAGCACCGCCAGCAGGATGACGATTCCCCCGAGCACCAGGGGGTGACGCAGCACGGCCTCGGGGCGCCCTGAGACGCCGCGGGCCCAGGTAGTCGCTGCCGTCCCCGGCCCGACGGATTCAGTGTCAGTCAGCGTGCCTGCCATGGCGGCTGCTTACTTGACCTCGGCGTAGAACTGCTTCCCGATGATGCCCTCGGGTCGGAAGATCAGGATCCCGACCAGAATGGCGAAGCCGATGGCCTGCTGGTAGGACGAGCCGAGCACGTTGCCCCCTACCGACTCCACCAGCCCGAGCAGTAGCCCGCCGATGAGCGCACCCTGGACCGTGCCCAGGCCGCCCAGCGTGGCGATGACGAACGACTTGCCAATGAAGGTGTTGCCCAGCACGGGGGTGATGGTGACCGTCGTACTGAGCAGCGAGCCCGCCGCGCCGGCCATCGCGGCGCCAATCCCGAACGTAATGGCGTAGATCTGGAAGATGTTCACGCCGACGAGCTGCGCGGACTCGCGGTTGAGGGCGGTCGCGCGGATCGCCCGACCCATCTTGCTGCGACCGAGGAAGAAGTTGAGTCCACCCACCAGCGCGAGGCTGACCGCAAACACGCCCATCCGCTGGTACGGGAGGATGACTCCGCCCAGGTTCAACCCGGCGCCGGCGTAGGCGGGGGTGACCGAGCGGTAGTCACCTGAAAAGGCGAACAGCGCCATGTCGATCAGGAAGATGGAGATGCCAAACGTGAGGACCAGGGTCATGAACACGCCGTACGGGATCACCCTGTTGATGAGGAAGCGCTGCAGCACGTACCCGAGCAGGAACAGGAGCGCCATCGACACCGGGATGGAGAGGAACGGGTCGATGCCAAAGGTGCTGAAGAGGAAGAAGGTGACGTAGGCGCCCAGCATGACCGTGGCGCCATGGGCGATGTTGATGATGTTGAGCACTCCCCAGGTGAGCGAGAAGCCGACCCCGACGGCGGCGTAGATCCCACCGAGCAGGAGTCCATTGACGAGCACTTGCGGGTCCACAGCGTCTCCTCGCCTCTCAGGCGTCAGGTCCTCGCCCGTCCTGCATCCGGGCGGCGGAGGCGTGGGCGACCTCCACCGGCCCACGCCAGGCCGGATCCCGCAACTCGGGGGGCAGCGGATGTCGGCGGTCTACGGTGGCACCGATGCCGCGTAGCCACGGCCCACTGACGACGGCCTGTGCGCCCATGTCTCCAGCCTCCCCTCCTCATCAAGCTACGCGCACATGCCGATGCACACCCGCCGGTAGATCTCCGCTGCTTCGACCACCTGGCGGAGGGGCACCCACTCCTCATCCGTGTGCGCGAGCGTCATGTCTCCAGGGCCGAAGATCACCGTAGGTACGCCATGGCGGGTGAAGTATCCCGCATCGAGGGTTGCCCGCCAGTAGGTCACCGGGGCTGCCCCGATGACCTCGCGAAGCGCACGTCGCGTGACCTCCGCCACGGGGACGTCTGGGGCGACCTTGTTCGGATAGTTGAACGCACCCGTTCGGACCTGCACCTCGAACGGCGCCATGGGCTCCAGAGCCGCCGCGATCTCTCGGACGGCGGCGCCGATCTCCTCGCCTGGCACGAGCCGGCGGTCCAGCGTGATCTCGGCGAGGTCCGGGACAGTGTGCCTGGCCTGTGGCCACGTCTGCAGGTGGGTGGGCGTGAGGGTGGGCCGACCGAGCTCGGGGTCCTCCGCAAGCGGCACCGCACGCAACCGCTGCAGGGCGCGACAGGCACCGTCCAGCGCATTCAGCCCTCGCTCGGGCGTGCTGCTGTGGCAGCTCCGGCCCCGTACCTCGACGTGCACATCGACCCGTCCCATGTTGCCGAGGCAGAGCGCATTGCTACTGGCCACCGCGAGCATGCCGTCGCCGGCATCCAGGCTCCCACGCCGCCGCATCCCCTCCACCACCTCGTGGCTCCCCATCTCGCCGGCCACCGTCGTCGTGAAGATCAGCCCGCGCCGTGGCTGGAAGGCCGTATCCGCCAGGCTGCGGAGTGCTTCCACGGCCGCTGCGAGAGCAGACATCTGCTCGGCAACGCCTCTTCCGCGGAGGGACGGCCCGCCCGCCCCGCCTTCCACCTCCGCGGGGATGAACGCGTCCAGCATGCGTTCCGGCGGGAAGGTGGCGCCATAGGCACACAGCAGGAAGGGTTTCTCTGGGCCCTCACCGTGCAGGCGCACAATCAGGTTGCCGTCCTCGTCGAGCTCGACACGGTCGAAGTAGTCAGCAGGCAGACGTGGGCGGACGACGTCCCTGATGAAGCGGCGTACCTGTCCCAAGTCTGTCTGGGGACTCGGCGCCGCGACGAAAGCACGCAAGGTCTCGTAGAGACGTCGCTCGTCAATCATAAGTCGGTCTTCACCCGCGGAAGGACTTCTCGGATCGCCCGTTCGATCTGGGTGATGGGGTCCCATGACGCGAAGCGCAGAATCATGGTGTTTGCACCCGCGGCGCGGTAGGCCGAGAGCTTCTGCGCCACATCGTCGGGCCGTCCGTGGCTCACCCAGGAGCGCATCCGTTCAGGCGTGGTATTCGTGGTGTAGTAGGTGTCCAGGAACTGTTTCGCCTCATCGTAGGCGGCATTCGGGTCGTCGTTGATGTTGACCATGTGGTGGACAGCGGTATGGAGGTCAGCCGGGTCGCGACCCTCCTCCTGGGCATACATGGCGATCCGTTGCCGCCAGGCGCGGAACTGCTCGGGGGCGGCGATGTCCGCCATCCAGCCGTCTCCCAGCCGCGCGACCCGCCGGAACGCTCGCTCCACCAGGTGTGGCTTCGACGCCAGGCTGGGACTGGAGGCGATCCAGATTGGAGGGTGCGGTTCCTGGAGCGGCTTTGGCTCCAGGGTCACGTCTTCGAACGCATAGTGCTTGCCGGCGTGGGTGACATGGTCCTCGGTCCACACCTGGCGCAAGATCGAGATCCCCTCCTCCAGGCGGTCCATGCGTGACGAGGGCTCGATGCCCAGTGCGGCATACTCGACGTCGAACGCGCCACCGGCGCCTGGTGTTCGGCTGCCGATGCAGGGCACCAGGATCGTGCGACCTCCGGAGATCACGTCGAGGCTCGCCCACTGCTGGGCGAGGAGCAGCGGCTGGCGGAGCGGGAAGCTGGCCATACAGGCCGTGCCCAACAGCATGCTCCGCGTGCGGCCCGCCAGGGTGGCCAGGAGCGCCACGGCTTCGAGCCGCGGCTTGGCCAGGATGCTGTCGCCGACCCACACTGAGCTGAAGACGCCGCTCGCCTCCGCCAGCTCCGCCATCCCCAACATCTGGTCGACGGTAATGGCGCCGAAGAGGACAGCGCGGTTTGGGAGCGACAGCCCAAAGACCCCCGGGCGCTGCACGCTTACCTCACCGAGCGACCTGGCGCCGATCGTCGGCCGCCAGGTTCCAGACGTCCAGGAGCAGCGGCTTCTGCCGCCCTGCCAGGTCGTACAGCCCGCGGTTCCGCTCGTGCAGCGCGGGCAGGAGCTCCTGCGCCTCTCGGAGGATGGCCCGCTCGTCGAACGTGGCGATGGTGCCCTCATCGAGCACCACCCGTCCGCCAACCAGGACGGTTCGGACCC
This sequence comes from uncultured Chloroflexota bacterium, assembly GCA_964435115.1. Lineage (GTDB taxonomy): Bacteria > Chloroflexota > UBA6077 > UBA6077 > CF-72 > CAYSYM01. The sequence continues at coordinate 30,151 of CAYSYM010000008.1, read as the reverse complement.
CGCGTCCCGTTTCACCGTAGACGAGCTGCGCCACCAGGTCGTGAGCGGGGACGTAGGCTGGAGCCCGCGCATCGACCACGACGAGATCGGCGAGCCACCCAACCTCCACCCGGCCAAGGCGCTGGCTCATCTGGAGGACACGCGCGCCGCCCACGGTAGCCATCCGCAGCGCTTGATGGGGGCGGGGCCAGCGACTCAGCTCTGGGGTCGACACACGGTGCAGGGTCGCGGCGAGCCGCGCGTTCTCAAGCATGTTCTGGTGACAGCCGCAGTTCGGCGCGTCCGTCCCGAGCGCCACGTCCACCCCGGCCGCCAGCAAGGACGGCAGCGGCGCGACACCGCTCCCGAGCACCAGGTTGCCGAGCGGGTTATGGACGACGTTCGCACCCCGCGCTGCCAGGCGCGCCGCGTCCTGGTCGTCGATCCACACGCTGTGAGCGCCCGAGAAGCGTGGTGAGAGCAGTCCAAGCTGATCCAGGTGCGCCACCATGGACGTTCCGTAGAGCCGGTCAGCCATGATCCGCTGGACCCGCGTCTCGAGCAGGTGGGTGTGGAGGCCGGTGTCATACTCTTCCGCCAGATCGCGGCAGGCGGTGAGGAGCTCATCACTGCACCGCTGCGCACCTGAAGGGCCGACGAAGATCGAGATGCGGCCGGCCCGCCCATGCCAGCGGTGGAACAGCGTCCGCATGTCGGCGACGAGCTGGGCGGGTGAGAGCACCGGTTGCGCATTAAGGGCCTGCCGCATCTCTCCCGGCAACTCCTCGGGTGTGAGTGGGAGGGTTTCGTAGGATCGACGGTCCGCAATCATGGGTGCGAGTGCCACACGCATCCCGGCATGCAGGTACGCCTGTGCCGCCGCCTCGAGTGTGGGGAGATTCCCACCGAGGTGGTCGAGGAGAGCCGTGGTGCCGGAGCGGATCAACTCGATGCAGCCCAGCAAGGCGCTCACGTAGGCCTCGCGCTCGGTGCGCCCGAGCGCCGACGCCTGGGCGTACGGAAACCACGGTTCGAGGGGGAGCCCGTCGACTTCGCCGCGCGCCAGGTTTCCGTACGAGTGCGTGTGTGCGTCGACGAGCCCCGGGAGCACGAGGCAGTTGGCGGCGTCGATGACCCGGTCCACTGGGATCGGGCGCAGCCACGAGCCCTCACCAACATGCGAGATGCGCTCATCGGTGACGACCACATCGCCGAGTTCGAAGGCCAGCCCGCCCGGGCGCTCGCGCAGGAGTCGCCCGCCCTCGATACGTAGCCTCACTGCCGGACCCGCCCGATCGCAGCGTGGAGAACGCGCCGCGCCAGCACCTCCACCATCTCGCGGCGGTAGGACACTGAGGCACGGACATCATCGATGGGGCGGCTCTCGCGGGCAGCGACGCGCGCCGCTGCCGCGATCACGGCCGCGTCTAGGGCGCGGCCATTGAGGGCCTGTTCGGCATGGGTGGCGCGCACCGGCGTCGGAGCCACGGCGCCCAGGGCAATCGAGGCCTCGTCGCACCGCCCTGCTCCGTCGAGCACGAGCGCTGTGGCGACGGCGACCACGGCGATCGGGTGCGCTCGACGGCGTCCGATCTTCAGGAAGGCAGCGGGCTGGCGCAGCCAGCGCTCCGGAATGAGGACGGCCGTGATCAGCTCCGCCGGGCGGAGCGCCGTCTGGCCCGGACCCCGGAATAACGCCTCGAGCGGCAGCTCCCGCTCGCCGTCGATCCCGTAGAGGCGTACCGACGCCCGCAGCGCCAGCAACCCCAGGGCCGGGTCCGCTGCGGGCGAGGCGTTGGCGAGGTTCCCGCCAATCGTCCCCGCGTTCTGGATCTGGATCGAGCCCGCCTGGTGGGCCACCTCGGCCAGCAGCGGACACAATCGCTGGACGAGAGGCGAGGTGCGCAGCGCGGTGTGGGTGACTGTGGCGCCGATCGAGAGCCGGCCGTCCTCCAGGCGAATCTCATCGAGGCCCGGTACCAGCGCCAGGTCGACCAGCGCCGCAGGCGTGTGCCGACCCGCCTGCATCTGAATGACGAGATCAGTCCCGCCCGCGATGGGCCGGGCCGCAGGTCCCGCTCCGGCGAGGATCCGCACGGCCTCCGAGAGAGAGCTCGGGCGATGGTACTGGGTCACCGTCAGCACGCTCAGATCCCCATGTACGCCTGCTTGATGGCAGCGTCGACGGCGAGCTCCTTGGCCGGTCCCTGGGTCACAATGCGCCCTTGCTCGAGGACGTAGGCGTAATCGGAGATGTCGAGCGCTACCTGCACGTCCTGCTCGACCAGGAGGATGGTGGTGCCGTCGTGCCGGATCTGCTGGATGGTCTCCAGGATCTGCTCGCTGATGAGCGGCGCCAGCCCGAGGCTGGGCTCGTCCAGCGTGAGCAACTTCGGACGCGACATCAATCCACGGCCGATCGCGAGCATCTGCTGCTCCCCGCCTGAGAGCGTGCCGGCGAGTTGCATGCGACGCTCGGCCAGCCGCGGGAAGAGGCCCAGCACGTAGTCGAGGGTCGATCTGCGCCGCTTCTTCGCCTCCGGCGCAAGACTGCCCAGCTCGAGGTTCTCGAGGACCGTCATCTCACGGAACAGCAGGCGTCCTTCAGGCACGTGGGCGATGCCGAGGCGCGCGAGCTGGTGAGCCGCGATACCGGTCGTGGGTTGTCCGTCCAGTTCGATCGAGCCGTGGATGAGGGGTAGGACGTTTGAGATTGTCTTCAGCGTCGAGGTCTTCCCGGCGCCGTTGCTGCCGATCAGCGCCGTAATACTGCCGGCGGCGACGCGCATCGAGATGCCCCGGAGCACCTGTAGGTCGCCGTAGGCCGCCTCGACGGCCCTAAGCTCGAGCATAGCGGGGTCCCAGGTACGCGGAGAGGACATGCTCCGATTGCGCCACCTCGGCGGGTGGACCTTCCGCGATCTTCTCGCCGTGGTGCAGGACCGCGATCCGGTCTGAGAGCGACATGATGACGCGCATGACGTGCTCCACCACGACGAGGGTGACGCCGGTTGCCTGGATCTTGCGGACCAGCTCGATGCCCTGCATCGTCTCCGCCACGTTCAGACCGGCGAACACCTCGTCCAGCAGCAGCAGCTTCGGGACGGTCGCCAGGGCACGACACACTTCCAGGCGCTTGCGGTCGGCGAGTGTCAGCCCGCCCGCCGGGTAGTTCGAGCGCTGCGCCAGCGCGGCGAACTCGAGCACCTCGTGGGCCCGCGCACGCGCCGTCTCGAGGTCGTTCGTCCGCGCCAGGGCGCCGATCGTGACATTGTCGAGGACGGTGAGATTCGGGAGCGGGCGCGCCACCTGGAACGTCCGGGCGAGGCCGAGCTTCACCCGGTGGCTCGGCTTGGTACCGCCGATCTCTCGGCCGAGGAACGTGATGGTGCCGGCCGTCGGCCGGTGATACCCGGCAAGGATGTGGAAGAGCGTCGTCTTGCCCGCCCCGTTCGGCCCGATCAACCCGAGGATCTCCCCCTCTTCGACCTCGATGTTCACGTCCTTGAGGGCCGCGAGGCCGCCAAACTGCATCCGGATACCGCGCGCGGCGAGGAGCGGCACGGGTTCAGGCCCTGGCCTTCTGCTGGCGCACCCGGCTTCGCCGGCGTCGCAGGGTGAGCCCCCCAAGCACCCCCGCTGGGAGGAAGAGTGTCACCAGAATCAGGAGCAGCCCGTAGGCGAGCTGCTGCGCCTGGCCGATGGTCGTGCGGAGGAACTCCGACATGGTCACGAGAATGGCCGCCCCGAGAACAGCTCCCCACACGGTCCCGAGCCCGCCTAGCATGGCGACCAACACGGCCGGGATGGAGATGTTCGCGATCGAGAAGACCACGTTCGGCTCGATGTACCGGAGGGACGTGGCGAAGAGGCTGCCGGCGAGCCCGGCAAGAAAGGCACTGATCAGGAGCGCGATTACCTTGTAGCGAGTCGTGTCGATGCCGGACGCCTCGGCCGTGTCTTCGTCCTCGCAAATGGCAACTAGGTAGAGGCCGAGTTTGGAACGTGCGATGCGCGCGGTGAGGTAGACCGATGCGGCGACCACCACGAGGGAGACGTAGTAGTACGGCAGGTCCGAGTCGAACTGAGACTTGATGATCACCCCGAGGGCGCCGTTCGTCAGGGACTGCCAGTTGAGCACGACGAGCCTGGAGACCTCGGCGAGCGCGAGCAGGGTGATGACGAAGTACGGCCCCCGCAGGCGGAACGCGATGGCCCCGAGGCCCAGCGCAGCCAGCGCCGCCATGACGCCCGCTGGCACGAGACCGACGAGGGGCGGGAGGCCCGCCTTCATCGACAGCAGCGACGACGTGTAAGCTCCCACACCGAAGAACGCCGCGTGCCCGAGGGAGAGGTAGCCGGTAAAGCCGGTGAGAATCTGGATGCTCTGCCCCAGGAGCATGAAGATTAGAATGAGCTGCAAGAGCTGCAGGTAGTACGTATCGACGACCAGCGGCGGGAGGACCGCAAGGAGGGCGAGGGGCGCGAGGAGCAGGGAGAAGCGAGAGGGCCAGACGCGATCCCTCGAGCGTGGCCGGCTGGCCTCGCCGCTCGCGACAGTGGTGGCGTCCATGGATCAGGTAGCTGCTCTCCCGAACAGCCCTCGCGGGCGGAGCATCAGCACCAGGATCAGGAGGCCGAAGGCGATCGCGTCCTTCCACCCCGTTCCGACGAAGATGGTCCCGAGGGCCTCCCCCACACCCAGGACGAGGCCGCCGAAGATGGCGCCGCTGACGCTCCGCATGCCGCCCAGAATCACAACGGCGAAGGCGCGGAGCGTGAAGAGGCCACCGACGTACGGGAACACATAGTAGATGGGCGCGAGCAGCGACCCCGCCGCGCCGGCGAGCGCAGCGCCCATGCCGAAGGCGAGTGCAGACATGCGGTCAACGTTGATGCCCATGAGTAGCGCCGCCTCCCGGTTGAGGGCCGTCGCCCGCATGGACTTGCCGACATCGGTCCTGAGGAAGAAGAGGTAGAAGGCACCTGTCAGGAGCGCCGTGACCACGAATGAGCCCAGGAGTGTCCAGCTCAGCGAGATGCCGGCAACACGGAGCACCTCCCGGGCGTAGGGGGTCTGAATGGTGTAGAAGTTGGCGGAGAAGATCAGCAGCGCCAGGTTCGCCAGCATCAGCCCCAGCCCGACCGTGACGAGCGTCTGCGCAGAGTCTGCGCGCCGTGTGCCCACGGTCGGTCGGACGAGTAGGTGCTGCACGAAGACGCCGAGCAGGAAGAGCAGCGGAGCGGAGAGCACCACCGAGAGGAACGGGTCGACCCCCAGCTGCGTGAACGCAACCACCGCTACGTACATCCCGACCATGACCATCTCCCCATGGGCGAAGTTCACGACGTCCATGACGCCAAAGATAATGGCCAGACCGATGCCGATGAGCCCGTAGACGGTGCCAAGTAACAGTCCACTCACGATTGCCTGGGCGATATCTGCCGCGGTGAGCACGTTCTGCCTCTGCTAGGGGGCCGCTGCTGCCCCGCGGGGCAGCAGCGGCATCGCCCCTCGATCAGCTAGCCTCGCCGCGTCCAGGGCGGCGTGGGGAGCTTCGACTTCCCGGCCGCGAGCTCATCCGGGAAGACGGTCACGAACTTGCCGTCCTGCACCTGGCGCACGAACAGCGGGTGCTTGTTCTGATTCGTGTACGTCTTCCCCCCAACCTCAAAGGTCTCAAACTTGATCGGGCCGAACATCGTCTCCTTCATGTCTGTCTGCTCAAGGGCTGCGCGGATCTTCTCGCGGTCTGCGTCCGCCGCGCGATTGATCGCATCGGCGACTACCTTGAGCGCCACGTACGGCTCGGCCGACTGGTAGTCCGGCGCTTGCCCGAAGCGCTGGGTGTACTTCTGCGCGAACTCCGCCGCGCCTGGGTACTTCACATCGGGGGCCCACCACGTGATGGACGCCACGTACTCGGCGGTAGTGCCTAGACCCTTGACAAAGTCCTCGACGCTGAAGCCAGCGGAGCCACCCAGGAAGACCGGAGGGTTCCAGTCGAGCTCGCGCGCCTGGCGCATGATGAGCTGCGCGTCGAGCAGGTACGACACCAGGAACGCAGCGTCCGCGTTGGTGGCCTTCAGCTTCGTCACCATCGGCTTCAGGTCCACGGCCGTGGCGTCGTAGCTCTCAAAGGCGAGCACCCGGATCCCGCGCTGCTCGAGCGCTGCCTTGGTGGCCTCGGCGGTGCTGGTGCCAAACAGGCCATTCTCATAGGCGATCGCGACCGACTTGGCCTTGCCGACCTGCTCCAGGTAGTCGGCTGCCGTCGCAGCGTTCGCGTAGGCCGGGGCGGCGATCCTGAAGGTGTACCGGTAGCCCTGCTGGGTCAGGTTGTCGGCCGAAGACGTTTCGACCACGATGGGCGTCTTGTTCTGCTCGGCGGCGGCGAGGATCGGGAAGGTAGTGCTGCTGGCGTACTCGCCGATCAGGACAGGGACCTTGTCCCGCTGGATCAGCTTCTCCGCGGCCGACTTGCCAACCTCGGCCTGGGACGTGCTGTCCTCAATCACGAGCTCGATCTTGCGGCCACCGAGCACTCCTTGCACGTTGACCTCCTCGAGCGCGAGCGTAAAGCCGTTCCTCATGACCGTGCCGAACGCGCTCTGCGCACCGGTGAGCGGGAGGATCACCCCCACCTTGACCGGCTCGGCGCTCTTCGCCGCCGGTGCTGCGGCCGGCGCGCTCGGCGTACACGCCACCACCAGCGACAACAGGAGCAATGGGGCCACAGCGCGAATGGCCCCGGGTCGCCAATGTTCCTTCGTTTGCATCGTCCCCCGTTCTCCTCTCAGCGATCCAAGTCTGGTGGACGCTGTGGGAAGGGCCAGGCGTGCCCCCCATCAGCGCGCAGTCCGTGGCGTTGCCTCCCCCCTCCCTCCGGTCAGTGTCGGGACCGCCTGTTCGTCGGGGCGTTCCGCCAGGCGCTCGGCCGCGTCCAGGACGGCGTCGATGATCTTCTGGTACCCGGTGCAACGGCAGAGGTTGCCGGAGAGGGCTTCCCGGATCTCGCCGCGCCTCGGGCGTGGATGTTCGTCCAGGAAGGCCTTGGCCATGACGAGGAACCCCGGAATGCAGTACCCGCACTGCAGCGCCCCGTGGTCAACGAACGCCTGCTGCACGGCGTGCAGGCCGTCAGCCCGCGCAAGCCCCTCGACTGTCAGCACGTGCGCGCCCTCCGCCTTTGCTGCCATCACCAGGCAGCTGTTGACAGGCCTGCCATTCAGGAGCACCGTGCAGGCGCCGCACTCGCCCTCGCCGCACCCTTCCTTCGTGCCGGTCAGTCCCAGCTCCCCGCGGAGGAGGTCGAGCAGCCGGGCGTTTGGCGCCACGGTCGCCTCTACCTGGCGTCCATTCACCTCGCAGCGGATGCTCAGCATGCCCGCTCCGCTACCTGCTGCCGTGTGATCGCGGCGCGTACGCGCTCGGGTGAGAGGGGGAGCGTGTCTACCCATGCACCCGTTGCATCGTGCACGGCGTTCGCCATCGCAGCCATGATGGGCACGGTGGCCATCTCGGCGACTCCCTTGGCTCCGAACGGCCCTTCTGCTTCGTAGGACGGGATGGCGATGGGGACGATCTCATCCGGCACATCAAGGAGCGACGGCATCAAGTAGGAGATGAAGCCGGTTGTCAGTGGCTTCCCCTCCTGGGTGAGGAACTCCTCGGTCAGCGCCTGGCCCAGACCCATCACCAGGCCCCCTTCAATCTGCCCCTCCAGGAGGGTGGGGTTGATGGCCACCCCGGCATCGTGCACCGACACAGCGCGCGTGACTTCGACCTCGCCGGTCTCCGCGTCTACCTCGACCTCGACCACCTGCGTTGCGCAGCCGAGGACATGGCGCGTCTTCCCCTGCCCCGTCTCGCGGTCCGGTGCTTCCGTCAAGGGCACTTCGTAGACCGCGCTCGCCTCGATGGGCGGAGCGGAGCGCGCTGGGAGGCCGCGGAAAGAGGCGATCCGTTTCGCCTGCGCGCACGCGAGGCGCACCGCGTTCCCGGAGACCAGGGTCTGGCGCGAGGCGGAGGAGGAGCCTGCATCCGGCGCGGCGTCGGTGTCCTCGGTACAGACGCAAATGCGATCGACGGGAAGGCCAAGCTCTGCCGCAGCCACTTGGGCGAGCATGGTGCTCGAGCCCTGGCCGACCTCGGCACAGCCTACATACACGTCCGCCCGCCTGTCCCACAGGCGCACGCGCGCCTCGGCGTGGTCCCGGTACCCGTTCCCCTTTCCGACGTTCTTCACGCCGCAGGCAACGCCGATACCGCGGCGTTTGGACCCCCGCGCGGCCTGGGAGCCGATCGCCCGGCGCGCCTGCCACCCGGACGCTTCCGCGGCGCGGACGAGTGTGTCGCGGATGTTTACGTTCTGGCTGAGGATCTGTCCCATCGCCGTTCGGGACCCTGGCACCCAGCAGTTCCGCAGCCGCAGCTCCAGCGGGTCCATCCGCAACTCGGCCGCCAAACGGTCCATCTGCTGCTCGGCCGCGAAGGCGACCTGGGGCGCGCCGAACCCCCGCATCGCACAGGTGAAGACGTTGTTCGTGTACGCCACTCGGCCGTCGACCCGCAGATGCGGAATGTCGTACGGCCCCGTGGCGAACGTGCAGGCGTTGGTGAGGACACCCTCGCTGGTCGAGGCGTAGGCGCCTCCGTCTCCGAGGATGTCGATCTCGGCGGCGACGAGGATCCCGTCGTGCGTCGCTCCGAGCCGATGCCGAATGGAGAACGGGTGGCGCTTCCCGTGCGAGATGAGAGACTCCTGCCGGGAGTAGGTCAGTCGCACTGGGCGGCCGGTCAGGAGCGCCATCAGCGCCACCAGGATCTGAACTGACATGTCTTCGCGGCCACCGAATGCCCCGCCCACCGCGGCCTGGACAATCCGGATGCGCTCAACCGGGAGGTTGAGGGCGTGGGCAATTTGCCGCTGGTCGTCGTGAGGCCACTGGCTCGCCACGTATACCGTGATCCGCCCGTCCGGCGTGGGGACCGCGGTCCCGGACTCTGGCTGCATGAAGGCGTGGTCGACGAACTGGGTGCGGTACTCGTGGGTGATGACCACGTCGGCTGCGCCCCAGGCGTTCTGCCAGTCCCCTTTCCGCACCTGGACCCACGCGAGGAGGTTCGTGCCTCGGTCCCGGTGCACCAGAGGTGCACCAGGCCGCAGCGCTTCGCCTGGGTCGAACACACCTGGCAACGGGTCGTACTCAACGTCGATTCGCTCGAGCGCCAGGGCTGCCGCCTGGTCGTCTTCGGCTGCAACGAGCGCGACCGGCTCGCCGGCGTACCGCACGACCTCGGCGGCCAGCACCGGCTGATCCTTGATGACCAGCCCGAACTCGTTGCGGGGGACATCTGCCGCCGTGAGGACCGCGTGCACGCCCGGGACCGCACGCGCGCGGTCCGTGGTAAGCCGCGTGATCCGCGCGTGCGGGTGGGGGCTGCGGAGCACTTTCCCGACCAGCGCATCCGCAATCTGGAGGTCGTCCGGGTAGCGTGCGGCGCCCGTCACCTTCTCGAGCGCGTCCATACGTGGCAGCGGGGTGCCGATCGGTGGGGGAGGGGCGCCAAGCATGGGTTCTCTCACCTCACCCGGTGCGGCCGGTGGCGCCCGTCCTGCATCCGGGCGCCGTAGTCGTTCACGACCTCGGGGCGCCCGCGGCGATCGCGGCCATTGGTCGAGCGCGGTTTCGGCGAGCGCGGCTGCCCCAGCGCGAGCGCGTGCTCCGAGGGCCCCTCCTGCAGGCCGCCGATGAGCGCGCGCACGTCGCCGATCCCTTCGGCGACCAGCCAGCCGCGCATCCCGTCCAGGATGCGCAGCATGGCATCCGGGCGCGTGAACGTGGCGCTGCCCACCTGGACCGCGGATGCCCCGACCAGCAGGAACTCCAGGGCGTCCTCCGCCGTGGCGATCCCGCCAATCCCGACCACCGGGATGGAGACCGCTCGCGCCACCTGCCACACCATCCGCAGCGCGATCGGCTTGATCGCCGGCCCCGTGAGCCCGCCCGTCCCGACACCGAGCTGCGTCCGTCGGGTGCGCAGGTCGACCGCCATGCCGACCGGGGCGTTGATGGCCGCCACGGCCGTCGCCCCGGCCGCCTCGGAGGCCCGGGCGAGCTCGGCAATGGAGGTGACGTTCGGCGTCAGCTTCGCGATGACCGGGACGCGGGAACGCGCCACCACGCCGCGGATCACGCGTTCGACTGTGCCGGGGTGGGCGCCGATCTCCAGGCCGCCCGCCTCGAGGTTGGGACACGAGACGTTCACCTCCAGCGCCGCAATGCCCGCCACGTCGGCCAGGCGCTCCGCCAGCGCGAAGTACTCGTCAATCGCCAGGCCGCCGATGCTGACGATGAGCGGCGGCGTCCAGGCCCGGTAGCGCGGGAAGAGCTCCGTGAGGAACGCCTCGACGCCGCGGCTGGGGATGCCGACGGAGTTGAGCATGCCGCCAGACGTCTCGGCGAGGCGATGGGCGGGATTGCCGGAGCGCGGGCCGTAGAAGAGCGTCTTGGTGACGAGTGCCCCCAGGCGGTTGAGGTCGATGAGCGCTCCCAGCTCGGGCCCGAAGCAGCCGGACGCGGGCATGACGGGGTTGGCCAGCTCGAGCGCGCCGATGCTGACCGCCAGGCGCGGCTCCGGGGCCAGCCCGTTCACGGGCGCGCCTCTGCGCAGGCGAACACCGGCCCGTCCGTGCAGACGAGCGGCGCTTCCTCTGCCAGGCCGGGGTGGCCGGTCGAGCAGCCGTGGCAGTACCCCAGGCCGCACGCCATGCGGGCTTCGAGCGACACCTGGACGACCGCGCCAACCTGCCGGCCGAGCGTCGCCGCCAGCTGCAGCAGACGGTTCGAGCCGCAGACGAAGATCTGCTGCGTCGGGTGCCTCCGCAGCAGGGCCTCGAGCCGGGGCCGGAGCGACCGCACGGCGCTCGACCCGTCGCTGTCGACGACTTCCAGGACGCTCCGCACACCCGCCTGGGCATAGAAGGCAGGGCCGATCAGCGCCAGCGCGTGCCGGGCGCTCACCACGGCGCGCACGGCCACGCCCCGGCCAGCCGCCGCCGCGGCCAGCGCCGTCAGCGAGCAGGTGCCGATGCCGCGGCCAAGCAGCAGGATGGACCGCGTGCCCGGGAGCAGGGTGAACCCGCGTCCGAGCGGGCCGACGATCGTCATCCGCTCGCCCGGCCGCCAGGTGGCGAGGCGGCGTGTTCCTTCGCCTACGACGCGGTACAGCACCTGCACCGTCCCGGCCGGCCGGTCCCAGGCGTAGAGGGCCATCGGCCGCGGCAGCACCGGGGCCAGCTCGCCGTGGCGGGCCACCGTCATCATGATGAACTGGCCCGGCTGCGCCCGGCGCGCCACTTCGGCCGCGCGGAGGGTGATCAGCCAGTGCTCGGGGGCTACCTGCTCGTGCGCCTCCACCGGGGCGTCAACGAGCGTGGGGCTCGCGACGGTGGGCGCGCCCGGACCGGACGGGGGGAGACGCTGCAGGCGCACGGTGGCGCCATTCGCGCTCATGGCGTGCTCACTCGTCGCCTGCGTCGCGTCGGGCGTGGGCGCCGCCACACCCGCGCCAGCGGTCCAGGTGCCCCCGCCACACGTCCGGACTCGCCGCATCTAGCCGGTCGTCGGCTGCCGGGGCTCGCTCAGCCCGGCGAGGAAGCCGTCCAGCCGCAGGACGCTGTTCAGCAGCACCTCGACGCCCCGGGCGATGTCCGACGCGCTGGTCCACTCCTCCGGCACGTGGCTGGAGCCGTCCTTGCTCGGCACGAAGATCATGCCGGCGGGCACGACCTGGTTGACCACCTGCGCATCGTGGCCGGCGCCGCTGGTCATGACCCGGTAGTCCACGCCCAGGTCGCGGCAGGCCGCGCTCGTGATCTCACGCACCCACATGGGGAGCACCGCCGGCGAGGTGTCGGCGATCAGCTCCACCTGGAGCCGCACGCCGCGCCGCTCGCAGATGTAGCGCCCGCGCCGCACGATCTCGGCGGTCGTCTGGCGCTGCCGGTCGCTGTCGACGTCCCGCACGTCGACCGTCAGGGTGACCCGCCCGGGAATCGTGGTGATGCTGTTCGGGTAGACATCGAGTCGGCCGATCGTGGCGCGAGTCCCGCGATGGCGCGGGTCGGTGGCGATGGCCTCCGCCGCGAGCGTCAGCTCGGCGGCCGCGGCCAGGGCATCCGCCCGAAGCGCCATGGGCGTGCCACCCGAGTGGTCGGCTCGGCCCAGCAGGGTCACCCGCAGCCGCGTGCTGCCGGAGACGACGTCCACGAGCCCAATGGGCCGGCCCTCGTTCTCGAGCACCCGCGCCTGCTCGATGTGCAGCTCCAGGAACGCAGCCCAATCACCGGAGTGCCAGCGCGCCGCGGGGACACGCGCCGGGTCCAGGCCGATACTCGCCATCGCGCTCGCGAGGCTGACCCCGTGCGCATCGCGCATCGTGCTGAGATCGCGCCCAGCCAGCGCGCCGGCCGCGGCCTTGCTGCCGATGCACGGCTCGCCAAAGCGCGCGCCCTCCTCGCCGGCGAAGACGACCACCCGCAGCGGGTGCTGGGTCGTCACCTCGCGCGCGTTCAGCAGCCGCACCAGCTCGACCGCGCCCACCACGCCGACGACCCCGTCGAACTGGCCGCCGTGCGGGACGCTGTCCAGGTGCGAGCCGACGCCGATGGCCGGCAGCCCGCGCGCCGCTCCAGGGCGCTCGGCCAGCGTGTTCCCGGCTGCATCCTGCCGGGTGGAGAGCCCTAGCTCCTGGAGCCAGCCGGCGACCAGGGCGTGCGCCGCCCGCTCGTCGGCCGTGAAGGCGAGGCGGGAGATCCCGCTCGCCGGGTCCGCGCCGACCGCGGCGATGGCGTCGAGCATGGCGGCGATCCGCGACGGGTCGGCCTGGACCGGCTGAGGCGGGACCGCGGCCATCTCGGCCCGGCCGTTGGCGCCCGCCTCCGAGGCCGAGCGCTCGGCGCCCTTACTGCGTGCCGTTGCCACGTCCCGCCTCCACCTCTACTGGCCCGCCGCGCGCGCGCGCCGAGGCCAGGCTGACGACCGGCCCCGCCTCGTCGACCACTGCCGCGAGGGCGTCCGTGTCGAGCAGGACCGCGGTGCCGGCCACCTCGCCGCCTTGCTGGTGGACCAGCGCGCGTAGCGCCCGCACCGCGGTTGGGTCCCGGAACGCATCGGCCAGTAGCAGCACCCGCCCGGCCGCCGGCAGCGAGCCAACCAGGCCCACGAGCCCGTCGGCGTTGTAGCCGCGGGCCGCGGGGACGCCCAGCTCGCGCGCGACGATGTGGCCGAGGACCACGTCCTCAGGGTCCTCCCACAGCAGGACCACCGTCGGCGCCAGCGCCCGCGCCTGTTCGGCCAGTCGACGGCCGAGGTCCTCCGCGCCGGGTGGGTCGACCAGGCCGTTGTACTTGGGCACCCGGACCTCGGCCTGGTCCGGGTGCGTCCGGGCCAGGTCACTCTGGCGCACGCCCCCCCGCTCGAGCAGCGGCCACGTCTCGTTGTTCGTGCTCATCGGCCCCTCCTCTGGCGTCCGCGCTACAGGCCGAGCTCACTGCGGCGGAACAGCGCTTTGAACTGGTAGCCAGCGGCCGCGATGCTCTGGGAGCCGCCTTGCTCGCGGTCGACCACCGCCAGGATGGCCAGCACCTGTGCCCCGGTCTGCGCCACCTGGTTGGCCGCGCGGATGGACTGCGCGCCGGTACTCACCACGTCCTCCACGACCACCAGCTTCTCGCCCTGGTAGAGCTCACCCTCCACGCTCTTGCCAGTGCTGTAGCCCTTGGCCTGCTTCCGCACGATCACGAACGGCAGGCCGATCTCGAGGGAGAGCGCCGTGGCGAGGGCGACGGCGCCCAGCTCCGTCCCGGCGATGCGGTCCGTCTGAGGCGGCACGAGCTCGGCCAGGAAGGAGGCGATCCGCCGCAGCACCCCGGGCTTCGTCTCGAACAGGTACTTGTCGAAGTAGTAAGGGCTGCGCTGCCCCGAGCTCAGGACGAAGTCGCCGCGCAGGTAGGCGGCGCCCACGATGTCGCGTCCCAGCTCAGCCAGGCGCTGCTCACGCGGTCGCTCGATCTGCGGCCAGTCCCACACCAGGGCTCCGGGCGTCGCGTAGGTGGTCATGGCTGGCTCCCCCATGTCAGGCGCGCACCAGGCGGGCGTGGCCGCGCGTCTCGGCGGTCGCGCCGGGCACGCGGCCGTCCCCTCCGGCCGGCCAGTAGCCCAGGGCGTGCGAGATCTCCGCGCTCGTCGCGAGCACGAGCCGGCGCACGTCGGGCTCGCGCTCCCCGGCGAGACGCTCCGAGGGCCCCACGACCGTGACGCTGGCGACCACCTCGCCGGAGGCGTCACGCACCGGTGCCGCGATCGCCGTCACGCCCACCTCCATCTCCTCGTTGCAGACGGTGTACCCCTGCTGCCGCACCCGCGCGAGGTCCGCCATGACGTCCTCGACCCGGCTCGGCGTGCTGGCGGTGAATCGCTCCAGCACCTCCCGACGCAAGAGGCGCTCGATCTCCGGCGCGGGGCGGTACGCCAGGATCGCCCGCGCGGACGCGGCGGCGTGGTAGGGCATGCGCTGACCGACCCGCATGAAGAACTGCAGCGGCCGCGGGCTCTCAGCGGTGGCCACGCAGACGGCGTCATCGCCCAGCCACGCGGTCAGGAAGACCGTCTCGTGGGTCGCCGAGCGCAGGCGGGCCAGGTGGGGCTGCGCGGTCGCCACAAGGGGGTTCTGGCTGAGGAAGGCCTGGGCGACGCGGAGCACGGCGGGCCCGAGCCGGTAGCGGCGGGAGGCGGCATCCTGGGTGACGTAGCCGCGCCGGGCGAGGACGGCGAGGAGGCGGTGGAGCGTAGAGGGTGGCAGCCCGAGCTGCTCGCTGAGCTGCAGCACGCCAACGCTGCCGGTCTGGCCGGCCAGGACCTCGAGGAGGGTGAGCGCGCGCTCGACCACCCGCATCCGCTGGATGGAAGGAGGTTCCACCATGTAGAATGGAGCCTACACCCCTGGGGCGGGCTTGTCAATCAACTGCGCTGGGCGAACCGGCCGCTCTGGTGCCAGGCGGCTGCCGCCCGCGCAGCGCCCAGTACACCTTCTCGGCGGTCAGGGGCAGGCCGCGGATCCGAACCCCACACGCCGCGGCGACGGCGTTGGCAATCGCCGGGGCAACCACCCCGATCGCCAGCTCGCCCACGCCTTTCGCGCCGAACGGCCCGGGCCCCTCCGAGCCCTCCACCAGCTCGATCGCGACTGGCGGGAGGTCCCCAATCGCCGGGATCTTGTAGTCGTGCAGGTTGAGCGTGCTGACCCGGCCGGTGTCGTCGATCGGGCACTCCTCGGCGAGGGCGAAGCCGACGCCCTGGGCCACGGCGCCCTCGATCTGGCCCCACAGGCCAGCGGGGAAGAGGACGGCCCCCACGTCGGCCACCACCCCCAGCCGGAGCACCCGCGTGGCGCCAGTGGCGAGGTCGACCCGAACGTGCGCGACGCAGCCCACGAAGCTCTCCTGCTCGGGCCGGCCTTCGGGGGTGAAGGTGGCGCTCACTTCCAGCCCTGGCGGCTCGGCGGCACGCACGCTCCGCCGCGCCTCGGCGATCGCTTGGGCCAGCGGACACCGCGCGCGACTCCCGGCGTGGGGATCGTAGAAGTCCCCCGTCCGCGGATCCTGGGCGAGCTGCTCCGGCGGGCAGCCCACGTGCTCGGCAGCGGCCTGCGCCAGCCGTGCGCGCATCGCGGCAGCGGCCTGGCGGACCGCCTGGCCCGCCACGTGGGTGACGCGGCTCCCGCCGCTGCCGGAGTCGAACGGGACCGCACCCGTCACGGCGGGGACGACCCGCACGCGGTCGACCGGGACACCCAGCGCACGCGCCGCCACCAGCGCCAGCAGGGTATGGGAGCCCGTGCCCGGGTCCGGCGTGGCGGTGTGCAGCGAGAAGATCCCCTCCGGGCTCGCGCGCAGCACGGCGCCTGACGTGCCGACACCGGTCCCGTACATCCCCAACGCCAGCCCGACGCCTTCCCCACCTGAGAGGCCGGCGCGCCACGCGGCCGCGCGCTCGAGCGTTCGCTCTAGCACCTGGGGCGCCACCACGTGCGCCCAGTGCTCCCCGATCGGCGACAGGTCGCCCGGGCGGACCACGTTCCGCCGGCGGAACTCGGCCGCGTCGAGGCCGACGGCGGCGGCGCACGTCTCGATGTGCGATTCCACGGCGAAGAGCGTCTGCACGCTGCCCGGCGCGCGCATGTGCCCGCACGGCACGTGGTTGGTATAGAGGGCGCGGCTGATGATGCGTGTGTTCGGCAGCCGGTAGGCGCCCCCGGCCTTGGCGACCCCGCTCAGGTTGCCGGTGGGGAGCGGGCGGTGCGCGGCGTAGGCGCCGGAGTCGAGCACGATCCTCGCCTCGCGGGCCACCAGGCGCCCGTCGCGGGTGAGGCCGGTCCGGAGCGTGAGGGTCGCCGCGTGGCGCGGGTTGCCGGCGACGAGCTCTTCCGCCTGCGTCATCACCATGCGCACCGGCCGTCCGACCGCGCGGGAGAGGAGCGCCGCCAGCGGAGCGTCGAACGCCGAGCCCTTGCCCCCGAAATCGCCGCCGATGGGGACCGGGTGCACGACGACCCGGTCGGGCGGCAGGTCCAGCACCTCGGCGAGCACGGCTCGCAGGGTGAACGGCTGCTTGTGCGTGGCCCACACATCGGCGCGCTCGCCGGTCGCGTCTCGGTGGACCCAGGCGAGCGTGGCGTGCGGCTCCAGGTACCCCTGGTGGACGATGGGCGTGGTGAACGTCTCCTCCACCACGACCGCCGCGTGTGCCAGCGCCTGCTCCACGTCGCCCCGCTCCAGCGTGTAGACGGAGCAGACGTTCGGACCCGCGGCCCGGGGGACGATCTGCTCGGAGACGCCGCTGTAGGCGCGGAAGCCGGGGTGAATGGCCGGCGCGGACGGGGCGCCGGCTGCCTGCACGGTCAGGAGCGGCGCCAGCGCCTCGTACTCGACCGTGACGAGGGCCAGGGCAGCCTCCGCATCCTCGCGCCGCTCGGCCACCACGGCGGCGACGGGCTCGCCCACGTAGCGCACCACGCGCTCGGCCAGGAGCGGCATGTCGCGGAGGCGTCGACCGTACCGGCGGCCCGGTGGCAGGTGGGCGGCGGTGGCGACCGCGAGGACGCCGGGCGCCGCCTGGGCGGCGGAGGTCTGGATGCGCGCGACCCGCGCGTGCGCGTAGGGCGACCGGAGCAGGACCGCCCAGACAACCCCGGGCAGGGCGACGTCCGCCGTGTAGCGGGCCGCGCCGGTCACCTTGTCGCGCGCCTCCACCCGCGCAGTGGCGGGATCGACAGCGTGGATCAGCCCGGACTGGCCCATCGCCTCGGCACGCTCCTCACTCCCACGGCCGGCCGCCGCAGCGGTTCAACCAGGAGTCCCATTGTAGGCCGCGGGAGCGCGGCCGCCGGCGGTGTCGTGGGTCGGCGTGGCCGCGGCGCCCTACGCACGGCGCACGTTCCGCTCTGGCGGGCGCAGTAGGTGGGCCGTGCCAGCGCCCGGCCCCGCGCGCCTTCGGTCCACGGGCCGGACCGGCGGCCCCGGCGCGTTTAGCAGCCCGAGCGCTCCGCCGGCCAGGCTCGTCGCGGCGAGCCCCCAGGCGACCACCGCCCAGTTGAAGGCGGTCACCTGCAGGGCAGCGCCGGCCAGGAGCGGCCCGACCAGGAGGCCGGCGTTGCGGCCGAACGCGACAGTCGCGACCGCCAGGCCAGCCGACCCGCCGCGAGGTCGAGCCTCGGGTGCGACCAGATTCACCGCGGTCGGGATGACGGCGGCCAGCGCGCCGACGGCCAGGAGGACAGGCGCCGCCCAGGGCGGCGGGACGACGAACGCGGCTGCGAGCAGCGGCGCGCTGAGCAGCAGCCCGGCTGAGTACACCCGGTGGGGTGGCCCGAGGAAGCGGATGAGCCCGCCCGCGACCACGCAGACGGGGATGGTGAGGACCGCGCTGAGGCCGACCAGCGCAGCGGCGTCGCCGAGGCTCAGGCCGCGCATCACGAGGTACGAGGGCGCCCACGTGAGGAAGGCGGAGCGGCTCACCTGAAAGAGGCCGAACGCGCTCGCCAGCGGCAGCGCGGGCGAGCGCAGCGCCAGCCGCGCCTGCGCCCAGCGCCCGGGCGGCCGGGCCGTGGAGACGGGGGGTGAGCCCGACTCGCCGCTCGCCCTCTGGCTGACGAGGGCCTCGGCGACGAGCAGGCTCGCGAGCGCAAGACCGCTCCCCAGCCACCACGCTGCACGCCAGCCGGCCTGGGCGTAGAGCGCAGGCGCCCCGTAGAGGGCACCCACGCTACCGAGCGGCAGCCAGGTGGAGAAGATGCCGATCGGCAGGCCGCGCTGCGCCGGTGGGAACCACGCGGCGACGGCAACGACCGCCACCACGACGACCACGCCCAGTCCCGCACCTTCGAGGAACCGCGACAGCAGCAGCTCCCAGAAGCCACCGCTGACCGCCCCCAGCGCTGAGCCGAGCGTCGTGAGCAGCGCCCCGGCCGCCAGGGTGTGCTTCGGTCCCAGGCGACGCAGCAGCCAGGCGGTTGGCATTGAGACGACCAGTCCCGCGACCGCGTAGGCGGACATCAACGCGCCGGCATCGCCCGGTGAGATCGCCAGCTCCCGGGAGAGCACCGGGATCAGGGGGGGGTACCTTGTAGAGGTTGAGCGCCGCGGCGGTCGAGGCGAAGACGACGCCGAAGAGGACCCGCGCGGGGCTACCCGCGCGCTCAGTCGGCCGCGGCACGTGGCCCCACGGCGGCCGGGCGGGTGGACGCCTGGCAGCGCCTGAGGTAAGCGAGCGCGTCCGCGAGGCGGACGACGTCGGCGTACTTCTGGTGCATGTCGAACAGGTTGATCGCGTGCGGCGCCTCGTGGCGGTCGAAGACGCACTCTTCGACCACGATCATCCGGTACCGGTGGCTGGCGCCATCGACCACCGTCGCCCGGACGCAGCCGCTGGTGCTCTCCCCCGCGACGAGCAGCGTGTCGACGCCCAGGTGGATGAGCTGTCCCACGAGCGGCGTCCCCCAGAAGGCGCTGGGGGCCGTCTTGCGCAGCACGACCTCGGCCGGGAGGGGCGCCACCTCGTCGACGAGCTGGAACCGACGCCGGCGCTGCTCCGGGCTCACGTGCGTCGCCCCGCCGCGCCCGGCGTCGCGATGGATCGCCTCGTTCCAGCCGGGCAGGCCGGCATCGTCGAGCCCGGTCACATGGATGACCGGGATACCCGCTGCCCGCGCGGCGTGCAGCAGCGCCTGGATCCGCGGCAAGGCCTCCCAGCCCGCCAGCCCGCAGCTTCCGGGCCAGCTCTGCATCGCCTCCAGCAGAGGCTGCGGCTCATCCCCGAACACCCACCGGTAGAGGTCCACCAGCAGGAGGGCGGGGCGAGAGCCGAACCCGACGCGACGATCGCCCGCTGCCGCCACCGACGCCCTGTCCTGCTCGGTCAGGAACCGATCCCATACTCGTTCCACGCCCAGGACCCCCGATCGTTCAGGTCGCATGCAAGTGTATGCGACCGGGGCCCTCCGCCTGCCTGGTGGCGTTCTCGAGCGCGGCCAACGCGTCGGAAAGCTCGGGCACCTCCTCTCGGTCGCCGAACCCCAGCCGGTTGTCCAGGTAGAAGAGGCGCCGGACGCGCACTTGGTACAGGCGCGTACGCAGCAGCTTCGCGGCCATCTCGCCGCCGGCGACCTTCGCGCCGCGCAGCACCTGCCGCACGAACGGGTACTTGCCGAAGTAGGCCCGCCACGCCCGCAGCGCCTCGAGTGGAGCGGCCACCGGTTCGCACACCCCTTCGAGCTGAATGCCGCGGATGGCCCGCCAGTCATGCTCGTCCTCGTTGATGGCGGCTGCCACGGCCGGGTTGGCGGCCAGGTTCCGGCCGTGGCGGCTGGTTGGCGACGAGAGGAAATACAGCCTGGCTCGGCCCTCCGCGACATCCGCCGCGAAGTACACCGCCGCAACCCACGGCCCCTCGGGCCCCTGCGTGCCGAGCGCCATGGTATACCGCTCCCGCAGCAGGTCGAGAGCAAGCTGCCGCCGCTCAGCCGCCCGAGTGGACATCCCGTCCTTGAGGGTAGTGCGCCATGGAGGCGACTGCACGCACGCAGGCGTGGGAAAGGCGGCTCGGGCGTGTGGGCGCCGGGAGCCCGCTGCGCAGTTGAGGCGCGGCCGCCAGGCGTCTACGCGGCACGGGCAGATCGTTCCCGGCCCTGAATCGGCGAGCGCAAGCGTAAGTCGTTCAGGCGCCGGGTGAAGATGCGGCCTGGAATCGGCGGATCCGGGGCGCCGAGCGAGTGGCCGAACGTTGGACCGCTCCTCGCTGCGGCGTACACGGGCACGGCCCCGAGGCCTGGCTCGGGCAGTTCACGCGCCACGCTCAGCCATGGCGCCGGAGGGGCCTCCGCCATCTTCCGGGCGCTCCCAGGCGCCGAGGTGCGCTTGACGCGGGCCCGGAGCGGCCCTAGAATGCCGCTGCATACAACGGATCGGCTGCATGCCCCACGCGCCCGCATTCCTCCAGCCTCGGTCGGTCGAAGAGGCTACCAGCCTGCTCGAACGGTACGGCGACGAGGCGAAAGTCGTCGCCGGGGCGACCGCGCTGAGCATCATGCTGCGCCAGCGGCTCATCGCCCCGCAGGCGCTGGTGAGCCTCGCGCAGGTGGGCGGCCTCGGCGCGCTGGAGCGCCAGGACAGTTCGCTCTGCCTGGGCGCGCTCGTCACCCACCGCGAGGTCGAGCTGAGCCCGCTGGTGCGTGCCCAGCTCCCGGTCCTCGCCTCCACGTTCGGCAGGGTGGCCAACGTCCGGGTGCGCCACGCGGCGACCGTGGGCGGGGTGCTCGCCGAATCGGACTATGCGTCCGACCCGCCCGCCGTGTTCGTGGCGCTCGACGCCCAGGTCGACGTCGTCGGCCCACGTGGCACGCGCGCCATTCCCGCTGGCGAGTTCTTCACCGGGTTCTACGAGACTGCGCTCGAAGACGTCGAGATCGTGACCGGTGTCCGAGTCCCTCTTCTGCCGGAGGGGACCGGCGCAGTCTACGAGAAGTTCGTGACCCGCTCCGCGGAGGACCGGCCCTGTCTTGGCGTGGCGGCGGTCGTGCGTCTCGGATCCGACGGCGCGACCTGCCAGGACCTCCGCGTCGCGGTCGGCGCCGTGGCCGAAACCCCGCAGCGCTTCCCTGAGGCCGAGGCGCTCGCCACCGGCCAGGAGCTCACCGAAGAGCAGGCTCGAGCCGTTGCCGATCGCTACGCAGAGGCCATCGACACGCTCTCGGACATGCGCGGCTCGGCCTGGTACCGCACCGAGATGATCCGCGTCTGGGTGCGACGCGCCATCCTGCACGCCCGCGACGAGGCCGGCTCGACGGGTCGTGGCAGGGCGTGGGCCGGGGCTGGGGAGGCCACCCACGCCGCCGACCCGCGCCAGACGGTGGCCCGCAGGCCGAGCCACCCGGACGCCGAGGCGCGGAGCGCCTGATGGCGGAGGCCGGCATGGCATTCCCCACGTTCTCCGGGATGATCGACGCCCGCGAGCGGGTGACGGGCGGCATCGCCTACACCATCAACCGGACGCTGCCGGGCATGCTGCACGCCAGGCTCCTGCGCAGCACGGCGCCGCACGCTCGGCTCGTGCGGGTCGACGTAACGCGCGCCCGCCGCGTGCCCGGCGTCGTCGTGGCGCTGACGGGCGCGGACCTCGCCGCCCGCACGGACCTCGAACCGACCTTCGGGCCTGTCCTGCGCGACCAGCCGATCCTGGCGATTGGGAAGGTGCGCTACGTGGGCGAGCCGGTCGTGGCGATCGCCGCCGCGGACCTGGACACCGCCCAGGAGGCGCTGGACCTGGTGGCGGTCGAGTACGAGGAGCTCCCGGCCGTCTTCGAGGCCGAGGCCGCGCTGGCGGAAGGCGCGCCGATCCTCCACCCGGAGCCGCCGCGTGCCGGCCCGACCTTCGCGGACATCATCATCCACGCGGCCGGCCGCCCGTCCAACCTGTGCAACCACTTCAAGCTGCGCAAAGGGAACGTCGAGCAGGGCTTCGCCGAGGCCGCCTACGTTTTCGAGGACACCTTCTCCAGCCCGGCGGTCCAGCACGTGCCCCTGGAGACTCACGCCTGTGTCGCGGACGTCGCCGGCGGGCGCATCACCGTCGAGGCCACCACCCAGACGCCGCACGTCCTGCGCGCCCAGCTCGCCGAGATCTTCCGGCTCCCGCTGTCACGGGTCCGCGTGATCGTGCCGACCCTTGGTGGGGGGTACGGTGCCAAGTGCTACCCGAAGATCGAGCCAATCGCCGCCGTCCTCTCCCACGTGGCCAGGCGGCCGGTCAAGCTGCACCTGAGCCGTGAGGAAGAGTTCGTCACCGTGACCAAGCATGCCGTGGTCGTCGCGATGAAGACCGGGCTCAAGAAGGACGGCACCATCGTCGCTCGCCAGAGCAGCTGCTACTTCAACACCGGTGCCTACGCCGACATTGGGCCGCGGCTCATCAAGAACGGCGGCTATGGCACGGGCGGCCCCCACCACATCCCCCACGTGTGGGTCGACTCGTACGCCGTGTACACCAACACCCCGCCCGCGGGCGCCTTTCGTGGCTACGGCATCTCGCAAGCTGCCTGGGCCTACGAGACTCAGATGGATATGATCGCCGAGCGGCTCGGCATGGACCCGTACGAGCTGCGGATGAAGAACCTCCTCGTCGACGGCCAGCGCTTCGCGACCGGCGAGGTGGTCGAAGACTGCCACTTCCGCGAGCTGCTCGAGCACGCCGCCCGGTCGATCGGCTGGGACTGGCCGCAGCCACCCGTCCGCCAGGGCTCGAAGGTACGGGCGAAAGGCCTGAGCTGCATCATCAAGGGCACCGTTACGCCCTCCACCTCCACGACGACGGTCAAGCTGAACGAAGATGGCAGCCTCAACGTCCTGACCAGCTCGGTGGAGATGGGCCAGGGGCTGAAGACGGCGCTGGCCATCATCGCCGCCGAGAAGCTGGACCTGCCGGTCGGGCGGGTGGCCGTCTCCGAGGTCGACACGGACGTGACGCCGTACGACCAGCAGACGAGCTCGAGCCGCTCCACCTACGCCATGGGCGGCGCGGTGATGCTGGCCATGGACCAGATCCGCGCGCAGCTCCTACAGCACGGGGCGGAGATCCTGGAGGTGGGCGTGGAGGACCTCGAGATTGCCGAGGGCCAGGTCCGCATCAAGGGGGCGCCACACCGTGGGGTCGACTTCAGCACCATCGTCCGCAAGAGCCGCCGGGGGAACCTGCTGGCCCACGGGACGTACCAGTCCAGGGGCGGGCTGGATCCGGAGACGGGCCAGGGGATTGGCTCGGTCCACTGGCACCAGGCGGCCGGTGCTGCGGAGGTGGAGGTGGACCTGGAGACCGGCAAGGTGGACGTGCTGCGCTACCACGGCGGCGTCTACACCGGGCGGGTGATCAACCCGGTCCAGGCCGAGCTGCAGACGGAGGGCAGTATCGCCTTCGGGCTGGGGCAGGCGCTGTACGAGGAGCTGGTCTTCGACCACGGCCAGCTCCAGAACGGCAACCTGGGCGACTACATGGTCGCCAGCATCCGCGACCTGCCCGCCATCACGCTCGACGTGCTCGAGCACCTCGAGGCGAACGAGATCCACGGGATTGGCGAGACGTCGCTGCCACCCGTCATGCCGGCGATCGGCAACGCGGTCTACCGGGCGACAGGGGTGCGCATTCGCAGCCTGCCGATCACCCCCGAGAAGGTGCTGCGCGGGCTGCGGGAGCAGGCAGCCGGCGGCCCTGACGGTCGCGGGTTGGCCACGCAGATGCAGCCCGTGGGAGAGGAGGCTGCAGTCGGATGACGTTGCTGAGCGGTCGCCCTGCCGAAGACGCCGCGGCGAGACCCGTCGACGAAGATGGAAAGCTCGCCTTGAGCCTGCGCGTGAATGGCCAGGAGCGGCGGGTGAGGGCTCGCGCGCACCACACGTTGCTGCAGGTCCTGCGCGACGAGCTGGGGCTGTTCGGCGCCCGCGAGGGGTGCGGCATCGGCATGTGTGGCGCCTGCACCGTGCTGGTGGACGGCAAGCCCATGAGTAGCTGCCTCCTTCTCGCGCCCCTCGCAGAAGGGAAAGAGATCCTGACGGTCGAAGGGCTCGAGGGACCGAACGGCGAGCTGGACCCTATCCAGCAGGCGTACGTGGACCACACCGCCTTCCAGTGCTCCTACTGCACGCCGGGCTTCATCCTGACGACCAAGGCGCTGCTGGCGGAGAACCCTGACCCGTCGATCGAGGAGGCGCGCGAATACCTGGCCGGCAACCTGTGCCGGTGCGGCAGCTACGTTAAGATCCTCGACGCCGTCATGGACGCCAAGCAGCGCCTGGCGCAGGCAGCGGACGGTGGCCCCGCGTGACAGTGGCCGATCGGCCGGCTCGCGGCCGGCCTGGAGGAGCTGGCGACGGTCCGCCACTCTGGCGTGACACGCGCGAGTGGATGGCGCGCGTGGAGGCCGCCGGCGAGCTGCGCGTGGTGCGCGGCGCGTCCTGGCAGGCGGACATCGGCGCCATCGCCGAGATGCTCGACCACACCGACGGCTCGCCCTGCGTCGTCTTCGACGACGTACCCGGCTACCCGTCCGGTTTCCGCGTGCTCGTCAACTGCAACGGCACGCCCGGCCGCCAGGCGGTCACCCTCAACCTGCCGGCCTCCAAGGCCGACCACGCAGGCCTCGTCGACTTCTGGCGCGGCGTCCTGGCCGACCTCCACCCGCTGCCCGCCAACGCGGTCGAGACCGGTCCCATCCTCGAGAACGTCCTCGAAGGAGACGCGGTCGACCTGCTCAAGTTCCCGACCCCGCTGTGGCACCCCAAGGACGGCGGGCGCTTCATCGGCACGGCGAGCCTGAACATCCTGCGCGACCCCGACTCGGACTGGGTGAACGTCGGTACGTACCGCAACCAGATCTTCGACCGCGACCGGCTCGGGATCTGGATCAGCCCTGGCAAGCACGGCCGGCTCATCCGGGAGAAGTACTTCGAGCGGGGAATACCGTGCCCGATCGTCGTGGTCGTGGGCGCCGACCCGCTCCTGTTCATGGCTGCCTGCGCCGAGGGCATCGCCTACGGCCAGAGCGAGCTCGCCTGGGCCGGCGGGGTCCGCGGCCAGGCGATCGACGTGGTTGCGGGCCGCCACACGGCCCTCCCCATCCCGGCCAGCGCGGAGATCGCGATTGAAGGGTGGATGGACCCCGAGGAGCGCCACGTGGAGGGGCCGTACGGCGAGTGGATGGGCTACTACGCCAGCGGCTCGCCGATGACGCCCGTGATTCGCGTGAAGGCGATCTACCACCGCGACGACCCCATCCTGCTCGGCTGCCCCCAGGGCAAGCCACCGCACGAGGACAACCGGTTCCTCGCCTACCTCAAGTCGGCGCTCGTCGAGGAGCAGCTCACGAAGGCCGGCGTGCCCAAGGTCGTCGGCGTCTGGTGCCCGCCCGAGGCCGGGAACCGGATGATGACCGTCGTGGCGATTGAGCAGGCCTATCCGGGCCACGCCATGCAGGCGGCGCTCGTCGCCGGCCAGACGGGAGCCGCCGCCTACGCCGGTCGCTACGTCGTCGTCGTCGACGATGACATCGACATCTACCGCCTGGACGACGTCCTCTGGGCCATGCTGACCCGCGTCGACCCTCAGCGCGACGTGAGCATCGTCAAGCGCACCTGGAGTGGCCCGCTCGACCCCGCCGTGCATCCGGACGAGCGCGGCTTCAACTCGCGGCTGATCATCGACGCCACCAAGCCGTGGGAGTGGAAGGACCGCTTCGCCGAGCCGGTGGTGACCCCGGAGCTGGCGCGCGCCACCCGCGAGAAGTGGGGCTGGATTCTGAAGTGAGACGTCGGAAGTCCGAAGTTGGAAGTGAGCGAGAAGGCTCACTCCGTTCCGACGTCCGAGTTCTCCGATAGCTGCTAAAGGAGCACCCATGGCAGAACGCGCCGATCTGATCGTGAAGAATGGGACGCTGGTGACGAGCGAGGCGATGTACCCCGCCGACCTGGCCATCGAGGATGGGAAGTTCGTGGCAATTGCCGCGCCCGGCCGCCTCGGGCTCGAGGCGGCCGAGGTGTACGACGCGCGTGGCCAGCACATCCTGCCGGGCGTGATCGACGGGCACGTCCACTTCCGCGAGCCGGGCCTCGAGTACAAGGAGGACTTCGGCACGGGCTCGACCGCGGCGGTGATGGGCGGCGTGACCACGGTGGTCGACATGCCCAACACCAAGCCGCCGACCGGGACGCCCGAGGTCGTCAGGCTCAAGCAGCAGCTCGCCGAGTCGAAGTCGTACTGCGACTTCGGCCTTATCGGCCTGCTCGTGAGCGAGAATGTGGACCAGCTCCGCCCCATGGCCGATGCTGGCGTCGTCGGCTACAAGTGTTTCCTCGGCGAGACGATCGGCAACATCCCGGCGCCCAACGATGGCGCCATGCTGGACGGCCTGCGCATCATCGCGAGTCTCGGCCTGCGCATCGGCTTCCACGCCGAGAACAACGAGATCATGCAGCACCTGATCAGCCAGGCGAAGGCCGCCGGGCGAACCGACGCGCTGGCGCACGTCGACACGCGTCCGCCGATCGCCGAGGTGGAGTCGATCCAGCGCATGGGCCTCTTCGCGCGGCACACCGGCGCCCGGATCCACATCTTCCACCTCTCGTCCAGGGATGGCCTGGAGATGATCGAGGAGTGGCGCGCCAAGGGGGTGGACATCACCTGTGAGACCGGCGCCCACTACACCTTCCTCACCTCGGAGGACATGAGGACCCTCAAGTCCATCCTCCGTATGAACCCGCCGGTGCGTGAGCCCGGCCACGGCGACGCCCTGCTGCAGGGGCTGAAGGAGGGGCGGGTGACCGGCATCGCCACCGACCACTCGCCGCACACCCGGGAGGAGAAGCTGAACGACGACATCTGGAAGGCGATCTCAGGCTTCGCCGGCGTGGAGGTGAGCGTCCCGTTGTTCCTCACCTACGCCGTCAACACCGGCCGCCTGACGCTGCCCGAGTACGTGCGCGTCGCGTCCGAAGGGCCGGCCCGGACCTGGAACATGTACCCCAGGAAGGGCGCCATCCGCGTCGGGTCTGATGGCGACCTGACCATCGTCGACCTCCAGAAGCCGGGCGTGGTCCGCGAGTCGGAGCTGCACGGGAAGAACAACCTCAGCCCGTTCGAAGGCCACAAGACCACTGGCGCGCCCGTCGCCACCATCGTCCGCGGCCAGATCGTCATGCGCGAGGGCCAGCTCGTCGGGCGACCCCAGGGGAAGATGGTGCGCCCCGTGGTCGATGCCGAGCGGGCCAACGGTCGGGCGTCCTCACGCGAGGTCGCGGCAACTCGAGCCTGACGTGCGCGTGCAGGCTGGACCGGTCTCGGGTCGTCCGCCCCTGGGGTCGTCCAGCCTGCCACCCGGCGGCAGCGCCGTCGGCCAGCCCATATGCATGCGCGAGGCCGAGGAGCGGGTCACCGGCCGGCTCCCCTTCGTGGTCAACCTTGCCGTGCCGGGCATGCTGCACGCCCGGGTGCTCCGCTCTACATCCGCCCATGCACATCTGGCCCGGCTCGACACGACGCGGGCCGAGCGTCTGCCAGGCGTCGTGGGCATCCTGACCGGCCGCGACCTGCTGGACGCCCCGATCCGCTCCCACTACGGCCCCATCCTGCCCGACCGCCCCATCATCGCCATCGACAAGGTGCGCTACGCGGGCGAACCTGTCGCGGTCGTCGTTGCCGCCGACCTCGACACGGCGGCCGAGGCGCTCGAGCTGATCGAGGTCGAGTACGCGGAGCTGCCCGCCTACGTGGACCCGGAGGCGGCGATCGCGCCGGGCGCCGCGCCGATCCACGACGTCGTGGCCCGCCGCGACTTCCTCCCCTTCCCCGACATCGTCCTGAACACCGACGCGGGCACGAACGTCTTCAACCACTTCAAGCTGCGCAAGGGGGACGTGGACGCCGGCTTCCGCGTGGCGGCGGAAGTGTTCGAGGGGACCTACCGCACGCCGGCGCAGCAGCACGTCTCCCTGGAGCCGCACGTCGCCGTGTGCCAGATCCGCGATGGGCAGGTCACGCTCTGGTCCTCGGCCTCCAGCCCCTACACCGTGCGCTTCCAGGTTGCCGAGACACTGGGCGTGCCGCAGAGCCACGTGCGCGTGCTCACCTGGAACATCGGCGGCGCCTACGGCGGCAAGTCCTACCCGCGCATCGAGCCGCTGGTCGCCGCCGCGTCGTGGAAGGTGGGCGGCCGCCCCGTGCGGCTGGAGTTCAGCCGCGCCGAGGAGTTCTACACGGTGAGCCGCCACGCCGCGGTGGTCACGCTGCGCACCGGCGTCACGCGCGATGGGACCATCCTGGCGCGGCAGGCGCGCATCCTCTGGAGCGCCGGCGCCTACGCGGACATCAGCCCGCGGGTGGTCAAGAACGGTGGCTACAGCGCCATTGGCCCCTACCGGGTGCCCCACGCGTGGGTCGACTCGTACGCCGTGTACACCAACGTCACGCCCGCCGGCGGGTTCCGTGGCTACGCCGTCCCGCAGGTCACCTGGGCGTACGAGTCGCAGATGGACGAGATCGCGCACGCGCTGGGGATCGACCCGTTCGAGCTGCGCGCCCGGAACGTGGTGCAGGAGGGCGACCACTTCTCGACCGGCCAGGTGATGGAGGACGTCCACTACGCCGAGCTGCTGGAAGCCGCCCGCCAGGCGATCGGCTGGCGCGGCTGGCGGGCGGCGGGCGCGCGCGCGCCCGCGGCTACCGCCTCTCCGGCTCGGGCGACGGCCGGCTCGGCGGGGGGCGAGGCAAGGGACCGGCCGAACGGAGCGACGTCCGCCGAAGGCTGGCGGTCAGTGCCAGGGTCTCTCATCCCGCCGCGCCTGACCGGCGGGCGGCGGGTGGCCCGCGGCAAGGGCGTGGCCCTCACCGTCAAGACGACGGTGACCCCCTCCACCTCCACCGCGAGCCTCAAGCTGAACGAGGATGGGTCGCTGAGCCTGCTGGTCAGCACGACCGAAGTCGGCCAGGGCTCACGGACGGTCCTCGCCCAGATCGCCGCCGACGCGGTGGGCGTGCCGCTGGAGCGGGTCGACCAGGCGTACCCGGACACGGCGCTGACACCCTGGGACCAGACGACCAGCTCGAGCCGCTCGACCGTCATGATGGGCGGCGCCATCCAGCGCGCGGCGGACGAGATCCGCGCGCAAGTCCGTGCCCTCGCCTCGCGGCTGCTCGAGGTCGCCCCCGAAGACCTGGAGATCGGCCAGGGTGAGGTCCGGGTGCGTGGCGTACCGGAACGCCGCCTCACGCTGGGGGAGGTGGTCCAGCGCTCACGCGCCGGCAACCTCCTCGGCAGCGGCACGTACGCCAGCGTGGGCAAGCTCGACCCGGAGACGGGCCAGGGGATCGCCACCGTCCGCTTCTACCAGGCCGTCTGTGCCGCCGAGGTGGAGGTGGACCTGGAGACCGGACGCGTGACGCCGGTCGACCTGTACCTCAACACCTACGCGGGCAAGGTCGTCAACCCGCCCCTGGCCGAGCTGCAGAGCGAAGGGAACGTGGCCTTCGGCCTCGGCCAGGCGCTCTTCGAGGAGATGGTCGTCGAGGGCGGGCAGGTGGCGAACGCCAACCTGGGCGACTACATGATCCCCAGCGCCACGGACTTCCCGGGCAGGCTCCGCGTTGAGCTGACCGAGCACCCGGGCGGCGATGGCCCGCTGCACGGCCTGGGCGAGAGTGGCGCGCCAGTGGTGCCGCCGGCCGTCGCGAACGCGATCTTCGACGCCTGCGGCGTGCGGATCACGACGCTCCCCATCACCCCGGAGAAGGTGCTCAAGGGGCTGGTTGCGCGGCGAATGCCGGGGTGACCTGGTGCGCTAGCGCACGGCCGACACGGTCCCGGCCGCAGGCCGGGCCGGTGCCAATCCGCACCACACCTCGGCCGACTGCCGAGCTGAGGGCGTTGCGATTCTCGGCGCCGAGCTGCTCACCCGCTGCGCACGTGTCCCGCGCGCGCCCCCGCCGGCGCAGCCCTCCCCCTTCGAGGACCCCGGGGGCCTCGCCGCCCACGCCGGTGGAGGACCGGCCCGACGCCCCTGCCGGGCGCCCC
>CAYSYM010000007.1:0-92222 GCA_964435115.1 uncultured Chloroflexota bacterium | reverse complement strand
CCGGGGGGCCGCCTGTCCCCGGCCCTGCTCTGCCTTCCCCCGCCGCGGCTCTGCAACCACCCCCGCTACATCCAGACCGGGCGCACCGAGTTCTTCAGCTACGCGAGCTTCGCCATGAGCCTGGACTTGCTCCTGGGCTACACCGGCCTGCCGTCCCTCGGTCACGCGGCCTTCTTCGGCCTGGGGGCGTACACGGCCGGCATCGTGGCCCTGCGCCTCACCCCGAGCGCGGCCGTGGTCGTGCCGGCCGGGGTCGTCGTGGCGGGCCTCGGGGCGCTTCTGATCGGTGCCCTGTGCATCCGCACGTCCGGCGTCTACTTCCTGATGCTCACGCTGGCCTTCTCGCAGATCGTCTACGCTGCCGCCTTCAAGTGGACCTGGCTGACCGGCGGCTCGAACGGGCTGGCGGGTGTGCCTCGCCCCCAGGTGCCCGCCCTCGACCTGGCCGACGGTCGGACGCTCTACTACGTCGCCCTGGCTGCCCTGGGACTCTCCCTGGCCCTCCTGTGGGTGCTGGTGCGCTCGCCGCTCGGCCACACGCTGGTCGGCATTCGCGAGAACGAGGGGCGGATGCGAGCGCTCGGCTACGACACCTGGCGCTTCAAGCTGGTGGCATTCGCCATCGCCGGCGTGCTGGCCGGCTTCGCCGGCGCGCTGTACGTGGCCTACAGCGGGTTCGTGTCACCGGCCGAGGTCTACTGGACCAGCTCCGGCCTGGCGCTGGTGATGGTGATCATCGGCGGCGCCGGAACGCTGGTCGGTCCGGCGCTCGGCGCGGCGCTGGTGCTGCTCCTCCAGAACTGGGTCAGCTCCCTGCCCGGCATCGGCGAGCGGTGGCCGCTGATCATGGGGCTGGTGTTCGCGGCCTTCGTGCTCTTCGGGCGGGGTGGGATGGTGGGCATCGCCGAGAGCGCGGTCCGGCGGGCGCGTGGTGCCAACGCGCCCGCGACAGACCTGGAGGGCGCGTCCGTGCCGGCGACGCCGGCCGAGGGGCGCGCATGAAGGCGCTGGAGGTCCGCGGGCTCGCGCGCCACTTCGGGGCGCTGAAGGCGGTGAACGGCGTCAGCTTCGCGGTCGAGCCGGGCGAGCGGCGGGCGATCATCGGACCCAACGGCGCGGGCAAGACGACCCTCTTCAACGTGGTCGCCGGTGAGGTCCCCGCGACCAGCGGCCAGGTGCTCCTGGCCGGGCAGGACGTGACGCGGATGCCGCCGTTTCGCCGCTGCCAGCTCGGCCTGGCTCGCACCTACCAGCGGACTAACCTGTTCCCGGGCCTACCGGTCGCGGAGAACGTGGCCCTGGCGGTGCGACAGTGCCTTGGCGTCGCCGGCCACCCGTTCCACGCCGCTGCGGCCGTCCCCGAGGTGCGCGACTGTGCGCGTCGGCAGCTTGAGGAGCTCGGCCTGGCTGAGCGCGCCGCCCTGCCCGCGGGCGCGCTCAGCTACGGCGAGCAGCGCCAGCTCGAGATCGCGCTCGCCCTCGCATCGGACCCGTCGGTGCTCCTGCTCGACGAGCCCACCGCCGGCATGTCGCCCGCCGAGACCGCCCAGATGACGCAGCTCATCCAGCGCCTGCCCCGCAGCATGACCGTGCTGATCATCGAGCACGACATGGACGTGGTCTTCGCCCTGGCCGACCGGGTCACGGTGCTGCACTACGGCGAGGTGCTCAGCGACGGTACCCCGGCGGAGGTGCGCGCCGATCCCCCCGTCCAGGAGGCGTACCTGGGGAAGCTGGCCAGCCAGGTCGGCGCGCACGTGTGAGCTCGACGTTCCCTCTCCCGACCGGGTGAAACCTCTCCCCTTTCGCGGCAGCCTGGTCGACGGCACGGAGCGCCTGCGCAGTGAATGCCTCGGCCGCGGATCGCTCCTCTCCCCACCGTGCAGAGACGGCCACGCACGGCCGTGCCCCGACGAGGCCCCCCCCAGCGCGCCGCTCCCCACGTGGTGCCGCGCCCGCCCTGGCAGAAATGACAGGTAGCCAAGGGGCTTCGTCCGAGCTAGACTGCGGGCACCCAGGTCCGGCGCCTGCACCGGGGGAGGAGGCTGTACGTCATCGCGTCCAATGCCCTGAAGGTCCTGGTCGAGCGTCTGTTCGCTGACCGCCACCTCCGCCAGGCCTTCCTCGACCGACCCGAGGAGATCCTGGCCGAGCACGCCGTTTCGAGTGAGGAGCGCGCGGCGCTCCTCCGCCTACGCGGCCGACTGGTGGCGACAGGCGAGGCCGGAGCGCTTGCAGGGGGTTTCGATCGCCTTTCGGTGGCCGTAGTCATCCTCGCCGAGCAAGCCAGGGCGGAGCTGCGCCGCCTGCTCGACGAGGACGGGGGCGACTTCCCCGCCCGCGGGCAGGCGCGCCGAGCGCTGTCCGCTCGGGGCAAGCTGCTGGCAGGTGAGGAGGGTTTTACCTGGAGACTGCTGCCCCTCCTCGTCTGCCAGGCGGCGGGCGGGGACGCGCGCCGAGCCGCTCCCATCGCGGCGGCGCTGGAGTGCTTCATCGCGGCCGCCGACGCGCTGGACGACGTGCAGGATGCCGACACGGAGGACGGGCTTCACCGCGCGGCCGGTACCCCCACCGCGGTGAACGTGGCCACCTTTCTCCTGTTCCTGACCCAGCTCGCGCTCGGACGTCTGCGCCAGCGGGGGGCCTCCAGCGAGACGGTCGCCGCGATCATGCTGCTCTTCGCGGCCGCCGGCGTGCAGGCGTACGGCGGCCAGCAGCTGGAGCAGGTTCATCGAGCTCTGACCTCCCAGGACGCCAGTCGACCCATTGCAGCACTGGATCGCCAACAGGCACGCACTCCCACCAAGGTAGCAGCACGGCGCGCAACCCGTGCTACACGCCAGAGGAGTCCGCGCCTGGCGTTGTTCACCTCAGT
This sequence comes from uncultured Chloroflexota bacterium, assembly GCA_964435115.1. Taxonomy (GTDB): domain Bacteria; phylum Chloroflexota; class UBA6077; order UBA6077; family CF-72; genus CAYSYM01. The sequence continues at coordinate 89,347 of CAYSYM010000007.1, read as the reverse complement.
TGGCGAGCCACCCAGCCGGCGCGCAAGCGCTGCGTATCCTTCCGCACACGGTTTGCACCCTTCTTGCGCATGGCGATTCGCGTGCTCCAACGCACTGGCCTGCACCGGCTCGGGGTCGCGACGACGAAAGGTCACCATGGTAGTGCCCCTTTGGTTGACTCCGCGCCCGGGCTCTGTGCGCAGGGGCACGTGCACTCAGCATAGGCAGAAGGCGCTCCGGTTGGCGTCGTCAGCATGAACAGGGCGGACGCTGTCAATTCTCACAGGGTCGCTTCGACGTGGATGAAGGCTTCGGCCCGCGCGATGGCCTGGCCCGCTGTCGGTCCATGCTGGCTCCTTCAGCGCTCGCCGGCGTTCACTGCCAGGTCCACGGCGGCCGAGGCGAGGCCCTTGTCTCGGGTCCACAGGCGCGCCGTCCCTTCGAGCAGCACTGCGGCCAGCAGGTGAACGTCGACATACCCTAGGCCGCGCCCCATCAGGGCCCGCCGCTCGATGAGCTCGAGGGCCTCGGCGTCGGTGGCGATCGGGGCGGCAGGGAGCCTGGCGAGCAGATCCAGCACCTCCCGTCGGTTCCGCAAGTTGCCGCAGGCCAGCTCGCCGAGCACGAAGGGGTGCATCAGCACCGTGCCGGCCTCGAGCAATGCGGCAAGGCCGGTATCGCCCACACGTAGATGGTCCACCCAGACGGAGGTATCGACCAGGATCACGTGGGCGAGATGCGCCGCCGCGGGGGCGCCTTCAGGGCTGGCTCGGTGCCACCGAGGCGTGCGAGGCGGCGGGCACTCTCGCGCTCGATCAGGGCGCGAAGCCCGGCGTGAACGAGCGCCGTTCGTGCGGTCGCGCCCGTGAGCTTCTGGGCCTCGCGGACCAGATCCTCGTCCAGGTTCAGGGTCGTACGCATGGCGCCTGCCTCCCTGCTCGTACGCCCCGATCGTACATCAAACGATGACACGGCTGGCATCGGGCGTGCCCGAGACTTGTTGACGCTCGTTCAGCAGCCGCGCGCCCAGACTGCAGCGTCAACGGGAAGTTCAACAGACTTCGAGTACGCCCAGGCTCGCCAAGGGCGACGAGGGTCACGACGTTCTCGCTGCCGGCCATGGCTGGCCCGATGTCGACCACGCGCTCCTCACGGTCCAGCGGGCCACCCACCTCAAAGAGCTCGCCATTCACGAGGATGCGCAGGTTCCCCACGCCTGGCGCGTCGTTCCGGACACGCACCGTGCCGGTCCGGCATGACTCCCTCAACCAACGTTGGCTCCCGGATCGCGGTGGCTCCGATCGGGCCGCTGGCCCTCGGATGAACGGTAGGGTCCAGAGCCCGATGATGAACCCCTCCCTTCCTGCTCAGTCTGCCGGCCGGCGCGGCACGCTACACCCAGCGTAGACCTCTTGCGCGCGCCTGTGGCCCGTAGGGCTTACAGGCTCCACCCTGCCAATTCCGCCAGGGTGCCGGCGCCGGGCCCCGGCGCCTGGCGCCGCAGCTCCACCTGGCCCAGGAGCCGCATGGGGGCTCGGGGCTCGGATCTGGCGGGCCAGGATGTGGCTCCGGGAGCGCGGCCCTGGAACCGTCGCCGGTAGCCGCAAGCCCAGGGCGCCCCAGCCGCACTGCTCACCCCCGCCTATACTCCAGCCAGGACGATGGACAAGCAGCACCTCACCTGGACGCAGGTTGAAGACCTCGCCATCCGCCTCGCCGACCGCCTGCCGAGCACCTACGACGTCATGCTCGTCATCACGCGTGGCGGGATGGTGCCGGCCTGCATCGTCAGCGAACGGCTCAACCTCAGGAACATCCTGGTGGCCGCCGTGATGTTCTACACCGGCCAGGAGAAGACCCTGGACCGGCCGATCTTCCTCCAGTTCCCGGCCGACCCGCTCCTGAATGGCAAACGGGTGCTGATCGTGGACGACGTCTGGGACTCCGGCCGCACCATCATGGCGGTCAAGGAGCGGGTGCTCGACGCCGGCGGCGTCCCAGAGACGGCGGTGCTGCACTACAAGCCCGCGAAGTCCAGGTTCACCTACGCTCGCCCCGACTATGCGGTGGACGAGACGGACGCGTGGATCGTCTACCCGTGGGATGTGGGCGACGAGGCGCTCCCCTCCTCGGTGCTGCAGGCGATCGCCGAGTAGCCCAGGACACCGAGTTCCCGGTCGCACGCGTTCACCCGGTGCGGGATGGGCGCGCACCCCATGCCTTTCCACGTGCCACGCGGGCGTGGCGGCCGTGCGCGGCGCGCCAGGGCACCGGCGCAGCGGGTGGGCGGGCGCTGCCGCCGGGGGCTGTTCTGGAGTCGTTCTACTCCTTGACTTCCTCTACTGTCGCCGCTATGCTGGCCGCGTGCCTTCCCACCGGACGCTGCCAGCGCCCGCCCAACACACTGTTGGTCCACGGATTGCCGCCTCGCTGGCAGTCCTGGTGTTGGCGATGGTGTCGCTGGGGCTTCACGCGACGCACCTGCCGACCGTGTGGGGCACCTGCGTCCAGCCCGCCACGCTCGCCTCCGCCACCACTCCTGGCGCGCCAGACGCGGCCGTGGGCGGCGGGCCGCTCGCGGCGGCCGCTGGCTGGCCGGACCCCGGCAGCCTCCACCCGGCCGTCGACGCCCGCGGCTGCGCGCCCGACGCGTTCGCCGTTCGCGCCCTGGCGGCGACGGCGATCCTGCTCGCCGCTGCCGCGCTCGGCCTGCCGCTACCTGCCCCGCCCGCGCGCGCGTCCCTGCGATGCGCCTTCGCGGTCCTCCCGCTCCCCTCGGCCCGTCGTCGACGTGCGCTGCTGCAGGTGTACCTGACCTGAGTCGTCGCCACCACCTGTCCTGAGCGTCGCCGCCGTGACCGCTCCGCCGGCGACCTCGATGGAGGCACCGGGCAAGCGCTGAGCCGTCCGCTCGCGGACCCCCTGCGCCGCCACCCGGACGCGCGGCGCGCTCGGAACGCGCCCCTCACGCCGATCACTCGTTCACGGCGAAGCGCTTGGCGGCCGTGAACCCCTCCGGCGGCGAGTCCTGCCGGGGCATCGACTGTCCTTTCCGCAGGCGGCGACTGCCCGGGCGCCGGGCGAACTGCCCGCGCGGGCAGCCAGCTGCCGCACCACCCATTCAGGAGAAGCACACCTGATGAAACGCCTGGCCCTTTTCGCCCTCGCGGCCGGCCTGGCCGTGGCCACGCTGGCCCGCGCCCAGGAAGCCGGCGTCATGCCGGGGCAGACCATGGATCCCAGCATGCCCGGCACAAACTCCCCCAGGGCGCAGCTCGCACCCGTCGCTCCCCAGCCGGCCGCCGGCGCACAGCAGATGGCCGGCATGGAGATGACTGGCGAGAGCGTCCAGGGCGGCATGGACATGCGGCCCGTGGACGTCGCCGGCGCGCCCGCCGCGGCGCCGGACGCGCGGGGCAACCAGCTCCTCGAGCCGACGCTCGCGCCCGACGGGGCCAAGGAGTTCCAGCTCTCGGCGGGCGTCGTGAGATGGAGCATCCTGCCGGACGTCCAGGTGGGCGCCTATGCCTACAACGGCCAGGTGCCCGGACCCCAGATCCGGGTGACGCAGGGCGACCGTTTGCGCATCCGCTTCACCAACAACCTGCCGGAGCCGAGCTCCATCCACTGGCACGGGCTGGTGCTCGACAACGGCATGGACGGCGCCGCGGACGTCACGCAGCCCCCGGTGGAGCCGGGCCAGAGCTTCACCTACGAGTTCACCGCCGAGCAGGCGGGCACCTACTTCTACCACAGCCACAAGGCCGTCGACCGGCAGCAGACGCTGGGGCTGTACGGCACGCTCATCGTCGAGCCCAGGGAGTGGGCCGCGCAGAAGCCGTTCGACCGCGAGTACACCATCGCCCTGGGCGAGTGGACAGTGGACGGGCAGGGACGCACCCTGCCAGCCATGAACCAGCCCGGCCTCTTCCCGAACTTCTTCACCATCAACGGTAAGAGCTACCCGGCGACGGAGACCGTGACGGCGCGGGTGGGCGAACGCATCCGCTTCCGCTTCGTCGGCTCTGGCCAGGCGATCCACCCCATGCACATCCACGGCGGCTCGTTCGAGATCGTGGAGACGGATGGCAACCCGGTGCCGCCAGGCGCACGCCTGCTGAAGGACACCGTGCTCGTCGGCCCCGGCGAGCGGTATGACGTGGAATGGGTGGCCCAGCGACGAGGTAAGTGGCTGCTGCACTGCCACATCAACGACCACGTCACCAACAACGGTGCCGAGGTGGAGGGCGGTGGTGGCCTGACGATGGTGATCGACGTCAAGGACGACGCCGGGCGGTCCGCGGCGAGCCTGTCGGCCGCCCAAGCTGCCACGTCGTCGGCGAGTCAGCCGGCTCGGCCGGACGGGAGCCAGTCCGACCGGCCCGGCATGGTGGGCATGGCGGAGGAGGCCGGCCAGCCGTAGCGCCGCGGCCGTCGCGCCCGCCACCTCATGCTGCGGGCCTCGGGGCGCGCCCCGAGGCCCGCAGCCCGTTCAGCCCCGTAGGGCGCGGAATACCCGCTCGGGCGTGATGGGCAGCGCCGCCACGCGCACCCCCGCGGCATCGCGGACGGCGTTGGCGATCGCCGCGGCGCCGGGCACCACCGGCGGCTCGCCGACCCCCTTGGCCCCGAAGGGCCCCACCCCGGACGGCACCTCGACGATCACCGCCTCGAGCTCGGGTGCCTGGGTGGACGTGGGAATGGGGTAGTCCAGCAAGCTGGCGGTGATGGGCGTGCCGTCACGGTCGAACTCGATCCGCTCCAGCAAGCCCCAGCCCACGCTCTGGACGGCCCCGCCGTGCACCTGCCCCTCCACCGCGGCCGGGTTGATGGCGCGACCGACGTCCTGGATCGAGACGTAGCGCACGGGCTCCACGCGCCCGGTATCAGGGTCCACCCACACGCGGACGACGTGCACCGCGGTGCCCGGGCTGCGGGCAGTCGTCGCTGCCCGCCCCCGGCCCAGCACGGGCTCGTGCGCCGCGCCGAACGAGGCGCTCAGCGTGTAGATCTCGCTCAGCGTCTTCACCCGGTCCGGCACGCCACGCACCTGGACCCGCCCGTCCACGATCTCCAGGTCGTCAACCGACGCCTCCAGCTCGGCGGCCGCGATGCGCAGCACCTGGTCGCGGGCGTCCTCGGCTGCCTGCCGGACCGCGGGTCCCACGGTGTAGGTGATCTTGCTCCCGCCGCTGGCGCCCGCGTACGGCGCCGCGTCCGTGTCGACCGTCGTCACGCGCACCTTCGACAGGTCGTCGAACCCGAACGCCTCGGCGGCAATGATCTCGAACGTCGTGTTGGTCCCGGTCAGGTCGACAGATCCCAGCGCGATCTGTAGCGTGCCGTCGGCGTTCAAGCGGCACGCGGCCGAGGCGGGCTCGACCCCACCAGGCCAGCCGCCAAGCGCGATGCCCACCCCCTCGCCAGGCCCCGCCGCCGCCTTCTCGGCGTGGTAGATGGGCGCTGCACGCTCCAGGCACTCGTGCAGACCGAGGAGCGGCCAGGTCGTCCCGTCGGCGCGCAGGTCGCCTTCACGCACCGCGTTCCGGCGCCGTAGCTCAAGCGGGTCCAGGTCGAGCGCGCGCGCCACCTCGTCGACTGTGCTCTCCATGGCGAACGTCGCTTGCGGCGCGCCCGGCGCACGGTACGCGCCCGTCCCCGCCTTGTGGGTGAGTACCTCGGTCCCTTCGATCAGCAGGTGCTCCCAGCGGTAGAAGGAGCCCAGCAGGAGCGCGGCGATCCCCACCGGCGCGCCGGGGCCCGACCCGGCGTCGAAGAGGAGGCTCGCCTCCACGGTCGTCAGCGTCCCGTCCGAGCGGGCGCCCACCTTGACCCGGATGACGCTCTGAGGGGCAGGGTTGGCCATGACGAACTCGTCCATGCGCGTGTAGCTGGCGCGGACCGGCCGACCGACGGCCCTGGCCAGCGCGGCCACCGTCGGCTCGATCAGGCCGAACTTCCCCCCGAAGCCGCCGCCGACGGGCATGGGCTGGACCTTGACCTGGTGATCGGGCAGGCCCAGTGTGCGCGCCACCTCGGTGCGCGTGTGGAACAGCGCCTGGGTGCTGGCGTAGACCACCACGTTCCCGAGCGGGTCGATCGTCGCCGCGCACGTCTGTGGCTCGATGTAGCCCTGGTGGGTCCAGCTCGTGGTGTACTCGCGCTCGACGACGACGTCCGCCTCGCGGAAGCCGCGCTCCACGTCGCCGCGATGAAGGCGCGTGCGACTCGCCACGTTGGGAGCCTGGGGAGCCTCGACCTCCTCGGCGGCGCTCGGCGCCGCGCCGTGCATGCCCAGTTCCTCCTCGTCCCGTTCCCGCCGCTCGCGGACCACCGGCGCCTCCGGACGCGCCGCCTCCACCGGGTCCACGACGACCGGCAGGGGCTCGTACGCCACCTCGACGGCCGCAGCGCCATCCTCGGCCACCGCCTCGGTCTCGCCCAACACGACGGCGACGGGCTGCCCGGCGTGGAAGACCCGGTCGAGCGCCAGGAGAATGCGACGGTGCTCGATCGCCTGCTCGATGTCGGCCACCGGCAGGTCCCGGGCGGTGAGGACTGCCACCACGCCAGGGAGCGCCCGCGCGGCCGCGCCGTCGACGGCCAGGACGCGGGCCGAGGAATATGGGCTGCGCACGAACCGCGCGTGCAGCGCCCCTGGCAGGAGGAGGTCGCCGGCAAACCGCGTCTGGCCGGTCAGCCGCTCGGGTGCGTCGCTCCGCCGCGTCGGCTGCCCAACAAGACGGAACTCCTCGTTGCCTGTCCCCGCGCCCCTGGCGCGGCCGCTGGTGCTCGTGGTCGCCATACCCTGATGCTACCGAGCACCGGGCCGGCGCGCGAGCCAGCCTGTAAGGGTATTGGCTGTGGGGTATTGGGGGTTGGGTTGCGTTCGCCAACACCCGCCACCTCCGGGCCGGCGCCCGGGCTCAGCCGGCCAGCTTGGCCGCCTTGAGCGCCGCGCGACGCTGCCGGGCGCGGACCCGCGCCTTCTCACGCTGGATCTCCAGCCGCTCTTCCGCCGAGAGCGCCGCGCCCGGCGGCACCACGGCGCGCTCCTGGCCAAGCAGCGCTGGCAGGCTAGCGCCGAACAGGCTGAGCGCCAGGCGCTCGTAGGTCGCCTCGGTCGCGCTGGCGGCAACCTCTGCCACACGGCGCGCGTCCTCGCCCGCCAGCCAGCCGCGCATCTGGCGGAGCGTCAGCCGATCGAGCTGGAGCTGCCGCACGAACGCCGCCTGGAGCTGCGCCAACTCGGCCGAGCCCCTGCTTTCATGAGAGGGAGCGGGGCCAGGCGCGCTGGCGCGCCCCTCGCCTCGCGGCCGCTCCGCGGACCGCGGGGCGGCGTCGCGCGCCGGCTGCGGATCCGCGGCACCGGCCGGCCCCGCTCGGTCCTCGCCCCGCCCCGGCGCCAGCCCCTCCGCGTGGCCGTTCGCCTGGCCGTTGGCGCTCGCCACCCCAACCAGCTCTTGCGCCGCCGCCCGCCCGTTGGCGGGGGTCTTCCCATCGGCGGTCACGTGGCCGGTCGTGAAGTCCCACCAGAAGCGTCGGCCGGCCGACTGGCACGCCAGCTCCAGGAGCACGTGCCGGCCGACCTCGCTCCGGCGCGTGGTGAAGTGCGTTCCGGAGTTGCGGAAGCGCCCACCGCACTCCGGACACGTCTCGGGATACGGCATCGAAAGCGTGCCCTCCTGCGATCGATCGTGAGGCTCGGGGCCGTGCCCCCCTCGCCCCCAGCCCTCATCGGAAGCAACGGAGTGGAGCCCGAGACGTTACGAACCCGTCACCTCCGCGGCGATCAGCCGCGCCATGCGCTCACCCAGGCGCAGGCTGTAGTTCTGGCCGCGGTCCTGCGGGTAGACATGCGCCATGTTGGCCAGGTAGACGCCGGCGAGCGGTGTGCGGTGAGGTGGCAGGCGCTCGAGATAGTCGGTCGTGACAATCGGCTGCGCGTAGGGGGCCTTGAAGATCCAGGACTCGACCACCCACGCCGGGTCGAAGGCGGGCTGGATGCGCCGCAAGGCCGCGCAGAAGGTCTCGAGCACCGTGGCGTCCGCCTGTCCGAACAGCGGGTGGTCCATGGGCAGGTAATTGCCCAGGTAGACCAAGTGGCGCCCGCCGTAGTCCTCTGGTGGCATGAAGTTGGTGTGCTCCACGAGCGCCAGGAAGGGGTAGTCGCGCTCGTTGACATTCAGCCAGTACACGCCGTCCAGGAGCTGGCGACGGAGCGCCAGGATGGCGACGTGAGCCCCGTAGTGGTCCGGACCTGGGTAGCGCTCGACGAACTCGGCCGGCAGGCCGGGCGCCAGGCGCGTGAACAGGCGGGTCGGCAGCGTCACCAGCAGCCGGTCGAAGCGGTGGACCTCGGCCGCGTCCGTCTCCACGACCAGCGTGCCGTCACGCGTGTGGATGGAGGTCGCCGCGGTCTGGGTGAGGACGCTGCCGCCCAGGGCACGGATGCGTGCGCCGAGCGCCTCGTACAACGGTTGAAAGCCACCCCGCAGGTAGCCCAGGCGGGGTGTCCGCTCGTGGACGCGACTCCAGAACCAGCTCATCGCGATCTCGCCCGCCCGTTCGCCGAACTTGCCCCGCAGGAGCGGCTCCCACTGCACGCGATAGGCCGTCTCGCCCATGACGCGCCTGAGCCACGCCGCCGCTGTCTGTCCCACGAAGGGCCGCTCACTGGGCACCGCCTTCAGGAACGCTATCCCGAGGCCGAGGCGGACCCGGTCTACCGGCGGCAGGAAGGGGAAGCGAAGGACGTCGGGCGCGGAATCCAGGCTGGCGATCCGCCCCTGGCAGAGGACGCTGGTGTCCGGCGACGCCCACACCAGGCGGTCGCCCAGCCCCAGCTCCTGGATGAACCGCACGATGGTGGTATCGGTGCGGAAGATGTGGTGGTAGAACTTCTCCAGCCAGCTTGGCCCCAGGCGGAACCCGGCGGCGAGGCCGCCGAGCTGCGCTTCCCGCTCGATCAGCGTGACCCGGTGCCCGGCCTGCGCCAGACGCAGCGCGGCCGCCAGCCCGAGCGCGCCACCTCCAAGCACCCCCACCGAGGGGCGGTCGTTCGCGGCGGCAGGCACGAGCGGCAGTATAGAGATCGAGCGCAGCCCGGCGGTGCGGCGCGGCCGAGCGAGCTCACGGTCGCGGTGTCGGGCCGGGGCTGGGCCCGGGCGTGGCGAACGGCTCGGCTCGCCCGGGCGGCGGTGTGGGGCTCGGCTCCCCGACAGTGAATTGCCAGGTGAAGCCGCCCGCGGCCCCGGTCGTGTCCCGGACGAGCACGCGGGCGGTGTGGGGGCCCACAGGCAGCGCCTGAGTGACGGCGATGGTCCACTGCTGCTGGTCACGCTGCTCGACCTCGGCCGCCACCTCGGCGCCGTCGACGAAGAGGGTCGCCGACACGAGATCGGCCCCGCGCCCGACGAGGACGGCGGAGATGTTGACCGGCGCCCCCGGCGGCAGGCTCGCGTTGGCCGGCGGCTGGATAGTCCGAATGATCGGTGGCTGCGGGCTGGCCGACGGCGAGGGGCCCGGCAGGCCGAGTCCGAGGCCGGGCGAAGGCCTCGGGAGCTGGCCGAAGCGGGGGTCGGACGGAGCGAGGGTTGGCGGGACGGCCGACGTCGGCAGCGGCCTGTCGCTGCCGGGCACGGCACCGCTAAGCGGCCGATCGATCACCCGGCCGCAGGCGCTCAGCACCGCGAACGCCAGGCCGGCGAGGCCGAACGCCAGCGGGAAGGAGCGGGGCAGTCTCGCCATGCCGTCGGCAGTCTACGCGTCTGGTGGCCCCGCCCGTGGGCTGGCGTTCGGCCTGGCGTGGCGCCAGCGCGCCCCACGGGCTGAGTCCTCGGGGGAGCATACGCCCGGCGTGCCGAGCGGCCCGTCACACGGCCGCCACAACCGGCCGAGGCATCCTGCGCGCTTCGCGATTCCACCTCCACCCGGCAGCCCAGCCCGCACAGCAGACACCGGCGCTGCTGAACGCGGCGGCCCCGGGGCCAAGGGACGGGGGGGGCCGGGCCCGACGGCGGAGGAGCCCGCGCGCTGAGCCGCCAGGGGTAGACACCGGCCGCACCGCCTGACCCGAGCCGGCGTGGGAACAGACCGCTGTCCCGGGCTCGACCCGGCACACAACGTGTAGTGTGGGGGCTGATGTTCCTCACGCTCGGCCACGCCCTCTACCGCGCCCGCTGGCTGGTCCTCGGCGTGTGGATGATCGTGCTGGTCGCAGCGGCGCCCGCGGCTCCGCAGGTGTTCCGCGTCCTCGCCGCGGGCGGCTTCTCCAGCCCCGACCTCCAGGCCGCCCGCGCCGGCCAGCTCCTGACGGAGCGCTTTGGCTACAACCCGGCCACGCTCTTCGTGATCTACGAGGCGCCTGGCGGCGGCCTGGCAGCCACCGATCCCGCGTTCCAGGCGCAGGTAGAGGCATCGCTCGTCGAGGTGGCGGCTCTACCCGACGTCTCCCACGTTGTGACCCCTGCCCGGAATCCGCGCCAGATCGCTCCAGACGGGCGGACGGCCTACGCGGTCATCGCCCTCAAGACGATCCCTGAGGACTTCCGCCGCATCCTGCCGGCCGTGCAGCAGGCGCTCCGCCCGACGAGCCTGCGCATGACACTGACGGGCGCGCCCGCCGTCTACTCGGACATCCAGGAGGTCACGGAGCGGGACCTACGGCGCGCCGAAATCATCTCCTTCCCCTTCGCCGCGGTGGCCTTGATCCTGGTCTTCGGCTCCCTAGTCGCTGCGGCTGTCCCCGGCCTGGTCGGCGGCGCGGCCGTGGCGATCACGCTGGCGGCAATGGTGCTCCTGAGCCGCGTCACTGACCTCTCCATCTTCTCGCTCAACCTCACCACCATGCTCGGCCTCGGCCTGGGCATCGACTACTCCCTGTTCGTCGTCAGCCGATTCAGAGAGGAGCTCGCGCGCGGCCTGTCAGTCGAGCACGCCGTAGCGAGGTCGGTCGCGACCGCCGGCCGGGCCGTGCTTGCCTCTGGCTTCACCGTGTTCGTGGGGCTGCTCGGGCTCCTGCTATTCGACTTCAACGCGCTCCGCTCGCTCGGGATCGCGGGCTCGCTGGTGGTCGCCGTCTCGGTGCTCGCGGCGCTGCTCCTGCTGCCCGCCATCCTCGGCATCCTCGGCCGCCGCATCGACGCGTTCGCGGTCAGAGGCCTGTTCCGGCGAGCGGAGTCAGACGACGGCGGCCCGCGGCCGGGGTTCTGGGCGCGCCTGGCCGAGGCGGTGATGGCCCACCCCGTGGTTACCCTCCTCCCGCTGCTCGCCCTCCTGATCGGCCTCGGCCTGCCCTTCCTGCGGGTGGAGTTCGGCGCGCCGGACGCCTCGATCCTGCCAGCGGACGTGCCATCCCGCCAGGGCTTCGACCTCCTGCGCGAGCGCTGGGGGGAAGGCGAGCTGTCGCCGGTCCTGCTGGTCTTCGAGACGGTCGACGGCGCCTCCCCTCTCCAGCCCGAGCGCGTCGGCGCGCTCTACGATTTCGTCCGCCGCGTGCAGACGGATGAGCGCGTGAAGCGGGTGGAGAGTATCGTCACGCTCGACAGCCGGCTGACGCGCCCCCAGTACCAGCTCCTGTACGCCGTGCCCGATCCGGCTCAGGTCGGCGACCCGGCTGCCCGGGCGGCCGTCCAGGCCACGGTCCGCGGAGATACGCTGGTCGTCTACGCCACCACCAGGTACGGCCAGACGGACGAGCGGTCGAAGGAGCTAGTGCGGCAGATCCGAGCCACGCCACCGCCAGACGGCTTCCGGCTCCTGGTCGGCGGCGGCACGGCGGGGGTGGTCGACTACGCGGACCGCCTCTACGCCGACTTCCCGAGGGCCGCCGCCTTCGTCGTCGCGACCATCTATGTGGTGCTGCTGTACACGTTCCGGTCGGTCGTAATCCCACTGAAGGCGATCCTGATGAACACGCTGTCCATCCTCGCCAGCTACGGCGCCCTCGTGGTGATCTTCCAGGAAGGCCGGCTCTCGGACCTCCTGGGCTTCCGCCCGCTGGGGTTCGTGGAGGCGTCGCTGCCGATCGTGATGTTCTGTGTGCTGTTCGGACTGTCCATGGACTACGAGGTGTTCCTGCTCTCGCGCGTGAAGGAGCGCTACGATGCCGGCGCCGACAACGCGGCCAGCCTGGCGCAGGGCCTCGAACGGTCGGGGCAGATCATCACCAGCGCGGCGGCGATCGTCGTCCTAGTGAGCCTGTCCTTCGTAGCCGCCGACATTGTCCTGATCAAGGCGCTGGGGCTCGGTACCGCGATCGCGGTGTTCCTGGACGCCACCCTCGTGCGCGCGCTCCTCGTACCGGCCACTATGCGTTTACTGGGCCAGTGGAACTGGTGGGCGCCGGGCTGGCTCCGCCGCCGGTTGCGGCTGGGAGAGCTGAGTGCGGCCTGATCCCGTGAGCCGCATCAGCGCTGTCCCGGGCCAGGCGCTGGCCCACGTGGCCGGGCCGCTGAGACGTGCGCGCCAGGCGCCTGGGCGCGGCTGGCACCCGCTGTTCGTCGCGCGGGCGGGCGGCACGCGCCGGGCTTCTTACCCCCTGCTGGCCGCAGTGCTCGTGCTGGCCGGGTGCGCACGCGCGACGCAGCCGCTCCCACCCGCTCCGCCCCCCAGCCCCACGCTCACGGCGCCCATTCAGCTCCCCCGCGACGCCTGGCCCCACGACGTGCTCACCGAGTGGTGGTACTACACCGGCCAGCTCGCGACGGCCGACGGCAGGCAGGAGTACGGCTTCGAGTTCACGATCTTCCAGGGCCGGCGCGAGGGTAGTCCACCAGGGTACTTGGTGCACTTCGCGGTGAGCGACCTGTCCGGCGGGGTCTTCAGCCAGCAGGCGCGCTCCGCCGCCAGCGCCTTTGGACCTGGATTCGCCTTCGACGTACAGGGGTGGCGCCTGACGAGCGACGGCGAGGCTGACCTGATCGACGCGGCCATGGCGCCCGGCCCGGGCGCGCAGCCGGCGTACGCGCTCAGGCTGCGGCTGGTCGACCGGAAGCCGCCCGTCCTCCAGAACGGCGGCTTCATCGACTTCGGGCCGGCGGGCGGCTCGTACTACTACTCGCGCACCCGCCTCGCCGTGGCGGGTGAGATCGGGGCCGAGGGCGGCGCCTGGGCCCCGGTCACGGGGCAGGCGTGGATGGACCACCAGTGGGGCAACTTCGTGGTTGGCCCGGGTGGCTGGGACTGGTTCGGCCTGCAGCTTGAGGACAACTCGGAGCTGATGCTCTACCTGCTGCGCGTGCCGAGTGGTGAGCGCTCCGCCGTGTACGGGAGCCAGGTGCTGCCTGATGGGAGCGTCCGCGACCTGCCGCCCGGCGCCGTGCAGATCGAGGTCACGGACTCCTGGACGAGCCCGCACACGAACGCGACGTACCCGTCTGGCTGGATCGTCGACGTCCCGGGGCAGAACCTGCGGCTCCGGGTGACGCCCAGGCTGCAGGACCAGGAGCTGTACTTCCCGGGCACGCAGGGGGCAGGGCCAGTCTACTGGGAGGGAGCGGTGCGGGTGGACGGGCTCAGCCCGGGAACGCCTTCCGGTGTCGGGTACGTCGAGCTGACCGGCTACGCTCGGTGACGGCTACGCCCGCTCAGTAGCCAGCGTACCGCGTGTAGCGGAATGCGCTGAGCGCCACGTTCGTCAGCCAGAAGGCCGCGAGCGCCCACTCACCCCAGCGGAGCCGTGCCAGGGACACGAGCGCTGGAACGCCGACGGCGACGACGGGCAGGACGGTCTGGAGGTGGTACTGCGGGTACGGCGGAGCCCAGCTCAGCGGGAAGATCGAGACGCCCAGCGCCGCCGCTACCACCAGCCAGGCCCGGCCGGGAATGGCCCGCAGCGCGTCGCGGGCCGGACGAGAGACGGCCAGCAGGGTGAGCAGCCCCCACAGCAGCCCGGGGTAGGTGGAGGGGTTGGACCCGAACAGCTCCCACACGTTGTCGAGCGCGCTCTGCGCGGTCTTGGCGAGCACGAGGCCCGGGCGCGCCGCGACGATTGCCGCCAGCCCACCAGGCTGGCTCTGGGGGCCGAAGAACTCGGCTCCGTCGCGCACGCGGCAATCTTCGCTCGGGTTTGCCCGGCAGGCGGCGCTCAGCCACGAGGCCGGGGTGCTATCGAGGAACGTGTAGACCAGGTAGGTGGGGCCACCGTATGGGTACTGAGGCGGGGAGCTCGGCATGGGACCCGCGCCAGCCAGCCGGCCCGCGGCGACGAGCGCCACGGTCACTCCCACGAGCCCTGCCGCGTAGGCGAAGGGAATCTTCGCGGCGCGGGCTCTGGGTACGAACAGGCCGGACGCCAACAGGTACCCGGGGAACGCCAGCGCCTCCAGGCGCGAGAAGCCCCCGAGTGCTACCGCGCCGAAGGCCCACAAGAGCGACACCCAGCCTCGGAGTCGCGACACGTCCGGCCGTGTAGCGCGGAGCCAGTGGCTGGCGAGCAGGAACACCCCGCCGCTGGCGAGTACCGTGGCGACGTTGCGGAAGTGGTGGATGGAGTGATTGATGGGCAGCAGGAGGAAGAGGGCGAGCGCCAGCACCTGTGCCCGTCCCGAGTGAGGGAAGAGCTGCCACAGCAGCGCGGCGAACGCGCCAAACTGGACCAGGCTCGCGAGCAGGTAGAGCCCGGCCACGGCTTGAAGCTCGTTCAGCCCGCCCGCGACGAGCGGGACGGCGAGAACCTGGGGTAGGGGCGGCGTCCCGAAGAATCCGCTCCAGCTTCCTGCAAGGACGTCTCTCGCCTGGCCGACCACGCGGGCGTTGATCCACGGCCACTCGCTCTGCTGGACGAGCACGAAGACGCGGGTCACCAGCCACAAAGCCAGCGCGAGGCCGTAGGCAGCCTTCACGGCCGTCGGGGAGAGCTCCGCCGCTACACCGCCACCGTGACGGCCGACCAGAGCAGCGGTCAACTCGCGTGCCAGGGCCCCGCCGCGCCGCGCCGGAGTGGGTGGCTTGCTAGTGGTCGGGGGCCGCGCTATTGCCGCGATGGCCGTACGGACGCCCGGAGGACCATCTTCGACGCCCATCGCGCTAGCGGTACTTCCCAGTCACGGCGATATAGGCGAGCTTCTGGAGCTCGCTGAGCGTCAGCCGGCGCGTCTCGGGCTGCTGCCACCACGAGAGCTTACGCCACTCGCTGTCAGGTGCGGAACGGACGGCGAGTCGAATCGCGCTCCCCGCGTAGGCAGCGTCGAAGGTAGCCTTGGCGCGGCGGGCGTGGTAGGGCGAGGTGACCACGATCGCGCTGCGGAGCCCTTGCTGCTCGAGGAGCTGCCGGGTGTACACGGCGTTGCCCCACGTGTCTTCGCTTTGCGGCTCCTCGAGGATCGCGGGCGCGGGCACTCCGGCTCCCACGGCCAGCTCACGCATGACGGTCGCGTTGCTCGAGCCGTCGCTCGCCGCGCCTGAGAAGACGAGCACACGGCCGAGCCCGGCCTGGTACAGGCGCACCCCTTCGCGGAAGCGCGCGAGCTGCTCGTCGCCGCTGATGACGATGATGGCGTCGCTCGGCGGCGGCTCCGGCTGCGGCGTGTCCAGGATGAAGCCAGGCCCGAGAAGACTGGCGCCGCCAACGAGGCTCAGCAAGACCAGGAGCAAGACGGGTCGCACACCAGCCACCACTATAGTCTCCGCACAGCGGTCTCCCTGGCCGCGGCACCCGCTGCGTACCCTCGCGCTCAGCCTTCGTACGCACCTGTCCAGGGGGTTCGGCACCTGAGCGCCAGGTCCGACGTCTCAGACCCCGAGACTTCAGACCGCGGATTCGACACCCGACACCCACCCTCACGTCGACCGACGTGCTCAGGCGAGCTTCAACCCGAGCACACAGGCGAGCTCGCGGAGAGGCGTGCCGCTGGCACGCTCCAGCGCCTCGAGCGCTCGCGGGGTGTCCAGGTCGTCCTGCAGGGCGGCCGCGAACGCGTCGCGGGCGTCGCCCGAGGAGTCCGGCTGGCGGGCGGCCAGGGCGAGCCGATCGGCGCGGCCGGCTGCCGCCGCCAGATCGGAGGGTGCCCAATGGAGCGTCCCACGGTGGTGGGTCGAGAGCAGGTACAGGCGGATGGCGTCGGCGCTGTAGTGCCGCAGCAGCTCGCGCACGAAAACCATGTTGCCAAGGCTCTTGCTCATCTTGGCTCCATCCATCCAGACCATGGCCGCGTGCATCCAGATATCGGCGAAGGGGCGCACACCCGTTGCCTGTTCGCTCTGCGCAATCTCGCTCTCGTGGTGCGGGTAGACGAGGTCGGCGCCCCCACCGTGGATCGTCAGGCGCGGCCCCAGGTAGCGCAGCGACATCGCCGAGCACTCGATGTGCCACCCGGGGCGCCCCGGC
Source organism: uncultured Chloroflexota bacterium (assembly GCA_964435115.1). Lineage (GTDB taxonomy): Bacteria > Chloroflexota > UBA6077 > UBA6077 > CF-72 > CAYSYM01. The sequence continues at coordinate 73,037 of CAYSYM010000007.1, read as the reverse complement.
CCCCACGGGCTCTCCCAGCATGGCTCGTCGCCGTGCCCGGACCAGTCCTTCCAGAGCGCGAAGTCCAGCCGGTCCTCCTTGCGCGGGTCGTCAACGTCCGCGTCGTCTTGCTGGCTGGCGATCTCCAGCATCTGCCCGCGGGCCAGCTTCGACAGCTCGCCATACGTGGGAACGGCTCGCACCCGGAAGAAGACGCTCCCACCCTCTACCGGGTAGGCATAGCCCTTCTGGACCAGGGTCTGGATCAGCTCCAGCATGGTGGGAATCGAGTCGGTGGCCCGTACGTAGTGGGTGGGGTCCTGGACCCGGAGCGCGCGCATGTCGGCCAGGTACTGCGCGGTCTGCTCGTCGCCGAGCGTCCGCCAGCTCGCGCCAAGCTTCCTCGCCCGCTGCAGAATGGAATCGTCGATGTCGGTCACGTTCTGGACGTACGTCACCTCGCAGCCCAGCCATCGCAGCGCGCGGACCAGCGTGTCGAAATGGACGAAGGTGAACGCGTGGCCGAGATGGGTGGTGTCGTACGGGGTGATGCCGCAGACGTACAGCTTGACGGGGCCGCCAGGCAGGGGCTGCCTGGCGGCGGAGAGAGTATCGGAGAGCAGCATGGGCACAGGTGTGGCGGAAGGCGGCGCGGGGGCGCGCAGGGTTAGCGTAGCCGAAACCGCGGCCGCCTCTACAATCCGGCCGTGCTGATCTACCGGGTCGGAGACGCGGACAGGCCGCGGGGCCACGCCCTCCTGTTCTTCCGCGACGCGGATGATCCAGACGCGTTCTGGGCCACTTACCTGGTGGTCGCACCCATCGAGATGGACCTGGCCAAGTACATCCCGGCCGCCTTCGCTCCCAACCTGCCCACACAGCTCGCGGCGCAGGGGCCCACCGCCTATCCGCTACCGCCAATGCCCGAGCGGGTGGAGGGCGGCCTCGACTGGCTGGACCGCATGGCGGCTCTTCGGGGGGACGACCTGCTGGACGGCGGCACGCTGCGCCTGAGCGAGCCGTGGCAGGTGATGCACCCGGTGACCGAGATCGCGCAGCAGTACGCCGTGCAGCACCAGACGTACCTCGCCTCGGCGCCGGCCGCGACCGAGGAGCGGGAGCCAGCGGGCGCGAACGTCGACGTCGACGCGCTTCTGCTCCAGGTCATGCCTGATTCGGAGAAGGTGAGCCGGCTGGCGCGCCTGACGGGCACGCTGCGCTACGCCGTCGAAGGAGGCGACAAGCGGCAGGTGCAGGAGGCCGTGGCCGAGATGGAGCGGGTGGCTCGGCACCTGGCCGAGAAGTACCGCGTCGGCGAGCTCATCGCCGCCGCCCGTTCGAGCGGCCCGCTTGCCGGCCAGCTCGCGCAGCTCTACATCGAGCGCTGCTACCGGCTGGCGGATGAGGACTACGCCGCGCTCGCCGACCTGGACCGACGAATCGAGACGCTGAAGTCGTAAGCCCTTCGCGCCCGCTCTTGAGGGGCTGAGCACGCGGGGCCCGCCAGGGCCAGCCCGTACCGCGCTTCGGCCCCTGTGCTCAGCCTGCCTCGTGGATGCGCACGAGGAAGACCGGACACGGTGCGTGGCGCAGGACCGCGTCGGCCACGCTGCCGAACACGAGCCGGCCCAGCCCCCCACGCCCGTGCGTGGTCATGGCGACCAGGCCCACGCCGAGGGCCTCGGCACGCCCGGCGAGCGCCTCTGCCGCGGCACCCTCGACTACCTCGGCGTCGACCTGGAGACCCCGACCGCGTAGCCGGGCGGACACCGCCTGGAGGTACGCCGTGGCGTCCCGCCGCTCGGCCTCGACGATCGGCCCGGGGTCGATGATGGCGCCGGGCCCGACCATGCTCGTGACCCCACCGGCTGACTGGGCGACGATCGTCTCGGCTGGGGTGATCGCGCGCAGCAGCGTGACAGCCGAGCCGAGCCTGGAGGCCAGCTCCTCGACGTACGGCAGCACTCGCTCCGCCAGCTCCGACCCGTCCAGCGCGACCAGGATCCGTTCGTACATGGGCTCAGACCAGTCTACTCGCCCGGGGGCGCGGTGAGGTCTCCTCGGAACCCGGGTGTCCGCGCTCAGGGCCCTCCCGTGCCGGCGGGTCGTGAACAGGGCTCCACGAATGTGAATCCGGCGGTAGACAGTCGGCGCGTCCGTGTGTCACCATTGTCCTCGGTGGAAGGAGGTGATGCCCCAACATGAGTAGTAAGCTGGGCGTCACCTCCGTGGCCGCGTAAGCTGCCCGGAGAGTGACGCCGTCCACCACCCGAGTGGAGACACTCGGCGAGAGGCCCAGCCCGCCCGGCTGGGTCTTTTGCCGTCCCCGGCGCGCCCTTTGCTACGCTGCCATCGTCTTCCCAACTCCGCCGATCCCCCGCGAGGTCTCCAACCGATGGCCAATCTCCTCGACGGTCCGCTGCCCACAACGCCCGAAGGCAAGAGCGTCCTCGTCGTCATGGCGCACCCCGACGACGCCGAGTTCGGCTGTGGCGGAACCATCGCCAGGTGGGCCGCGGCCGGCAAGGAGATCAACTACGTGGTCTGCACCAGCGGGGACAAGGGGACCAGCGACCCCACGCTCAACCCGTACAAGCTGGCCCAGATTCGGCGCGGCGAGCAGCTCCGCGCCGCCCGGGCGCTCGGCGCCCGCGAGGTGAAGTTCCTGGAGCACGTGGACGGAACGCTCCAGAACACCATCGGGCTGCGGCGTGACATCGTGCGGGAGATCCGCCGCTTCCGGCCCGACGCCGTGATCTGCCAGGACCCGCTCCAGCGGTGGGTGGGCAATCGCTACCTGAACCACCCCGACCACCGCGCCGCGGGCGACGCCTGCCTGGACGCGGTCTACCCTTCTGCCCGCGACCCCCACGTCTTCGCCGAGCTGCTGATCGAGGACCTCCTGCCACACAAGGTCGCCGAAGTGTTCGTCTCCAGCGCCGCGAACGCCGACGTCTTCGTGGACATCTCCGACTGGATCGACCGTAAGCTCGAGGCGCTCCGCCAGCATGAGAGCCAGGTGGCCGCGAGCTGGGAGCACGTGGCGGAGCGGGTGCGCGAGCGCTCGGGGGCCCTGGCCCGGGCGAACGAGCTGCCCTTCGAGTACACGGAGGGCTACAAGTACTTCAGGCTCGACTGACGGCCAATACCGAACACCCTCACTCCACCAGCAGTAGGAGCGGCTGCTCCAGTAGCGTCTTGAGGAGCTGCAGAAACCGGGCGCCTGCCGCTCCATCGAGGGCGCGGTGGTCGACGGACAGGGTGAGCTTCATGCGATCCCGCAGCGTCACCTGGCCCGCGTGCTCGGCCGGCTCGCGCGTGGCCGCGCCCACTGCCAGGATCGCTGCCTCGGGCGGGTTGATGATCGCGTTGAACTGCTCCACGCCGAACATCCCCAGGTTGCTGACGGAGAAGGTCCCACCGGTGTAGTCCCGCGGCAGCAGCTTGCCCTCGCGGGCACGGTCGGCCAGGTCGCGCGCCTCGCGGGCGATCTGGCCGACCGTCTTCTGGTCGGCGTCGCGCACGACCGGGACGATCAGCCCCCGTTCGGTCGCCACCGCGATGCCCACGTGCACGCGGTGATGGCGGATGAGCGCGTCGCCCGCGAAGGAGACGTTGACCTCTGGCATCCGCCGCAGCGCGACGGCGCAGGCGCGGACGACGAGGTCGTTGAGGCTCACCCTCACCTCCTCGCCCGCCGCCTCCTGCTGCTGGACGATCTGCTGGCGCAGCGCCACCAGTGCGCTGGCATCCACGGTGGTGGTGAGGAAGAAATGGGGCACCGTGCTGGCGCTCTCGGCCATGCGGCGCGCAATCGTCTTACGCATCTGGGAGAGCGGCACGCGCTCCTCATCCGGGCCGGCCACCGCCGGTGCGGGCGGCGCGGGCGCGGCCGCGGGCGCGGCCGGCGCCGGGCGGCCAGCGGCCATCGCCGCCTCCACGTCCACGCGGATCACGCGCCCTTCCGGGCCGCTGCCGCGGACGGTGGCGAGGTCGACGCCATGCTCCTCGGCGATCCGCCGTGCCAGCGGCGAGGCGCGCACCTTCCCACCGGCCGCGCCGTCGGGTGGTGGGAAGGCCCGTCGCGTCTCCGCACTGGGCGTGAGCGTCGGCGTCCGGGCCGGCGCCTGCGTCGGCTCGGGCGCCTCTGCCGCCTGGGCGCGCGCTTCGGGCGCCTGCGGCACCTCGGAGCCCGTCGCGCCGGCAGCGGGCGGTGCGACCGCGGCTGGAGGCGAGGGAGCCGGCTGCCCGCCGCCCGCGCCGATCCGCGCCACTGCCTGGCCGATCGGGACCGTGCTCCCTTCCGGCGCCAGGATCTCCTGGAGCGTCCCTGCCTCGAAGGCGGTCAGATCCATGGTCGCCTTGTCGGTCTCCACCTGCGCCAGCACGTCGCCACGGCCGACCGGATCGCCGGGCTGCTTCAGCCACTTGGCGATCGTCCCCTCCTGCATGGTGTCGCTCAGGCGGGGCATTGTGACCTCGGCCATCAGCGGGTGCTCCGTGCGCGGTAGCCGCTTGCGCTCAGCGTGCTCTTGATCGCGTCCACCAGGTTCTGCGCCTTCGGGAGCGCGGCCTGCTCCATCACCTTGGCGTAGGGCAGCGGCACTTCAGCCTGGGCGACCCGCTTGATCGGCGCATCCAGGTAGTCGAACGCACCCTCCTGGATGGTCGCCGCCAGCTCGGCGCCCACGCCGTAGGAGTACCAGTCCTCCTCCACCACCACCGCCCGGCTGGTCTTCCTGACCGACTCGATGAGCGTCGGGCGGTCCAGCGGCCGCAGCGAGCGGACGTCCACGACCTCGCACGAGATCCCCTCGTCCTGCTCCAGCCGGCGAGCCACCTCCAGCGCCACGACCGACATGCGCGAGTACCCGACGAGGGTGATGTCATCCCCTTCCTTCATCACGGCGGCCCGGCCCATGGGAACCAGGTCCGTCTCGTCCGGCGCCGCCCCGCCGTCCGTGCCGATGCTCGGCACGTCGCCCTTGGTGTTGTACAGGGCCAGGTTCTCCAGGAAGATCACCGGATCGTCGTCGCGGATCGCGCTCTTCAGGAGCCCGCGCGCGTCGGCGGGCGTGGCCGGTGCCACCACCTTCAGCCCCGGCACGTAGGCGTACCAGGAGCTGAAGTTCTGAGAGTGCGTGGCCGCGAGCTGCTGGCCGCCGCCCTCCGGCGTCCGCAAGACCATCGGGACGCTGGACTGGCCGCCGAACATCGCATGGATCTTGGCGGCGTGGTTGACGAGCTGGTCCAGCGCCAGCAGGCTGAAGTTGACGGTCATGATCTCGACGACTGGCCGCAAGCCGAGCATGGCCGCACCGATCGCCGCGCCGACGAACCCTTCCTCGGCGATGGGCGTGTCGACCACGCGCTCGGGCCCGAACTCGTTCAGCAGGCCCGCGGTGATCTTGTAGGAGCCTTCGAAGACGCCGATCTCCTCGCCCATGAGGATGACGCGCGGGTCGCGCCGCATCTCTTCCGCCAGCGTGTCGTGCAGCGCCTGGCGGTAGGTCACGACTGCCATGGTTGCTCTCCTGGGTAGAAGGCGGGCTGGTTCGCCACCGGCGTCGCGTAGCTGAACGTGAACAGCTCGGCGGGATTCGGTTCGGGGCTCTGGTCGGCAAAGTCCACTGCCTCCTGGACAGCCCGGTCCACCTCCTGCTCCAGCCGCTGCACGTCGGCCTCGCTCAGGATGCCGGCCTGGACGAGCTGCGCCCCGAACCGGGCCACAGGATCCTGCGAACGGATCTGCTCCAGGTACGCGGCGGGCCGGTAGCGATCGGGGTCGACGACCGAGTGCCCTTTCAAGCGGTAGCTCACCACGTCCAACAGCGTCGGCACGCGCTCCTTCCTGGCGCGCTCCGCTGCTTCCCGCGTCGCATCGCGTACCGCCAGGACGTCGTTCCCGTCCACGCGGACGCCCGGCATGGCGTAGGCGCACGCCTTCCTGGACAGGTCGGCCTCGGCCGAGCCCTGCGCGACACTCGTGCCCATGCCAAAGCCGTTGTTGACGATCACGAAGACCACCGGCAGCTTCCAGAGCGCAGCGAGGTTGAGCGACTCATGGAACGCGCCGATGTTGGTGGTCCCGTCACCCATCTGGCAGACGACGATCTCGTCGCCGCCCTTGCGGACGATGGCGAGCCCGGCGCCCGTAGCGAGCGGAAGCTGGCCGCCCACAATCGCGTAGCCGCCCATCAGCCGCCGCTGGGCGTCGAACAGGTGCATGGAGCCGCCCCGGCCACGTGAGACGCCGTCCTCGCGGCCGAACAGCTCGGCCATCACCCGGCCCGGCTCCACCCCGCGGGCGAGCGCGTAGCCGTGCTCGCGGTAGTTGGTGAAGAGGTAGTCGGTCGGCCGCACCCCCGCGACGACACCCACGCAAGTCGCTTCCTCGCCCAGATTGAGGTGGCAGTACCCGCCGATCTTGGCGCGCTGGTACATCTCCGCCGCCTTCTCCTCGAAGCGGCGGATCAGCAGCATCAGCCGGTAGGAGCCCACGAGCTGCCGCGGGTCCTCTCCGGCGAGCTTGGCCCGCCGCCCGCGCGCCGCCGCAACCGGCCCGTTCTGGCCACGGACTGCCTTCACCAAGGGCTCCCGCGACCTGGTCCGAGAAGTCTGCGCTGGATTCAAGGTGCCTCCTCCTACCCGTTTGGGTAGCAACTATCGACGATATGAATAGCTGGAATCAATATAGCCGATCACTGCCGGCCGCGCAGGCTGGGATCGAGCGCGTCGCGGAGGCCATCGCCGGCAAGATTGAAGCCAAGCACGGTCAGGAAGATGGCCAGGCCTGGAAAGGTCGCCAGGTTCGGGTTGCTGAAGATGTACTGGCGGCCTTCGCCGAGCATCGAGCCCCACTCGGGCGTCGGGGGCTGGACGCCCAGCCCGAGGAACCCGAGCCCGGCGGCGGTCAGGAGCGTGCTGCCCAGGCCGAGCGTCGCCTGCACGATCACCGGGGCGACCGCGTTCGGCAGGACGTGGCGGCCGATGATGCGGGGCCCGGTGGCGCCCAGGCCCCGGGCAGCCTCCACGTAGGCCGTGTAGCGAATCGCCAGCGTCGAGGCACGCACCAGGCGGACGAACGCGGGCACGGCGCCCAGGCCCACCGAGATGATGACGTTCACCGTGCCGATGCCGAGGACGGCGACCAGGGACAGCGCCAGGAGGAAGCCCGGGAAGGAGAGGAGGATGTCCACCAGGCGCTGCACGCTGAGGTCGACCCAGCCGCCGTAGTAGCCGGAGACCGCGCCCAGCGGCACGCCGACCAGCAGCCCCAGGCCGACGGCCGCGAAGCCGATGAAGAGCGAGTTGCGGGCGCCGAAGAGCAGGCGGGCCAGGATGTCGCGGCCCAGGTGGTCGGTCCCCAGCAGGTGCCTGGCCGACGGATCCTGGAGCGCATCGGCCAGCCGGTTCTGCTCGGGGTCCCACGCGGTAACTAGCGGCGCCCCGGCCGCGAGGACGAAGAAGAGCACCAGCAGCGTGAGCCCGGCGACCGCGGCACGGTTGCGTCGGTAGCGCGCCCAGAACTCCCGGCCGACGCGCCGCCTGGGGTGAACGGCGGGGACGACGATGGGGACGGGACGCGCCGAGGTCTTGGTTGCCACGGACCGCTCCCTTACCCGTACCGGATGCGCGGATCGAGGTAGGCGTACAGGACGTCCACCGCCAGGTTCACCAGGATGAACAGCGTCGAGAAGGTGAGCACGATGCCCTGGACCACGGGGTAGTCACGCGCGAAGAGCGCGTCGACCAGGAGCTGTCCCATGCCGGGCCAGCCGAACACCGTCTCGGTGAGGACGGCCCCCCCGAGGAGCGTGCCGAACTGGAGGCCCACCACGGTCACCACGGGCAGGAGCGCATTGCGCAGCGCGTGGCCGTAGATCACCGCCACCTGGGCCAGGCCCTTGGCGCGGGCGGTCCGCACGTAGTCGGCGTGCAGGACGTCCAGCATCGTCGACCGCGTCATGCGGGCGATCAGCGCCACCGAGAACGCGGCCAGCGTGAGGGTGGGCATGACCCAGGCGAGTGGCTCCTGCGAGCCGGCGGCGGGGAGCCAGCGCAGGTTGATTGCGAAGACCACGATCAGCATCAGTCCCAGCCAGTAGACCGGCACCGAGACGCCGAAGAGCATCAGCGCTGAGATGGCGTAGTCCAGCCGGCGGTTGTGGCGCGTCGCGGCCAGGACTCCGGCCGCGACGCCGACCACGGTGGCGAGGGCGATGCTCGACACGGCCAGCTCGACCGTGCTCGGCAGGCGTGCCATCACCTCGGAGAGCACCGGTTGCGACGTGCGCGCCGATGTGCCGAGGTCGAGCTGAGCCAGGCGCGAGAGGAAGACGACGTACTGCACCGGCCCGGGCTGATCCAGCCCGAGCTGCCGCCGGATCCGTTCGACGTCCTCCTCGCTGGCCAGGAGGCCGGCGATGACGCGCGCCGGGTCGCCCGGCAGCAGCCGCACCATCATGAACACCACCAGGGAAACCCCCAGCAGTGTCGGGAGGGCGACCAGCAGCCGCCGGACGATGTACCTCAGCACGGGGTGTTGGGTGTTGGATGTTGGGTGCTGGGTACTGGGGGTTGGGTGTGGCGTGTCGGGTGTCGGGTGTCGGGTGGTGGGCCGTGGGTCATGGGCATTCGCCATTGGGTAGTGGGACTGAGGACTGAGCGCTGAGGACGGAGTGAGTAGACGGCCCCTCAGTCCTCAGCCCCCAGTCCCAAGTCCTGAACACGCCCGATACCCGATACCCGGCGCCTGATCCCGCCCGCCGTCAGGCGGGCTCGGCGTAGACGGCGGCGAACTTCTCGTTCGGCAGACTGCCCACACCCTTCACCTTGGCCGAGTAGACGATCGGGAAGCTCTGCACCCACAGGAAGATCCAGGGCGCGTCGTCCCAGATGAGCTTCTGGGCCTCCACATACAGCTCCTTGCGCCGGTCCTGGTTCGTCTCCGACGCCGCCTGGTCCAGCAGCTCCTCCACGCGCGGGTTGGTGTAGTGGCTGGTCGCCAGCCCGGCCGGCGGCCAGGTCTTCTTGCTGAACTGCACCATCTGCTGGTAGGCGTCCATGTAGCCGGGTGCCCAGCCCAGCATGTGCATATTCGTGGTGCCCTTGTCCGAGGCCACGTTGATCTGCGCCAGGTAGGAGGGCCAGTCCGACGTCGCCGTCTCGGCGGTCACGCCGATGTCGCGCAGGTTGCCCGCGATCGCCTGCGCCGCCTGGGCATCCTGCACGTAGCGGCCAGTTGGATAGATGAACTTCAGCGTCATCGTCGGCTTCCCGGCCTCTTGCAGGAGCTGCTTGGCCCTGTTGGGGTCGTAGGGGTATGGGCCGACCTTCGTGTAGCCGAAGAGCGACGAGGCCATGGGCGCGTCCATGGGCGCGGCCGCGCCGAAGAGGACGCTCTTGATGATCCCCTCCTTGTCCACGGCGTAGTTCAAGGCCTGGCGGATCCGCTTGTCCGCCAGCGGCGTCCCGCCGGGCAGCGTGAGGTCCATGGCTACGAAGATGGTGCGGTTGCTCTCGGCGAGGAGCACCTTGACGTTGCTGTTCCGCTGGAGGGCCGGGATGTCGGACACAGGCGGGAGGATGATCATGTCCACCTGGTTGGCCAGGAGCAGGCTCTCGCGCGTGGCCGCCTCCGGGACAACGCGGAACAGCATCGTGCCGTAGTACGGCTTCCTGCCCCAGTAGCCGTCAAACCGCTCGAGCGTCAGGCTCTCGCCCTTTCGCCGCTCCTTGAACTTGTACGGCCCGGTGCCGACCGGCTCCTCGTTGTACGTGTCCGGATACTGCTTGGCGGTCGTTGGCGAGATAACGCTCATCTGGGTCTGCGCCAGGAGCGAGACGAACGGCGCGAAGGAGGTCTTGAGCTGGACGCGGAGCGTTCCCGAGTCGACGGCTGTGATCGCCTCGACCAGGTTCGTGTCGAACGGCGCGCGGAGGGGTACTTTCAGGTTCGGGTTGAGGAGGCGCTCCCAGGCGGTCTTCACGGCGTCCGCGGTGAAATCGGTCCCGTCGTGGAACTTCACCCCCTTCCGCAGGGTGAATGTGTGCGTCTTGCCGTCGGCCGTTTGCTCCCACCGCTCGGCGAGGCCAGGTGCCAGCTTGCCGTCTGGCTGGAGGAAGACCAGGGTCTCGACCATGTAGTCGACGATGTTCTGGACGGTGGTGGTCGTCTGGCCGGCCGGGTCCAGCGTGTCCGGGTCGACGCCGATGGCGACGCGGAACGTGGCGGTGGATGGCGCCGCGGCCGTCGGCTGAGCCGGAGCCGCCTGGGTTGGCTGGGCGGCCGGCTTGGGCGCCTCGGTCGGCTTGGGCGCCGGCGAGGCCGTCGGCTGCGCGGCCGGCGCCGCTGCCTGGCAGGCGGTCCCGATCCCGATCACCGCGACGCCCAGCCCTGCCAGACGGAGGAGCTGGCGCCGACTCATACGGTATCCGGCGAGGTCACGCACGCTATCTGCCATGGGGGCACCCCCTTCGTCATCTCGACGCGAGTAGCCGCGAGACGCGGCGGTACGCGCTCGATGCTCTCGCTGGCTCGGACCCAGGACGGACGCGGCGGGGCGCTGTCGTTGTCCCCGTGAGTGGAGCGAACGGCCCGTGCCCCGTGGTAGGAGGGTGGATGCCTCGTTCCACCCTGCCAGACAGGAGCCGACCACGCGGGTCCCGTGGCTGAGCCAACACCTGATGGCCGGCAGGCCCGGCCGTGCCGCCCCCATTGTGCCGCGCCTGGCTCCACCCTGTCAGGTGGCCCGGAACGCCGGGTGTCAGGTGTTGGGCGTCATGTGAAGAGGCTGGGGTTGCGCATCGAGTGTCGCGAGCCGTTCCGCGAGACCCGAAGCGCGATACCCGAGCTGTGACACCGCCCGCCATCACGCAGGTTCGGCGTAGGTGGCGACGAACTTCTCCACGGGCTGGGTCGCCACGTTCTTCACCTTCGCCGAGTAGACGATCGGGAAACTCTGCACCCAGAGGAAGATCCACGGCGCGTCGTCCCACACGATCCGCTGCGCCTGGGCGTACAGCTCCTGCCGCGCCTGCTGCTCCGGCGCCCGAAGTGCGCGCTCCAGCAGCTCTTCCACCCGTGGGTTGGTGTAGTGGCTGGTCGCTAGCCCCCTGGGCGGCCACTGCGTCTTCGTGAATAGCAGCATCTGCTGGTAGGCGTCCAGCAGCCCCGGCGCCCAGGTAAACAGGTGCATGTGCGTGCTGCCCTTCTCCTCGGGCACGTTCACGCTGGCGAGGAAGGTGGCCCAGTCCGAGGCCACCAGCTCGGTCAGCACGCCGACTTCCCGCAGGTTGCCCGCGATCGCCTGCGCCACCTGCGCCACCTGGCCCTCCTGCATGGTGCGCCCCGTCGGGTAGGCGAACCTCAGCAGCAGGCCGGGGGTGCCGGCCTCGAGCAGGAGCTGGCGCGCCCGGTTCGGGTCGTAGGGGTACGGGCCGACCCTGGTGTAGCCAAACAGCGAGGGCGCCATAGGCGCGTCCATCGGGGTGGCCGCCCCGAACAGGACGCTCCGGATGATTCCCTCCTTGTCCACGGCGTAGTTCAGCGCCTGGCGCACCTTCCGGATCGCCAGCGGCGTCCCGCCCGGGAAGGCCAGGTCCATCGCCACGAAGACCGTCCGGGTGCTTGGCGCCAGCGTGACGTTCACGGCGCTGCTGCGCTGGAGGTCCGGGATGTCCGAGGCCGGCGGTTGCACGAACATCTCCACCTGCTCGGCCAGGAAGAGGCTCTCCCTGGTAGCGGCCTCGGGGACGACGCGGAACAGCATCGTGCCGTAGTACGGCTTCCTGCCCCAGTAGCCGTCAAACCGCTCGAGGGTCACGCTCTCACCCTTGCGGCGCTCCTTGAACCGGTACGGCCCGGTGCCGACCGGCTCGTCATTGAACACGTCGGGAAACCCGCGCGCGTGGTTCGGCGACACGATGCCCATCTCGGACGACGCCAGCTTGGCGACGAATGGCCCGAACGGCGCTGTGAGCCGGATCCGGACGCGCCTCGCATCGAGCGGCGTGATGGATTCGACGAGGCTGCGGTCGAACGCGCCGCGCCGGGGGACTTTCAGGCTCGGGCTGAGCACGCGCTCGAGCGACAGCCTGACGGCCTCGGCGTCAAGCGAGGAGCCGTCGTGGAAGGTGACGTTCCGCCGCAGCGTGAAGGTGTAGGTCGTCCCATCCGCTGACTGCTGCCACTCTTCGGCCAGCCCCGGGCCGAGCTTCCCGTCGCTCCGCAGCGACACGAGGGTCTCGACCATGGTGTCGACGATGCTCTCGACCGTCGTGCTCGTCTGGCCGGCCGGGTCGAGCGTGTCCGGGTCGACGTCGACGGCGATGCGGAAGAGAGAGGTGGCAGCGGGGCTCGTCGCCACGGCCGGCGCGCGGGTGGGCGTTGGCACGCGGACGGCCGTGGGCGTGGCCGGGGCCACAGACGGCGTCGGTGTCGCCGGCTCCGCGGTGGACGGGGCGCCCGGTGGGAGCGGGGGCAGGAGCTGCTGGCACGCAGAGGCCAGGCCGCTCGCCGCGGCGCCGAGACCGGCGAGGCGCAGGAGCTGCCGCCGGCGAAGGGAACGGGGGGGCGGACTCACGGAAGGGGGGACGTTGGAACCAGGCGCAGCAGGGGTCTCGCCGGGCCGGACCGTGCGGCAGCTGGATCACCGCGCCGTCCCTGCTAGTCTAGGCGCTGTGGGCTGCCGCCTCAGGCTCGCTCGGCCCGCGGCGCAGTGGACCACTTCGCCCGATACTGCTTCGGCACCGTGTGTCCGCCGGCACAACTCAGCCGGAATGGGCCTCAGGGCGCCAGCGCTGAACCGGGCGGGACGCGCTCGCGGATTGGGCTGGGTGCCCACCGATTTCGAACCCGAGCGGAGATCACGCCGAAGCAGTGTCAGGCAGCAGCGCGCGCCCGGGCAGCCGGTGCGACAGGAAAGAAGGACGCGGGTGAGACCCCGAAGAACTCGGCCAGCCGTTGGATGTGTTTCGCCTGGAGCGCCCGCTTCCCGGCGAGCACCTCTGAGACACTCGACGGTGTGCCGAAAATCGGTGCCAGCGCCCGGTTGGGGAGACCACGCTGCTCGAGAAGGAAGCGCACGACCTCCACGCCGGTCACCGGTGGGATCTCCACGTGCTCTGCCTCCCAGTCCCGGACGAGCGTGCTCAGCAGATCCAGGTACTCGTCCTGCGCCGGCGTCCGCTCCGCCAGCGCGAGCAGCGCGTCCATCTGCTCCTCGACCCTGGCCAGCTGCTCGGCGTCGTGGATCGGCCGGGGGGGGAACGCCTGCACGAGCGCGCGGTACTCGTCCTCGCTAAAGCCAGGCATCACGCTTCCAGGCATCCATGCTGTACTCCGCGTGTGTCAGAACGTGGCGAATGAACACCTTGTGCAGCGTGAACTCGACCCGCGCAATGATGCGGTAGTTGTTCCCGCCGACGTTGAAGATCACAAGCCGCCCCACGCGGTCGGCCGAGGGGAAGGTGCCTCTGAGGTCGTCCCAGGTCGTCCAATCGGCGGCACGCACGACCTGGTACCAGGCACGCAGACGCTGCTCGGCGTCCGCGTGCCGCACCCAGAACTCCTTGATGCGTCGCTTGCTGATGACCCACAAGAACGAGCATATTCGCGAATTGCGAATGGGTGGTCAAGTACGGGTGACACCGGACGTTGTGGAGGGGTCTTCCGAGGGGAAGAGGGCCCTGGTCGCCGGGCTCCAGGAGAATCGCCGTCATCCCCAGTTGCCGCCGCCGCTGCCCATGCGCCAGACTCGCAGCGACACGGGGAGTACCGAGCCGATGAGCCCACGCACGCTGTTCGAGAAGATCTGGGACGCGCACGTCGTGCGCGAAGCGCCGAACGAGCCCTCGCTGTTGTACGTCGACCTGCACCTCGTCCACGAGGTGACGTCGCCGCAGGCCTTCGACGGCCTCAGGATGGCCGGGCGCCGGGTGCGGCGGCCAGACCTCACCATCGCCACGGTTGACCACAACACCCCGACCTGGGATCGCAGCCTGCCGATCACCGACGAGATCGCCAAGGCCCAGCTAGATGCGCTCGAACGCAACTGCGCGGAGTTCGGGATCCGGCTGGAAGGGTTCTTCAGTCCGCTCCAGGGCATCGTCCACGTCATCGGCCCGGAGCTGGGGCTCACGCAGCCGGGGATGACCGTGGTGTGCGGCGATAGCCACACCAGCACCCACGGCGCGTTCGGCGCGCTGGCCTTCGGCATCGGCACCAGCGAGGTCGAGCACGTGCTCGCCACGCAGACGCTTCCGCAGAAGAAGCCTCAGACCATGGAGGTGCGGGTCGATGGTGCGCTCCCGGTTGGCGTGGCGGCGAAGGACGTCATCCTCGGCATCATCGGCCGGATCGGCGTTGGCGGCGGCGTGGGGCACCTGATCGAGTACACGGGCAGCGCCATCCGCTCCCTCTCCATGGAGGGCCGCATGACCGTCTGCAATATGAGCATCGAGGCCGGCGCGCGGGCCGGCCTGGTCGCGCCGGATGAAACCACCTTCCGCTACGTGGAGGGTCGTCCTCACGCACCGAAAGGCGCCGCCTGGGAGCGGGCGCTGGAGCGCTGGCAGGACTTGCGCACCGACCCTGGCGCGAGCTACGACAGGGTCGTGACGCTCGACGCGAGCACGCTCGCGCCGCACGTGACCTGGGGCACCAACCCGGGCATGGTGGTGCCCGTCACCGCCCGCGTGCCCTCGCCAGCCGAGGCCGGGACCGAGGACGACCGGAAGGCGATGCAGCGCGCGCTCGAGTACATGGCCCTGGAGCCGGAGACGCCCATCCAGGAGATCCGTCTCGACCGCGTGTTCATCGGCTCGTGTACCAACGCGCGCATCGAGGACCTGCGTGCTGCCGCGCGGGTGATCCGGGGCCGGAAGGTGCACCCGCGCGTCCGGGCGCTGGTGGTGCCCGGCTCGCAGCAGGTGCGGGCCCAGGCCGAGCGCGAGGGGCTGGACCAGCTCTTCAAGGCCGCCGGCTTCGAGTGGCGCCAGGCCGGCTGCAGCATGTGCCTGGGCATGAACCCCGATATCCTCGCGCCGGGAGAGCGGTGCGCCAGCACCTCGAACCGCAACTTCGAAGGGCGTCAGGGCAAGGGCGGGCGCACCCACCTGGTCAGTCCACCCATGGCCGCCGCCGCCGCTATCGCCGGCCACTTCGTCGACGTGCGCGAGTGGGACGTGCAGGAGCTGCCCGCTGCCGGCGCGCAGCGGGCCACCGTCTGAGCCTGGACCAGCTGCCCGGCCGACACCGCGCGCCACCTGAGAGGACCTCCATGCACCCCTTCACCCGACACTCCGGCCTCGTCGCCCCGCTCGACCGGGTCGACGTCGACACCGACCAGATCATCCCCAAGCAGTTCCTCAAGAGCACTGCTCGCACCGGCTTCGAGCAGGGGCTCTTCTTCGACTGGCGGTTCCTGCCGGATGGCCGCCCGAACCCAGACTTCATCCTCAACCGGCCCGAGTACCAGGGCGCCAGCATCCTGGTCGCCGGCCGCAACTTCGGCTCCGGCTCGTCGCGCGAGCATGCGCCGTGGGCCCTGCAGCAGTTCGGCTTCACAGCGCTCATCGCGCCCAGCTTCGCCGACATCTTCCGCAACAACTGCCACCAGAACGGCCTGCTACCGGTGGTGCTGCCGGAGCGCCTGGTGCGCGAGATCCTGGACCGCGCCCTGGCAGAGCCGGGCTACCGGCTCACGGTCGACCTCGAACGTCAGACCGTGGCGGACGAGCGGGATGTCCTGGCGACCTTCGACGTCGACCCGTTCGTTAAGCACCGCTTCCTGAACGGCCTAGACGACATCGGGCTCACCCTCGAGCACGAGGGCAACATCGCCGCGTACGAGGCGCGCCGCCCGGACTTCTTGCCGCGCACGGTCACGGCCGAGAGCGCCGCGCCAGGCGCCTGACCTTGCGAGGGCTGCGGCCGCGTGCGTAGCATGCCGGGCGCATGAAGCGCTTCTTCCTGCTCCTGCTCGCCGCTGGCGGCGCCGCCTTCTGGTGGAGGCGCCGCGCCAGCCGGGGCGAGAGCTGGCAGTCCGCGGGAGCTGAAGCCGCGCCGCCACCCGCCGAGCCGCCGAAGCTGGGCGGCGACGTGGACCCGGAGCTGCTCGAGATCCTCGCCTGCCCGCTGGACAAGCAACCCGTCGCCCGTGAGGGCAACTACATCGTCTGCTCCGCCTGCCAGCGCCACTACCCGATCCGCGACGGCATCCCGGTGATGCTGATCGACGAGGCGCTCACCCCCGAGCAGGCTGCCGCCCAGCCCGCGTAGGCTCGCGCTCGCGACCGGGCCCCATGCGTGGCGCCAGGGATGCACGCCGGAGCGCGCCGGGCCGGCGCCACGCCGCTGCTTCCTGGGGCCGTCAGCGGTACGCCGCGGCCTGTAGCTCGTACAGTTCGGCGTACCGACCGCGCTGCGCCACCAGCGCCTCGTGGCTGCCCTCCTCCACCACCTGCCCCTCGTGCAAGACGTAGATGTAGTCGGCCAGGCGCACCGTCGAGAAGCGGTGCGAGATGATGATCGCCGTGCGCCCGACGAGGAAGCCGCGCACCTCCTCGAAGACGCGCTGCTCCGCCTTCGGGTCGAGACTGGCTGTCGGCTCGTCCAGCACCAGGATCGGGGCATCCCGCATGTAGGCTCGGGCGAGCGCCACCCGCTGCCACTCGCCACCCGACAGGTCGTGGCCTTCGTCGAACACCTTGCCCAGCAGCGTCTCGTAGCCGTTCGGGAGCGCCTGGATGGCGTCGTCGGCGCCCGCGCGCGCCGACACCTGGCGAATCCGCCCCAGGTTCCCTACCTCGCGGACGTCCCCGAAGCCGACGTTCTCGCGCGCGGTCAGGTGGTAGCGCACGAAGTCCTGGAAGAGCACGCCCACCCGCTCCCGCACCAGCGCCGGGTCGAGCGAGCGCACGTCCACGCCGTCGAGCAGGATTCGCCCCTCTTCCGGGTCGTAGAGGCGACACAGCAGCTTGATGAGCGTGGACTTGCCCGCGCCGTTCTCGCCCACGATGGCCACGACGCTCCCGCGCGGCACGGCCAGGGAGACGCCCCTGAGCGCGTCTCCTGCCTGGCCCGGGTAGCGGAAGCGGACTGACTCGAAGGCGATCTCCGGGGCAGCCGAGCGGCCGCGCGCCCGGCCAGGCGTCCCACCTCAGCCGTCGCGCCCGCCCCGGCGAGCCCCACGCCCTCGCTGTCCGGCTCACTCGGCCACCGGGGTGCGGGTGCGTTCGCCGGCCGCTGCCCGGCCGTCCCTTGAAGGCAGCGAGCCGACGGGCCGTCGCGGGGCGGAGGGGACGGGCTCAAGCGCCGCCTCGGCCTCCTCGTCGCCGGCCACGGCGACGTCTGGCCGGAACCAGGTCTGGGCGATCAGCGTGGGCACCACGGCGCTGCCGATCACCACCGTGACCAGGATCGTGTACTGCGTCTGGTCGATGATGCCATTGGTGAGGCCGAAGAGCGCCGAGATGCTGCCGAACGTGAGGCCGGTGCTCATCAGCAGCGTTGTGTAGTGTGACTCGCGCCTGGTAAGCCCGAACACCCTGGCCGATGGCCACACCAGCAGCGCCTTCGCGCCCATCTTCACCAGTAGCAGCGCCACGATCAGCCCGGCGCCGCCCACCACGGCCGGCAGGCTGACGAACAGGCCGGCCTTCAGGAAGTAGAAGGGGGTGAGCAGCGCGAAGGCGATGCTCCGCATCCGGTTGATCAGCAGCTTATCGTGGGCAAACACGCTCGCGATCACCAGGCCCACCAGGTAGGCCGGCAGCACCGCCTCGCTCCTGGCCGTGGTGGCCAGGCCGCCGAGCAGGAAGAGCATCAGGAAGAGGAACTTGATCTCCGGCTCCGAGACGCGGCTGCCCAGGCTGGTGACGAAGAAGCGGGTCCAGCGCGGCAGGAAGGCGAGGCTGACGAGCAGCACGGCCACGAACAGGGCCAGGAACCCGTTGAAGGTGGCGAACAGGATGCCCAGCGCCAGGACGGTGCCAAAATCGTTCACGAAACAGGCGGCCAGGATCAGCTTGCCCAGCTCGGTCCGGTTGAGCCCCGTCTCGACCATGACCGCGTAGACCACCGCCACCGACGTGGTAGAGAGCGCAATACCAGCGATCCACGCCTGGCGCGGCTCCCAACCGGCGACCTCCTGCGCGAAGAGCCAGGCGCCCAGGAAGGGCGCGAAGAACCCGACACTGCCCAGCACGAGCGTCGGCTTCAGCTGGCGTCGGAGCGCGTCTGGCTCGATCTCGGCCCCGGCCAGGAAGGTGAGCAGCACCGAGCCGAACGTAGCCAGGAAGTCGATCCACGGCGTGGTCTGGTAACCCAGGAAGTTGCCCCCGACCACGCCCATGCCGATCTCGACGAGCGCCACCGACACACCCAGGCGGATCGAGATCAGACTGGCCAGCAGGGCCAGCCCCATCCAGGCGGCGGCGACGAACCAGACGTTCGTGGCGATGAGCTGTGCGAACATGGAGCACCTCCCGTCGTCGCTCCAGGGCACCAAGACGCCCCTGGGCGCGCCCGTGTGGTCGTGTCCAGGGGCCATCAGCCCGTACAGGCGGTTCGGGCTACGAAGCCCGAGCGGGACCCATCGCTCGGGTCGAGTCTACTCAATCCTCCGTCTGTGCCTCCAGCGCCTCGGCCTCGGGCGGACGCGGCGGCTCGTCGGAGACGATGACGACGCGCTGGAAGCCCTCCGCGTAGCGGTAGGGCAGCCCGTGCTGCCGGGCTTCCTCCTCGGCCCAGCGCGTGATCTCCTGGCGCATGCCACCGCTGGCCACCCAGTCGCCGATCTGGCTGGCGTGGCAGGCCAGCGCCCTCAGCTTCAGCTCCAGCGTGTCGGTGATGTCCGTCCAGTGGTTCGCGTGCGCGGCGTTGGTGAAGTACAGCCAGACCTCGCGTACCTTGTGGGGTGGAAACCCGGCGGCGGTGAGGTCGCGGTAGGCGCTCGGGTTGCCGGCTCCGGGAAACGCGGCGTCGACCGCCGCCTGGCCGGCCGCCCGGTGGTCCGGGTGGTTGAGGTAGTGCGAGTCGTCGTCGACGAGCATGCGCGGGTCCTGGCAGAGCACCACGTCCGCGCGGACCTGGCGAATCACCCGTACGATCGCGCGGCGCAGGGCCAGGGAGGGCTCCAGCTCGCCATCCCGCAGCCGCAGGTAGTGGGTTCCGGCCAGGCCGAGCAGGCGGGCGGCAGCGTCCTGCTCCTGCTCGCGTAGGCGTGCCAGCGCCTGGGGGTCCAGCGACGCGTCCTCGCTACCGGCGTCGCCGCTGGAGCACACCAAGTAGTGCACCTGGTGGCCGGCGCGGGCCAGCCCCGCCGCCGTCCCGGCCACTCCGAAGTCGGCATCGTCAGGGTGCGCGGCGACGATCAGGTAGGTCCGCGGACTGGCCGGGCTCGCCGGTACCGAAGGATCCTGCATGCTCACTCACGCTCAGGATAGACGGCTGCCTTCTTCGCGTGTGCGAACCATGTGGGCCGCACCTGCGCTGATCCCTGCCAGATTTCGGCCCACGCGATTCGGCCCCGATCCTGGGCTACGCCATCCCTTCCGGGCCGTACGCTCGGCCGGTCGACCTGTCGGAGCTTTCCTCGATCCAAGGATTCGTTCGCAGATCGTCACCTACCGGCTGAACGATTCCATCGGGAATCCTCGGATTCGGGTCGCCGATGGACGCCTACGCCTCGCGGCGCCTCAGCCGGAGGAGCAGGAAGCCGTAGGCGAGCGCGGCCCAGCCGGCCAGTGCGCCGACCGAAAGCCAGGCGTCGGCGAAGAATGGGCCGCCAACCAGGCCGTTGATGGCCAGTCGCAACGCTGCGCCAGACGGCAGGAGTGAGATGGCAAGCTGGGCGGCGGGCGGCACGTCCGCGGTCAGCGCCGCGCTCGGCACGAGGACGCCCAGCAGGAGCAGGCTCCCCCACTGGTTGAGCTGGCCGACCGTGCGGACGAGCGCGCCGAGGAGCAGGCCCATCCCGACCATGGCTGCGCTCAGTAACAGGAGGGCGCCCGCGAACAACGTTGGGTCGGCCGGTACCAGCCCCGTCAGGCCCAGCAGCACCGGTACCTCCAGCGCCACGAAGGTCAGCCCGAGCAGGGCCTTGGCGACGATCCGCCCCTGCGACAGGAACGCCACGCGATCGCACAACTCGTCCGCCTCCTCCATGTAGTGGGTCGTCAGGAAGACGGTGGTGCCCTCACGGCTCAAGCGGACGATGAGTCCGCGCAGATCGCGCGCGGCGCCGGGTCCAGGCCCCGGGTAGGCTCGTCCAGGAAGAGCACGCTTGGGCGGTTCATCAGGGCCCGTGCGACGAGCAGCCGCTGCTTCATGCCGGTCGAGTAGTGCTTCACGCTGCGCCCAGCGATCTCGGCGAGTCCGACGAGGCCGAGTAGCTCGTCGATGCGGCTGTGGGGCGCTCCATACAGGTCGGCGAAGAGGCGCAGATTCTCATACCCGCTTTGCCGCTCGTACAGGTTGGGTACCTCGAAGACGAGGTTGATGAGTGGAAGAATCTGTCCCCGCTCGGCAACCACGTCGTGCCCCGCAATCTGCGCGCGGCCACTGCTGGGCCGTGCCTGTCCGGAGAGGATGCGGATGGCCGTCGTCTTGCCGGCGCCATTGTGGCCGAGTAGGCCGAACACCTCTCCGCTGGCCACCGCGAAAGAGACACCATCCAGTGCCTTGACGTCCTCGTACGCCTTGTGCAGGTCTTCGACCTCGATCGTGGATGGCGCGGAGGACGATGCGGTGGGCATCCCGACACTGCCAAGGTCAGCGGAACAGCACGCTGGCGAATGTCACGCTGGCGGCGCCGTCGGTGGCGACCCACTGGGTGTAGCGCACCACCTCGCCGCGTCGCCGCTCGGCGCCGACGAGCGCAGTCAGGAGGTAGAGCGGCGTGAGGCCGCAGATCCGCCGCGCGTCGCGGTCGCGCATGACCTGGCCGAAGTACCCCTCGGCATCCCCCCGGGCCACCAGGTCCAGCATCTCCCGGTCGTCGCGCTCCACGCGCGCGAGCCAGGCGTCGTCCAGCCGGGCGCGGTCGCCGAAGCGCGGCCCCACGTGGGCGAGGTCGACGGCGGCGACGAGCGTGATGCGCCGCCCGTCCTCCGCCATCGCCTGCCGGAGGGCGTCCACGAAGTCGCTCACCACCGCCACGTCGCGGGGGGAATAGGGTGGAAGCACCAGGCTGTGCAGGGAGTCGCACAGGATCGGCGCCATCGGCGCCGCGCCTTCCCCGGCCAGGCCCAGCGAGCGCAGGTACACCGCCTGGAACTCGATGGCGTGTTCGGCTGCGTGGGCGAGCTCACCGGCGAACAGGTCGCGACCCCACAGCCGCTGGAGGCGGTCGAGGAAGGCCGGGTCGGAGGGAGCAGGGCCCAGCGGTGTGTCGTACGCCTTGCGCGTGGCGGCGAAGGCGCCTTCGACCGGCGCGTGCGAGGTGCCCAGCACCACGTACAGGTCGGCCGGCTGCGCCTCGGCCAGCGCCTTGTAGGCCCAGCTATAGGTCGGCGCACCTCGGTGCAGGTCGACGTGCGGCGCGACGACGGCGTGCAGCACCGCGGCCGTGCGAGCGCGCGGGCCGGGCAGCGTGCCGGGGCCGTCCGGGTGGAGGTAGCCCGCCGCCAGGAACCGCGGCAGCTCCGCCAGGTCGTCCGGGTACGCGCCCCCGGCGTGCACCGCCGGCCGCAGCGGGCTCGCACGAAAGCGCTCCGTCTTCCGCTCCCGGTGATGGCGTGCCCGCGGCCCCTCCAGGAGCCCCGCTTCGTCGAGCTGCTCGAGGAACGCCTGGATCTCGCCCGGGGTCACGGCCGCGCCGCGGAGCTGGAGCGCCGCGTGAAGCCCCTCCAGGGTGCGTTCGCCGTCGAGCAGGGCCAGCAGGTGGAGCGCGCCGTCCGACACGACCACGGGCGAGACGTCGGGATCGGTCGGATCGCGGAGCATGACGTAGCGCTGTCCGCCGTCCTCGAACGGGAACGCCTCCACCGACCTCAGCCGCGGCCGCTCCTCCAGCGGAAACGTGACGGGTTCCGACGTCGACATGCCAGCCGGCGGATTGTACGGCTCAGCCTACGTCTCGCTGCCGACCTCCGAGGAGAGCGCGGGCACGCGGGCGCGCACGGCTGCTCGGCGCGCCTGGCGCAGTAGCAGCGCCGAGGCGAGGTAGAAGGCGATCACGATCAGCAGCAGGTTGCGGTAGCCGAGCAGGAGCGAGGTGTACTCGAGCATGCCGCCAACCATGGCGCCCAGCAGGTTTGAGGCGAAGGCGATGTCCGCCGCCCGGCCGGTGAGCTTGAACGATCCCGCGAAGACAAGGTTTGCCAGCAGCACCGGCAGAAAGGCCACCAGGCTGGCGAGCGTGTAGCGCAGGGCGAGGGAGGGGATGGCGAGCAGCGCGTCGGGCGGCATCACGTAGGCGAGTAGCAGGGCACCCACCAGCAGGCCGTAGAGGACGGGGGTGGGGCGAATGGCGAACCGGCCGCTCAGGAAGACGGCCAGCATGACGCTGCTCAGGATGGCGAAGAAGACGAGCGAGTTGACCAGCCAGGTGGAGCCGAACAGCAGCGCGAAGGTCACCAGGCTGCGCGTCTCCAGCAGCATGAACGCCGCGCCGAGGAAGAACATGTGCGGGTTGAACCCGCGGCGCGCGTCCGGCGGGGCCAGGCCGAACACGAGGCCGAGGGCGATAGCTGCCACCATAGCCAGGCCGGCCAGGTAGACCAGGGGCAGCCCGCGGTCGCGCAGGTACATGAGCGGCCAATCGTCGGTCGCCGGCGTCGGCGGCCGGGCCTCCACGTCGCCTGCGGCGCTGGCGCGGCCGAGCACGCCGGCGCCAACCACCGGCAGCAGGATGGCGTTGGGATCCTCGTCGAGCTGCGGGGTCGCGGGGCGCACCTCGGCGTACGGGCGGGCCAGCTCGGGCTCGCGCTGGAGCAGCGCCTGCAGGCGCTGCCCGTTGACCACCACCCCGGCGCGTCCCCAGCCGCCGTAGCTGATGACGTAGGGCGCCTGGCCAAACGCGCTCTCGGTCATGCCCGCGAGCTTCCGTAGCAGCCACGTCTCCCGGTAGTAGTTGTAGAGCACCAGGACCCCGTCGCTCGTCAGGCGGTCGCGCGCCTCGCGGAACGCCTCCTCGGTGAACAGGAAGCTCTCCAGCCGGAGGCTGGCGAACTGGGAGGTGAGCGTGAGGGAATCCGGGAGCGCGAAGATGATCAGGTCGTACGCGTCGCTCGACTTGCGCAGGAAGGCGCGGCCGTCATCGGTGACCACGGCCACCCGCGGATCGGAGTACGGCTGCTCGGGGTGAAAGGTGCGGCCGAGACGGGCGATGACCGGGTCGATCTCCACCGCGTCCACCCGTCCCACGCCGTTCCGCAGGGCGATCGCCGTGTCCGAGCCGGTGCCGGCACCGATGATCAGGGCGCGCTGGAACGCGTTCTGCCCGAACAGCTCGTAGGGCACCCGGTAGAACGGCTCCTTCTTGTCCGAGGGCAGCATCGTCTGGTAGCCGCTCTCGTTCACGTTGACCACCCAGCCGCGGGCATCCTCCTCGGAGGGCTCCAGTCCGATCTTGTAGTAGGGCGACCACCAGAACCGGGCGCCGATCGACCCCGCGATGGCGAGCGCCACCAGCACCGGGCCTACGACCATCCAGCGGTCGCGCCAGCCCGGCCCGGCTAGCAGGAGCAGGATCGCGAGCAGGCCGCCGAACCAGACGGCCGGCGGCTGCTCGGTGAGCGAGAGGAGGAAGAACGCCGCGATGCCGGCCAGGCTGCCGGCGATGTCGAAGCCGTAGGCGCGTAGCGGTGGGGTGACGTCGCGCAGCAGGCGTCCCAGCGGCCGGCCCACGCTCACGAACAGCAGCGAGACCAGCAAGAAGGCCGCCGGGAGGACGAGCGCGTTCTCCGGGGGAGCCGTGCCGCCTTCGCCCGCGCCGTAGTACAGGACGCCCGCCGAGCCGATCTTCAGCTCGAACTTGCTGGCCGCCACCAGGATCGCGATGCCCAGCAGCAGCCAGGCGAAGGCGCGCGGGCCGAGCGGGAGGCGGCGGCGGGCCGAGAGGATCCCCACGCCGAGGCCCAAGAACGATGCCAGCAGGATGAAGTTGGTGAAGTAGGAGAGGAAGCGGACGTGCGCCGGCATCCAGCGGATGGCCAGCAGCTCGGCGTACAGGGCGAGGAAGCTGGTCAGGAAGAGCTGCAGCTCGGGGCGGCGCACGAGCGCGCCGGGCCAGGCGGGACGTGGGATGGCGGCGTCAGTCACCGGACCCTCCGGCTCCAGGATACGGGCAGGCCGCGCCCGCGTGCGGCTGCCCCAGCCCGCAAGATCCGGACCCGAGGATGCCTCAGGCCCGGCGAGCGGCCGAGTGCCGCCGCCTGCTGGGGGGAGCCGACGGTCGGTCCGCCGCTAGTACCCGCCGTCCCAGGCCAGGTAGCCGTAATACCGGCCCGAGACCGGCTGGTTGGGGTCGCCCACGAAGCCGTAGCCGGGGATGGTGGTGGAGCGCGCCTCGGCGTCGGAGCGGATCTTCTGGACGATCTGCGCGGGCGCGAGGCCGGCGCACGGGCCAGTCGCCCCGCCGCTCCCGAGGCACAGCGCGACGCTGCCGGCCAGGTGCGGCGCGGCCATGCTGGTGCCCGAGATCGTGTTGTACGTACCGTTCAGCCAGGTGGACTGGATGCAGACGCCGGGCCCGGCGACGGTGTGGCCCACGTCGCCGGGCGCGGTGGCATAGTTGGAGAAGGTGGCGTACCGGTCGTCCTGCTCGCCGCTGCGGCAGGTGGGGGCGCCCCCAGTGCCGCCGGGCTTGCCGTCGCTGTCGGAGATCGCGGTGACGGCGAGCGTCTCCGGGTAGGCGGCAGGGACGAAGCGCGCGAGGTCGGCACCGGAGTTGCCAGCCGCCACCACGTACGTCACGCCGGCGGCCGTCGATCGGCAGACGGCCTTGTGCAGGGCGTCACTGTTCGTGTTGCCACAGTTGTTGTCGTTCGAGCCGGAGCCGCCCAGGCTCATGTTGGCCACCTTGATGTTCAGGCTGGCCGCGTTCTGCGTGACCCAGTCGATCCCACAGATGACCTGCGACCAGGTACCGCTCCCCTGGGCGTTCAACACCTTGACCGCGTACAGCCGGGTGCCGGGCGCCACGCCCACCACGCCCGAGCCGTTGTTCTTTGCGCCAATGGTGCCTGCCACGTGCGTCCCGTGGCCGTTGTCGTCGTTCGCGTTGCGCCAGGGGCGCACACAGTTCTTCCCGCTAACGGCGTTCAGGTCCGGGTGGGAGAGCGCGATGCCGGTGTCGATCACGGCGACGTTCGCGGTGCTCGCCTGGTGCGTGGTCGTGGTCGTCGCCGCCTCAATCCGCTGCACGCCCGTCGGCGCGGCGTCGCCGGCGCTCAAGGGCACGCTCCCGAAGGCCTGGACGGGGCGGTCGTCGCTGACGAAGGCCACTCGCGGGTCGGCCCTGACGAGCGGGAGCAGCGCCGCCGGAATGCGCGCCGCGTAGCCCTTCAGAGCGGCGGTGTAGACGAAGTCCAGGCTCAGGCCGAACCGGCTGGCGTGCTGCTGCGCCACGGCCGGAGGGTCGGCATCGTCCCGCAGCACGACGATGTAGCTGCTGGTGGGGCCCACGAACGGGGCGATGGGGAAGGGCTGGGCGGCCGCGGGCGCAGCGCCCAGGATGGCGAGCGCGGCAGCGGCGAGCGCACCGGCGATGAGACGACGTGGCGATGACATGGCACCCCCTTGTTCGCGTGGCGCAACTCCCCTGCGTTCGCGCACCCAGTCTACCACCGAGCTGGCTGGCCTACCACAGCCCGGGCGATTTCTCCACCCCTCCTCAACTGCCTCTCCACTGCGCTGCCACTTATCACCGGCGCCGTCCCGTGCGCGGCGAGCGCACCGCCGCTTCATGTCTGTGGGGTCTTCGGCCTGAGCCCGCGCCGGCCTCCGCTCCGGGAGCTCAGGCGTCGCCGCTGTCGCCCATCTGCTCGGCCAGGATGGCGGCCAGGCGCGGTGGCTGCCAGCCGCCCGGCTTGAGTTGCTTGCCGTCCCCGCGCACCGGGCCACCACGCTTGGCCATGTTGCTGCGGTGCACCTCGGCGAAGTGCGGCTCCAGATCCACCCCCAGCGCCACCGCGGCGCCGTACGTTACGTACAGCAGGTCGCACAACGCGTCGACCATCGCCACCAGATCGCCAGCCTCGACCGCCCGGGCGAACTCGGCCGCCTCCTCCTCGACCAGCCGCACCCGCAGCGCGCCCGGGAACTGGTCGAGCGTCGTCCGCGCCGGCGCCCCGAGCCCGCACGCCAGGTGGAACTCCCGCACCATCGCCTGGCTGTCGTCCATCGCTGCACGCCTCCCTCCATCGGGTGTTGGGTGTTGGGTTTCTGATCACAGATGCGCGCGGGGAGCCTTCTCGCTGGCTCGCCACCGTCCACCATCGAGGTCGACTCCTCGTACCTGGTGGTTGGGACCCCCGTCGGGCCACAATGGCTCCTCGTGCGCTTCACCGGGCTCTGGCGCCACCCGGCGTTCCTCAAGCTGTGGGTGGGCCAGACCGTCTCGCGCTTCGGCTCCCAGGTGAGCCAGCTCGCCATCCCCCTCACCGCCGTCCTGGTGCTCCAGGCCACGCCGTCGGAGATGGGTATCTTAGCCGCCGCCGAGACCGCCCCGTTCCTGCTCATCGGTCTGCTCGCCGGCGTGTGGGTGGACCGCGTCCGCCGGCGGCCCGTGCTCATCGCCGGCGACATCGGACGCGGGCTGCTCCTGCTCACCATCCCCGCAACAGCCGCGGCCGGCCTGCTGCGCATCGAGCAGCTCTACCTGGTGGGGTTCCTCGTCGGGGTCCTGACGGTCTTCTTCGACGTGGCCTACCAGTCCTATCTCCCGGCGCTGGTCAGCCGCGAGCACCTGGTGGAGGGGAACAGCAAGCTGGAGGTGAGCAGCTCGGCGGCGGCCATCGGCGGGCCGGGCCTGGCGGGCGCGCTGGTCCAGCTCGCCACCGCGCCGCTCGCCGTACTGGTCGACGCCCTCTCCTTCTTCGCCTCGGGCGCGTTCCTGCTCGCCATCCGCCAGCCCGAGCCGGCGCCCGCGCCCATCGGCCAGCGCCGGGGCGTCTGGGCCGAGATCGGCGAGGGCCTCCAGGTGGTGCTGGGGAATCGGCTCCTGCGCCCGATCGCCGCCTGCACGGCCACCGCCAACCTCTTTGGCAGCGCCGGGTTCGCCGTCCTCGTCCTCTACGCCAGCCGCGAGCTCGGCATCGAGCCAGGCCTGCTGGGAGCCATCTTCGCCGTCGGCAGCGTCGGCTTCCTGCTGGGCGCGCTGCTGGCCGGCCCGACGGCGAAGCGCTTCGGCCTGGGCGCCACCATCGTCGGCTCCTCGGCGATCGCCGGGCTGGGCGGTCTCCTCGTCCCGCTCGCCGGCGAGCTGCCCGGGCTCGCCGTGCCCCTGCTGGTCGGCGCCCAGCTCCTCTTTGGCCTGGGCGTGCCCATCTACAACGTCAACCAGGTCAGCCTGCGCCAGACGATCACCCCCGATCGTCTGCAGGGGCGCATGAACGCCTCGATGCGCTTCGTCGTCTGGGGCACCATGCCCATCGGGGCATTGCTCGGCGGGGCGCTGGGCGAGCGCATCGGGCTCCAGACCACGCTCCTCCTGAGCGCGCTCGGCATGGCGGCGGCCGCGGGGTGGGTGCTCTTCTCGCCCGTACGGACCCTGCGCACGCAGCCCGCACCGGTCGTCGAGCCCGCGCCCGCAACGGCGTAGGGCGCCCGACCGGCGCCACCGCCCGGTGGCGCCGGTCGGGCTAGGCGGCCGCGAGCGCCCGCGTCTCCCCGCGGTGATACCCCGCCGCCTGCGCCGAGAGATCCATCTCCACGCTGAGCATGCGCAGCAGTAGCGGGCTCTCGCTCCCGGGGCGCTGGCGCCGGTCCACCGTCTTCAGGTACGTCCCGCAGGCGTCGCACACGCGGATCGCATAGCCACGCGGCCCGCCGGCCAGGTAGTGCAGGGCCCGGTGGTCCAGGCTCCCGCAGAAGGGGCACTGCACGCGGTCGAAGCGCCAGGCGGTCTCGCACACGGCGCAGGTGAGCGTGCGCGCCCCGGCTCCCTGGCCGAGGAACGCAAACTCGGCCGCTCCCCCGCACTCCGGACAGGTACCCCCACCCTCAGGCTCGCTCACGGCGTCGCCCGTCTGCAGGAAGGCGGGCAGCACCAGGCGGACCACCTCCCAGGCCAGGGCGGCGCCCTCGAATGGCGGGCTGCCCGCCTGCCCGGACCCCCACGCGACCAGGCGCTGGAGTGTCCCTGGATCCCCGAGCTGCTTGCCCAGTAATGCCGCCTGCTGCGCGGGTACGAGGCGCGCCTGCCGCAGCAGCCGCAGGCTCTCGCCTGCTGCCTCGGCGAGGAGCGGCCAGTCGAGCGGGCGATCCGCCGGGCCAGCGCTGTGAACTCCCCGCTCTGGCCTGGCGCGAGCGCGAGCCGCGGCCCGCACGCCCTCGATGGCGCCCGCGAGCGCCTCGAGGCGCGCCCGTTCGGCGGGGCTGCACAGGTCGTCGACGGCGGCGACGGCGCTCATGCCAGCGTGCCGATCTGTCCGCCAACCACGATGGCGTAGCGCAGCACCAGGCCGCCCGCGAGCACCAGGACGGGCGAGGCCCACGCCGCCAGCGTGCCCAGGCCGGGCCGGCCACGCACGCTCGCCAGGAGCAGCGGCACGACGAGACCGACCGCGACCACGCCGATCCAGAATGGCGCCGCCAGGGCTCCACTCACCAGCACATCGCCGGAGCGCTGGGCGGCCGGCCCCGCAAACCAGCGCAGCCACCCGAGGAACACGACCAGCACGAGCGCCTCAAGCGTGATCAGCACCTCGTCAGCCCGGTGCAGCGGCGCCAGCACGCCCGGCGCGGCCAGGTCCCGGCGCCACTGCCCGAGCAGCGCGAGCGCCGCGACGCCGGTGCTCAGCGCCGAGGCCGAGAAGAGCGCGGGGATCAGCCAGGTCGTGTTCCACAGCGGGCGGCTGGTCTGGGCCAGCAGCACTCCCGTGTACACCACCAGGAGCATCGAGACGACGACGTTGGCCCACAGCAGTGGGCGCTCGAGCGCGCGGAACGCCGCCGTGGCCCGGCCGGACCAGTGCGCCAGCAGGAGCAAGCCGTAGGCAGCCACCGACGCGCCCAGGATCCAGGTCCCCCACCACATCGCCGAGGTCGGCCGCCAGGCCGTCAGCAGGTTCAAGAACCGCTCCTGTCGGCCCAGGTCGTAGATGAGCAGGAGCAGGCCGACACCGATCAGCGGCAGGCCCAGCAGCACGCTCAGCCAGCCCAGCCGGCGGTAGCGGCCGGGCCGGGCCAGGTTGGCGACGCTGGCGGCCGCCACGGCGCCGCCCGCGACCCCGCCCAGCCAGAAGTAGACCCAGATGGGCCACTCGAAGGCGTCCGGCGAACCCATGACCGGGATGACCATCAGCTACTCCCTTCCTTCCACGCCCGCGGGCTGCTCTCCCAGCTCCTGGCGACGGCGCAGCAGCCACCACAGCGGCAGCGCGCCGAGGCCGAACACGGCCGCGCCCGCGGCCCAGTTGCCGAGCTGGTTGCCCACCTGGATCGGCTGCTCGGCCGGCGGATCCGGCAGGCCGTGCAGGCTCGGCCGGTCCTGCAGCACGTACAGGAAGTTCAGCCCGCCCAGCTCGGTCTCGCCGTACGTCCGGGCGCCGCTCACGCCCGCGGCCTGGAGGCTGGCCACCCGGGCTCGCGCGGCGGCCACCTGGTCCGCGCGCTCGCCCCACGTCAGCGCGTCCGCGGGGCACGCCTTGACGCAGACCGGCGTCTGGCTCTGGGCCAGCCGGTCCACGCACAGGGTGCACTTCTGCACGATGCCCTTCCCCTGGCGGAACTGGATGGCGCCGAACGGGCAGGCCGCCACGCAGTAGCGCTCCCCGATGCAGCGCGTCTCGTCCAGGTAGGTGACCTGGCTCTGCTTGGAGAGGGCGCCGGTCGGGCAGACGGCCACGCACGGCGCGTCGGTGCAGTGCATGCACTGCGTCTTCGTGAACAGCCAGCGCTGCTGGTCGTCCAGCCGCTGCTCCGTGAACATTACCAGCGTCCAGGTGTTCGCGGTGATGTTGCGCTGATTCTGGAACGTGCTCGAGAGCTGCATCTCGCGGTAGCTCTCGGGCTCGAGCTCGTTCCACTCCTTGCACGCCACCTGGCAGGCACGACAGCCGATGCACTTGGTCGTGTCGACGAGGACAGCTTGAGCCACGATGCCACCCCCTCTCAGGCCTTGGTCACCCGCACCAGGAAGGCCTTGTCCTCCTGGATGTAGGTGTTGGCGTCGCCGATGGTGGGGGTCAGCACGTTGGCGCTGTGGCCGGTGGAGTACCCCGAGTAGCCCCAGTGCCACGGCAGGGCGACCATGTCCACCTGGCGGCCGTCGATCTCGAGGGGCTGCATCCGCTCGGTCAGCACGGCGCGCGCCAGCACGGTCCCACGCGCCGACTCCACCCGCACCTTCTCGCCGTCGCGGATGCCGCGCCGCTCGGCGAACGCCGGGTTCACCTCCACGAACATCTCGGGCATCAGCTCCACCAGCCAGCGCCGGCTGCGGGTCTCCGAGCCGCCTTGGTAGTGCTCGGCCAGCCGGAAGGTGGTGGCGATGACCGGGAACTCATCCGGCGTGCCCTTCTTGTCCATCGGGCCGTCGAAGATCTTCACGGCCGGGTTGAGCGCCACGGCGTTGAGCAGGTTGGCCGTGGGGGCGTCGAACGGCTCGTAGTGCTCGGGCAGCGGCCCGTCCACGAGCCCGCTCGGGACGAACAGCCAGCCCCGGCCGTCCGTCTTCATGATGAACGGGTCGGTGCCGGAGAGGGCATCCAGCGCGGCGCCGCCCGCCTTGGCCGCGGCGTCCGGCGCCTTGGGGGCGGCGAAGTCCGGTACGTCGTTGCCGACCCAGGCGCCGCGCTTCTCAGCCCCACCCTGCGGGTCCCACCACACCAGCTTGCGCGCCGGGTTCCGCGGGTTGCCGTTCAGGTCGGCGCTGGCCCGGTTGTAGAGGATGCGCCGGTTGGCCGGCCAGGCGAACGACCAGCCGGGGTAGAGCCCGAGGCCGCTCGGGTCGTCCCGCTTGCGCGAGGCCGCGCGGTTGGTCTGGGGATCGGGGAAGACCCCGGAGTAGATCCAGTTGCCGCACGCCGTGGAGCCATCCGCCTTCAGCGCGGCGAAGCCGGCCACCTGCTTGCCACTTGCCGTCTCGTAGCCGTTGACCTCCCGCAGCACCGCGGTGAAGCTGGGCGGGTCGCCGTACTCCCAGTTCACCTTGAGCAGCCCCTGGTCCTTGGCCGCCGTGCTCCCCGCGTACTCCTTCTGGATCGCCTTGAGCAAGCGTGTGATCAGGTAGAGGTCCGAGCGCGCGTCCCCCTCGGGTTCCACGGCCTGCTCGTTCCACTGGAGCCAGCGCCCGCTGTTGGTGTACGAGCCGGCCTTCTCGTTGAAGCTGGCCGCCGGGAAGAAGAACACCTCCGTCTTGATCTTGGCTGGATCGGCCGTCTGGCTCACGTCGAGCAGCGGGCGCTTGGAGGTCCAGAACTCGGCGGTCTCGGTCATCCACTCGTCGGCCACGACCAGCCAGTCCAGGTTCTCCATGGCCATGCGGACCTTGTTCGAGTTGGGCATGCCCACGGCCGGGTTCTCGCCGACGACGAAGAAACCCTTGATGGTGCCGTTGTGCATGGCGTCGAAGAGCTCGAGGTGGCTGTAGTTGCCCTTGGCCTTGGGCAGCCAGCCGTAGCCGAACTCGTTCTCCGGCGTGGCCGCGTCGCCCCACCAGGCCTTGAGCAGGCTGACCATGAAGTTCGGCTTGTTAGCCCAGTAGCCGGTCTTCGGGGTCTCCTTCTCCAGGTAGTCCTTCAGCGTGGGATGCAGAGCCTGGCGCGGGACGTTGAGGTAGCCGGGCAGCCACTCCCAGAGGACGCCCATATCGGTCGCGCCCTGGACGTTGGCTTCGCCACGCAGCGCGTTCACGCCGCCCCCGGCGATCCCGATGTTCCCCAGCAGGAGCTGGATCACGGCCAGGGAGCGGATGTTCTGCGTGCCCACCGTTGCCTGGGTCTGGCCCATGGCGTACAGGATGGTCCCCGCCCGGTCGGGCCGGCCGGTCGAGCTGAACAGCTCAGCGATCTGGAGGAACTTCTCGGCCGGGATCCCGGTGGCTCGGGCGACCGTCTGCGCGTCGTAGCGGCTGTAGTGCCGCTTCATGAGCTGGAAGACCGTCTGCGGGTCCTGCAGCGTCTCGTCACGCCGGGGCGTGCCGTCTGAGCCGGCCTGGTACTGCCAGGTCGCGTTGGCGTAGGCCCGCTTCGCCGGGTCGTAGCCGCTGAACAGGCCGTTCGTGAAACGGAACTCCGGGTTGATGAGCGTGCTGGCGTTGGTGTAGTTCAGCACGTACTCGCGGTCGAAGCGCTCGTTCTCGAGGATGTAGTTGATCAGCCCGCCATAGAAGACGATGTTCGTCCCCGGCCGGATGTGCGCGTACAGGTGCGCCTGTGAGGCCGACCGGGTGAAGCGCGGGTCGGCGACGATCAGCTTGGCGCCCCGGTCGAGCGCCGTGCGCACCCAGTGCCAGGCGATGGGGTGGTTCTCGGCCGGGTTGCAGCCGTTGATCATGATGACGTCCGCGTTCTGGATGTCGATCCAGTGGTTCGTCATCGCGCCGCGACCGTATGACGTGCCCAGACCGGGCACGGTGGGGCTGTGTCAAAGACGGGCCTGGTGCTCCTGGAAGACGATCCCGAGCGACCGCGCGAACTTGGTCGCCACGTACGCCTCCTCGTTCTTGATGGCCGAGGAGCCCATCCAGGCGAGGCTCTCGCAGCGGTTGACCAGCACGCCGTCGTCCCGCTCGACGAACCCGGCGTCGCGGGTGCGCTTGACGTTGGCGGCCACGCGGGCGACGGCCTCGTCGTAGCTGATGGTCTGCCACTCGGTGGCGTACGGCGCGCGGTAGAGCACCTTGAGCTGCCGCCACGGCTCCTCTTCCTGGAACAGCGCCATCCCCTTGGGGCACAGCCGGCCCATGTTGATGGGGTTGTCAGGGTCGCCTTCGATACCGACTACGGCGCCGTTCTCCACGGCGGTCAGAACCCCGCAGCCCACCGCGCAGAAGGGGCAGATGCCGGGGACCTCCCCGATCGGCTTGTTCCAGCGGTGGTGGCCGAACGTCGTCGCATTGACAGTGCCGTCGTCCGCGGCGGCGATGCGCCAGTCGAGCAGTAAGCCGGCCGGGGCGGCGGCTGCGGACAGCTTGACGAAGGTACGGCGGTTGATCCGGCGTGACATAGGCCTCCCTTCGGGCCGTCCCGGCTTCGGTCCGCGGGGACGGGGCGCGGCTCCCTCCCGGGGTAGCCGGGCCCAGGCTAGTCAGGAAAGCTGAATGCCGGCTGAGGAGAGGCTGAACGCGGGCTGAGGGATCCGCGCGGCGCCCGGGCGCCGAGTGGCTCGCAGACGCGCCCGCGGCGCCTGTCAGGCATCCGTGGCGTGAGGTCGCTTCGCTCACCCGGCCGACGGACCCCGCCGATCTGGAATCGGCGGATCCGGCGCCGCTCGACCCGCTTGACAGCGCCGGCCCGGCCCCAGAAGATATGAAGATCATACCATCGGCGCGGGAGCGGTCCCGATGGAGCGGAGACCAGCCCGCGGGGGACCCGGCTGAGCACCCGAGCCACAGCACGGCCCGACTCGCCACGTTGCGACTCACGTGCTCAGCCATGCGAAGAACGGGAAGCGCGAAGCGCTCGGTCTGGCAGGCAAGGGGGTAGGTAGATGGCTAGCGAGTCAGGGGGTTCCCACGACCCCGCGCGGCAATCGCGCCGCGCGTTCCTCACGCTCATCATCCTTGGCGGCGGCGGCTCGCTGCTCGCCGCCTGCCAGCAGCCGGCCGCCGCGCCGGCGCCGGCCGCGACGGCGGCCCCGCCAAAGCCGACCGCGGCACCGACCACGGCGCCCACGGCGGTCCCGGCGGTCGCGACGCCGGCTGTGGCCGCGAAACCTGCCGCCGTGGACATGGCGACTATCGAGGCCGCGGCCAAGAAGGAAGGCAAGGTCGTCGTCTACTCGTCATTCAACCTCGACGAGTTCAACCAGGTGTACCCGCTGTTCGAGAAGCGGTACCCAGGTATCACCGTGGACCACGTCCGCGGCAACGGCGAGCAGCTCGTGCAGCGCCTGATCACCGAGACGAAGGGGGGCAAGGTCCTGGCCGACGTCCTCGAGACGAACAGCTTCGACGTGTTCAACGTCCTGAACGAGCAGCTGTTCGAGCCGTTCGCGGCACCCAACGCCATCGTGTTCCCGGACAACCTGAAGGACAAGGACAACCTGTGGGTCTCCACGCGCCAGAACATCGACGTGATCGCCTGGAACACCGACCTGGTCAAGCCTGACGAAGCCCCGAAGAGCTACGACGACCTGGCCGACCCCAAGTGGAGCGGCAAGATCATGGTCGAGGCCACCGACATGGAGATGTTCGCCGGCCTGGTGGGCGGCAAGTTCGGCGACCTGAACAAGGCCACGGAGTGGCTGAGGAAGGTCGGCGCCAACAAGCCGCAGGCGTTCAAGGGCCACACCGAGACCACCGAGCTGCTGGCGGCGGGACAGAGCCCCCTCTTCTTCGGCGCCTACGCGCACCGCATCGAGGCCCTCAAGCTGAAGCAGGCTCCGATCGACTGGATGAAGACGGAGGCCACACAGCTCCTGCAGGCGGGCGGCGTGATCAAGGGCGCGCCTAACCCGAACGCGGCGCGCCTGTTCTGGAACTGGCTGCTGAGCGAGGAGGGCCAGCAGGCCATCTCGGACATTGGCCGTGTGCCGTCCCGCCCCGGAGTGAAGCTGCAGGCGCCGCTGAAGCCGGAAGGGATCAAGATGTACCCGGCCCGCCCGGAGATGGCGAAGGACTACCAGCAGCTCACCAAGGTCTGGAACGAGGCGCTGGGCATCAATGCCTGAGCGTTTCGCGCTCACCCTCGAGGGCCAAGCGCACGGGGGCTGCAGGCCGGCAGGGCTCGGCGCAGTTGCGGCCCCCGTACCTCGGCCGGTGGCTCCGAGTCGCAGCGCTCCGTCGGTCCTCCTTCGCGTGGCTCGGCCGGTGAGCGCGTCGGGCTCCGCGCGCTGAGCTGCCGCAGCATGGCTACCGCCACTCTTGCCCGCCCACGGCTCCGCGGCGTGCCCTGGGGCCACTACCTGCGCGACCCTGGCGTGCTGCTCCCCACCGGGGCCGCGCTGCTGCTGCTGTACCTCACGGTCGTCCCGCTGGCCATGCTGCTCGTCGGCAGCTTCCGGGTCGAAGACCAGGCCGGGCTCAGTGTCGCCAACTACATTGAAGCGTACTCGCAGCCACGGACCTACCGACTGCTGCTGAACTCGTTCGTCTACGGCGTCGGCTCGGCGCTGGTCGCCTTCGCGCTCGGGACCAGCCTCGCCTGGATCGTCGAGCGCACCAACACACCCTTCCGCCAGCTCTTCTACGCCCTCAGCCTGGTGCCGCTGATCGTGCCCGGCGTGCTCGGTACCATCGCCTGGATCTTCCTGCTGAGCCCCAAGATCGGCTGGATCAACGTCGCCCTGAAGTCGCTGCTGGGGCTGCCGGATGCCCCCTTCGACATCTTCACGATGGGCGGCATGGTCTGGGTGGAGGGCCTGTACCTCTCGCCGCTGGTATTCCTGGTGATGTCGGCGGCATTCAAGAGCATGGACCCGTCCCTCGAAGAGTCGGCGATGATGTCCGGCGCCAGCACCTGGGCTACGCTACGCCGGGTCACGCTGCGGCTGCTGCTGCCGGCCGTTGCCTCGGCCCTCCTGCTGATGTTCGTGCGCGGCCTGGAGTCCTTCGAGATTCCAGCCCTCGTCGGCATCCCGGCCAAGGTACCGGTGCTGACGAGCGAGATCTTCCTGGCGCTGCGCAACTACCCGCCCAACTTCGGCCTGGCCGGCGCGCTCGCCATCGGCCTGATGGCCATCAGCGCAACGGGCGTGCTGCTCTACCACCGCCTCACCGCGCGCGCAGAGTCGTTCGGCACCATTACCGGCAAGGCGTTCCGCCCGCGCGTGCTGGACCTGGGGCGCTGGCGCTACGCCACTTTCGCGTACCTGGCGCTGTACTTCCTGGTCATCATCGGCCTGCCGTTCTTCATCCTGCTCTGGTCGTCGCTGCTGCCGTTCTACCGCCAGCCGAGCCCACAAGCGCTCCAGTATCTCTCGCTGGAGAACTACGCCTTTCTGTGGAGCTACCCGCGCGCCCAGCTCGCGGTCCGCAACAGCTTCCTCCTGGCGCTCGGCGCGGCGACAGGTGTGAGCCTGCTGACGGCCATCATCGCCTGGATCACGGTGAAGACGCGCCTGCCCGGGCGGGGCCTGCTGGACCTGCTTGCGTTCCTCCCCATCGGCGTCCCCGGCCTCGTCCTCGGCGTGAGCCTGATCTGGCTGTACGTCACGGTCCCGTTGCCGATCTACGGCACCCTGTGGGTGCTCGTCATCGCGTACGTGACCAAGTACCTGCCGTACGGCATGCGGACCAACAGCGGCGCCATGGTGCAGATCCACCGCGAGCTCGAGGAGGCCGGGCAGGTCTCCGGGGCCTCCTGGTGGACGACGTTCACGCGCGTCACCCTGCCGCTGCTGCGCCCCGGGCTGGTGGCCGGCTGGATCTACATCTTCGTCGTGTCGATCCGGGAGCTGAGCGCGTCCGTGCTCCTGGCGACGAGCGAGAGCACGGTGCTTGCGCTCCTGGTCTTCGACCTCTTCGAGAGTGGCAAGCAGACCGCGGTGGCGGCGCTGGGGGTGCTGATGATCGCCGGCCTGATCCTCGTCGTCGCCGCCGTCTACCGGATCAGCGGCCAGTTCGGCATCAGGTCATAGGGGACGACGGGTGACGCGCGGACTACATCGTCTTACGGGAGTCGGTTGGAGAACACGCTTCGTGTGTTCTCCAGCCAATCGCCCATGGTGAGCTCAGACGGACGGCCACTGGCGGTCGAGGACCTGGTCAAGACCTACCCGGACCGGCGCGACCGCGTGCGCGCGGTCGCCGGCGTCAGCTTCGCGGCTGAGCCCGGGCAGTTCTACACCCTGCTCGGCCCCTCGGGCTGCGGCAAGACCACCACGCTGCGGTGCGTCGCCGGCCTCGAGCGCACCGACGCCGGCCGCGTCGTCGTCGACGGCCAGGTGGTCTCGTCTCACCAGCCGAGCACGTTCGTGCCGCCGCACAAGCGGAACATCGGGATGGTGTTCCAGAGCTACGCGATCTGGCCCCACATGACGGTCTTCGAGAACGTCGCCTTCCCTCTGCGCGTCACCGGCAGCGGTCTCTCAACTCCGGAGATCACACGGCGCGTGGAAGAGGCCCTGGCCACCGTGCAGCTCGGCGGGTTCGAAGGGCGCATGGCCACGCAGCTCTCCGGCGGCCAGCAGCAGCGCCTGGCGCTCGCCCGCGCGCTGGTGCGCCGCCCGCGGGTGCTCCTGCTGGACGAGCCGCTCTCGAACCTGGACGCCAAGCTGCGCGACCAGATGCGCCGCGAGCTGCGGGACCTCCAGCGCCGGCTCGGCATCACCACGCTGTACGTGACCCACGACCAGGTCGAGGCGCTGTCGATGTCGAACCGCATCGCGGTGATGTCGAATGGCAGGATCGTGCAGGAGGGGACGCCGCGCGAGATCTACCAGCGGCCCACGAGCCGCTTCGCCGCGGACTTCGTGGGCAGTGCCAACTTCCTGGAGGGCACGGCCCTGGGCGGGAACGAGTTCGGAAGCATGGAGCTCGACACGCCTGCGGGGCGCCTCAAGGCGACCTGCCCGGAAGGCGTCGCCGCGGGCGAGCGGGTCACGCTGTCGATCCGGCCCGAGAACGTCCGCCTGCACCGTTCGCCGCCGCCGGCGGCGGCGAACGTGCTGCCCGGGGTCGTCCAGCAGCGGCTGTTCATGGGCGAGTACCTGGACTGCCGCGTCCGGGTGGGCGAAGCGCTGCTGTTCTGTCGCGAGCACCCGACGGCCCCTCTGCGCGGCGGCGACGCCATCTTCGTGGAGCTACCGGCCGAGCTGTGCACCGTCATCACCGACACCCACGGCGTCGCCACGTCCGACTCCCTCGGCGACGAGTCCGAGCGCGAGACGAGCCCGGCCGCGGCACCCTCGCCTCGCCTCGCGGGCACCCGGCGCGTCGAGCGCCCGCTCGAACCAGATCCTGCAGCGGAGGGCTTCCATGGCTGATCGTGTTTTCGTTCGCGGCCTTCAGGGCGCCAAGTACAACCTGAAGGCGCTCCGCCAGGCACGCGCCCAGGCGCCGCACGTGGTCCACGCCGCCGAGCGCCCGTGGCGCGACGAGAAGACGCCCGGGCACGAGGACCCCTCGACCGCCTCGCGCGCCAAGTACCTCCTGGCGCCGGGTGACGAGCCCTTCCTGACCCAGTCGCTCCTATGCCACTTCGTCGAGATCGCCCCCGGCGGCTCGAACGGGGGGCACGGCCACCAGAACGAGGCCGCCTTCTACATCCTGCAGGGACACGGCTACGAGATTCACGATGGCCAGCGGTACGACTGGCAGCAGGGCGACCTGGTGGTGGTGCACACCGACT
Organism: uncultured Chloroflexota bacterium; assembly: GCA_964435115.1. Lineage (GTDB taxonomy): Bacteria > Chloroflexota > UBA6077 > UBA6077 > CF-72 > CAYSYM01. Next base: position 34,430 of record CAYSYM010000007.1, on the reverse strand, counting down.
GCCGCCACCAGCACTTCAACGCCAGCCCCACGGAGCCAGCCCTGGCCCTGGTGATGAAGGCGAAGGCGACCTGGCTCTTCCTGGGCCTGACGCAGCAAGGACGCGGCTTGACGATCCCGGACGGCGAGGAGGAGCGCTTCGGCCCACGTCAGGACTGGTCGGTGCTGTGGACTCCCGGCTCCGACACGAAGCGGAAGGTCGTCGACGGCCGCGGCGAGCCCTGGCGGGTCACGCCAGACGGCAAGATCAAGTGGCTGGCCAACCGCACCATGGACGTGCGCTTGAACAGCGTCGACGTGTGGCTCCAGGAGATCGCCGGCGGCAGCCACAGCGCCCGACACTGGCACATGGCCGACGAGGTGTTCTTCGTGGCCGAGGGCGCCGGCTACACCCTCGAATGGCAGGTGGAGGCAGAGATCGACGACCGCTACTACGCACGCGTGGCACGGGAGCCGGGGCAGCACGAGTGGCGGAAAGACGACCTGGTCTACGTCTCGCCTAACACCGTCCACCAGCACTTCGCCACCGGTGACCGCCCGGCGCTGCTGGTGAGCGCCCAGAACCGCCTGTACCAGCTCCTCGGGTACGACGCCGTGCGCCACCTGGAACTGGCGCCTGAGTGGGAGGCGTCCCACGACGGCCAGGCCCACGCGACCGGACGGGAGCCAGCCGGCCTGGGGGCCCAGCCATGATGGGGCCCGCCGCGGCGCCCGCGGGCTACGGCGTCCCGGGCGGCGTGCGGGTCGGCTCGCTGGACGGGCAGACTGCACCAGAGGCGGATCGGGCACGGCTGGCCGACCAGCTCAGGGCGACCGGCCTGCCCCACCAGGACCTGCGGGATTGGCTGCAGATGGTCGACGCGCTCGGGGAGCTGCAGGTGCTGGAGGGCGTGGACTGGCAGGAGAACATCGGGCGGATTGCCGAGATGCTCGTCCACACGGACGGCGCCCCGGCGGTGCTGGTCGACAAGGTCCCCGGCTACGCCGCCGGCTACCGTGTGCTCCTCAATGCCCAGGGCGAACGCAGCCGCGTGGCGGTGAGCCTGGGCCTCCCGTCCACGATCGGCGCCTTCGAGCTGATGGACGAGTGGGAGCGGCGGATGGACACGGTGCAGCCGATCGCGCCGACGATCGTGGAGGACGGGCCGGTCGCGGAGCACGTGTTCGAGGGCGAGGACGTCGACCTCTGGAAGTTCCCGACCCCCCACTGGCACCCACAGGATGGCGGACGCTACCTGGGAACCGGCGTCGGCGTGATCACCCGGGACCCCGACTCGGAGTGGGTGAACATGGGCACCTACCGAGTCATGATCCACGACCGCAACCACACCGGCCTGTACATCTCGCCGGGCAAGCACGGGCGCATCCACCGCGACAAGTGCTTCGAGCGGGGAGCGCCGATGCCGGTCATCGTGGTGCCTGGTATGGACCCGCTCCTCTTCATCGCCAGTTGCCTCGAGATGGCGCCCGGCGTCGACGAACTGGCCTGGGTCGGCGGGATGCGCGGGCGCCCCCTGGAATGCCTGCGCGGTGCCCACACGGGCCTCCCCATCCCGGCCTACGCGGAGATCGCGCTCGAAGGCTTCCTCCACCCGGACGAGAAGCGGCTGGAGGGGCCGTTCGGCGAGTGGACCGGCTACTACGCGTCGGCGTCGCGCGACGAGCCGGTGCTCGAAGTGAAGGCGCTCTACCACCGCCGCGATCCGATCATCCTCGGCGTCCCGCCCGAGAAGCCGCCGTACGAGGCGCACCGCTTCCGCCAGTACCTGCGCAGCGCCAACCTCCGCCGCGAACTGCGGCTGGCCGGCATCCCGGACGTCGTCGGCGCCTGGTGCCACACCGTCGGCGGCTGCCGCCTCTTCAACGTGGTGGCGATCAGGCAGCGCTACCCGGGCCACGCGCGCCAGGCCGGCCACATCGCCAGCCAGACCCGCGCCGGTGCCTACCTCGGTCGCATCACGGTCGTCGTCGACGAGGACATTGACATCACCGACGTCAACGAGGTGCTGTGGGCCGTCTGCACCCGCTCCGACCCGGAACGTAGCCTGGACATCATCCACCGCGCCTGGAGCGGACCCCTGGATCCGGCCATCGAGCCGGACAAGAAGGGGTTCAACAGTCGGCTGATCATCGACGCTACGCGGCCCTGGGAATGGCGCGACCGCTTCCCACCCGCGATCGGCCCCACGCCGGAGGAGAAGCGGGTCACACGCGAGCGCTGGGGGTGGCTCCTCCGGTGACGCGCGCCGGGCGGAGCGTGGCCGTGCGCCTGAAAGGGCCGGCCGTCAGCGGCACAATGTCCGTGAGTTGGTATGATATTCCTACCGCCAGGCCGAAGGGGGTGTCAGCCCTGCCGGGGCAGGCGGGTAGCGCAGTCGGAGCTCCTCCACACGTGTGCGTCCCATACGGAGGGTGAGAGATGGCAATCGAGGTCAAGGACACGTCGGCCCAGGCCGCGACCAGGAACGGCGCGGACGCGACCCTGCGCGATATCACCTCGCTGCGTTCGACACTCGACTGGCTGCGGTCCGAAGGGCTGCTGCTCGAGACGGACGTCGCGGTGAGTGGCGATCTCGAATTGACGGGCATCCAGAAGTCGCTCGACGGCAGCTATCCCATCCTGTTCAACAACGTGAAGGGGTACCCGCACGCGCGCGCGATCACCAACCTCTTCGCCAACTACAGCGTGATCGAGCGGATGTTCGGCTGGCAGAACGCCACCGACCGCACCCGGACGCTCGCCCACGCGCTCACCCACCCGATCAAGCCGGTGGAGATCCCCCAGGAGGAGGCGCCGTGCCAGGAGGAGGTCATCGCCGACGACCTCGACGTCAACAGGTACATCATGGCCATCCGGCACACGGCCCTCGAGAGCGAGCTGACGATCGGCAGCGGCAACAGCGTCGTGGTCGGCGAGTACTTCAAGGGCGGCAGCCACATTGGCTACAACCGGATGAACTTCCGCTGGGGGAATGTGGGCACCTTCCAATCGGCACCCGGCGCCCACATGTGGCAGATCATCACCGAGCACTACGGGGATGAGAAGCCGATCCCCCTCACGCTCTGCTTCGGACTGCCACCCGCCTGCACGCTGATCGCCGGCGGTGGGTTCGACTACGTGGTGCTGCCGCGTGGCGCCGACGAGCTGGGGGCCGCCGGTGCCGTCCAGGGCTCGCCGGTCCGGATCGTGAAGGCGCGCACCGTCGACGCCTACGCGGTGGCCGACTCCGAGTACGTCCTGGAGGGCCACCTCTACCCGCGCGACAAGCGCTACGAGACGGCGGAGGCCGAGGCAGCCGGCAAGCAGGGGAAGTTCGTCTTCCACCCAGAGTGGGCCGGCTACATGGGCAAGGCGTACAAGGCCCCCACCTTCCATGTCACCGCCATCACCATGCGCCGGCGCGAGAGCAAGCCCATCATCTACCCGCTCGGGGTGCACATGGCCGACGACAACAACATCGACACGACCGTGCGCGAAGCCGCCATCTTCGAGCTGTGCGAGCGCCTCCAGCCGGGCATCGTCCAGGACGTCAACATCCCCTACTGCATGACCGACTGGGGCGGCTGCATCATCCAGGTCAAGAAGCGCAACAGGATCGAGGAGGGCTGGCAGCGGAACTTCCTGGCCGCCATCCTGGCCTGCAGCCAGGGCATGCGGGTGGCGATCGCGGTCGACACGGACGTCGACATCTACAGCATGGACGACATCATGTGGGCCCTGACCACGCGCGTGAACCCCCACACGGACATCCTGAACCCGATCCCTGGGGGGATCGGCCAGACGTTCCAACCCCAGGAGCGGATGACCGCCGGCGACCGGGAGTGGACCGCCTCGAACACGCGCTTCGAGGGCGGCATGGGGATCGACGCCACGCTCCCCTTCGGCTATGAGCAGGACTTCCACCGACCGGTCTACCCGGTCGATCGGATCGACCTCCGCACCTGGTTCAGCGACCAGCAGATCACTCGGGGGAGGTCCGCGATGAAGGGCTGGGTCGAAGTCCTGGCCCGGACGGGGCGCTAGGCCCATCGCGCCGGGGCGCCTGAAGCGGGCCGTCCACCACCCATGCGCCGCAGCCGAGACAGCCGCCAGGGATCGGCCCGAGCCAACGGCCGGCTGGCCGGGGATGGGGGGGCGGCCGCCGAGTGGGCCGGCCTTCCGCTCCACGCGGTACGCGTCCTGGATCTCGCCGACGACTCGGGCTTCCTGAGCGGCCGGATCCTCGCCGACCTCGGCGCCGACGTCCTGAAGGTCGAACCCCCGCACGGCGATCCGTCCCGGCGTCTCCCTCCGTTCGCCGCGGACCGCCCGGCGCTGGATCGGAGCCTGACCTGGCTGGCGGGCAACCTGAACAAGCGCGGGATCACCTGCAACCTGGAATCGTCGACCGGCCAGGACCTGTTCCGGCGACTCGCAGCGCGGGCGGACGTCGTGGTCGAGACGTTCCAGCCGGGCTACCTGGAACGGCTCGGTCTGGGCTTTGGCGCGCTGTCCGAGGCCAACCCACGTCTCATCGTGACGTCGATCACCCCCTTCGGGCTCGACGGCCCCCTTGCCACCTGCCCTGCCTCGGACCTGGAGATCACCGCCGCGAGCGGCAGCCTGTGGCTGGCGGGCGACCCGCTCGGCACACCCGTGCGTAACACGGTCCCGCAGTCGCCTAGTTGGGCCGGGATGAGCGGAGCCATGGGCACCCTCATGGCGATCCTGGCCCGCGACTCGACGGGCCTCGGGCAGCACGTCGACGTCTCCGCGCAGGCGAGCATGATCGCCGCTATCTCGCACGCGCCCGTCTTCTGGGACCTCCTCGGCGAGGAACAGGGCCGCTCCGGCCAGTACCTCACGGGCCGCAGCGTCAACGGTGCGCAGTTCCGCAACATCTGGCCGTGCCGCGACGGGTACGTGACCTTTGCGTTGTACGGCGGCCCGGCCGGTCGGGACACGGGGAAGGCGCTGGTCGCCTGGATGGAGGAGCGCGGAGGGGCGCCAGCCAGCCTGAAACGAGTGGACTGGGACCGTTTCGACGTGGCGACCGTCGCGCCGGACACGGTCCGCGAGCTTGAAGCGGCGATCGAGCCCTTCCTGCGGAGCCTCACCAAGGCGGAGTTCTTCCAGGGCGTGGTGAGCCGCAACATGCTCGGCTATCCGGTCGCCACCGTCGAGGATATCTGGCACGACGAGCAGCTCGGCGCACGCGGGTTCTGGCAGGCGGTGGAGGCGCCGTGGCAGGACGGCACGCTCACCGTGCCGGGCAGCTTCGCCCTGTTCGACGGCGAGCGGCTGCCGATTCGGCGCCGTGCGCCGCGCGTGGGCGAGCACAACGCCGAGATCTACTGCGGCGAGCTGGGGCTCGCGGCCGAGGAGCTCGTGGCGCTGCGGGGGGCCGGGGTCGTGTGACCGCCGTCCTCGCACGGGACCTCCCCACCCCCGCAGCCGGCGGCGGCGCCCTGGCCGGTGTGCGCGTCGTCGAGTTCGGCGGGTTCGCGGCCGGGCCGGTCGTCGGCAAGCACCTCGCCAACTACGGCGCCGAGGTCATCCGGGTCGAGTCGCGCACCCGAATGGATGGCTTCCGCACCCACTACCCGCCGTTCAAGGACAACCTCCCAGGCGTCGAGCGCGCCGGAATCTTCGCCTTCTTCAACGACGGCAAACGCAGCGTCACGCTCAATCTCAAGCATCCTCGGGGAGTCGAGCTGGCGGGCCAGCTCGTGGCCCTGGCCGACGTGGTGATCGAGAACTTCACCCCCGGCACGATGGCACGGCTCGGCCTCGGGTACGACGTGCTGGCGGCCCGCAATTCGCGACTGGTCATGCTGAGTACCTGCAACCAGGGCCAAACTGGCCCGCACGCCCGGCACCCTGGCTTCGGCAGCCACCTCACCTCCCTGAGCGGGTTCACCCACCTGCTGGGCTTCCCGGACCAGCCGCCGGGCCTGCTGTATGGGCCGTACATCGACTACATCGCGGTCGGCTACGGGACGATCGCGGTCCTGGTAGCGCTGGCGCGTCGGGCACGCACCGGCAGGGGAGCTTATGTCGACCTGTCGCAGTACGAGGCGGGGCTGCAGTTCCTGGCGCCGCCCTTTCTCGACCTCTTCGCCAACGGACGCACGGCCCACCGGCAAGGCAACCGCCACGCCTCGGCCGTGCCGCACGGCGTCTTCCCATGCCAGGGCGAGGACCGCTGGTGCGCGCTGAGCATCGCCGACGACGACGAGTGGCGGCGCTTCCTCGCCGCCCTGGATCAACCCGCCTGGGGGCAGGATGGGCGCTTCGCCACGGTGGCGAAGCGCAAAGCTAACGAGGCACACCTGGAGGCACTGGTGGCCGAGTGGACGCGCCAGCGGTCTCGCGAGGAGGTCGTGCGGCGGCTTCGCGCGCACGGCCTGCGGGCGTCCCCGGTGAGCTCGATGGCAGACCTGTTCGCCGACCCGCAGCTCGCCCACCGGCAGCATTGGCGCCCGATCGAGCACCCCGTCCTGGGCCGCGTCCACACGGCCGCGCCGCCCTTCCTGCTTCGCGGCACACCGCCCTGCATCGGTCGGCCCGCGCCCGGCCTGGGCGCGGACAACGAGTATGTGCTCCGGGAGGTGCTGGGCCTGGGCGCGGACGCCATTCACGAGCTCGAATGCGCGGGCGCGCTGATGTAAGGCGGCCGGCGGGTGGGGGGTGAGCCCGAGTCTGCGCCCGCCGGGCGGGTCCACAGACCAGGTAGCAGGGGAGGTTCCGAAGATGTATCGGCCCGGACGTTTCACGGCGCTCGTCGCGCTCGCTGGTCTGGCGACGGTCGTCGCCTGTTCCCCCGGCGCTCCAGCAGCACCGCCACCCGCCACGCCAGCGCCGGCAACCCTCGCACCTAAGGCGGCCGCGGCGACGCCGACGCCGCTCGCCAGCCCCGCCGCCTCTCCGGCTGCTGGCCCGGCGCGCGGCACCAGCCTGCAGGCCCCGTCTGTGTCCCCTGCCATGCAGCAGGCCGCCGAGACCTTCTACCGGGGCAAGACGGTCCGCATCATCGTCGGGTACGACCCGGGCGGCGGGTTCGACCAGATCGCCCGCCTCATCCAGCGCCACCTGTCGCGGCTCCTCCCGGGCAACCCCACCGTCATCGTCGAGAACATGCCCGGCGCAGGCAGCCGCGTCGCGGCGAACTACCTGTACCGGACGGCTGCCCCTGACGGCCTGACGTTCGCGACGTTCAACGAGCTGCAGCCACTCCAGCAAGCGCTCGGCGAGAGTAACATCGAGTTCGACGCCCGGAAGTTCAGTTGGATCGGCAGCGCCGCTGCCAGCACGCCCGTCTGCATCGTCCGCAGGGAGACCGGGGCCCGCTCCATGCGCGACCTGCTTGCGCGCACGGAGCCGCTCGTGTTCGGCGGGCTCGCGCCGGGCTCGAATCCCTCCGACCTCCCGGTCCTGCTCAAGGAGCTGACCGGTGCCAGGGTGCGCGTCGCCAACGGGTACAAGGGCACGGCCGACGTGGCGCGCGGCATCGAGGCCGGCGAGTTGGCCGGCGGCTGCTGGCCGTGGGAGAGCATCGCGTCGAATCAGAAGGCGCTCCTCGACTCGGGGCAGGTCACCGTGGTCGTGCAGTTCGGCTCGCAGCGCCACCCGGAGCTCCCGGACGTCCCGCTGGCCACCGACTTCGTCACCAGTGCCGAGGGGCGATCCATGCTCCAGGCCTTCGGTGGACCCAACGAGATCTCCAAGCCGTTCGCCGCCCCGCCCGGGCTCCCGGAGGAGCGGCTGCGCGTCCTGCAGAAGGCATTCATCGACGTGATGACGGACCCGGCGTTCCTGGCCGACGCGCAGCAGGCGAGGGTCGAGCTGGCGCCGAAGTCCGGGGAGCAGGTGAGACAGGTCGTGGACACCATCCTCTCGCTGGAGCCCGGGACGGCCCGGAAGCTCGCCGGCATGTTGACGGGCCAGTAGAGCACGCCGCGCGTCGCGCTGGGGAAGGTGGCACGCGGCGGACCGTCAGGCGGGCGGCCACGTGCTTCCCGCTCAGGGCTGCAGCTTGCCTGCTGTCACCCTGAACGCCGTGAAGGATCCGTGGGCTCTCGAGCCGGAGACGGCTGCGGCACGCAGCTCAGCATGGCAGAGCGGGCACGGGGTCTCGGGAAGCGCCTAGCGGTCGAGGAGGTACCCCCAGCGCTGCTTCGCGGCGGCGCGCACCTCCCGGGGCGGCACGTTCACGGGCGCGAACTGCTCGCGCCACTCCCACGGCCGGGTGGCGTCAATCAACGCCCGCGAGTTCGTGAAGTCTTTCTTCTCCCGCCGGTCCGGGGGGATGCGCGGGTCGAGCGGCGTGCTCCAGGCGCGGTGGATGATGTCGATCGACGTCGCCGGGTCGGAGCGGGTGCAGACGGCCCACAGCACCTCCTCGAGGTTGGACGGATCCACGTCCTCGTCCACCACCACGGTGTAGCGGCCGGCGTAGGCAGCGGCATGGCACTGCGCGGCCACGTGGAGGGTCTGGCGCGCGTGGCCCGGGTAGCGCTGCTTGATCGAGACGACCGTGAACAGGCGCGAGCCACCCACCTCGTGCTGCCACACGCCCACGACGTCCGGGATGCCGGCCTTCTCGAGCTGGTCGCGCAGCAGGGCTGAGCGGAGCACTGCCCGGAAGCGCGCCTGCTCGTCAGGCGGCTGGCCCGGTGGCACGCCGACGAGGATCGGCGCCTGGCGGAAGTAGAGCGCCTCCACCTGCAGGACGGGCTCCTCGCGACTCCCCGAGCCGTAGTAGCCCATCCATTCCCCAAATGGGCCTTCCAGCAGGACCTCCTGGTTCGACGCGAAGCCCTCCACCACGATCTCCGCATCGGCAGGGATGGGCAATCCTGTCACCGGCCCGCGGATCACACGCAGCGGCTCGCCCTTGATGCCGCCCACCCAGTCGTATTCGCTCACGCCGTACGGCACCTCGGTGCACGAGGCGAGGAAGAGCAGCGGGTCTCCCCCGAAGACCATCGCCACCGGACACGGCTGGCCGCGGTCGAAGTACTTCTGGCGCTGGATGCGCCCGTGCTTGCCCGGCGAGATGTAGTAGCCCAGGCGCCTGGCGTCGTGCACCATGACGCGGTACGTCCCCAGGTTCACCCAGCCGTCGTCCGGGTCGCGGGTGATATCGAACGACCCGGTCCCGATGTAGCGGCCGCCGTCGCCCGGGTGCCAGCGCGGGGCTGGCAAGATTGTCACGTCCACATCCGCACCGCGGCGCACGTTCTCGAAGATCGGACCATCCCGCACCTCCAGCGGCGGGAGTGGATGCGAGTCCCTGATCTTCTGCCGCCAGGCGTTCGACAGCTCGACCCGGGAGAGGCCCGGCGGGAGCCCCAGGGTGAGCGCGATCCGGTCGGTCGAGCCGAAGCTGTTGACCAGGACCCGGAATGACGGATCGTAGCCGGGGACCTGGTCGAACATGACGGCAGGCGACTCGGCCTCGTGCTGGAGCACGTCCGTCGCGGCGCCGATCTCCTCCTCGGCATTCGCCCCATGGACCACTCGCAGGTGCCCCATCTGGTCCACCCGCTCCAGCCAGTCGCGGAGGGTGGCGTACGCCAATCCTCCCGCTCCAATCGCGTGCGTGCGGTCGACGGTGATCGCCATCTGCTCCCCCTCCCGCCCGGTCGGCGGTTCGGTCTAAGATTCAGACCAACGCGGCGCTCCCGAGGATAGGCCGGGACCCTCGCCGGGTCAAGATGGGGGTCGCAGGTCCCCCTCGCGTGACAGGGCGTGTCTCACGGGTGCCGCCGATCCACGCGGGGAGCCGTGCCACGATGCCCAGCCAGGTACCCAACACAACCGCGCGCGAAGAGAACGGGCGCCAGAGCCAGGAATCTGCGCTCAAGCGAGACCTCGCCCTCGCCTGCCGCATCCTCGCGGCCCAGGGGCAGGGCGACGCGATCTTTGGCCACGTCAGTGCCCGCCTCCCAGGCGAGCGCCGGTTCTGGATGAAGCCGGCCGCCATGGGCCTCGAAGAGGTGGCGGCGGACGACCTGATCCTGGTCGATTTCGACGGCGCGATGCTGGCCGGCCGCCGCCCGCGCCACGAGGAGTATCCGATCCACGCCGAGATCATGCGGGTCCGCCCGGACGTCCTGGCCGTCGTCCATACCCACCCACGCTTCAGCATCGCGCTCGCGGCGCGCGGGTCCGCGCTCCGGCCGGTCAGCCACGAGGGGAGCTTCTTCTGGCCGCCGGGCGTGCCCGTCTTCGACGCGTTCACGGACCTTGTGCGCAGCCCCGAGCAGGGACGCGCCGTGGCAATGGCGCTCGGCGCCGCCCGAGCGATCTTCCTGCAGAACCATGGCATCGCGGTGCCCGGAACGTCCGTCGCCGAGGCGTGCTACGCCGCGATCCTGCTCGAGCGCGCGGCCGAGATCCAGCTCCTGGCCCAGCCCGCTGGGCACGCAGCCATCGCCCACACGCCCGAGGCCGAGGCGCGGCAGAAGCGTGCCATCTGGAGCGCCGAGCGCATCCGCGCCGTGTTCGACTACTACGCCCGGCAGCTCAACCCGCCCCCGCCTCTCCCCCGCGGCCGGGGCCGTGGCGGCTAGAATACGACAAAGGTCTGACATTCAGATGGACGCCAGCGACCCCATCTTCTCCCCGGTCCGGCCCACCCGGGCGTCGAGCGACGTGATCGCCCAGATCCGAGCCGCCATCCTCTCCGGAAAGTTCCGGCCGGGCGACCGACTCCCGACCGAACGCGAGCTGGCGCAGCAGTTTGGCGTGAGTCGGGTGACGATCCGCGATGCCCTCCGAGCGCTGGAGGCGAGCGGCCTGATCCGCGTCAAGGTTGGTGGGCAGGGCGGCCCCTACGTCGCCCGGCCCGACGTCGCCCTCCTGAGCGACTCGCTCGGCGCCCACTTCCAGCTCCAGGGCACCACCTTCCGCGAGCTCGCCGAAGCGCGGCTGGCCCTCGAGACCACGGCCGCCCGGCTCGCCGCGGAGCGGGCCTCGGGGGACGACCTCCGCGCCCTCGAGGCAGCCATCCATGGCCCGATCCGTCCCTCCTACGAGGCCGCCGCGACCAGCCTCGACTTCCACACTGCGCTGGTGACGGCGGCGCACAATCGGGCGCTCCTGAGCATGTTCATGGCCACCCGGGCGCTGATCCAGAAGGCGTTCGACACCCTCCACGCCCGCCAGCCGGACATGGTCGACGCCGCCCGCCGGGCGCACACCGACCTGTACCAGGCGATCGCCCGCCGCGACGCAGACACCGCCGTCAAGATCATGCGCGACCACATGGATGAGTTCGCGGCTCGGGCCGCGCGCATCCAGGAAGAAGAGCTCGAGGAGATCCCGCCGGGAAACGGCCGCACCTGACACCGCGCCGGAGAGCGCGTCCCGTCAGGCGGGTCTGACGCTGACGGGTCCGGCGGCCGGGCCCGGGAAGGCCAGCGACTTGATGACGACGGGCACGACGCCCGTCGGCTGGACGACCTCGCCCACGTCCACGTAATCCAGCTCGAGGAGGTGCAGGCCGTCGATCGCGACGATCTCGGCCGTGGCGCCGAACTCCTCGGCCAGGATCCCGCCCAGCGACCAGCCGACGTCGCTCCGCAGCGCGATGACCAGCGGACGTCCGCCGCCAAGCGAGCGAGGCAGAGCCCGGGCGATGCCGCCGGCCAGCGTCCGCAGGGTCTGGTAGTACGGCTCTCCCTCCCAGGAGAGCGCGAGGGCCACCGGACGCTCACCCTCCCGCAGATCCAGACGCCGGAACCCCTCCACGATCGCTCGTTCCACGCCCGCTTCATCGAGCGGCTCGGCCGGAAGGCGCGGGTGGACCACCGGCAGGTTGCGCAGCGGCAGGACCGCGGGATTGGCGATGTGCACGGTGTTCCCACTGAGCTGCACGCTGAACTGCGAGGCGCCGATCACCGTGGCTCGAATCCCCTCGCCGAGTGCCAGGACTGGCCCAGGAAGACGACCCGCGCGGCGCGCCTCCCCCACGACCGAGGCGAGGTCTGGCGCGAGGTCTCCGAACGTCCGCGTCTCACGGCCGTACACGTACTCGGAGACGCCGCCCGAGAAGGTCACGGCCGTCGGCCTCGCCCCCTCGAGCCGCAGCGGCGGGGTGAGAAGCAGCTCCTGCAGCCCCTCAGACGATGCGCCGGAGGCCGCCTCCAGCAGGACGTCGGCGAACGCTGCCGCCATCCGTCTCCTCTCCGCGGGCGCCAGCGGGCCGCCGAGCTCCAGGTCGATGCCGAGGCGTCCGGCGACGATCCGCGCGCCGGGCTCAATTCGCGTCACTCGTCCCCGCTCATCCACGGCCACGAGGCGCCCGCCCACCCCGACGGCTGCCGTCTGCAGCACCTCTCCGTCGCCCACGAGGGCCAGCTTGCTCGTCCCACCGCCGATGTCGACGTGGAGCAGGGTCTCGCCCCGCCGACGTGACAGCGCGACCGCCCCCGAGCCGTGGGCAGCCAGGATCGCCTCAAGGTTGTGCCCGGCCGAAGCGCAGACGAACTTCCCGCTACTGGCGGCGAAGAGCTCCGCGACGGCCCGCGCATTCGCCCGTTCCAGCGCCACGCCGGTCAGGATCACCGCCCCGGTGTCGATCGCCTCCGGCGCCAGTCCGGCGTCGGCGTAGGCCTGCTGGATGAACCGGCCGAGCGCGTCGACGTCGATCAGCCCGTCCACGCGGTACGGCGTGAGCAGGATCGGCGAGCGGGAGAGCACCTCGCGGCGTACCACCGCGAAGCGGCTCGAGAGCGACTGCGTCAGGCGCTGCAGGTGCAGCCGGGCAAACAGGAGGTGCGACGTGGACGACCCCACGTCCACCCCGACGGTCACCAACTCGACGTTGTCGAAACGCCAGATGGCCGAGGCCACCTCGTCGGCCGAGGCACCCCCTCCGTCGAGACCATCGGAGTGGTAGTCCGGGAAGTGGACGTCGGCCAGCGCGAGGTCGTCGCCCCCGTGTCCGTCGTGGAACCAGGCGCCCCGCCTCACCGACCCGAGCCCACCCCGACCAGGAACTGGTCCATCCTCGGCTCGATCCCGTGCTTCGCCAGCTCCTCGACGTACATCTCGTGGATCCTGGGATCCTGGTCCTCGTACTCGATCTGTCGTCCGCCTTCCTTGACGCTCACGTCCATGCCGAGGAACGTCTTCTTCTTGTCCTCGGCGAACGGGTAGCGCAGCCCGCCGAACGCCACCGCCAGGTACCGCGCCGGCTCGGGGCTGGTGTTGAAGTGCTGGTGGAACAGGCGGTCGGCCGGCGCGAAGACGCAGCCGTGCTTCCAGTCAAACCGCTGGAACCCCGCGTCACCTTCGTACCAGTAGATGCTGTAGCCGTGGCCGGTCACGGCGAAGACGTGGAAATCGGGCCCATGCCGGTGGGCCTTCTTGTACGTCCCCACGGGCATCTCCGAGATGTGCGCGTGCATGGTGCCGTCAGCCAGGACGAACATGATGTTCGAGCCGCCAGCCCCGCGAGCCTTCCACTCCTGGAGCGCGAACGCGCCCAGGTCTGGCACGAAGTTCGTCTCCCACATGTGTCGCCCGGGACGCATCGGGATGAACTCGCCGTCGCCGCGGAAGAAGCGCTCCTCGCCCAGCCGCTCGGGAAACTCGAACGGGTTGTCGAAGACGAAGGCTTCGTTGTGGAACGCGTTGAGCACGAGCGGCAGGTTCGTCACCACGGCCAGGCGGGCTGGCTTCTGCCCGCTGGCGTTGAAGTGGCGGTAACGGGTGTTAAGAGGCAGGGCGAACAGGCTCCTGGGCCCCCACTCGAAGCTGTGCCGTGCGCCGCCCGGCGTCTCCACGGTCGTGCTGCCCCGGCCGTCGAGCACGTAGACGACCGCCTCGAAGAGGTGCTTCTGCGGGGTCGTGGCGCCACCGGGCGGGATCGCCAGGACGGCCATGTCCAGGAAGTCGCCCCGGCCGCTGGTGAGCGTGTACGCACCCTCGACGCCCAGGCGCGCCCATGGCTTGACCTCGACCGACAGCAGGTCGATCCCGAACGCCTCGACGATCGGGATGCCGTCCCGCTCGATGAACTCACGGTACGTGTCGACGAGAAACCGCGTCTCAGCCATGCGTGCACTGCCCCCGGCTGGTCTGATGTTCGTACCGTACCCCACACACCACACGGCCGGCCAGCGCCGCCGTGGGCCCGGCTCGGCCCGCCGGCCGGCCCTGCGCCACACCCCGCCACCCGGCTGACCGCGCGTTCCGGCACCTGAAGCGAGAGGCGCGCAGCGCTCAGCGGAACCGCGTCACGGTGTCCAGCAGCGCGGGCCGGCCATCCTTCACCTGCCGGATAGCGCGTCGCAGGGCCGGCCCCACCGCGGCCGGGTCTTCGATCGGCCCTTCCGCGTACCAGCCCATGGACTCGGCCAGCCTGGCGAAGTCGGGCGCCGGGCCGCGCATGTCCATCCCGATACTGGCGCGCTCCACGGGTGTTCCGCGCAGCCGCGCCATGCGGATCTGGTGCTCCCAGTCGTTGTAGTAGGCGCGGTTGTTGTACATGACCACCAGGAACGGGATCTCGTACTTGGCCGCCACCCACAGGGCGCTGGCGTCGAACATCAGGTCGCCGTCGGGCTGCAGGTCCACCACCAAGCGGCCGGCGCCCTTGTGGGCCAGGGCCACGCCGAGGGAGATCCCGATCTGCGTCGCGGTCCCGAGGTCGCGTCCAGGGTGGCGGTAGGGGCGGTCGAAGTCCCACAGCTTCGGCGCCCACTCCTTAAGCGTCCCCGCCGTGAGCACCCAGTCCTCCTCCTTGATCGCTTCCCACACCTCCAGCGCGAGCCGCCCGGTCGTCATCGGGCTCGCGTCCCAGTCGCGCCGCGCCTCCGCGAGCCAACGGGTTCGGGCCGCAGCATGCTTCCGCGCTAGCTCGGCGCCCCGTGTTCGGATGCGCTCGCGTCGCTCCCCGCTGCTCCCCAGCCCGCGCTCCACGAGCTCGGCCAGGGCCGGGACCGCCAGCCGCGTGTCGCCCAGCACCGACACGTGCGCCTCCTGGAAGCGGCCGTAATCCAGCGACCAGCTACTCAGCTCGAGGTCGCCGAAGCCGATCTCGGCAATACGGCAATCAGGGCGCAACACCGAGCGGGTGGTCCGGCTGGCGCTGTCCAGCGTCGTCGTCGGGCGCTCGAAGTCGCGCACGTCCAGCGCCAGGACCAGGTCCGCCTCGCTCAGGATGTCCGTGTCGGTCAGGTTGAGCGGGTGGCACGTCGGGAAGTTCAGCCGCGCCCGCTGGTCCACGACGGGAATGGCCAGCGCCTCGGCCAGCCGGACTAGGTCCGCGACCGTCTCATGGTCGCGCCCCAGGTACTCGGCCAGGATCGTCGGCCGCTCGGCGGTCAGCAGCAGCTCAGCCACCCGCTCCAGCGCCGCCGGGTCCGGCGCCATGCGCGTAGGAACACGCACCGAGTCCGGCGAGGGCAGTCGCACCTCCCGATCCAGCGGGTCCTCCTGGAGCTGAGCGTCGAGGCAGAGGTAGACCGGGCCTTGCGGCTCGGTCATGGCCACCCGGTACCCGCGGGCGAAGCTGCCAGGCATGCCGTCGACGGACGCCGGCTGGTCGTCCCACTTGGTGTACTCGCGGACGGCGTTCCCCTGGACGTTCGCGGTGTGGATCCAGTCGATCCGCGGCCGGCGTTTCGCCTCGTTCATCGGGCCCGTGGCGCCTAGGAGGAGCACGGGGGCGCGGTCGATGTAGGCGTAGTAGATCGCCATGCACGCGTGGAGGAGGCCAACCAGGTCGTGCAGGATCGCGGCCATCGGCTTCCCGCTGGCCTTGGCATACCCGTGCGCGATCCCCACGGCGATCTCCTCGTGTGGGCACAGGATCAGCTCCGGGCGGTTCCGCCCGTAGTTCACGAGCGAGTCGTGGAGACCGCGGAAGCTGGCACCGGGGTTCAGCGCCGCGTAGGGGATCTCGTACTCCTGGAGGAGGTCGACGACCAGGTCAGAGCCGTAGCGACGCCCATCGCGCGGGGGCGTGGCGGGGAACAGCTCACCCTTGACAGCGGTTCGCGTATCCATAAAGATGTCTGAACTTCATACCGAACGCCAGCGGGTGCTGGCAAGCGTCTAGCCGGACCGGGGCTCCGGGGGGAGGCGCGACCTGGATATCTTCATCGGCAGCCTGCTCCAAGTGCTGGAGCCTCAGACCCTCGGGTTGATGCTCCTCGGGACCGCCGTGGGCTTCGCCGTCGGCATCCTACCTGGTCTGGGCGGGGCGGTCACGCTGGCGCTGATGCTCCCCTTCGTCTACGCCATGCCGCCGGTCGCGGCCTTCGCCTTCCTGCTCGGCATGCTCTCCGTCACTGCCACGACGGGCGACATCACGTCCGTGCTCTTCGGCATTCCGGGCGAGGCCACCTCCGCGGCGACTGTGCTGGACGGCTACCCGATGGCCCGCAAGGGCGAGGCCGGCCGGGCGCTCGGGGCGGTGCTGTTCAGCTCCCTGGTCGGAGCGCTCTTCGGCGCCGTCGTGCTGGCCGTGTCCGTGCCCATCATCCGGCCGGTCGTCCTGGCCTTCGGCCCGCCGGAATTCCTCATGCTGACCGTGCTCGGGCTCAGCTTCATCGCCTCGCTCGCCGGCCGGAACGTCCTGAAGGGCTTCATCATGGCGGGCTTCGGCTTCCTGCTCGCCATGGTCGGGCTCGACCCCCAGGCCGGCCTGCCGCGCTACACCCTCGGCCAGCTCTACCTGTGGGAAGGAATCAGTATCGTCCCGGTCGTCGTCGGCCTGTTCGGCCTCGCCGAGGTCCTGCAGCTCATGATGACCAAGAGCAGTATTGCCCGACAGCGGGGCGAGCAGCGCCTCACCGGCGTCATGCAGGGCGTGCGCGACACCTTCGCCCACTGGTGGCTCACGCTGCGCGCCAGCGCCATCGGCGTGGGGATCGGCATCATCCCGGGCATGGGCGGCGCGGTTGCCCAGTTCATCGCCTACGCCCACGCCCAGCAGACGTCGAAACGGCCCGAGACGTTCGGGCGAGGCAACGTGGAAGGCGTACTCGCCGCGGGCGCCGTGAACAACTCCAAGGAGGGCGGCGCGCTCATCCCCACCGTGGCCTTCGGGATCCCCGGC
Organism: uncultured Chloroflexota bacterium; assembly: GCA_964435115.1. Lineage (GTDB taxonomy): Bacteria > Chloroflexota > UBA6077 > UBA6077 > CF-72 > CAYSYM01. The sequence goes on along the minus strand of CAYSYM010000007.1, from coordinate 17,374 downwards.
AGCACGTCCATGGCGATCCTCTTGAGCGCTTTCCTGGTCACGGGCCTGGTGCCCGGCCCAGACATGCTCACCAAGAACCTGGACGTCACCTACTCGATGGTCTGGGTGATCGTCCTCTCCAACGTGGTCGCCGTCAGCCTCTCCTTCGCGTTCCTCCGCCACCTGGCGAAGCTCACCTACGTCAAGGGCACCCTGCTGATCCCGGGCCTCCTCCTGCTGGTCGCGCTGGGCGCCTACACGGCGAACAACAACTTCGCCGACATCATCCTCATGCTGCTCGCCGGCGCGGTCGGGGTGGCCGCCATCCGCTGGGACTGGCCGCGGGCGCCGCTCCTGCTGGCGCTGGTGCTGGGCGAGACGGCCGAACGCTACCTGTTCCTCTCCTACTCGCTGTACGGCTGGACCTGGCTCACCCGCCCGATCGTCCTCGGCCTGGTCGTGGTCACCCTCCTGGGCGTGTTCCTCCCACTCCGCCAGGCGCGACGCAGACAGCGTGTCGCGCCCGCGGAGCGGCCCGCCGTGGGCAACCTGGAGCCGACGCATGCTGCGTAAGGGGCGCCTGAGCGCAGACCTCGCCATCACCCTGGCATTCCTGGCCCTCTTCGTCTGGGCTGTGGTTCAGGCGCGGGCCTGGCCGTTTCGCGCGGCCCTGTTCCCAGTCACGGTCGCCGCGATCATGCTCGGCCTGGTGGTGCTGAAGCTGGCCCTCGACATGCTGGCGGCGAGCCGGCCCACGCACCCCTCCCAGCGTGCGACCGGGCCGGCGGAGGAAGAGCCGGCGACCGAGGCCGAGGGCGAGGCGGTCCTCAGCCGTTCCCCGTGGTCGACCTGGCTGGCCGCCCTGGCGTGGATGGCCGGCTTCTTCGGCACGCTCTGGCTGTTCGGCATGCTGGTCGCCGTGCCCGCCTTCGCCTTTACGTACCTGCTCGTCGCCTCGCGCGAGTCCCCGCTCGCCGCGACCCTCTACGCGGTGGGGGCGTGGGCGCTCGTGTACGGCGTCTTCGACCAGGTGGTCCGCATCCCGCTGCCGCAGGGCACGCTCCTGGGGGTATGGAGCCCGTGAGTCAGCGCGCCTCCCTGTCCACCCCGCAGCGTCCCACCCTGTCGCGCCCGCCCAGCTTCCCTTGAGAGGAGTTGCCATGCGCCCGTTCCTGGCTGGATCCGGATTCGCCGCCCTGCTGCTCGTATCGCTCGCGTGCACACCAGCCGCCCCGGCAGCGCCCACGGCCGCGCCCGCGCCGCCGACGGCAGCGCCGCCAGCCCCGGCGGCGAGCCCGGCCGCCAGCCCGAGCCCGGCCGCCAAGCCCGCGGCAGTGCCGTCGCCCAGCCCAGCGGCCGCGGCGAGCCCGGCGGCCGCGCCCAAACCGGCCGCGAAGCCCACCTTCAACGAGCAGGCGGTGGCCGATTTCTACCGCGGCAAGACGCTCACCATCCTGGTGGGGTACAGCGCCGGGGGCGGCTACGACGAGTACGCGCGCTTCCTGGCGCGGCAGCTCGGCCGCTTCATCCCAGGCAACCCCAACGTCATCGTCCAGAACCAGCCGGGCGCGGGCAGCGTGCTCGCCGCCAACACCCTGTTCACCACCTCACCCAAGGACGGGACGGTGATCGGCACGTTCGCGCGCGGCCTGCCCGCCGAAGAGCTCCTCAACAAGGAAGGGATTCAATATCGCTCCGCCGAGTTCAACTGGATCGGCAGCATGAACGAGGAGGTCAGCATCTGCGTGGCGCGCTCCGACTCGCCGATCAAGAAGTTCGACGACCTCTACACCACCTCGCTGAAGATCGGCGGTACAGGTCCCGGAGCGGACACCGACTTCTTCCCGAAGTTCCTCAACGGCCTGCTGGGGACCAAGTTCGACCTGGCCACCGGGTATCCGGGCGGCAACGACATCAACGTGGCCATCGAGCGCGGCGAGGTCCAGGGCCGCTGCGGCTTCTCCTACTCCTCGCTGATCTCTACGCGCCAGCAGTGGGTCAGGGACAAGTTCATCACCATCCTGGCGCAGATGTCCCTCCGCAAGCACCCGGATCTGCCCGACGTGCCGCTCGTCACGGACCTGGCCAAGACGCCCGAGGAACGGCAGCTGATGCGCGTGGTCTTCTCCCGGCAGACGATGGGACGTCCCTTCGCCGCGCCGCCCGGCGTCCCCGCGGACCGCGTGGCTGCGCTGCGCTACGCCTTCGACCAGACGCTTGCCGACCGGCAGCTCTTGGACGAGGCACAGAGGGCGAACCTTGAGATCAACCCCGCCACCGGCCAGGAGATCCAGGACATCATCGCCGAAGTCTTCAGGACGCCGCCCGAGCTGGTGAAGCGCCTCGCGGAGCTGACCCAGGAGTAACGCCGGGCGTACAGACAGCAGAACGAGCCGCTCTCGCGGTCGCCGCATGCGAGCCGGCTGGCACGCCCGGAAACGAGGTGCGAACGCGCGTCCTACCGCGTTGAGCCGGATGCGCTGACCACCTCGCGGCCGCGCTTCGCCTCGGCCTGCGCCCACCGCTCCGCCAGGCGCGGGTCGACCGCCACGCCGTGCTTGAAGAGCTCGGCCTCGTAGATCGCTCGGATGCGCGGCTCCTCGTCCTCGTACTCGATCTGGCGACCCCCCTCGGCGACGTCCTTGTCGACGCCGTCGCCGAAGAGCGCCTTCTTGTCGCTGCTGAACGGGTAGCGGATGCTACCCCAGGCGACCGCGAGGTAGCGCGACGGTTCGGGCGCGGTGTTGAAGTGCTGGTGGAACATCTGGTCCGGCGGGGCGTAGACCCACCCGTGGCGCCAGTCGATGCGGCGGAGCTCCTGCTCGCCCTCGTACCAAAGCAGCGAGTAGCCGTGGCCGGTGACCGGGAAGATGTGGAAGTCGGGGCCGTGGCGGTGCGCCTTCTTGTACGTTCCCACCGCGAGCTCAGACATGTGGGCGTGCATCGTGCCGTCGGCCAGGATGAACTTGATGTTGGCGCTGCCTACCCCGCGCTGGTCCCACGCCTGGAGCTTGAACGAGCGGAGGTCAGGCACGAAGTTGGTCAGCCACTGGTGGCGGCCCGGCCGGACCGGGATCAGCTCGCCGTCCCCGCGGAAGAGGCGCTCCTCGCCCAGCCGTTCAGGGAAGGAGCACGGGTTGTCGAAGACGAAGGCTTCGTTGTGGAACGCGTTGAGCACGAGCGGGAGGTTCGTCACCGCGGCGAACCGAGCCGGTTCGCGTCCGCTCGCGTTGAAGTGGCGGAAGCGGGTGTTCAGGGGCAGGGCGAACAGGCTGCCCGCTCCCCATTCAAAGCTGTGCCGCGCGCCTGCGTCAGCCTCGACGGTCGTGCTGCCGCGCCCCGAGAGCACGTACACGACCTCCTCGAAGAGGTGGCGCTGGGGATCCGTCTGGCTGGCGGGTGGAAGCTCGCACACGTACGCGTTCACGAAGTCGCCGCGCCCCTTGACGTGGGTGTAGGCGCCGCGGGCGCCGCCGCCCATCCGCGGCCAGGGAGCCGTCTCGACGCCGAGCAGGTCGAAGCCGAAGTCCTCCAGGACCGGCACGCCCTCGCCCGCTACCCATTCGCGGTACGTGTCTACCAGGAACCGTGTCTCACCCATCCCTCTCCTCCCCACGCGCCAACGCGCTCCAAGCTGGAACCTCCGCCGAGCGCTTCGCGCGTCCTGCTGACGGGGCGAAGCACGCCCGCCGCACCAGCACCCAGCCGGGCCGCGCGTTGGCCCACCGGCCTCGCCGGCCGGTCAGGCCAGCCCTTCCCGCTGCAGCAGCTCGAGCGACCTATCAAAGGCCTGCACCGTGTGCTGCACCTCCCGCTCGCCGTGGCCGATGGACGTGAACCCGCCGGAGCGCATCAGGTCCACGCCATTGAGCAGCATCGCCTTTCGTAGCGTGTTCACGGCGCCCCGCCCGGCCATCAGCCGCTGCACGTCCGTCGTGCTCACGGCCTCGTCCATGCCTTCGCCGAGCAGGATCTGGAAGACGGAGCACTCCCCGAGCACGACCCCGGCGACCCCGCGGCGTCGCATCACGTCGCGCAGCCCGGCCCGAAGCTGCTCGGCCGTTCGACGCGCCTGCTCGGTCGGCCAGCCTTCGGCCACGATCTCCAGGCAGGTGAGGCCCGCGATCGCCGAGAGCGGATTGGCGTTGAACGTCCCCTGCTGGAGGACGCGCTCGAAGCGGTCCTTCTTCAGCTCACCCTTGAACGTCTGCACCTCGAGGATCTCCCGGCGGCCTACGACGGCCCCGCCGGGCAGGCCACCGGCCACGATCTTCGCCAGCGTGGTCATGTCCGGCGTGATCCCGTACAGCTTCTGCGCGCCGCCAGTCGTGTACCGGAAGCCGGTGATCACCTCGTCGAAGATGAGCACCACGTTCCGCTCGCGCGTGAGCACCCGGAGCTGCTGCAAGAACTGTCGGTCCGTGGGGATGATGCCGTTCGACCCGCCGGCGGGCTCGAGGATGACCGCGGCCACCTGGTTCGGATGCCGGTCCAGTAGCTCCCGCACCGACTCGATCCGGTTCGGGTAGGCGACCAGCATGCTCTCGGCTACCGCTCGGGGAATCCCCGTCGAGGTCGGCGTCTCGAAGGGTGGCTGGTAGCCGGCCATGGCGTAGTCGTGCCAGCCGTGAAAGTGCCCGGCGAAGCGGATCACCTTCTCGCGCCCCGTGAACGCGCGCGCGTCGCGCAGGGCGAGCATGGTGGCCTCCGTGCCGCTCATGGTGAACCGCACCCACTCGGCGCTCGGGATCATCCGGCAGATGAGCTCGGCCCACGCCACTTCCAGCTCGTGGCAGGCGCCGAAGTGCGTGCCCTTCCGGACCTGTGTGGCCACGGCCTCGGCCACCCGCGGATGGCTGTGCCCCAGCAGCAGCGCGCCGTGGCCCATCCAGAAGTCCAGCAGCTCGTTGCCGTCGGCGTCCCACTTGCGCGCACCCTCCGCCCGTTCTACGTAGATCGGGAAGGGCGCGAAGTTCCGGCTGTCGTGGGTGATCCCGCCGGCGATCGAGCCGCGCGAGCGCTGGTACAGCTCAGCCGAGCGCGCGAACTTCCGCCGGAAGGCCTCGTCGATCGTCGTCTCGGGCGCTGTGACAGCCATACGAGTGCTCCTTCGCTCACCTACTGGTATCTGACGTCTGAAACCTGCCTTCCGCGGACCGTCTCACTCTGCCGGCCGGCTCGCGCCCACCCGGCCGTTCGTGGGCGCTGCGAGGCCTGGCAGGGTCAGCACGTCCGGCCCATGGTCCGTGATCGCCACCGTGTGCTCCCAGTGGGCGCTCAAGCTCCCGTCTGCCGTCACCGCTGTCCAGCCATCGTCGAGCAGCGTGATCGCGGCCGAGCCGAGGTTCACCTGCGGCTCGATCGCCAGCACCATGCCCGGCCGCAGCACCGGGCCCCGTCCTGCCGGCCCGTGGTGGTGCACCTGGGGCGCCTCGTGCATCGAGCGCCCCACGCCGTGCCCCACGAAGTCGCGCACCACGGCCATTCCGTGCCGCGTCACGTGCTCCTCAATGGCTGCGCCGATGTCGCTCAGCCGATTCCCGGGACGCGCCTGCTCGATCCCCCTGAAGAGCGCCTCCTGGGTTACCCGTACCAGCTCGCGGGCGCGCGGCGGCAGCGCCTCGAGCCCCCCAATGGCGAAGCAGCCGGTGCTGTCGGCCACGTACCCGCGGTAGCTGGCCGCCACGTCCACCTTCACCAGGTCGCCTCGCTTCAGCTTCCGCGGCCCGGGAATCCCGTGCACCACCTCCTCGTTGACGGAGACGCAGATCTGGCCGGGGTAGCCGAAGTACCCGAGCGCCGTGGAGCTCGCGCCCGCCTCGCGGAACATGCGGCCGGCGATGTTGTCCAGGTCCCCCGTCGTCAGCCCGGGCTCGGCGCGCCGTTCCAGCTCGCGGATCACCGCGGCCACGATCTGCCCGGCCTCACGCATGATCTCGATCTCGCGTGGGGACTTGAGGGTAATCGTGTTGTCCGCCGTCGGTCTCAGCTTCATCGCCGTGGGTTCCTCTCGCTCGCGCCGCCCGGCCGATCGTCGGCCGGGCCTGGCGACGCGACACCCCCGCTCGTCACTATATAGCAGAGCCCCGCTGTGCCTTTCCTGCTTGGTCTGACCGGCAATATCGCCTGCGGCAAGAGCACCGTCGGCAAGCTGCTGGCCGAGCGGTTCGGCGTGGACTACCTGGACGCTGACGCGGTGGTCCACGAACTGTACGCGCCGGGCACGCCCGAGACCCGCGCCATCGCCGAGCGCTTCGGCGCCCGGTTCCTACGCCCCGACGGCACGATCGACCGTGCCCGGCTCGGCGAAGTCGTCCTGGCCGACGCGGCCGCGCTACGAGACCTGGAAGCCATCCTGCACCCCAGCGTGGGCCGCCTCATCGCCCAGCGCGTCGCCCGGACCCGTGCGCCGGTGGTCGCCATCGATGCCATTAAGCTCTTCGAGTCCGGCCTGGCCGCGTACTGCGACGTGGTCTGGGTCGTGACCTGTGCGCGCGACGACCAGCTCCGTCGCCTCGAGGCCAGCCGCGGGCTCACGCGCCAGCAGGCCGAGCTGCGCATCGACGCCCAGCCGCCCCAGGTGGAGAAGCTCCGGCGAGCTACGGCCGCCATCGACAACCACGGCTCGCTGCAGGATCTTGCGCGCCAGGTCGAGCGGGCCTGGGCGCGCACAGTCGCTCCGCACCTGGCCGCCGCGCCGAGGCAGCCGCTACTTCCAGGCCAGCAGCCGGCGCTCCAGCCGCTCGAGGGCGACGAAGAGGACCGCGATCACCGCCATGATGACCACCACCGTGGCCATCATCAGCGCGGCGTTCTGTGACCCCTGGGCGAAGTTCATCAGGTACCCGAGGCCGCTGCTCGCGCCGACGAACTCGCCGACGATGGCGCCGGTGAAGGCGAAGCCCACCGCCACCCGCAGGCTGGAAAATACCCACGTCAGCACCGAAGGGACGTAGACCTCGAGCAGGAGGTGCCGCGACGAGCCACCGAGCACGACGATGCGCTCGACCAGTGCCCAGTCGACATCGCGGATCGCCGAGTAGACGGCGAAGAAGATGACGACGAACACCAGGAAGAAGGCCACGGCGATCTTGGACCCGACGCCGATGCCGAGCCACATCACGAAGATGGGCGCGAGCACGATGCGCGGGACCGAATTGAGCAGCAGCAGCACCGGCTCGACGACGTCGGCCACGGCCGCGCTCCGCGTGGCGAGCCAGGCGAGGGCCGCGCCGGCCAGGAACCCCAACCCCAGTCCCCACAGCGCTTCCTGGAGCGTGACCAGGAGGTGCCGGGAGAGGGTCCCGCTCGCCACCTGCTTCGCCAGTGTCTCGGCGATCGCCGCCGGCGAGCTGAAGAAGAAGGCGTCCACGTACCCGGTCCGGGCGCCGAGCTCCCACAGGCCGACCACGAGGGCGGCCAGACCCGCCCGCGTGAGCCCACGGCGGCCCGGACCCGCCGGCAGCCTGAGGGCCGCCCGGCGCGACGCGGAGCGGCTAGCGGCGATCATGGCCATAGGCGCGCGTGACCTCCTCGAACAGCTGGTGCCACAACTGGCGTGAGAGCGCCGCGAAGCGCGGCTCGCCGCGCACCTCGATCAGGTCGCGCGGACGCGGAAGGCCCACCGGCTCGTCGGCGCGGACCCGGCTGCCAGGGCCGGCGCTCAGCACCACCACCCGATCCGCCAGGCCGATCGCTTCGTCCAGGTCGTGCGTCACGAAGAGGATCGTGCGCCGGCCGTCCACGCACAGCCGCATCAGGTCCTCTTCGACGAAGTGGCGCGTCTGCACGTCCAGATGGGCGAACGGCTCGTCCATTAGGATCACCTCGGGCTCGTAGAGGAGTGTCTGCGCCAGCGAGACACGCTGGCGCATGCCCCCCGAGAGCCTGGCGGGGTAGTAGGCCTCGAAACCGCGCAGGCCCACCCGGGCGATCCACTCGCCGGCCCGCTCGCGCACCTCCCCGGCGGGAACCTGCCGGATCCGCAGCCCGAGCGCGACGTTGTCGAAGACCGTCCGCCAGGGGAGGAGCGCATCCTGCTGGAAGACGAACCCCACCCGGCGGTCGATTCCGTGCACCGGTTGCCCATCCAGCAGCACGTCGCCGGCGTCGGCCCGGGCCAGCCCGGCCACCAGGCGTAGCAGGGTGGACTTGCCGCAGCCGCTAGGTCCGACCACGCTGACGAACTCGCCGGGTTGGACCTCGAAGCTCACCCCGCCAAGGGCCACGTAGGTGTCGCCGCTCGGCGTGGTGAAGTGCTTCTGCACCCCCCGCAGCGCGATCTTCGCCTGCGGGGCGCGGCGCGCCCCGATCGGCGGCGCGCCGGGGCGCAGGGCAAGGACGGCGGCCATCTGCCCGCTACACCTCCGGCACGTACTGGTTGGTGTACACCTGGCCGGGCTGCACGCTCTTGCCCGCCTCCAGGGCTCCTGACTGCTGCTGCACGTCGATGACGCGGGCGATGGAGTCTTCAACCAGCCGGGCGTCGGCCGGGTAGAGATCCCGCTTGTACTGGTCGAGCGACGCGGCGAACACCTCCAGGTCGCCGCCCGCGACCAGCTCGGCCGGGATCGCCTTGACGATCGCCGAGCCCGGGTTGTCGCGGATCCAGCGGTTCGCCCTGACCAGACCGCGGATCAGCTTCTGCGCGGTCTCCACCTTGCGCGGATCCTGCAGCACCTCGCGGCGGGTGTTGAGCCCCATGAACTGGTAGGGCCCGCCCAGGAACTTCTGCGTGTCCGAGAGCTTCATGAAGTTCACCAGCACCCGCCCGCCGGCCCGCTCGACGAGCGTCAGGCTCGGCTCTTGCACCATCCCGGCCTCCACCTGGCCGCGCACGAGCTGGTCGTACAGGTTCGGCCCGGCGGCGACGAACTCGACCGACTCGAGGCTGACGCCGGACTTGACGAGCAGGTACTGCGCCATGAGGTGGTCCGTCGTCCCCAGGTTGCCCACGCCAACCTTCTTGCCGGCAAGGTCGCCGACGCTCTGCACCGACCGCGCCTGCGGGCCCACCGCGAGCGCGAAGAAGGGGAGCTGCGACGTGGAGGCGATCATCAGCGCGTCCTTCCCGTTGGCCACGGTCTTCACTACCAGGTCGACCGGAGTTCCAACCCAGTCGACGCTGCCGGCCACGAGGGCGTTGATCGCCTGGGTGCCGCCCTTCATGTACACGAGGTTGACGGCCAGCCCCTCGGCCTCGAAGAGGCCGCGCTGGCGCGCGACCTCGAAGGGGAGCACGCACATCACCTGGCTGCAGAAGGCCAGCTCTACCGGCTGCAGGGTGGCTGGCGGCACGGGCTGGGCGCCCGCCTGCTGCTCGCCTGGGCTCTGGGGTGTCGTAGCGCCTGCCGGGGCGGACGGCGTGGTGCCAGCCGGGGCGCAGGCCACGGCCAGCGACGCCACCGCGGCGAGCTGGGCGGTGGCGCCCAGCAGGAAGCGCCGGCTCACCATGCGCAGCCGTGGTGGCGGCGTGACCGTTAGCGGCGGGACGAGCGCATCCAGCTCGTCAGTGCCGCACATTCAATCGTTCAGCTTGAGGAACTCGCGCTCGCTCACCGGTGCGCTCCCTGGTCCGTGGATTGGAGCCGAATGGCCGAGTTAGTTTATCGGCGCACTCGACCTTGGACCATAGTAGCACGCGGCGTCCCCCCGGGTTTCCAGCGTTCCGCAGGCGCCCCCGCCCTGAGTCCTCGCCACCGCGTCGCGCCTCAGCGCGGACGGTCGCGCGGCCCCGGGGGCCACGGGCGAGCGGGGCACGGGCCTGGCATGCGAGGCCGGCGACCAGCGGCTCGCACGCCGGGGGTGGCCGCACGCCAGGGGCAGGACGAGCGCCGGCGTCTGGCACGCCGGTTGATACCCGCACGGGCGCGATCCCCACCACGAGGAGGAGAGACAGATGGCTGAGATCGGCTACGCGCTGTCGAGTGAAGAGCACGCCCCCAATGACCTGGTCCGCTACGCCCAACGCGCCGAGGAAGCGGGGTTCGCCTTCGCACTCCTGTCCGACCACTACCACCCGTGGATCGACCGCCAGGGCCACAGCCCGTTCGCGTGGACGGTGATCGGCGGCATCGCGCACGTGACGCAGCGGCTGTGGCTGGGCACTGGCGTCACCTGCCCCACCATCCGCGTCCATCCGGCGATCATCGCCCAGGCCGCGGCCACCGCGGCCTGCATGATGCCCGGCCGGTTCTTCCTGGGGGTAGGCTCGGGTGAGAACCTGAACGAGCACATCCTGGGCGACCGGTGGCCAGCGGCGGACGAGCGCCTGGAGATGCTCGAGGAGGCGATCGACGTCATCCACCTCCTCTGGCAGGGTGGCGTGCGCAGCTTCCAGGGCGCGTACTTCACCGTCGATCGGGCGCGGCTGTACACCCTGCCGGACCAGCCGCCGCCGATCTACATGGCGGCCGCCGGGCCGCGGGCAGCCGAGCTCGCCGGCCGGGCCTGCGACGGACTGATCAGTACGGCCCCCAACGCGGAGCTGGTGCGCACGTTCGACGCCGCCGGCGGCAAGGACAAGCCGAAGATCGCTCAGCTCGCAGTGTGCTGGGCCGAGGACGAGGCCACCGCCCGGCGCACCGCCCACACGTGGTGGCCGACCGCCGCGATCCGCGGCGAGCTGAGCCAGGAGCTCCCGCTCCCGCGCCACTTCGAGCAGGCCGCCCAGCTCGTGCGCGAGGAGGACGTGGCGCAGGCGGTGGTGTGTGGCCCGGACCCCGGGCGACATCTGGCCGCGCTCCAGGAGTTCCTGGACGCCGGCTTCGACCGGGTGTACGTCCACCAGGTGGGACCGGACCAGGAGGGTGGCATCCGCTTCTACCAGCGCGAGATCCTGCCGCACTTCGGCTGAGGTCGCTGGCTGCCTCGCGGCACCTCCAGCGGATGCAGCGGGCTCCAGGCAGGCCCGGCGGCAACTGCGGATTGCGCCGGGCGGAGCGCGCTCACGGAGGCGGCACGGAGCGTGCACCGGGTGGCGGTACATCCGCCGCCAGCGCGCCCGGGCCCACCGCACGTGCGATGGGCGGGAGCGGTTGAAAGCGCGGCGGCGGCCGTTCATGCGCGCGTGAGTGCGACGCGATCGTGCCGCAGCGGAGGGCCGAGGAGGCGACCCGGTTGCTGCCGGAGGCGCGCCTGGTAGTGATCCCGGGCGCCGCCCACACCGTCAACTACAGCGCCCCCCTGGAGTTGGCGCGCGTGGTCCGGCCGTTCCTCCTCGCCGCGGCCCGAGCCGGGGTAGAATGGCGCCTCCGGGTGAGACATCGTGGCGATTGAGGTGGCGCCCAGACGCTTCACCGTCGACGAGTACGAGCGGCTTGGACAGGCCGGCGTCCTCACGGAGGACGAGCGGGTCGAGCTCATCGACGGGGAGATCCTGGCCATGAACCCGATCGGAGCGCGCCACGCGGCGGTCGTGAAGCGGCTCATGCGGCTGCTGTCCCCGCAACTGGCGGGCCGGGCGTTGCTCTCGGTGCAGGACCCGATCGTGCTGGACGACCGGTCGGAGCCGCGGCCGGACCTGGCGCTGCTGCGCCCCCGGGGGGACGAGTACGAGACGGCGCACCCAACCGCGACCGACGTGCTGCTCGTGATCGAGGTGGCGGACACTACCGTCGTCTACGACTCCACCCGGAAGCTCCCACTCTACGCTCGGAGCGGCATCCAAGAGGCCTGGCTGGTCGACCTGGTCCGCGATGTGGTGCAGGTCCACCAGGAACCAACCGGGGGCGAGTATCGCGCCGTGCGAGAGCTGCGAGTGGGTGACACGCTGACGCCCGGCCAGGTGCCCGGCATCCACCTCTCGGTGGGCACTGTCCTGAAGCGTCGGGCGTGAGGGTTCACGGCGGCCTCAGCGCTGCTCGTCGTGCGGCCTGCCGGGGCAGCGCGCGCGCACCTTGGACCAGAGCTCCCGGCGCCGCGCGTGGAAGGCCGGCCCTTCCGGTCCGCGGCCTGCTCAGCGTGTCCGGGCAGGCTTTTCCATTCACGGAGGTACACGACGCGGCGCGAAGAGGAACTCGCGCACTCGCCCCCGGGCCGCCTGCCGCATGTCGGGCGCGGGGTCCAGGTGCGACACTGTGGCGTGCGCATTGGCGAGCTGGCCGCCGAGCTCGGGCTGAACCCCAAGACGATCCGCTACTACGAGGAGATCGGGCTCCTGCCCGAGCCCCGCCGGACCGCCTCTGGCTACCGGGCCTACGGCGACGCGGACCGCCAGCGGCTGCGCTTCGTCCTCCAGGCGCGCGCCATCGGGCTCACACTCGCGGAGATCCGCGAGATCCTGGGCCTGCGCCGCCGGGGAAGACGCCCGTGCGAGCACGTCCTGGCGCTCCTGGATCGCAAGGTGGTTGCGATCGACGAGCAGCTCCGCGCCCTCTCGGACGTCCGTCGGGAGCTGGGCGCTCTGCGCGAGGAGGCCGCCGAAGCCATGCGCCACAGCGCCACCGTCTGCGCCATCATCGAGCACCACGGCGGCTCGCCCGAGCGCGCCGGCCGCGAACGACCGAGCGGAGGAGCCATCAGCGCGCGGGTGAGGCGACCCCAGCCGCCCGCACACGCTTCCTAGCCGGCAGGGTCGAGACGGCGCGGCCTCGCATCCGCGACGCGGTGCATCAGTATCTTCTCGGAAGGCAGATGCGACTGCGCGCGCTGCTTCCGGTCGCGGACGTGTGCCATCAGCGTTCTAGCATCAGGCCGTCGAGCCATCTCGACGAGCCGAGCCCGGAGATACGCCTGGAGCGACTGCCCTGCCTGAGCCGCGCGCACGGCGAGCTCAGCATGCGTCTCAGCCGGCACGGGGCGAATGGTGATCGACGTCGCCATGCTGCTGTTCTGCTGCGAATCGCAGCAGAGCACAATTCCCGGTTGGGGGAGGGGGCGCGGCATGCTGCCGCGCCCCCTCCTTCGCTCTTGCGGAGCGCCGCTCCCCGGTCAGGGCGGGCCGACATTCGCACGTCAGGGACCCGTGCGTGCCGTCATGGCCCGCGGTACTCGAAGGAGCCCACGGCGGCGTACTTGCCGCTGTGGTCGTAGCTCACCCCGTGGCTCACGCGGAACGTCTTCGACGCGGCGAACTGCGGGTCCTTCGTCACGAACCCCTGCGGCAGGACCCCGCCGGGCGTCACCTCGGCACCAGTGACGGGGTTCTTGATCGGCTCCATCTCCAGCTCGAGCGCGTCTCCGGCACGGGCGCGGCTGCGCTGGGCAGCCACCTCCACCTGAAAGGGCACGTAGCGTGGCTCGTGGACCTTGGTCCAGGTGTTCTTCAGGATGCCCCACGGGCTGCCGCCGCCACCCGCCGCCAGCGTACGCAGCGCCTCGCGCTGCCGTTCGTTCGCCCGCTCGTCGATGAAGACGGCCGCCTCGCCGTTGCCTGGTGGATCGCGTTTGGCCAGTCCGCGGCGATGGAGACGGTGAGGCCGCTCAGGTCCGTGTCGCCATACGTCCCCTCCCGGATGTACCAGGCCCACGCGCCTTCAGAGTGGCCCTGTGTAGGCAGCGCGTTGAAGTTGCACGGACAGCCGTAGTCGCAGTTACACGCGATCAGCACGTCGCCCTTGAGCGTCCAGCTCGGCCCGGTCTGCGTAGCCATGGTTCCCTCCTCCTCACGTCACCTGGCCATGCTGCCGCGCAGCAGCATGGCCAGGTCGGGCCACAGCGCCACGCTGGCGCCCAGGCCCACCAGCATCCCGCCGGCGGCACGTGCCGCCCACTGACCGCCGGGCAGGAGCTTCTCCGCGAACACCACGAGCGCGAGGAGCGCCAGCCACGCCAGCCCCATCGCGCCGGCAGCCACCAGCACTGCCATCAAGCCCCAGCAGCAGCCCACGCAGTAGCCGCCGTGCTCGATCCCCAGGCGGAGCGCCCCGAGCGGCCCTGGCCGCCAGTGCTGCACCAGGAAGTCCAGCGGGCTGCGGCACTGCCGCAGGCATACCTCCTTGAGCGCCGTGAACTGGTACACGCCCGCCCCGACCAGGACGACCGTCACACCGTACGGGAGGGTGTCCGCCACAGCCGGGCTGGCCGCGGCGAGCACGAGCGCCTGCTGGACAAGGAAAACCGGCACCCCAAACAGGCCCCACGCCAGCAGGTATCCGCCCACCAGCGGCAGGGTATTCCCGATGCTGCCGCCGCCACCCGCGGCCCGGTACAGGAGCACGAGCGGCGACGCGGAGGGCAGCATCATGGCGACCATCATGACGGTCCACGCGGCGACGAACGCGACCAGGCCCGCGGGGCCACCGCCGGCCAGGACCGCCGCGTCCGCCCGCGTCTCTGCTGGAGCCGGCGGCCGCACCCGGGCGAGCACCCCGGCCCAAGCGGCCACGGTGACGAGGAGCAGGCCTGCTCCCGCCGCGAGCGTCGCCCGGTCACCGCGGAGCGCCCGCCCGGTGGCCCCGATCGCCGACATCAGGCCACCTAACGGTCCACGGGGTGGAGCGCCGCGGACATCCTCCCCTCCCCTGCCAGCGGGCGGTACGACATCTGACGCGGCGGCACCGCGCCACACTCAGCAGTTCCAGTAAACCGCCACAACGGTGTTGAAATCCACGGCGTAGGACACGCTGCACTCCCGAACGCGCCAAGTATGTTCGGGTCGGTCTGCCGGAGGCTACCTCAGCCGTGAAGGCCGTGGAGCATGGCGTCGGCGCCACCGACCTCGCCCACGGCGCGCTCGCGGTCCTCGACGAGAGCGGCGTGCGCGAGTGGATCGACGGTCCTTGAGCATCGGGTTATGTCGCGTACCCACGCTCGCGGCAGTACTGCTCCAGGCGCTGGTGAAACGGCGCCATACCCTGCTGGTACACCGCCGGGAATGGATCGTGGAGCGAGATGGTCTCGCGCATCTCGGGACTGATCCAGCGGAGCGCGTCGAGCACCTCAGCATGCTGCGTGGCGAGATCGATGCGGCGCCCGTCTTGCAGGCGCCGGCCACGCCAGATCGGCTCGTGGTGGGAAGCACGGTTCCGCAGGTCACGGATGGCGTTGAAACGGGCGGAAAGGCTGTGGCGGCCCCGGACCGGGGAGCCAGAGTGTGGAAAGGCTGTCGGCACCAGCCGTGGCCACAGGGGGATCTGCGAGCGCGGTCGATTCGGGCCTTGCTCATACGCCACGTTGAGCAGACTGGTCCAGAAGCCGAAGTCGAGCTCGGCCACGACGCGCCCAGCTTCGATCGGCTTCCGCTGGCGTTGCAGCTTCTGCTTGGCTTCGAGCACCTTCCCCTGCGCCCAGGGCTCCACCAGGAGCGAGGGCATATCGAACCAGTCGTCGCCGTGGTGGCGAGTGATGGCGGCGTGCAGGCTGTTGCGGAGCGCCACTTCGATGCCCTGGAGTGACGGGTACAGTGCGGCGGCCAGCGCTGTGTTCCAGGCGTAGCGGGCGAGCAGCTCGAGGTCGCTCTCGGACGCGCTGGCGCGGTACGCGTCGAGGCGCGCGTCGGAGAGGGCGCTGCGCATCAGGGTGAAGTACGACGGTGGCGAAGACACGGCGAGTTCGGTATAGTGGACCTGCAGTCCCCGGGCTATCCTCCCACCGGCGTCTCGCCGGCGGTGAACCCGGGGTTCTTCTTGTCTGGCGCACGAGCGTTGTCGCGCCACACGGGCTGAACGCCTGCTCCAGGAGGACGGCGGAATCCCCGACGAACCACCTGGCGGCTGCGTGTGCGCCGAGACCCCTCTGGGTAGAACGCCGGCACAGCCAGCTCCCGCTCGATGAGCGGCAGGGCAAGGCGGCGACCCTTGTAGTCGGGGCGCCGCGCCTGCGCGCGGAGGGCCTCGGGCGCCGTGAGGCCGCGGCCGAGCGCGTCGGCGATGGCCTTGCCGACCTGCTCCGGGTCCGATCCGTCGGCGGCGGCGTCGACGGGCGACCGTGCGGCGGTCGTGGCCGGCAAGCCGTCCCAGGTGGTCCGGTCAGCATCGTCCAGGTCGCGGTAGTGCAGCACGTACGACGGGCCGGTCTCGCGGCGGAAGGCACGCGGGACAGTGAGGTGGATGCGGTTGGGGAGCAGGTCGCTGAGGCCCATCAGCGCGAGGGCACTCTCGTGGCTGATCACCCCGCGATAGTTGGTCCAGACCCAGACCAGGTAGAGGTCGTCGTGGGGATGGACGGGCGCCACGGCGAGGCGGTACACACCCGGGTAGATGCGCTCGAACCCTGCCGCCGGGACGCAGCCCGTGTGTCGCGACGCTCCACCGGGTCTTCAAGGTGCTGGACGTGGCGGCGTTCGAGCAGGCGCTGGGGCAGTGGTTGGCGGCCACCGGGGTGGCGCCCGACGAGCCGGTGGCGGTGGATGGCAAAACGCTGCGCGGCGTGCGGGGGGAGGGCCTGCCGGGGGAGCACCTGGTGGCGGCCTACGCGCCCGCGGCGGGGGCCGTGCTCGCGCAGGTGCACACGCCCGGCAGGGGCCACGAGTTGGCCGGGGCCGCGCAGGTGCTGGCCCAGGTGCCGTTCGAGGGGCGGCTGGTCACGACGGACGCGCTGCTCACGCAACGGCACATCAGCACGCAGATCGTGGGCGGGGGCGGCGACTACCTGCTGCCGGTCGACGCGAACCAGCCGGCCCTGCTGGCCGACTGCCGGGCAGCGTCTTCCCCTCTGGCACCTGTCGGCATCGCCGCCTCGCTGCGCACCCTCGCCGCTCGCCCGGCGGTCGCCGTCGCCCTCGTTACCGCCCGCCCGTCTGCTCAGGTGGTGAAATGACCCTGAGTGCACAGAGGCCTCGAGTGATCTCGAGGCATTTGCACGGGCAGGCTGTTGCTTTGATGTACCCGTGCACCACCACTGAGCGCGACGGGCTAGCACGGTCCTACTAGCTACCCAACGAGTCCGACCGCAGACCAGCGTGTCCTTGCGATGTACATGTCCTGCCTGGCCTGCCAGCCTGCTCGTCCCGCGCGCCCGAAGGTGCTACATGACAGTCCCGACTGCGTGCTCCACAGCGCATCCGACTTCCGGGATGACCTGGACACCCCGCTTTCAGTCGTGCCGCTCTGCTTTTCGGCGTGCGCCTAGCGGACAACCCGTCACGATCCCGGCGCGGTCGATTCCGCGCGTAAGGTGTCGTAAGGTGTACTAGCCCCCCGGGAAGCACGAAAGGCCCCCGGCGAGGGGGCCTTTCGAGTTCAGATCTGGGGAGGCGACGACCGGATTCGAACCGGTGATCGCGGTTTTGCAGACCGCTGCCTTGCCACTTGGCTACGTCGCCGGGCGCACCGAGCGTGGCATGCAATTCTACCAGGGCGCTCGGTATGATTGCCGGGCGTGTCAGACCGAGCCGCCCGCTACGGCATGATCCTGCTCGAACCCGTTCCCACCATCCTGAAGGTGCGGGGCGAGCCTGTCATCTTCCGGTCGCCGGAGGAGACCCTCGAGTTCGCCAGGCTGCACGGCATCCAGC
>CAYSYM010000006.1:0-109183 GCA_964435115.1 uncultured Chloroflexota bacterium | reverse complement strand
GCGACGCCGTCACGCTCGTCCTCTCGGCAGGAACACTGTGGTGAAAAGGCCCTGCGCCGCCCTCGAGGGCGGCGGCCCACCGGCGTATCGGCGGTGGCGAGGGCGCGGGCCACCCCGCACTGTTTCGCCAGCCCGTCCAGCCCCTTCGGAGCCCTTCATCGAACGCCCCGCTCCGGCAGGGCGTGCGCACCGCTCAAGCCCGTGCTACCGCCTCAAGGTGCGGCCGCAGGCGGCCGAGGAGCTGCGGCTTCGGTAGGAAGCCGACGATCCGTTCCACGGGCTCCCCGTTGCGGAACAGGATCAGCGTGGGAATGCCGGTGATGCCCAGCTTCTGCGGGGTCTGCGGGTGCTCGTCTACGTTCAGCTTGACGATCTTCAGCTTGCCCGCCTGCTCGGCCGCGATCTGCTCGAGCACGGGCGCCACCATGCGGCACGGGCCGCACCACTCGGCCCAGAAGTCCACCAGGACCGGCGTCCCCCCTCGCGTCTCCTGCTCGAACGTCGCATCGCTAATCTGTGGGAGCTGGGCCACTCGGCCGTCCTCCTTCGTGTCTAGGAATCGCGTCTGTCCGGCACGCGTGGCGCTCACGTTCCGACGGCATACCCGCTGGCCACTCCTGCCGGAACCCGCCACGGGCACTGCTCGCAGGCCGTCGTGCTGCATCACTCGCAGCGCGGCGCACGCGTTCATCCTCTGCAACGTCCGGACCGGCCGCCCTATTCCGCCGGCCGGCGGCGGGGCGCTCCGCCTCCACCGTGAGTGGCTCCATCTGGGCGCGCAGCCTGGCGAGCGCCTCGTCGACCGCCAGGACCGGCACGCCAGGGTAGCGCGTCCGGAACTTCTCCATGCGCAGCCCGGCCTTCAGCGGTCGCGGAGCAAGCTGGTCGAGCGCCGCGGTATCGGTGGGCTCCACCAGGGAGGCGTCGAGCCCAAACGCGCGTGCCACGAGCTGCGCGAAGTCAAAGCGATCGAGCACTGTCGCCCCGACCGTGTTGAAGACCCCGGCCGCCGCCGGGTCCGACGCGAGCGCCCAGACCATCTGCGCCAGGTTGTCGGCGAGCGTTGGCGAGCCGACCTGGTCCGTGACGACGCGGACCGTCTGGCCCGCGCCCAGGCGGGCCACCAGGCTGGTGACGAAGTTGGCACGCACGTGTGGCGCGTAGCCGAACAGCACCGTCGTGCGCGCGACCACACAGCCCGGGAGCAGCGCCCGGGCCACCTGCTCGCTGGCGAGCTTGGTTCGCCCGTAGACGCTCAGCGGACCGGTCGGGTCGCCCTCCCCGTACGGGCCACTCGCCCCGTCAAACACGTACTCCGTAGAGAGGTGGACCAGGCGCGCTCCGACGCGGCGCGCCGCCTCGGCCACGTAGCGGGTGGCCTCCACGTTCTCACGCCACGCGCGTTCGGGCGCCCGCTCGCAGCCGTCCACGTCAGTCATGGCGGCGGTGTGCACCACCACGTCCGGCCGGCCGGCGCCGATAGCGTCCAGCGCGCTCCCCGGCACGCAGAGATCCGCCTGCCAGTAGCGGAACTCTCCCGCCCGTCCGTGGCTGCACCGGCCGCGCGAGATCGCCAGCGGCTCGACCTCAGGTTCGGCGAGCAGCAGCTCGAGGAGCTTGGTGCCCAGCAGTCCATTGCTGCCGGTGATCGCCACGCGCATCCGGCCACAGTGTAGTGGCCGCGGTCGCACCGGCCGCGCCGCCTTTCGTCCATCGTGATGGAAGGAGTGCCGGCCGGCCCCACCCGCCAGGGCATGCCGCTGGCACGGTCCATGCACCGCGCTCGGCATGTCCGGTTGCCACGAGGACGGCCGGAGCCAGCAGGACCGGCGGCGCGCAACGGGGCAGACAGCCGCGTGAAGGCGCCCGTCTTTCGCGCCGTCGGGCGGCTGGCCCCCCGCTTCGTCGCCGAGTTCGACTCGGCCACGGCGATGGTGCGGGCTCTCGCCAGGTTCCTGCGCGGCAAGGACTTCGCCGGCCTGGGCGGGACCGCGCCGCCGTCGGGGCGGCTGGCGAGTGCCGTGAACGCGCTGCCGCGGCAGGTGCGTGAGCAGCTCTACATCTGGAGCGGGTGGGCCGAGGCGATCCCGGCCAGCCGTCTGGGCGCCGTGCGCGCCGAGGAGTTCTCCCGCTGGGTCGTGAACGCGTACCCCAAGCGTCGCTACCCGGCCGCGATGATCGGCTCATCCAACGGCGCCATGGTCCACCTCGGCGCGGGGCTGGGCGTTCCCTGGCTGCCGCAGAGCTTCCTCATCCCGGTCCGGCGCACGGGCGTCCACCCCGACGAGCCCGGGCAGGACCTGGCCTGGGGCCGTGCGCACGCCGAGCCGCTGCTGGCCGCCAACCCGGAGCTGCAGCTCCACCACATGCACGACCCGAACCAGGACCGGCTGATGATCCAGCGCATGACCTACTTCCGCGTCAAGCGCCTGCGCCTCGGGGAGGCCTACACACGCTTCCTGGAGGAGACGCTCGAGCCGGGCGCGACGCTGTTCCTGGTCGAGTGCGGGCTCCGTTGGCCGACCACGCAGGTCGCGGGGCGCTACATCTTCCAGTTCGGCGCGCTCGGCGGCGCGACATCAGCGGAATTCCTCCGCGGCAGCGAGCGGGTTGAGGCCTACCTGCGGCGCTACGGCTCCCACCGCATGCGCTGGGACCCGCCGCCGCCGGATGGGGAGCGGCCGGAAGCGGAGTGGGGCTTCGAGCCGGCGCTGCGCGAGGACGTGGTGCGGCTGGCGCGGCGGCGGGGCTACCACGTCCGGCGCATCGTCTTCGATGAGCCAGAGGACCTGAGCCCGCTGGTGGCCGACCTGTACCGCTGGTGGTACCGCCAGCGAGGCCTGCCTGCCAGTCGGCTGCTGGTGGAGTCATTCATCGTCATGGAGCCCCACTGGGCGCTGCGCACCGGCTCGGCGCCCTTCTGGATGGTCTTCAACATGGAGCCCTCACTCGCGCGACTCGAGGAGTACCTGGACGCCGGCGAGCCGTTCGACGAGCTCTACCTGATGCTCTTCGCCCACGGCGTCGACTCCGTCGGGCTGGCGTCCATCGAGCAATGGCGGTCCGTCCTGCAGCGGGCGCGCAACCGCGGCTCCTTCATCGGGGTAGACGAGCGTCGGTTCCCGCGCGACTTCGGAGTCTATGCCCGTTACTACCCGGACCTGAAGAAGAGGCTCGCCGCCCGCTACCCCCTGCCGGGCCCGCTGGCGCCGGGGCAGCTCGACGCCTTCCTGGCCCAGGCGGGCGACCGTTACCGGGTCCGGCTCCTCGATGAGCCGGCCGCCGCTCGGCGCGGTGAGCCCTGGGCCGCTTGAGCCGTCACGCCGCCCGTCCGCGCGATCCCGCGCTCCAGCAGAGCATCGATCTCACCCGCGCTGTAGCCAAGCTCGCTCAGTACCTCCACCGTGTGCTCGCCAAGGCGCGGCGGCGCGCGGCGGATCGCACCGGGCGTCCCGCCGAGGCGCACCGGGATGCCCACGGTGCGCAGTACCCCACCCGGCAGGTCTGCGCGGGCGACCTCCTGCACCACCTGGCGGTGGACCACCTGCGGGTCCGCGAACACCTCGTCGAGGCTGTTCACGGGGCCGGCCGGAACGCCGGCGTCCCACAGCAGGCGGCACCATTCCGCCGACGGCCGCTTCTTGAGCTCCTCTCCCAGGATCGCCAGCAGCGCCGGGCGGTTGGCGACTCGATCCGCGTTGGTGCGGAACCGCGGGTCCGCTGCGATCTCCGGGCGGCCGAGCACCTCGGCCAGACGGCGCACCTGGCCGTCATTCCCAGTCGGGAGGTAGAGCGGCCGGTCCGCCGTCGGCAGCAGATCGTACGGCGCGAGCATCGGGTGGCTGTTGCCGACGGGCCGGGCCACAACGCCAGCGTTCAGGTAGTTGTGCGCGTGGGGATGCAGCAGCGCGATGATCGACTCCAGCAGCGAGACCTCGATCTTCTGCCCGAGGTTCGTCCGGGCACGACTCTGGAGGGCGAGCAGCACGGCCTGCGAGGCGAACAGGCCGGTGGTGAGGTCGGCGACGGCCACGCCCACCTTCAGCGGGGCTCCATCCGGCTCGCCAGTCACGCTCATCAGTCCGCCGAGGGCCTGGACCGCGCCGTCGTAGCCGGCCACGCTGGCGTACGGTCCGTCCCGCCCGAAGCCAGAGATGGCGACGTAAATCAGCCCGGGGTTGAGCTCGCGGAGGGTGTCGTAGCCGAGCCCCCACCGCTCCATGGTGCCCGTCTTGAAGTTCTCCACCAGCACGTCACTCGCCCGCGCCAGCCGCCGCACGATCGCCTGGCCGTCGGCCGTGGACAGGTCGAGCGCGATGCCGCGCTTGCTCCGGTTGAGGCCCAGGTAGTACGGGCTCTCACCGTTGACGAATGGCGGGCCGTACCCTCGCGTCTCGTCGCCGGCGGGAGGCTCCACCTTCACCACGTCCGCGCCGTGGTCGCCGAGCATCATGGTGCAGAGCGGCCCGGCCAGGACCCGGCTCAGGTCGAGTACGCGCAGTCCGTCCAGCGCCCGTCGCGTCATACCTCCGCGCTCCTTTCCCGCCGCCTGATTGTGGCCGACCCGACCTCGCGGTGAAAGTGCGGCGGTGTGGATCTGAACCCTGCCCGCCAGGTGCGCGTGATCTCCGCTCAGACGACGTTCCGCTCGCGGCTGATCCTCCCGGCCGCGAAGCGGCGGGGAGCGAGCGCGTCGATGTCGAGCGTGCTCGTCCGCCCGTCCAGGATGAGCTCGGCGGTCAGCTTGCCCGCGATGGGCCCGTGCATGAAGCCATGCCCCGAGAAGCCCGCCACCACGTACGCGTTCTCCAGCGGATCGAGGCGCCCGAGGAGCGGGTGGGCGTCGGGCGTCATCTCGTACAACCCCGCCCAGTGGTGGGCGAGCGCGGCCTGCTCCAGCAGCGGCAGGCGCCGCACTGCCTCCGCCAGGTGCGCCAGCTCCCACGCCGGGTCGACCGACTCGTCGGCGCCGTACGGCTCGTTCGGGTTGGCCATCCCGGTCAGCAGCCCGTGGCCCTCGCGGTGGAAGTACAGCCCCGTGGCGAAGTCGACCACGAAGGGGAAGTCGGCCGGCACCCCCGGCAGCGGGCCGGTGACGGCTATCTGCCGCCGTAGCGGCGAGATGGGAAGGTCGAGGCCGAGCAGCCGGCCCACCTCCCGCGCGAATGGACCAGCCGCGTTGACCACGCTTCCCAGCTCAACCTCGCCCGCGCTGGTCGCCAGCGCGCGCACCCGGCCGCTCTCCACCCGGGCTCCCACCACCTCGATCCCGGTGGCAATGCGTGCGCCCAGCCCCCGCGCACAGGCCGCGTAGCCGGCGACCACGCCGTTCGGGTCCGCCAACCCATCGCGGGCGTAGAAGGTCCCGGCCAGGACGTCGCCCAGCGCCAGCAGGGGGAGCCGAGCGCGCACCTCGTCGGCCTCCAGCCACTCGGTCATCACCCCCAGGCGGTGCTGGAGCGCCACACTGGCCCGGAACGCCTCCACGTCCGCGGGCCTGGTGAGGAGGAAGAGGTAACCGCACCGGCGGAGCGAGATCGGCTGGCCCAGCTCCTCCTCGAAACGCTCGAGCATCTGGATGCTCACGATCGAGAGCCGCACGTTGATCTCGCTCGCGAACTGGTGGCGGATGCCGCCGGCACACTTGCCAGTCGCCCCCTGGCCGACGAGATCGTTTCGCTCGACCACGAGCACGTCGCGGGCGCCGCGCAGCGCCAGGTGGTAGGCGGTGCTCACGCCCATCACGCCGGCTCCGACGATCGCCACCTCCGCGGTGCGTGGCAGCCCCGTCACCCGACGCCCGCGGAGTCCGGAGGGGGACGCACGAGGCGCTCGAGCTTCGCGGCCAGGATGAAGTCGTTGCGTGAGAGTCCGCCAATCGCGTGGGTGCGCACGGTCACCTCCACCCGGTTCCACTGTCGCAGGCAGAAGTCCGGGTGGTGCCCTTCGGCCTCGGCCAGCTCGGCGAGCCGGTTCAGGAATGCCATCGCTCGAGCGAAGCTCTTGAAGGTCATCTCGCGGGCGAGCGACCCGCCGTCCTCAGCCAGCCGCCAGCGGTCGGAGAGCTGCTGGAGCATGCGCCCGGCTTCCTCACGTGGCAGCGGGGGCGTGCCAGCCTCACAGGGGACACAGCGCTGGCTGACGAGGTCCTCGGCCATGGGCGCGAAATTCTACCGCCGGGCGGGCCGGGCGGATGGTGGCCCACGGCTCACCGCCCCGCGCCTCTCACCGGCCGGCCCGGCCGGAGTGCCCATCCTGGGGAGAATGCGCGGCGGACGCGTCTCAACTGCGCGGGCCGCCCGCCCGTTTGCCGGCATGCCAATACCGGCCACGTTTCTGCCCGGCCTCGGCCGGCCGTAGCATCTCCGGGCCCTTCCATGGGTAGCACATTCGTTCTACGCTAGAGGTGCTCTGCCTGGAGCGCGTGGGCGGCCATGTGGCACCCTCCGGTCGCGCCCGGGCTCAGGCTCGGCTCGACCAGGCACAGCCAGCGCGTCGCGCTGAGCGAGGGAGGTGGGTCCTGACGATGAAGGTGCTGTTCAAGAAGGATGTCGAGGGCGTTGGCAGGGCGGGCCAGGTGAAGGACGTTGCCGACGGCTACGCGCGCAACTTCCTCCTCCCGCGTGGCTTCGCCGTGGCGGCGACGGCGGCCGCGCTCAAGCAGCTTGCCGACCAGCAGGCCGTCGCCGCCCGCAAGGCCGCCGAGGAGGAGCAGGCCGCGCGCTCGCTGAAGCAGCGCCTCGAGGCCCGGCCGATCGTCGTCTCAGCCCGAGCGGGGCCTCAGGGCCGGCTCTACGGGTCCGTCACGAACGCCGACGTAGCTGACGCGGTCCGCCAGCAGTTGGGCGCCACCATCGACCGGCGCGAGATCGAGCTGCCCGAGCCAATTCGACACGTCGGCACGCATACCGTGGTCGCTCGCCTGCACCGGTCCACCACGGCCAGCCTGACGGTCGAGGTCCGGGCCGACACCGGCGCCTAGCGCGCGAGCTTGCCCGTGGCACTGGAACGGCTCGACCTCGGCACGAGCGTGGGCTCGGACCGGTCCGAGGAGCGCGACCTCAGTCTCCCCCCCCACAGCGTCCAGGCGGAGGAGGCCGTCCTGGGCTCCATCCTCAAGAACCCGCACAGCATCGTCCGCGTGGCGGACTTCCTGAAGCCGGAGGACTTCTACCAGGCGCGCCATCGCCACATCTACCAGGCCATGCTCGCGCTCTTCGGCGAGCAGCGCCCGATCGACTACCACACGGTGGCCGACGAGCTGCAGCGCCTCGGCCTGTACGAAGCCTCCGGCGGCCTGCTCTACCTCTCCGAGCTGAACCTCGCCACCCCGACCGCCGCGCACATCGAGCACTACGGCCACATCGTCGAACGCACCTCCATCATGCGCCGGCTGATCTCGGCCTCCGCCACCATCGCCGAGCTCGCCTACCGCGACACCCTGGACCCAGACACGGCCCTGGAGAAGGCCGAGCAGCTCATCCTCGCCATCGCCGAGAAGCGCGTCACGCGCGACTTCCGGTCGCTGGAGGAGGTGCTCGCCGAATACATGGACCAGATCGAGGCGATGGTTGAGGGTGAGGGTGCCAAGTACGGCATTCCCAGCCACTACATCGACCTGGACAAGCTCCTGGGCGGCTTCCAGCGCACCGACCTCATCATCCTGGCGGCCCGCACCAGCGTCGGGAAGACGTCATTCGCGCTGAACCTGGCCGTCAACGCCGCGGTGAAGTCCAACGCCACGGTCGCCATCTTCAGCCTAGAGATGTCGGCCGAGCAGCTCGCCTCGCGCCTCCTGAGCATGGAGAGTGGGGTCGAATCGCCCCGCATCCGCTCGGGCCAGATCAACGAGCAGGAGAGCCGCAAGCTCAGCCACGCGATGAGCTTCCTGGCCGAGGCGCCGATCTGGGTGGACGACACGCCCTCTATCCCGATCATGGAGCTGCGCTCGAAGGCGCGCCGCCTGGCGGCCGAGCACGGGCTGGACGTGCTCATCGTCGACTACCTCCAGCTCATCGTGGGCCAAGGCGGGGAGAGTCGGGTCCAGGAGATCGGCCAGATCTCGCGCGCCCTCAAGGCCCTCGCCCGCGAGCTGCGCGTCCCCATCATCGCGCTCAGCCAGCTCAGCCGGGCCGTCGAGCAGCGCTCGCCCCACATCCCACAACTCTCAGACCTGCGTGAATCGGGCTCGATCGAGCAAGACGCCGATGTCGTGCTCTTCATCTACCGCGACGAGAAGTACAACCCGGACTCGGAGAAGAAGGGCATTGCCGACATCATCGTGGCCAAGCACCGCAACGGTCCCACCGGCCAGGTGCAGCTCCTCTTCCTGGACCGCACCACCAAGTTCCTGGACCTGGAAGTGTTCCGGGCGTAGGCTGGTGGCGAGCGCTACATGGAGCGGTTAGGCGAGGCCCTCGCCCGCATTCGGGTCAAGGAGTTCCAGCGCAAGGTGCCGGCCGAGCCGGCGCCCGAGCCACCGCCCATCTGCCCGGTCTGTAAGGACCATGGCTTCGTCCGCCACGACGTACCCCTCGGCCATCCCGACTTCGGGCGGGCGTTCCCCTGCGCCTGCCAGCGGGACGAGCTGCGCGATCGTCTGCTGCGCCGCAGCAACCTGGGCCCGCTCCGAGACCGCACGTTCGAACGCTTCAACCCCGACGGCCGGGACCCGCTGAGCGAGCCCGCCCGCCACCGGCTCCGCCTCGCCCTCGAGGCCTGCCGGACTTACGCGGAGACACCCCCCGGCTGGCTCGTGCTCGGGGGCCCGTCTGGCTGCGGGAAGACCCACCTCGCCGCGGCGATCGCCAACCGCCAGATCGAGAAGGGGAACGAAGTGTTCTTTGCCGTCGTGCCGGACCTGCTCGACCACCTGCGCGCGGCCTACAGCCCACACAGCGACGTCACCTATGACGACCTGTTCGAGTCTATCCGCAATGCGCCGCTCCTCATCCTCGACGACCTGGGCACGCAGACCGGCTCCCCGTGGGCGCAGGAGAAGCTCTTCCAGCTCTTGAACCACCGCTTCAACGCGGCGCTGCCCACCGTGATCACAACCAACCACCGCTTGAGCGAGCTCGACGAGCGGCTCCGCGCGCGGCTGCAGGACCCGCACGTGGCTGTCATCGTGCACGTGCAGGAGTGGGAGAGCCCGATCGTCGAGGCCCTGCTCGGCGACTGGCCGCGGGGGCTGCGCCAGCAGCGCTTCGAGACGTTCCGCAACGACATGGAGGGCCTGACGCCCGAGCAGACGCGCAGCCTGGCGCTAGCACACAAGGCGGCTGGCGCCTTCGCCGACGCGCCTCGCGGCTGGCTCGTGCTCGTCGGCGACGTCGGCTGCGGCAAGACCCACCTGGCCGCGGCGATCAAGAACCGGCGGGCCGAGCACGACGAGCCGACGCTCTTCATGACCGTCCCCGATCTGCTCGACTACCTGCGTGCTACCTACGCGCCGACGAGCGACGTCACCTACGACCGCGGGTTCGACGCCATCCGCAACGCGCCAGTGCTGATCCTCGACGACTACGGCGCCCACTCGTCCACGCCGTGGGCTGAAGAGAAGCTCTTCCAGCTCCTCAACTACCGCTTCAACGCGCGCCTGCCCACCGTCATCACCACCAACGTGCCCTTCGACCGGCCGGAGACACTGGCGCCCGCCCAGCAGCAAGAGCTGCGGATCTTCTCGCGGCTGCTGGACCCGGGCCTGTCGAAGGTCGTGCGTATTGACGCACCGCGCTACCTGCGGCCGGACCTGCACCTGCGGCAGCGCTCGGACCTTCCCCCGCGGCCGGCGCGGGCCGGCCGCGCCGCAAAGCGGCCCTGAGCGCCAGGGCGGTTTGACGCGGGCGGGCTCGCCGCGCCACAGTGCTCAGCACGGGGCCGCCCCGGCACCCACCGATGCCCGGCTGCTGCCTACGCGCTGGACGCTCGCGGCGAACACGCGCAGCGCTGGCGACTTCGCACGAGGAGGATCGAGCGCGTGGTCGATCCGGGCTGGCAACTGCTCTTCATCCAGGGGCGTGACCTCGACATGATCGCCAAGGTGGTGCTCGCGTTCCTCCTCGGCGGAGTGATCGGCTATGAGCGCGAGAGCATCCACCGCCCGGCCGGACTCCGCACCCACATGCTCGTCGCCGCCGGCTCGGCGGCGTTCACGGTAGTATCGGTCTACGGCTTCGAGGGTGAAGGGACCGTCCGCGACCCGGCCCGCGTCGCCGCGCAGATCGTCACTGGCGTCGGGTTCCTGGGCGCGGGGACCATCTGGCGCACTCCGAGCACGGTGCGCGGGCTCACCACCGCCGCCAGCATCTGGCTGGTTGCGGCCGTCGGCATGCTGGTCGGCGCCGGCCTCTGGCTGCTGGCCGGCGTTACCACCTTCTTCGGCTTCGCCACGCTGCGCTGGGGCCGGCCGCCGGCGCGACGCCGCAAGATCGCCACGGGCGAGCCTTCCATCACGGGGGACGGTGACGAGGAAGACATCGTCGACTGAGCCTTCCCCCGGCGACCCCCTCCACGGCGCCACGGTCGCCATCGACGCGCGCCTGGTCGGCTACGCGGCGGGCATCGCCCAGTACGCCACGCAGCTCACGCGCGCGCTGGCGGCGCTCCACACCCCGGAGCGCTACCTGGTCGTCCGCGGGCGCCGCCCCGGCGCGCCGGCCGCGGCGGGAACGCGGGTGGCTACTGTGCGCGCGCTCACGCCCCCCCACCACCGCTGGGAGCGCTGGACGCTGCCCGTCGAGCTCGCCCTCCGCTCGCCGCGCCCGGCGCTGCTCCATAGCGTCGACCACGTCAGTCCCGCCTGGGGCCCGTGGCGCTCGGTCGTCACGCTGCACGACCTGGCCTTCCTACTCTACCCGGAGACGCACACGGCCGAGTCGCGGGCCTACTACGCGGCCGCGGGCGAGAGCGCCAGGCGGGCGCAGCGCGTCATCGCCGTGTCTCACGCGACCGCCGCCGACGCCGTGCGCCTGCTCGGCCTCGATCCCAGCCGCGTCCGCGTCGTCCACGAGGCCGCCAGTCCAGGCTTCAGCCCTCGACCCCGCAGCGACCTCGAGCGGCTCGCCGCTCGATGCTCCTTCGACCCGCGTCGCCCGTATGTGCTGTTCGTCGGCACCCTGGAGCCACGCAAGAACGTTCCGCTCCTGCTCGAAGCCTTCGCGCGGCTGCGGCGGAGCCTGGACATCCAGCTCTTGCTCGCCCGCAGACACGGCTGGCTGGACGAACCCATCTACCAGGCCTACGAGCGGCTCGGCCTCCAGCCCCACGCGCGGTTCCTGGACTCGCTCGCCGAGGACGACCTGGCCGTCCTGTACAGTCACGCCGGCGTGTTCGCGTTCCCCTCGCTCTACGAGGGCTTCGGGCTCGTCCTGCTCGAAGCCATGGCCTGCGGCGCGCCGGTTGTCGCTTCGCGGGCTGGGCCCATGCCCGAGGTCGTCGGCGACGCGGGTATCCTCCTCCCACCTGAGTCGCCCTCCCTCTGGGCAGACGCCCTCGCCCGTGTCCTGACAGACGAGGCGAGCGCCGCGGACCTGCGCCGACGGGGCTTCGCGCGCGCGGCGCGCTTCTCCTGGGAGCATGCCGCCCGGACCACGCGCGACGTGTACCGCGAGGCGCTGCTGGCGTGAAGCTCCTCTTCCTCCTGCCCGGTGTCCCCGACCCACCGCACGCTGGTGCGCACCTGCGCAACCTCGGCCTCCTGCGGCTGGCCGGGGCGGAGCACGAGGTGCACGCCCTCGCCTTCGGCGGCGCGTCCGAGGCCGCCCGCCTGGCCGCGCTGGCACGCCGCGCCGAGCTCGTCCCACACCCGCGCGGGCGTGGCCGCGCCCGCCGTGCCCTGTGTATGCTCAACTCGCCACTCCCTGACGTCGCCGCCCGCTTTTGGTCGCTCGCGTACGTCGAACGGCTGCACCAGCTGCTCGCCTCCGAGCGCTACGACGTGGTCCAGGCCGAAGGGATCGAGATGGCCCGCTACCTCCGCGCAGTCCAGCCCCGCGACGAGCTGGGCCGCCCGTGGCGCGTGTACGACGCCCACAACGCGGAGTTCCTCCTCCAGTACCGGGCCTTCACGGCTGCGCTCGCCCGCCGGGGCGTGGCGGACTTCGTCGCGGCCAGCTACTCCCTGGTCCAATGGCGCCACCTGGCCCGCTTCGAGCGTGAGGTCGTCCAGGGCAGCCGGCTCACGCTCGCCGTGTCGCATCACGACGCCAACCAGCTCGCCGCGCTCGGTCCCACGGGGGCGAAGACGCGCGTCGTGCGGAACGGCCTCGACGTCGCGCGCTACCCGTTCTGCCACCCGGGCCCGGAGGACGAGCCAGCCCTCCTGTTCCTGGGCAAGCTCGACTATCGCCCGAACGGCGAGGCGCTGGCCTGGCTGGTGAAGGAGGTCCTCCCGCGGCTCGTCCAGCGCGAGCCACAGGCCCGGCTCTTCGTGGTCGGCCACAACCCCCCAGCCTGGCTCGTCGCCGCCGGCCAGCGCGACGACAGGATCGCCGTCGTGGGAGCCGTGCCCGACGAGCGCCCCTACCTGAAGCGCGCCTCGGCCCTGGTCCTTCCCCTGGCCGTCGGCGGCGGCTCGCGCCTGAAGGCGCTCGTGGCCTTCGCCAGCGGGCTCCCGGTCGTCTCGACGCGCCTGGGCATGGAGGGGATCGAGGCCGAGCCGGGCGTCCATTACCTCCAGGTTGGCTCGCCCGAAGAGTGGGCTGAGACCCTCGGCCGGCTGTTCCGAGACGTGGACTGGCGGAGCCGGCTCGCCAGCCACGGCCGCGCCCTTGTGGAGGGCACCTACGACTGGTCGGCCGTCGCCCCCGCGCTCCGGGCGGCCTACGCGCACCTGGCCGATGGCTGAGGCCCGGCTGCGCGCTCCCCGCGCCGGCTGGCTCGTCGCGGCTCTGGCCACGTTCGCGCTGCTGGCGCTGCTGGCTCTGGTGCCAGGCGCGGCCGCCTTCGATACGCTCCAGATCGACCTCAAGCACCGTTGGGTAGCGCTCACCGCCGGGCGCACCCAGCCCACGGTGCAGACGGCTGCCGCGCGCCCGCCAGCCTCGGATCGCCTCAACCCGATCGGCGCCAACGTCTTCCTGGAGCAGGAGGTCGAGCCCGCCAAGCGGCGGCGCAGCCTGGAGCTGCTGCGCGCGGCTGGCGTTGGCTGGATTCGCCAGCAGCTACCCTGGGAGCAGGTGGAACCCGAGGCCAAAGGACGCTACGTCGACCCCAAGTTCGGCGTGTCCACCTGGGCCAAGTTCGACGCCATCGTCGCCGACGCGCAGGCGCTCGACATGCGGCTCCTCCTGCGGCTCGACACCAGTCCCCGCTGGGCGCTGCCCCAGGACGCCTTCGACGGCATGGGTCCCCCGGTGCGCTACGCGGACTACTGGGACTTCGTCGGAGCTGTCGCCGCCCGGTACCGCGGACGCGTCGCCGCCTACCAGGTCTGGAACGAGCCCAACCTGGCCATCGAGTGGGGCCGGCGCCCGCCAGACCCGGCCGCCTACGCGCGGCTCCTGCGCGGCGCCGCCGAGCGCATCCGGTCGGCCGATCCGGGCGCGCTCATCGTGCTGGCTTCGCTCGCACCCACCCTCACCGATAACGCCGAGGCGCAGGACGATCTGCGGTATCTCCAGGCGCTCTACGACGCTGGTGCCAGGGGCAGCTTCGACGTCCTGGGCGTGCAGGCCTACGGCCTGCGCGGCGGGCCGGATGACCCACGTGTCGACCGCTCGGACGTGACGTTCTCCCGCCCGACGCTCGTCCGCGACCTGATGGTGCGGAATGGTGATTCCGACCGGCTGGTGTGGGCCACCGAGGTAGGCTGGAACGTGAACCCGCCGACCTTCGCCGAGCAGCGCTTCGGCCGGGTCACGCCCACGCTGCAGGCGCGCTACACGGTGCGCGCCTTCGAGCGGGCGCGCGAGCAGTGGCCGTGGATGCAGGTGCTGGCCGTCTGGTACTGGAAGCGCCCGGACGCCTCGCAGCGCGACCAGGACTGGTACTGGTTCCGGCTGGCGGATCCCGACTTCCAGCTCCAACCGGTCTACTTCGCCCTGCGCGATTACGCCGAGGTCCGCGGGCTCGCCCGCTGAGCGCCCTGGGAACGGCAGAGCGCAGCGCGTACAGTTCCGCGCTCGGCGCCGCCTCGGGCGGCAGGGCCGCGCCGCGGCCGACGAGTAACCCCGGCCGCCGCGTGTCGTTATCTTCCCAGCCCACTCTGGAGGCCCCTCCTGCTGCGCTCCCTGGCCCGCCTGACCTCGGCACTGCTCGTCCTCGCCGCCGCCCTCCCCCTCGCGACCCCCGCGTTCGCTGCCCCCGCCATGGTGTCCGGCGACGGCGAGCGCCTCCTCGCCCCCAATGGTGCGCCGATCTTCCTCCTCGGCATGAACTACGAAGGCCCTGGCGATCGCGCCTGGCAGATGTGGAGCGACGCCAAGTTCGACCCCGGCCTGATCGACGCCGACTTCCAGCGCGCCGCCGCGGCCGGCACCCGGGCACTGCGCCTCTTCGTCCAAGCGCCGCTGCTGGCCGACATCAACGCCGGCAAGTGGGACAAGCTCGACCAGGTGGTCGCGACGGCCGAACGCCGCGGGCTCCAGCTCGTGGTCTCCCTCCGCGATTACCCTGAACGCGACCTGGCCCGCGTGTCCGCGACCGCGGAACAGGTGGCGCGCCGCTATCGCGGCCGGCCCGGCATCCTGGCCTACGACCTGAAGAACGAGCCCCGCTTCGGCGACCTGGCATTCACGCGTTACGCAGCCCCCGTCCCGCTCCAGCAGCCCGGGCTGGTCCAGACCTACGGCGAGCGCCTGCCGCGCGCCGAGGTCCCCGCTTTCCGCGCCTCCGAGGAAGGCGCCAGGACGGTCCCGGCGTGGATGTCTGACGACGAGGCCTGGGTGTACATCAACAACCTGCGGCTGTACCGCGAGTTCCTGGACGAGGCCGCAGCGTGGGTGCGCGAGAAAGGGGCCGGCGCGACCAGCCTCGACTACATGGACGACCCGGCCGGCGCCAAGTGGGGGGCGTTGTTCGCCGCCCTGGACGAGACGCTGCGGGCCTGGATCCAGCCCCAGCTCGAGGCGGTGCGCCGGGGCGACCCGGCCAAGCCGGTCACCGTGGGACACGCCGACCCGATCCTCGCCAAGCTCCCCGCCAACCACGCGCTGGACTACCAGACCCTCCACCGCTATCCGACCGCAGCCGCCGCCGGGCTGCGCAGCGCGCTGGTGCTGCTCGCGGCGCTGCAGCGCGCCCACCCGGACAAACCGTACGTGCTTGGCGAGTTCGGCTACGCCACCGAGAAGCTCGATCCCGCGAAGGCAGCTCTCTACGAGACCGCGGCGCTCCTGGGGCTGCTCTCACAGCGCGCCGCGGGTGGTGCCAAGTGGGTGCTGAATGACATGCCCGAGGGCTACAACATGCGTGAGCGGACTCTGGGTGCCTTCGCCCTCGACGGCTCGCCCAAGCCAGTCGTCGACGCCCTCGCCGCACTGCGCCGCTATGTTGACACGTCTGGCAGCGCCCCCGGCGAGCTGCGGCTCGAAGACGACCGCGACGTGGGTCTGCGGTACGTCTACAGGGCCTCGGACGCCCTGCTGCTGGGCGGGAAGCAGGTCGACGCCGGCGTGGCGAAGATGGCCGCTGACGGGCCGACACAGCTCTTCGCCACGTTCACCGACCCGGGCGTCGTGCGCCTGTGGGCGAGTGGCCCGGCCCAGCTCACGCTCGATCTCCAGCAGCTCCTCGGCTCCAGGCCGCCTGCCGAGCTGCGCCTCGCGCGGCTGAACGGCAGTGAGGAGCAGCCCGTTGCCCTGGCCGGCCGGTCTGGCGCCGCCGTGGCCGCCAGGCTCGACCAGCCCGGCTGGTATGCCCTTCGGCTTGGCGCCCCCACCGATCGCCCCGCCGACTACGAGATCCCCCAGGGCCGCTTCTTCACCCAGACGAACGGCCGGCGCGAGCAGGGCTCCTTCGCCGGCTACAGCGTGACCAACGCCGATGGCATCCCATTCTGGGACGCCTTCCAGGCTATGGGCGGGGTCGATCTCCTCGGCTACCCGGTCTCCCGCCGCTTCGAGCTCGACGGCTTCACCGTCCAGGCCTTCCAGAAGGCGGTGCTCCAGTGGCGGCCCGACCAGGGCGGTGAGGTCTGGTTCCTGAACACGTTCGACGTCCTCCACGACCGGGGCAAGGACGACTGGCTAGAGGTGTACCGCCAGACGCCGCGCCCCTTCGACACGCGGCCGGACGCCGGATTGCCCTGGGAGCAGGTCGTGGCGCGCCACCTGGCCTTCCTGGACAAGGTGCCCGCCCCACTGCGCGAGCGCTTCCTGGCCGACCCCCAGTGGTTGGACCGGTACGGGCTGCCCGTGGCCACCGCCGAGTACCCAAACGTCGTCGTCGTCCGTGCCCAGCGCGCCACGTTCCAGTACTGGAAGGTCGCCGTCCCGTGGGCACAACAGGGCGAGGTCACCATGGCCAACGGTGGTGACCTCGCCAAGGAGGCCGGGCTGTGGCCCTGGCTCGCGGTGACGCCCGAGAACGCCCCACGCTGATGGGGGCGCCGGTGTCCCTGGTCGTCACCGTCCTGGACGAGGCGTCCACGATCGACCCTCTGCTCGATTCGGTGGCCGGCCAGACGCGCCCGCCCGACGAGGTCATCGTCGTCGACGGCGGCTCGTGCGATGGCACCTGGGAGCGCCTCCACGCCTGGATGAGGCGCCTACCCCTCCGGCTCCTCCGCGAGCCCGGCGCCACCATCGCGCGCGGCCGGAACGTGGGGATCCGGGCGGCGGCCCACGACCTGGTCGCGGTCACCGACGCCGGCGTCCGGCTGGACCCGCGCTGGCTGGAGCGGCTCGCGACCGGCGCCACGCCCGGAGTAGACGTCGTCTCGGGGTTCTTCCGGCCGGACCCACGCTCGTGGTTCGAGACGGCGCTCGGCTCAACCGTCCTGCCGGCGCACTCGGACGTCGATCCAGCGACGTTCCTGCCGTCGAGCCGGTCGCTGCTGGTGCGGAAGTCGGCCTGGTCGGCCGCCGGCGGCTACCCGGAGTGGCTGGACTACTGCGAAGACCTGGTCTTCGACCTGGCGCTGCGACGGGCCGGCTGCCGCTTCGCCTTCGCCGCCGACGCCGTCGCCTGGTTCCGCCCCCGTTCTTCGTTCCGCGCTTTCTTCCGCCAGTATTTCCTGTACGCCCGCGGCGACGGGAAGGCGGATCTCTGGCGCGGGCGCCATGCCGTCCGCTACGCCACGTACCTAGGGGCCCCACTCCTCGCGTGGTGGGCCCGACGGCGCTGGTCGACCTGGGCACTGTTGGCGCTCGGTGCTGCCCTCTACACCCGCCGCCCGTACCAGCGTCTCGCCCCCGCACTGGCTGGCCTCGCCATCGGCGACGCCCTGCGCGCCCTCGCCGCCGTGCCGGCAATCCGGGTCGTGGGGGACGTGGCCAAGATGCTCGGCTACCCGGCTGGCCTCTGGTGGCGGCTGCGCCGGGGCCGGGCGATAGCGGAGGGACCCCGGTGAGCCTGCCGCCGGCCACGCTCGACCTCTCCGTCATCATCCTGAACTACAACACGCGCGACCACCTGCGCACGTGCCTCGCGGCTCTGCGCCAGGAGGGCTCCACCACGCTCTCGCGCGGCAACGCACCGCTCAGCGCCGAGGTGCTGGTGGTCGACAACGCCTCGCGCGACGGCTCCGCGGCGATGGTGGAGGCGGAGTTCCCGTGGGTTACGCTCGTCCGATCGCCGAAGAACGGCGGCTTCGCCTACGGCAACAACCTCGCCATCACGCGGAGCCGGGGGCGTGCCCTGCTCCTCCTGAACCCGGACACTTGGGTGCCAGTGGGCGCGATCGGCGCGCTGCTTGCCGAGCTCCACGCCCACCCGGAAGCGGGCATCGTCGGTCCCAAGCTGGCGCGTGACGACGGCAGCATGCACCTCGCCTGCCGACGCTCCTTCCCCAGCCCGAGCGTCGCCTTCTACCGCCTCAGCGGCCTCAGCGCCCGGTTCCCCAACAGTCCGCGGTTCGGCCGCTACAACCTGACCTACCTGGACCCGGACCTCGAGACGGAGGTCGACGCGGTGTGCGGGGCCTGCATGCTGGTGCGCCGGTCCGCGGTGGAGCGGGCTGGGCTGCTGGACGATCGCTTCTTCATGTACGGCGAGGATCTGGATTGGTGCTGGCGCTTCAAGGAAGCCGGCTGGACCGTGCGGTACGTCCCTTCCGTGACCGTCCGCCACCACCACGGTGCGGCCAGCCGGCAGCGCGCCCTGCGCATGACGTTCCACTTCTTCCGCGCCATGGATCTCTTCTATCGGAAGCACTACCTGCGCCGCTACAATCCGCTCGTCACCGCGCTGGTGCTGGTAGGCGTGTACACGGGGCTGGTCGTCGCGCTCGCGCGGACGGCTCTGGCCCCGGCCGCGGAGCGCCGCGTGGGCCTGTGAGGGCGCAGATGCCGGGCTCCGCGTTCCCATCGCCGGTCCGCCGCTTTGGCCTGCTTAAGGCCGGCTACGTACTGGCGCTCGTCGTCGTCGACCTCGCCATGCTCCGGGTGGCGTTCGTGCTCTCCTACCAGCTCCGGCAGCTCGGCGACCCGCGCGCGGCCGAGCTGATTGGCCCCCTCTGGGCGTACGACGACCTCTCGACGCTCTACCTCGCCGTCATGCTGGTCACCTTCGCGCTGCGGCGCCTGTACCTCCCGCGCCGCGGCGTCAGCCGGGTCGACCTGCTGTACCAGGTGGCCGGCCCGATTGGGCTGGGCTGGATCCTCTCGCTCGCCGCGACGCTGCTGGTCTACCGGACCCTGCAGCCGCCGCGCCTCATGCTCGTGTACTGGGGGCTCCTCTCCATCGTGCTCGTGTGGCTGGGACGGCTGGTCCTGGAGACCATCCTGCGCGAGGCGCACCGGCGTGGGTTCGACCTCCAGCGCGTGCTGATCGTCGGCGATGGCGAGCAGGCCGAGTTGATCAACGCCCGAATCCAGGCCACGCCCGAGCTGGGCTTCCGCGTGGTCGGGTTCATCAGCGCCGCGAGCGAGCGCGATGGCCCCGTCCGTGTCGCCCCGGTGCTGGGCCACCTCCCCGACGTAGCGGACATCGTCCGCCGCTACCGCGTTGGCGAGGTGGTGATCGCCGCCCCGGGCATCGGCCACCCACAGCTCGTGGAGATCGTGACCGGCTGCACGCGCGAGAAGGTGAACATCAAGATCTTCCCCGACATCTTCGAGCTGATGGCGCGGGAGGTGGAGACCAGCGAAGTCAACGGCCTGCCCCTCATGCGCGTCCGCGACGTGGCCCTGCGTGGCTGGTCGCGCGTCCTCAAACGAGGCATCGACATCGTCGTGAGCTGGACGGCACTGGTGCTGCTCTCGCCGGTCATGCTGCTCGCCGCCCTGCTCATCAAGCTCACCTCGCCGGGCGGCCGCGTGCTGTACGTGCAGGAGCGGGTAGGCCTGGACGGCCGGCCCTTCCAGATGATCAAGTTCCGCTCCATGCGGCCGGACGCCGAGGCGGAAACCGGGCCGGTCTGGGCCGTCCCTGGCGACGAGCGGCGCACGCCGCTGGGCGCGTTCATGCGCCGCTTCAGCGTTGACGAGCTGCCGCAGCTCGTCAACGTCCTGCTTGGCGAGATGAGCCTGGTCGGGCCGCGGCCGGAGCGGCCGGAGTTCGTGGCCCAGTTTGTCAGGATCGTCCCGCGCTACCACGAGCGCCACACCGAGAAAGCCGGTCTCACTGGCTGGGCCCAGGTGAACGGCTATCGCGGCCGGGGCAGTATCGAGGAGCGCACCAAGTACGACCTCTTCTACGTCGAGAACTGGTCGCTCGCCTTCGACGTCAAGATCCTGCTCAAGACGATCGGCGCCGTCCTCCACGACCGGAACGCGTACTGAGCGCTTCGCCCTCCCTCTTGAGGGGGCGCAGCCTTACCTCTAGTCCAGGTTTCGTACTCCACGACGCGGCTTCCCACAAGGGTCTGCGCCCAGAGGGACACCGGGGGCTTCCGGTCCTCGGCGAGGAGCTGCGCCAAGAGGACCGAGGTGTCGACGTAGATCACCGAGTCGCCCGGTCGGCCTCGAGTTCGGCGAGGATCTCGGCCAGCGTAGCGACCGGCGGCACCTCCGGGGGCGCCTGGCTACCATGCTCGTGCCCATGATCCTCCATCGGCTGCGGAGGCTGCGACTCCGCCCTGTCCAGGCAGACCCGCTGGAGATGGTTCGGGCGGAGCCGCCAGCGCGCCGCCGCTTGGTCGTGGGGCTGGGGAACCCCGGCCAGGCCTACGCCGAGACGCGGCACAACGTCGGATTCCGATGTGCCGACGTCGTGGCCACCCGCCTTGGCGGGGTCTGGCTCGACCAGCGCCAGCAGCTCCACAGCCTCGTGGCGGCCGGGCGCGTCGGCGACACGCCAATCGTCGTGGCGAAGCCCCAGACCTACGTGAACCGCAGCGGCCTCGCCGTCTCCGCCCTCCTCGACCGGCTCGACCTCACTCCCGCCCAGGTGCTGGTGATCTACGACGACATGGATCTCCCACTTGGGACGCTGCGGCTGCGCGAGCGCGGGAGCCCAGGCACCCACAACGGGATGCGGAACATCGTCGCCCAGCTCGCTACCGAGGACTTCCCGCGCCTCCGCATCGGGATTGGCCAGGCCGGCGGCCGCGACGCGCGCGAGTACGTCTTGAGCGCCTTCGACGAGATGCAGCGGCTGCTGGCGGCCGCCAGCGTGGCCCGGGCCGCCGACGCAGCGCTCGCTTGGGCGACACAGGGCCCGGTCGCCGCGATGAATGCCTTCAACGGGTAGACACCCCGGCGCCCCCAACTACTCGGCCTCCGAAGCGCCGGCTTCCGCTACAACTGTGCCACATGCGGCTTCAGCGGCTGCTCCCTCGTCTACAAGGGCATCCCTCTTTCCGCTCACTCCTGGACGCCGCCCAGGCTGGGCGACGTGCGCCCACCGCGGATGGGGACCGGCCTCGTGAGGGTCACGCACCGGTCTGCCTCTCGGCCATCACGCCGGCGCGTCCCTACGCCCTCGCCGCCCTTCACGACGCCCTTCGACGGCCCACGCTGGTCGTCACCCCCCGCCCCGCTGACGCCCGGCATTACGTGGACGAGCTGCGCGCCTGGGCCGTCGATCCGCACGCAGTGCGTCTCTTCCCGGAGACCGACGCCCTCCCGTACGACTACCTCCCCAACGACCCGGACAAGCTGGCCGACCGGCTCGCCGCCATCCACGGCCTGAGCGCGGCGCACACACCCTTGGGTGCGCCAAGCCCGCGAGGCTCGGCTGGGCCGCTGGCCCGCGAGGCCCCCCTGGTCGTCACCTCGGCGCGCGCCGCCCTGGACCTCCTCGCCGACCCACGCGAGCTCCGCGCCAGCTCCTTGCACCTCTGGCGGGGCCAGACAATCGCGCCGAACCGCTTGGTGGAAGCCTGGCTTCGCCTCGGCTACGAGCCCTCGCCGCTCGTCGACCAGCCCGGCCTGTTCAGCCGGCGCGGCGGCATCCTGGACATCTTCCCTCCCGGCGGGCAGCCGCTCCGCCTCGAGTTCTGGGGCGACGAGGTAGACACCATTCGCCTGTTCGATCCGGCCACGCAGCGATCAGTCGAGCAGCTCGAAGCCGCCGACGTCGGCCTGGCCCACGAGGTGCTCCCCGCCCCGCTCGCCCTCTCGCTCGACCTGGAGACGCTCCGCTGCCAGTTCCGCGGCCCGTTCGAGCGCGACCTGCGCCTGCTCCGCGAGGGCCAGGCGTTCCCGACCCTCGACTTCTACCGTGGCTTCCTCGGTTCCGCCACGCTCCTGGACTACCTGCCCGATGACGGGCTCCTGGTCCTCGTCGATCCAACCGCGGTGGCCGCGGCGGCGCGTGAGTTCGAGCAGCAGGTGGAGCAGCTCTACGCCGATCTCCTGGACCGCGGCGAAGTGCCACCCGGCTTGGCCCCGCCCTACCGCGACTGGGCAACGGCGGTTCGTGCCGTCGAGCGGCGCGCCGTCGCCACGCTCCACGTCGGCTTCGACCCGGATATAAACCCCCTGCCCTTCGAGCACGCGCCCAGGTTCGGTGGACGGGTGGAGGCCTTCCTGCAACGCGTCGCGGCTGGCCACGCCGACCGGCGTGCGGTCGTCGTGACCCAGCAGACGAGCCGAATCAAGGAGCTGCTCGAAGACCTGGGGACCCACACACCCGAGGCCGCCGAGGTGCCCGCCGGCCTCGGCCCAATCACCCTGGTGCACGGGCTGCTGCGCGAGGGGTGGCGCTCGGACGACCTTGGCTTCGACCTCTTCACCGACAGCGAGATCTTCGGCTGGACGAAGCAGCGTCGCGCCGCGCCGACCCAGCGCGCCT
The DNA here is from genome assembly GCA_964435115.1 of uncultured Chloroflexota bacterium. GTDB lineage: Bacteria > Chloroflexota > UBA6077 > UBA6077 > CF-72 > CAYSYM01. The sequence goes on along the minus strand of CAYSYM010000006.1, from coordinate 86,845 downwards.
CCCAGGATGCCTCGTCCACCCGCGAGGCGTTCGTAGCTGACCTCGCGCCAGGCGACCTCGTCGTCCACGCCGACCACGGCATCGCCCGCTTCGGCGGGCTCGTTCGGACCGCGATCGGGTTCACCCCCGACCTGGCCGTGCGCCCCCAGCGCACCCCGCCAGGTCAGGCAGAGTTCCTCCTCCTCGAATACGCCGATGGCGACCGGCTCTACGTCCCCATCTCCCAGGCCGACCGGGTGGCCCGCTACATCGGCTCGGGCGACGTCGCGCCCTCGCTCACGCGCCTCGGCAGCGGCGAGTGGATGCGCGCGAAGGCCCGGGTCCGGCGCTCGGTGCGCGATATCGCCCACGACCTGATGGACCTCTACGCCACGCGCCAGTCGGTGCCGGGGCACCCCTACTCGGGCGACACCACCTGGCAGGCCGAGCTGGAGGCCAGCTTCCCGTTCGTCGAGACGGCCGACCAGGTGCAGGCGATCCAGGACGTCAAGGCTGACATGCAGCGGGCCAGGCCCATGGACCGGCTGCTCGTCGGCGACGTCGGCTTCGGGAAGACGGAGGTGGCGCTGCGCGCCGCGTTCAAGGCCGTCCAGGACGGCAAGCAGGTCGCCGTTCTCGTGCCCACCACGGTCCTCGCGCAGCAGCACTACCACACCTTCCGCGACCGGCTCGCTCCCTTCCCGGTACGCGTCGAGATGCTCTCGCGCTTCCGCTCGGAGCGTGAGCAGCGGCAGATCCTGGAAGCGCTGGCCAGCGGACGCGTGGACATCTGCATCGGCACCCACCGGCTGGTCCAGCGGGACGTGCGCTTCAAGGACCTCGGCCTGGCCATCATCGACGAGGAGCAGCGCTTCGGCGTGGCCCACAAGGAGCGGCTGAAGCAGCTCCGCCGCGAAGTGGACGTCCTCACGCTGACCGCCACGCCCATCCCGCGCACGCTCCACATGGGGCTCGTCGGCGTGCGCGACATGAGCGTGATCGACACGCCGCCAGAGGCCCGCCTGCCCGTCCGCACCTACGTGGCCGAGTACGAGGATGGGCTCGTGCGCGAGGCGATCCTGCGCGAGATCGACCGGGGCGGCCAGGTGTACTTCGTCCACAACCGGGTGCACGGGATCGAGACGATGGCGAACCGCTTGCGGCGCCTGGTCCCCACCGCCAGGCTCCTCGTGGCCCACGGTCAGATGCCCGAGGAGCAGCTCGAATCGGCCATGCTCGCGTTCGCCGAGGGGGAGTGTGACGTGCTCGTGTGCACAACTATTATCGAGTCCGGCCTGGACATCCCGAACGCCAATACCCTCGTCGTGAACAACGCGCACCGCTTCGGGCTCGCGCAGCTCTACCAGCTCCGCGGCCGTGTGGGCCGAAGTGCCGCGCGCGCCTACGCGTACTTCCTCTACACGCGCGACCTCCAGCTTTCACAGGAGGCCAGCGCACGTTTGAGGACGATCTTCGAGGCGACCGAGCTCGGGGCCGGCTTCCGCATCGCCATGAAGGACCTCGAGATCCGTGGGGCGGGCAACCTGCTCGGCGCGGCTCAGAGCGGCCACATCGCCGCGGTCGGCTTCGACCTCTACACCCGGCTGCTGGCCGAGCAGGTGGAGCTCCTCCGTACTCGCCACGACGCGGGCACGAACGGCGCCATCCGGCGCCCGGTGGCTGCCGCCCCGACGTCGCTCGATCTACCGCTGAGTGCCTTCATCCCGCCCGAGTACGTCGTCGACGACGCGGTGCGTCTGCGCCTCTACCAGCGCGTCTCAGCCGTCGAAGATGACCGCCAGCTCGCCAACCTGGTGTCCGAGCTGGAGGACCGCTTCGGGCCGCTACCCGAGCCGGCCCAGCACCTCGTGTATACCACCAGCCTGCGCCTGCGCGCCGCCGAGGCGGGCGTGGAAGAGGTGGCCGCCACCGACGGCGAAGTGGTGGTGCGCTTCGACCGGCTCCTCATCCTCGACGTCGAGCGGCTCGGCCGCGCGGTCGGGGCTCCCCTCAAGAAGGGCAGCAACCAGGTGCGGATGCCGCGCGGCGAGGGCAGCGGGTGGATGGGCCGGCTCTATACGCTGATCGAGTCCCTGCCCAGGCACGTGGGCGAAGGCACGGCATGATCCGGCACAGATGTGGCCCACGTGCCTGGGCCACAATTGAGGAGGAAGCGCGAAGCGCTCAGCCGCGGCTGAGCTGGCGCGCCCTCCGGAGGAGAGGCCGGGACCACCGATGATGTTCCAGCGGTTCGAGGGGCCCCCGCACGGATGGAGCCGCGGCCGCCGCAACGGCAGCGCGGCCGCCGCCCGCGTGGGTCTGACCGGAGGCGCCGGGCCGGAGGTCTCGCACGACGGGAGCACCGGCGACGAGAAGCCAGGCTGGTCGCCCGGCACGCTGTGGGCCAACACCCGCAGCACGTGGGCCGGCTTCAGACGGGTGCTCGGGCTGGTCTGGGGGGCGCATCCGGGTCTCACCGTCGCCCTCGCCCTGCTCAACCTGGCCCAGGGCGCGCTTCCCGCAGCACGGGTCTGGCTGGCGAAGCTCCTGGTCGACGAGGTCGTGCTCGCGGTCACGGCCCAGGCCGGCTTGCTGGCGCTGCCGCGGGTCGCCCTGCTCGTCGCCGCCCAGTTCGGGATCGGCGCGCTCGCCAACGTCGGCAGCACCCTCGCCAACATCTGCCAGCAGCTCCTCCAGGAGCGCGTGACCAACCGGATCCAGCTCACCCTCATGCGCCACGCCAACCAGCTCGACCTGGCGTACTTCGAGCGTCCCAAGTTCTACGACCTGATCCAGCAGGTGCAGCGCGAAGCCACGTTCCGGCCCGTGCTCATGGTGCAGACGGCCTTCGGCCTGGTGCGCCAGGCGCTCACCTTCACCTCCATGCTGGTCCTGCTGGCCAACCTTGGCTGGGTCATCGCGCTCGCCGCGCTCCTCGCCCCCATCCCGGCGTTCGTCTCGAACGCGCGCTACGGCTGGCAGGGCTACCAGCTGATGCGCCACCAATCGCCCCTGCGGCGCATGATGGGCTACCTGACGACCGTCCTCACCACTGACACCTACAACAAGGAGATCAAGCTCTTCACCCTGGGCGACTTCTTCATCGATCGCTTCCAGCAGCTCTTCGAGCGTTACTACGCGCAGAACCGGGCGCTGGTGGTCCGGCGCTACCTGGCGGGCGCGGCCTGGTCGATGCTCACCGTGCTCGCCAGCGGCCTCACGTTCCTGTACGTCGCCTTCCGCGCCCTGACCGGGCGGGTCACCGTGGGCGATCTGACCCTCTACGTCCAGGCGGCGGATGGCGTGAGCAACGCCTTCCTGGCGCTCCTGGGCGGGTTCCAGACGATGTACGAGCACCAGCTCTACCTCGCCACCCTCTTCGAGCTGCTGGACCTCCAGCCGAGCGTCGTCGCCCCGGCCAGCCCCGTCCCGGTCCGGCGCCCCTTCCGCGAGGGCATCGAGTTCCGCCACGTAACCTACGCCTACGAGGGGCACGATACGCCGGCGCTCGAGGACGTCAGCTTCACCGTCCAGCCCGGTGAGGCCGTCGCCATCGTCGGCCACAACGGCGCCGGGAAGACGACGCTGGTGAAGCTGCTGGCACGCCTGTACGACCCGCAGCAGGGCCAGGTGCTGATCGACGGCCGGGACGCGCGCGAGTATGACCCGGTGGAGCTGCGGCGGCAGTTCGGCGTGCTCTTCCAGGACTACGTGGCCTACCAGCTTTCCGCCCGCGAGAACATCGGCGTCGGGCATGCCGAACGACTCGACGACCTTGCGGCCGTGGCCGGTGCGGCGGACAAGAGCGGCGCCGCCCCCATCATCGAGCAGCTCCCCGAGGGGTACGAGACCGTGCTCGGCAAGTGGTTCGACGGCGGGACCCAGCTCAGCGGCGGTGAGTGGCAGAAGGTCGCTCTGGCACGCGCCTTCATGCGCGAGGCGCAGGTGCTGATCCTGGACGAGCCGTCCGCGGCTCTGGATGCCCAGGCGGAGTACGAGCTGTTCTCCCGCTTCCGCGAGCTCACCCAGGGCCGGACAGCCGTCTTCATCTCGCACCGCTTCTCCACCGTCCGGCGAGCCGACCGCATCCTCGTGCTCGAAGCCGGTCGGCTGGTCGAGCACGGCACCCACGCCGAGCTGCTCGCGCTGGGCGGCCGCTATGCCGACCTGTTCAACCTCCAGGCGTCCTCCTACCGCTGAGTGTGACCCGCCGCACGCTCCGCCAGAGGCTGGTATACCCCTTGTACACTCTGCGCGCCGGCGCCCAGGTGCCGAGCCGGTGGTGAATCTCAGCCCGCCGGGTCCGGCCGGCCTCCGCCCGGTGCTCGAACGCGCCGCGCAGCGACGCCAGCCACTGGCCCGACGCGGCGATACGACCACCTACCGGCTGGTCAATGGCGCCGGCGACGGGCTACCGGGCCTGGTCGTCGACCGGTTCGGCGACGCCCTCGTCGCCCACCTGTACGACCCCGCCCTGCGCACCCCGGGCCTCTTCGAGGCGCTGGCCGCTGCCTTCCAGCCCGTCCGTGCGGTCTACGCCAAGCTGCGCCCCGAACAGGCGAGCCGCTTGACCGCGGCGCAGCGAGCCGCCCTGGCACCCGCCACGTCGGAGTGGGGCACACCGATCGCGTCCGTGGTCGTCCACGAGCATGGCGTCCGCTATCTCATTCGCCCCGGTGAGGGCCTCTCCGTCGGGCTCTTCCTCGACATGCGCGACGTCCGCGCCTGGGTGCGGCTGCAGGCCCGAGGTCGCACCGTGCTGAACCTCTTCGCCTACGCCTGCGGGTTCGGCGTCTGCGCCACCCTCGGTGGCGCCGCGCGCGTGCTCAACGTCGACGCGTCCAGAGCCTCGCTGGCGTGGGGCAGGGAGAACTACGCGCTCAACGGCCTCGTGCCTGAGACCCGCGACTTCGTCTACGGCGACGCGCTCGATTGGCTGGCGCGCTTCACCCGCCGGGAGGAGCGCTTCGACTTCGTGGTTCTCGACCCGCCCACCTTCGGCACCACCCGTCGCCGGACCTTCGCCGCTGAGCGGGACTACCCCCGTCTGGTCACGGCGAGCGTCCAGGCGCTCACCAATCGGGGTATCCTGTTGGCGGCGACCAACCACGCCGGAATCGCGGCGGCCCGCTTCTCCGACCTAGTCGAGGAAGGGCTGCGAGCGGCAGGCCGGCGGTTCCGCGTGCTGAAGCGCTGGCATGAGCCTGCGATCGATTTCCCCGTGCCCCCACGTTCCGAGCCGTACCTCAAGGTGCAGGCCGTTGCCTTGGACTGAGCCCGCGGGCCAGGGTGTGGGACCACCGGCGCAGGCGCCGTCCCCGCGCTCAGTCTGCCGACATTCGAGCGCGAAGCGCCCAGGCCTGGCGATAGGGCGTTCGACGGCTTTCCAGTCCCCGGCCACCTCTCAGGTCAGGTGAGGACCCGCACATGCTCGAGCTTGCCCCGTTAATCCGCGACATCGCCGATTTTCCGAAGAAGGGCATCGTCTTCAAGGACATCACAACACTGCTGAATAACGGTCCCGCCTTCCACCAGGCGATCGACCAGCTCCTCGAGCGGATCAGACCGTACCGGGTCGACGCGGTTATCGGCATGGAGTCGCGCGGGTTCATCTTCGCCGCCCCGATCGCCTACCTCCTGGGGGTCGGGTTCGTCCCCGTGCGCAAACTCGGCAAGCTCCCCGGGCCGACGATCAGCACCGAGTACGAGCTGGAGTACGGCACCAACACGCTGGAGCTGCACAGCGACGCCATCCACCCCGGCCAGCGTGTGCTCGTCGTCGACGACCTCCTTGCCACCGGCGGCACCGTCTCTGCCACGGTGGAGCTGATCGAGCGGCTCAAGGGTGAAGTCGTCGCGGTCGCGTTCCTGGTGGAGCTGGACTTCCTCAAGGGGCGCGACCGCCTGCGTGGCTACGACGTGATCTCCCTCATCCGCTTCTGAGCGCGCCCACCACCGGCGCGCTCGCCCTCACCCCGTCACGCCCGGCGCGCGCCACTGCCGGCCGGAGCGCCCGCGCTCTCGCCGCCGCGACTCAATCCTCGCGCCACGGGTTGATAACCGGCACGCCCACAGCCACGAAGGGCGCAGTATCCCGGGTCGCCACGGTGAACCCGTGCACGGTCGCGATGGCCGCGATCTGCGCGTCCGCGACAGAGATGCTGCGGCCGCTCGCTCGGGCGCGCCCGACCAGGGGCGCGTAGGCCTGCGCGGCGCGCTGGTCGAACGGCAGAATGCGCGATCCGAACAGGAGCGCCAGGAGCTCCGTGAGCGCCGCCTCCAGCCCCGCTTTCCGCTGGCCCTGCGGCAGGAGCGCCACGCCGACCAGCAGCTCCGCCAGGCTCGTCGCCGTGAGGTACAACGTCTCAGCCGCCTGGCGGTCCAGCCAGGCCTGAACGGCGGGGCTGCCATGGGGCTTGATCGGCTCCGAGACGACGTTTGTATCCAGGACGATCACGTGAACTCCGCCGGCTCTGTCGGCGTCGGGTCGCGGACGGTGGTGAGATCCGGCCCGCCGAAGCGCTGGCCGAAGGCCGCCAGCGCCGACCCGATCTTGACGCGCGCCTCAGGGCGCACCGCTTCTTCCAGAATTGCACGGATTTCGGCCTCAGTGCTCCGCCCATGCCGGGCAGCACGCAGCTTGAGCGCGCGGTGGATCTCTACCGGCAGGCGGCGAACCGTCACCACTGGCATGCGACTGCACCTCCACCCTGGATGCTTGCAATGCTAGCAGATCCAGCCAGATGACGGCAGCTCAGCACCGCGTGGCATCCCTGGCTGTCGCGCCGCCAGGTGCTTCACGAGACCGCGTGCCCGGCTGTCATGCTGAGCGAAGCGCAGAATCCGTCGAGGGAAGCGCAGCATCCGTCGCCAGCCCGCGAGGGCCGGATCCTTCACTGCGTTCAGGATGACGGCAGGCGTTGAGGATGGCAGCTGGCAGGCCGCAGTCCTGAGCGGGAAGCACCCAGCGTGCTGCGCCCGCGCTCTCGCCGCGGGCACCCGGCCGTTCCTCAGCCAACCCCCAGCCGCGCTTCAGTCCCACCACAGGTTGCGGCGGCAAGCTCTGCCCATCGAGCGCAAACGCGTGGAGGGCTGAAGTGGACTACGAGGTGATCGTCGTTGGCGCCAGTTTCGCTGGGCTCGCCGTGGCAGCCCAGCTACGAGGCAAGCGGGTGCTCCTCGTAGACCGGAAGCCCATCGGCACTGGACAGACCTCGGCCTGCGGAACGGTCGTCAGGGCGCTCGAGGCCCTGGGCCTAGAGGACGCGATCCTGCAGGTCCACCACGAGATCGTCGTCCACACGCCAGGTCGAACGTTCGTCTACCCTCTGGCCGAGCCCTACTGCACCTTTGACTACGCCGTCCTCTGCCGCCGATTGCAGGCGCAGGGCGACGCGACGTTCGTCCAGGCAGCAGCGCTGGGGATCGGGGGCAACCAGGTGCGCACGTCGCGGGGCGCCTTTTCGGCCAACCTGGTCGTCGACGCCTCGGGGTGGCGGGCCGCGCTCGGCCGCCAGGTCGCGCCAGGCCTGCTACGCCCGCATCGACTGACCTTCGGCCTCGAGACGGCCGCGCCGTATCGCGCAAACGGCCTGCACTTCTGGTACGACCCAAAGCGCTTTGGGCCATGGGGAGTCACCTGGGCATTCCCGGCCGGAGGGGCAACGCGGGTCGGGATCGCCAGCTACCAGGGCGAGAGCCACCTGGCGGAGAGCCTGGATAGCTTCCTGGGCGAGCTCGGCCTTGAGCGGGGCGCGGTCCATGGGGGGTTCATTCCCCACGGACTGCGGGAGCCAGTCGTCGGCCACCTCTTCATGGTGGGGGATGCCGGCGGGCAGTGCCCGGGAGTGTCCGCGGAAGGGATCCGCCCGGCGCTGTTCTTCGGGACCCGCCTCGGTGGGCTGCTACGCCTGGTGCTGGACGGGGAGACGAGCCTGGATCAGGCGCGCAGCGCGTATCGCGCGCTGGTCACGGCTCGCAAGGCGCGCTACGCCTTGCTCTGCCTGGCCCAGCGCCTGCTGCCGCGGCTGCCGCTGCCTCTGGTGCAGGCAGCCCTGGGGCTGGCAGGCTGGCCCCCGTTCCTGCGCTGGTGGATGTCGGCCTACCTGAACGCCTTCTGGCTGGAGCCCGCGCCAGGCGCACCGGCCCGGCGGGCCGCCACCGCGGCTTAATCGGCGCTCCTCACTCCGTCGGCACGCGCCCCAAGCGCGAGCCCGTCTCTCCAGGCGGGCCGGTTGTGCACGGCTGGGGCGGGGCGTCTATACTCCCTCGGCAGCGCCGGCGCGTGGCGCCGCGCGCCTTGCGAACTGCATAGCGGGCACTCTTATCAGGAGAGGCAGAGGGACCGGCCCTACGAAGCCCGGCAACCCCGTCCAGCCACGGAGCGCGAGCCCGACCAGCGCAGGACGTGTGGGTGCCAAGTCCGACCTCGGAGCTGAGGGAAGATGAGAGGAGCCGTCGTGAATGGACGGGGCTTCTCTGTGCGTGGCGGAGGGGCCCTTCTCAATGCCAGCGGATGTGTGCCCGCCGATCTCTCTGCCGCCAGCAGGAGGGGAGCCGAGATCGCCGTTGCGCACGATCGCCTTTGACCACGACCAGCAGGCCGCGATCCTGATCGACCAGACACGCCTCCCGCGCGAGACCGCGTGGGTGACCTGTCGCACCACCGAGGAGGTAGCCGAGGCGATCCGTGCCATGCGGATCCGCGGCGCCCCGGCGATCGGCGTTGCCGCTGCCTACGGCATGGCGCTGGGCGCGCGCGCGTACGGGGGAGACGACGCAGACGGCTTCCTCGTCCACCTGGACCGGCTGGCGCGCCTGCTCCGCGAAACCCGGCCCACCGCGGTCAACCTGCGCTGGGCGCTCGACCGCGCCCGCGAGGTCGGCCGCCAGCGCGCCAGCCAGGAGGGAGTGGCCGCCGCCTGCGCGGCGCTCCTGCGCCTGGCCGACCAGCTCGCCGACGAGGACGTGGCGGTGAACCAGCGGATGGCCGCACACGGCGCCGCTCTCGTCCCAGACGGCGCCAGCATCCTCACCCACTGCAATACGGGCGCGCTGGCCACGGTCGACTACGGCACGGCCCTCGGGGTGATTCGCGCCGCCCACGAGGCCGGCAAGCGGGTCCACGTGTGGGTGGACGAGACTCGCCCGTTCCTCCAGGGCGCCCGGCTTACGACGTGGGAGCTACTGCAACTCGGCATCCCGATGACCCTCATCACGGACAACATGGCCGGCCACTTCATGCAGCGGGGGAAGATCGATCTCGTGCTCGTCGGCGCCGATCGCATCGCGGCCAACGGCGACGTGGCCAACAAGATCGGCACCTACACCCTGGCCGTCCTGGCCAGGGAGCACCACATCCCCTTCTACGTCGTCGCGCCGACGTCGACCGTCGACCTGTCGCTGCCGAGTGGCGCGGAGATCCCTATCGAAGAGCGGAGCCCGCGCGAGGTCGTGCGGCTCGGCACGCAGCGGATTGCGCCCGACGGCGTGCCAGCCGCCCACCCAGCCTTCGACGTCACCCCCGCGCGCCTGGTAGCTGCCATCGTGACCGAGCAGGGCGTGCTGCGGCCGCCGTTCGAGGCCGGGCTGCGTGACGCCGTCCGTACGGCCGCCCGCCACCCGGTGGCAGCCTGAGGAGCAGGACTGGTGGCGCTCCCTTCAATGCTGCAGCCGCAGGACGTCGCCCAGATCGGCGTCTTCGGCGGCTCCGGCTTCTACACTCTCTTCGAGAGCGCCGTCGAGCACCTCTCGGTTCAGACACCCTACGGGCCGCCTAGCGCTACGCTCGCCGTCGGCCGCATCGGCGAGGCACGCGTGGCGTTCCTCCCCCGCCACGGGCCGCACCACAGGATCCCGCCGCACCAGATCAACTACCGGGCGAACCTCTGGGCCATGGCCCAGCTCGGCGTGCGGCGGGTCATCGCGCCCAGTGCAGCCGGCAGCCTCCAGCCCCACGTCAAGCCCGGCGACTTCGTGGCCTGCGACCAGTTCGTCGACCGCACCTCCGGCCGGGCCCAAACGTTCTACGACGGCCCGCACGTCGTCCACGTCTCGGCGGCCGAGCCGTACTGCCCCGAGCTGCGGGCGCAGGTGATCGAGGTCGGCCAGGAGCTGGGGATCCCCACCCACGAGCGCGGCACCGTGGTCGTCGTCCAGGGGCCGCGCTTCTCCACGCGCGCCGAGAGCCGCTGGTTCTCCAGCCAGGGCTGGGAGGTGATCAACATGACCCAGTTCCCGGAGGTCGTCCTGGCCCGCGAGCTGGAGCTGTGTTACGTCAACCTCTCGCTCGTCACCGACTACGACGCCGGCCTCGAAGGCCAGGCCGGCGTCGCGCCGGTCACGGTCGACGAGGTCATTCGCGTCATGAACGCGAACAATGAGCGCGTCCGCGGGCTCATCCAGCGCCTGGTCCCACGCGTGGGCCGCGAGCGTGCCTGCCCCTGCGCGACCGCCCTCACGTACGCCGTGGTGAGCTGATGGCGCACGTCGCTCGGCAGGTGGACCACGTCGGCGCCGATCTGTGCCACACTGTGGCCCATGCGCTGAGCCCGCTCGAGGGAAGGCGCATAGCGCGCAGGGGGGCGGGACGCCGTTGAGCGTGCTCGTGGTTGGCTCCGTCGCCATCGACACCGTGGCGACGCCGTTCGGCCTCGCCGAGGAGGTGCTCGGCGGCGCCGGCTCGTACTTCGCGCTGGCCGCCAGCGCCCTGGCGCCGGTGCGTCTCGTCGGCGTGGTGGGCGCCGATTTCCCTCAGCGGTACGTGGAGCTACTCGGGCGGCGGCGCGTCGACCTGGCCGGCCTCCAGTGCGTGCCAGACGCGAAGACGTTCCGCTGGGCGGGCAGGTACGAGTATGACCTCAACGTCGCCCACACGCTCGATACACAGCTCAACGTGTTCGCGGACTTCGTCCCGCATCTGCCGGGGGACTACCGCGAGTCAGAGTACGTCTACCTGGCCAACATCCAGCCGCGCCTCCAGCTCGCCGTCCTCGAGCAAGTCCGCCGCCCGCGCTTCGTGGGCTTGGACTCCATGAACTACTGGATCGGCAACCCGGACACGCGCCGCCAGCTCGCGCAGGTCATCGAGCGCGTCGACGCCGTCTTCATGAACGACGCCGAGATTCGCCAGTACACGGGCCGGTACAACCTGTTCGAGGCCGCCCGCCAGGTCCTCGCGGAAGGCCCCCGGGCAGTCCTCATCAAGAAGGGCGAGCACGGCGCCGTAGCTGTCTCGGACGAGGGCATCTTCGTCGCCGCCGCCTACCCGCTGGAGACCGTCAAGGACCCGACCGGAGCAGGAGACTCCTTCGCGGGCGGCTTCATGGGCTCACTCGCCCAGACGGGCGACACGAGCTGGGCGGGGATCAAGCGAGCCGCGATCTTCGGCAGCGTGATCGCCAGCTTCGCCGTGGAGGACTTCAGCGTCAGCCGCCTCCTGGACTTGCGCCAGGAGGAGATCCACCAGCGGTACGAGCTCCTTCGACAGTGCACGACGTTCGAGTCGCTCCTGAGCGCCTCGCACGCTCCGGTGTGACGGGCCGAGCGTATGAGCGGCACTGAGGTAGGTCCGTCCGCCACGTCGACCCGCTGGCGGTGCGGGCCGAGCCCGGCGCGCTTCCCGCGCGCCACACCACTCGTCGCTAAGGAGTGACCAGCACCATGGCAGCCACTGCGGCGTCCGGGAGCCAGACGACCGGCGCGTACGACGTCAAGGACCTCTCCCTGGTCGAGCAGGGGCTCGCCCGCATACGCTGGGCAGGCACCCAGATGCCGGTCCTGCGGACGATCCGCGAGCGCTACGCACGCGAGAAGCCGCTGGCAGGGCTCCGTGTGGGCGCCTGTCTCCACGTAACCACGGAGACCGCCAACCTGGTGCTGACGCTGCAGGCGGCCGGCGCGTCGATCGCCCTGTGCGCCTCCAACCCGCTCTCCACGCAGGACGACGTGGCGGCGGCGCTCGCGGGCGAGTACGGCATTCCCACCTTCGCCATCAAGGGCGAGGACCAGCAGACCTACTACGAGCACATCGAAGCGGTGCTCGCCAGCCGCCCGAACCTGACCATGGACGACGGCTGCGACCTGGTGAACGTGCTCCATACCCGCCACCCAGACCAGCTCGCCGAGGTCCTCGGCGGCACGGAGGAGACGACCACCGGCGTCGTGCGCCTGCGCGCCATGGCCCGGGCCGGGGCGTTGAAGTTCCCGGTGGTCGCCGTGAACGAGGCGATGACCAAGCACCTGTTCGACAACCGCTACGGGACGGGCCAGAGCACGCTGGACGGGCTGATCCGCGCCACGAACCTGCTCCTGGCCGGCCGCACCATCGTGATCGCCGGTTACGGCTGGTGCGGTCGCGGTCTCGCCTCGCGCGCCCACGGCCTGGGCGCCCACGTCGTCGTCACCGAGGTCGATCCGATCCGAGCCCTCGAAGCGCTGATGGACGGCTACCGGGTGATGCCGCTCACCGAAGCCGCCTCGGTCGCCGACGTGATCATCACTGTCACCGGCGACGTGAACGTGGTCGACGAGCAGCACTTCGCGGCCATGAAGGACGGCTGCATCGTGGCCAACTCGGGCCACTTCAACGACGAGATCAACATCCCGGCGCTCGAGCGGCTCAGCCGCGCGCACCGCCCCACGCGCGCCTTCGTGGAGGAGTACCAGCTCCAGGACGGCCGCCGGGTCTACCTGCTGGCGGAGGGGCGGCTGCTGAACCTGGCCGCCGCGGAGGGCCACCCCGCCGCGGTGATGGACATGAGCTTTGCCAACCAGGCGCAGTCGTGCGTATGGGTCGCCCGGCACCACGCACAGCTCACGCCAGGCGTCTACCAGGTGCCGGAAGAGATCGATCAGGCCGTGGCCCGCTTGAAGCTGGAGAGCCTGGGCGTCGTCATCGACACGCTCACCGAGGAGCAGCGGCGCTACCTCGCGAGCTGGGAGTCTGGCACATAGACGAGGGCTGAGTGCTGGGCGACGAGCACTGAAGACGCTGTCTCTGAGCCCTCAGCCCCCAGTCCTGCAGGAAGGAGAACACCGTGACCACCACCTTTCAGAGCAACCCGCGACTCCTCTTCACCAGCGAGAGCGTGACGGAGGGGCATCCGGACAAGATCTGCGACCAGATCTCGGACGGCATTCTCGACTGGTGCTTGAGCCAGACACCGCAGGCGCGCGTCGCGTGCGAAGCCAGCATCAAGAGCGACGAGACGCGGGACTGGGTGGCGGTCTACGGCGAGGTCACGCCCGTTCCGCCGGTGGCGGAAGTGGAGCGGCTGGTCCGCACGAAGCTGCGGAACATCGGCTACACGCGACGCGAGTACGGCACCTCGGCCGACAGCGTCGAGGTCCACGTCCTCCTCTCCAGGCAGTCCGGCGACATCGCGCTGGGCGTCGACACGGCCCTCGAGGCGCGCACCGGCCGGTCCACCGACGACCTGAACACCGGGGCTGGCGACCAGGGCATGATGTTCGGGTTCGCCTGCGACGAGACGCCGGAGATGATGCCGCTGCCCATCGCCCTCGCCCATCGCCTCACTCGCCGCCTGTCACAGGTCCGCAAGGACGGCACGCTGCCCTGGCTGCGGCCCGACGGCAAGAGCCAGGTGACCGTGGAGTACCGCTTCGGCGAGCCCGTGCGGGTAGACACCGTCGTCATCTCCACCCAGCACGATCCGGGGGTCGCACAGCCGGAGATCGAGGCGGCCATTCGCCGGCACGTCATCGCGCCGGTGGTCTCCGCGACGATGCTCGACGGTGGCACCCGCTACCTGATCAACCCCACGGGCCGCTTCGTCGTCGGCGGCCCGTTCGGCGACTCGGGCCTGACCGGCCGCAAGATCATCGTCGATACCTACGGCGGCATGGCCCGCCACGGTGGCGGCGCCTTCAGCGGCAAGGACCCGACCAAGGTCGATCGCTCCGGTGCCTACGCTGCCCGCTGGGTCGCCAAGAACGTCGTGGCGGCCGGCCTTGCTCGGCGCTGCGAGGTCCAGCTCGCCTACGCCATCGGCGTGTCCATGCCCCTGAGTGTGGCCGTCGAGACGTTCGGCACCGAGACCGTCGCGCCGGCGCGGATCGAGCAGGCCGTCCTCGAGACCTTCGACCTCCGCCCGGCCGCGATCATCCGTGCGCTTGACCTGCAGCGGCCGATCTTCCAGCAGACGGCCGCCTATGGCCACTTCGGACGCACCGATCTCGACCTCCCGTGGGAGCGCCTCGACCGTGCCGAAGCGCTCAAAGAGGCCATCGACCGCGAGGCGGTGGCGGCCTGAGCGGCCCCCATGCGTGCGCTGGTCACCGGCATCGGCGGGTTCGTCGGTCGCCACCTGCTCCATTCGCTGCGCCAGCAGGGCGACACCGTGGACGGGATCGGCCACCCGGACGACTGCCCGAGGCTGGGCGAGGAGGCGCGCCTGTTCGGGGTCGACCTGCGCGATCGGGCCGCGGTGCAGGAGGTGGTGCGCGCGGCGCAGCCTGACGCCGTCTACCACCTGGCGGCCCAGTCGTCGGCCGGCGAGAGCCTGGCCGACCCGTGGCCCACACTGAGCAACAACCTCCAGGCGCAGATGAACCTGCTGGAGGCGCTGCTCGCCGCCGGGCTGCACCCGCGCGTGCTGGTCGTCGGCTCCGGAGACGAGTACGGCCGTGTCCGGCCGGATGAGGTCCCGACCAGCGAGGACGTGCCGCTCAGGCCCACCACCCCCTACGGTGTCAGCAAGGTCGGCCAGGACGTGATGGGCTACCAGTACTTCGCCCAGCACGGCCTGCCCGTCATCCGCGTGCGGCCGTTCAACCACACCGGCCCCGGCCACGACGACCGCTTCGTCATCCCCAGCTTCGCCAAGCAGCTCGCCGAGATCGAGCTCGGGCTGCGCGAGCCGGTCCTGCGCGTGGGCAACCTGGAGGTGTTCCGCGACTTCACCGACGCGCGCGACGTAGTGCGGGCCTACCGGCTCGCTATCAGCATGGGCGTGCCCGGCGAGGTGTACAACCTGGGCAGGGGCGAAGCCGTTCGGATCGGCGACGTGCTCGACGACCTGGTTCGCCTGTGCCGCGTCCCGGTGCGGGTGGCAGCCGACCCGGCTCGGTTCCGCCCTGCGGACGTCCCCCGGCAGGTCGCCGACGTGACGAAGTTCCGCACTCTCACGAGCTGGCGGCCCGAGATTCCCTGGCAGACGACGCTGAGCGACACGTTGGAGCACTGGCGAGCCCGCGTGGCAGAATCGGCTGCGGCAACCCGGGTGGCGCCGTGAGCCGAGCCACTGGCGGCCTGAGACCGCGACCACCGTTCCTGGAGGAGCCGTGCGTGTTCTGATCACCGGCATCACCGGTATGGCCGGAAGCTTCCTGGCTGAGTACCTGGCCCACCACCACCCGGACCTGGAGGTGTTCGGTACGTTCCGCTGGCGAAGCAAGCTCGACAACCTCCAGGACCTTCGCCGCCACGGCAAGCTGAACGTCCTCGACGAGGGACAGCGCGTCACCGATGACTCGATCCTCCAGCGCTACGTCAGGCCGGGCGCGGTGACGGTGGTCGACTGCGAGCTGCAGGACGCCAGCGCGGTCCGACACGTCATCCGTGCCGTCCGGCCAGATCGCATCTTCCACCTGGCGGCCCAGAGCTTCGTGCCCACGAGCTGGACTGCCCCGGCAGCCACGCTCCAGAACAACACGATCAGCCAGGTCAACCTGTTTGAGGCCGTCCGTGAGGCGAAGCTGGACCCGGTGATCCACGTGGCGGGCTCGAGCGAGGAGTACGGCCTCGTCTACCCGGACGAGGCGCCCATCAAGGAGACCAACCCGCTCCGTCCGCTCAGCCCCTACGCGGTGAGCAAAGTCACGCAGGAGACGCTGGCCGTCCAGTACTTCCGCAGCTACGGCCTGAAGACCGTCGTTACCCGCGGCTTCAACCACACGGGTCCGCGCCGCGGCCAGGTGTTCGTGACCAGCTCCTTCGCCAGGCAGATCGCCCAGATCGAGGCCGGCCTCCAGGAGCCCGTCCTCTACGCGGGCGACCTGGACTCGAAGCGCGACTGGACCGACACACGGGATATGGTGCGCGCCTACTGGCTCGCCGCTGAGCGCGGGGAGCCGGGCGAGGTGTACAACGTCGGGCGCGGCACCTGCATGCGCGTGGGCGACATGCTGGAGATCCTGCTCTCCCACGCGCGGGCCACGATCCGGGTCGAGCAGGACCCGGCCCGGCTGCGCCCGAGCGACGTCCGGCTGCTGTGGGCCGATGTGACGAAGTTCCAGGCCGCCACCGGCTGGGAGCCGACGATCCCGTTCGCGCAGACCATGGAGGACCTGCTGGAGTACTGGCGCGAGCGGGTGCGCCAGCCTGCGCCTGCGCCCGCGCGCACCGGCCTGGCGGGGCCGGCCCGATGATAGCCTGAGGGCATGCCTAGGACCATCAAGTTCGGGACGGACGGCTGGCGGGCTCTGATTGCCGAGGACTACACCTTCGACAACGTCCGCCTCGCCACGCAGGCAACGGCGGAGCACTTCAAGGCGACCGGCGCGGCCGAGCGCGGCATCGTCGTCGGCTACGACACCCGCTACGCTTCGGACCGCTTCGCGCGCGCGGTGGTCGAGGTGCTCGCCGCCAACGGCGTGCGCGCGCTCCTGTCCAATCGCTTCCAGCCGACGCCCGTCATCTCCTACTCGGTGATCGACCGGAAGGCCGGGGGGGCAATCATCATCACCTCCAGCCACAACCCGGCCGCGTACAACGGCTTCAAGGTGAAATCGGACGTGGGCGCGTCTGCCTCGCCCGAAGTAGTCGCGGCGATCGAGGTGAACATCGAGCGCCTGGAGGCCGCGGGCGGCGTCGGGGCGGTGCAGCGGCTCCCGTTCGCCGAGGCGCAATCGCGCGGACTGGTGGAGGAGTTCAACGCGACCCCCGCCTACGAAGCCCACGTCGCCCACCTCGTCGACCTTGACAAGCTGCGCCGGGCGGGCGTCACGGTCGTGGCCGACGCCATGTACGGGACCGGTATCGGCTACTTCAAGCGCCTCCTGTCCGGCGGGACCACCCGAGTCACCGAGATCCGTGCCGAGGTCAATCCCTCCTTCCCCGGCATCGCGCCTGAGCCGATCCGGCCGCACATCGACGCGCTGAGCCGCGTCGTGCCAGAAGAGCACGCCGACGCCGGCCTGGCGACTGACGGCGACGCGGATCGCATCGGCGCTGTGGCGGAGGACGGCACCTTCGTCAACCAGCACCAGGTCTTCGGGCTGCTCACCCTCTACCTCACCGAGCAGCGCGGCCTGCGGGGCCCGGCGGTCCGCTCGGTCACAATGACGAGCATGGCCGACGCCTACATGCAGCGGCTGGGCGAGAAGATGATCGAGACCGCCGTCGGGTTCAAGTACATCGCCAACACGATGGTGGCCGAGAACGCGCTCCTGGGCGGCGAGGAGAGTGGCGGCTTCGGCTTCCGGGGCCACCTGCCGGAGCGCGACGCCATCGTGGCCGGGCTCTACCTGCTGGACCTCATGGTCAGCCTCGGCCAGCCCATGAGCGGCGCGCTGCGCTACCTGAAGGACCGCCTCGGCGACTGGTCCTACAGCCGGGTGGACATCGCCTTCCCCGCTGACCAGCGCGCCACCATTCACGACCGCGTGACGCACGCGAACCCCGGCGCGCTGGACGGCGCTGTGGTCACCAGGATCGGCACGAAGGACGGCTACAAGTTCTACGCCGCGGATGGGAGCTGGCTGCTCATCCGCTTCTCCGGCACGGAGCCACTGCTGCGCATCTACACCGAGACCACCAGCCCCGAGCGCGTCCAGAAGATCCTCCAGCAGGGCCGCCAGATCGCCGGCGTCTGACCGGGCACCCCGCGTGTGGAAGGGCAACGGACGTGGCCGCGTTTGAGGGGCGACGCTCCGGGCCCTGGGCGGCGATCCAGTTCCTGACGCGACTGCCCGTTCCGCACTCCCTCACGCGCGCGGACGACTTCGCCTCTGCGCTAGCCTGGTTCCCGGCGGTCGGGCTCCTGCTCGGCGCCATCCTCGCCACGGCCGACGCGCTGCTGCGTCTCGCGTTCGACCCGCTGGTCGTCGCCGCCCTGGACGTCGTCCTGTTGCTCGGCCTGACCGGAGCGCTGCACGCCGACGGCCTGGTGGACACCGCCGACGCCGCCTTCGCGACCGCCACGCCCGAGCGGCGCCTCAAGATCATGCGCGACCCCCACGCGGGCTCGTTCGGCGTGGCCGCGCTCGCCTCGATCCTGCTGCTCAAGGTCGCCGGCGTCGACGCGCTCCCTTCGGCCGAGCGCGCCAGCGCGCTCGTCCTGGCGCCGCTACTGGGCCGGTGGGCGATCGTCGTCGTGGCGACCTGCTTTCCATACGGGCGGCCCACGGGGCTCGGGGCCCCGCTCAAACAGGCCGCCACGCCGCGGACCCTCCTCCTCGCCTCGCTCCTCCCACTCGCGGTGGCCGCGGCAGCCTGGCCTGCCGGCCTGGCGCTGCTGCTGGCGGCGGCCGGGGTAGCCTGGCTCGTGGGGCGCTGGCTCGTCGGCAAGCTGCCCGGTCTCACTGGCGATTCCTACGGCGCGGTCTGCGAAGTGGTCGAGGCCGCCACCCTCCTCCTCGCCACGCCCCTTGCTCGGGCGCTGGAAGCGCGATGGCCGTAGAGGGGCTCCTCTTCTGCCACGCCCCGGAGCGCGGCCGCGCTCTGGCGGCGCGTTGGCGCGGCCTCAGACCGGCGTTCGTCTGCGTGCTCGCCCACACCGATACCTGCCTGCAACCCGGGATCTCGGCAGCCGGCGCGACGGCCGCCGTGCGCCCCTACACGCCGGCCGCGGACGCGGAGGCGGTCCTCTACGGCAGGCCCCGCTGTCTCCCCGGCCTCCCGTCCAGTCCCCGGGGGCCGCCAGGGCCAGCCGCGATCACCCGGGCCGCGGTGCAGCTCGGGTGTCTGCCCGTGTCCTTCATCGGCGCGGGCCTCCGCGTCTGGCCGGATGCGCCGGTCGAGCGTGTCGCCTGCGCGCCCGGTGGACGGATCGACCGTGCCAATGCCGTGCCTGAAGCGAGGCAGCTCTTCGAACGCGGCACGCAGCTCGGCCGGCACCTTGGCCCCAACGCCCCCTACCTCGTCGTCGGGGAGAGCGTGCCTGGCGGCACAACCACCGCGCTGGCGCTGCTGCTCGCGCTCGGCGTCCCCGCCGAAGGCCGCGTGAGCGGCAGCACGGCCGACAACGCCCACGCCCTGAAGACGCGGATCGCTCGCGCCGCCTTGAAGGCAGCGTACCTGCGGCCCGGCGAGGGCCGGTCCGACCCGCTGGGAGCGGTCGCCCAGGTGGGCGACCCCATGCAGCCGCTCGCCGCGGGCATCTGCCTCGGCGCGGCCGCCGCGAGAACCGCCGTCCTGCTGGCCGGTGGCTCGCAGATGCTCGCCGTCGCCGCGCTCGTCGCCTCCCTCGCCGGCGAGGAGGCGCTAGGCCAGGTGGCGGTGGGAACCACGCGCTGGGTCGTCCGCGATCCGGCCGCGGACGTGCCTGGCATCGCCGCCGATGTGAGTCCACACCTACCGCTGCTGGCAGCCAACCTGGACTTCTCGGAGTCCAGGCACCCGGGCTTACGCGCCTACGAGCGGTTCCTGGTGAAGGAAGGGGTGGGCGCTGGTGGCGCGTGCATCGCCGCGCTCCAGGCGGCCGGCGCCAGCCTGGCTGCGCTCCACGCCGCCATCGACACGGCGTACGACGCCGCGCTGGGAGGGCCCGTCGGCGCGGGACGCTGAGGCTCGGGCAGCCAGCCGGTCCGGTGGCTCGGCCATAGAATCCGGCTCAGAAGCAGCGAGGCGAGCGAGACGATGGCGGTTCGACCGATTCTTGTGGTGGGCAACCCCGTGCTGCGCCAGAAGGCCAGGCGGGTATCCCAGTTCGACGGGTCAATCCAGAAGCTGATCGACGACATGGTCGAGACCATGCGCGCCGCGCCCGGGGTGGGGCTCGCCGCGCCCCAGGTTGGCGTTCCCTTGCGCCTGGCGGTGATCGAGGTCGACGAGCAGTTGACCGTCATCATCAACCCCGAGATCGTCAAGCGCATCGGCGAGTACGAGCCAGACGAGGGCTGCCTCTCCGTGCCCGGCTACTGGGGGAAGCTCAAGCGCGCCGAGAAAGTGACGGTCAAGGCGAAGGATCGCCGCGGTCGGGATCAGCGCATCACGGCCGAGGGGCTCCTCGCCCAGGCGCTCCAGCACGAGATCGATCACCTCGACGGCTACCTGTACATCGACCGCATCCAGGAGCAGCAAGGCTCGCTCGACAGCCTCCAGCGGACCGAACCGCTGCGTAAGCGAGAAGCGGAGGCGTTGGAGCGCGAGGGGCGCGTATAACTAGCCCATCCATGAGACGCCTGCTGTTCATCCTCGCGCTCACGCTCGCGGCCGGCTTCGTCGTCTGGCCCCAGACGCCGGGCAACTACATTCCGGGTGGGGATGCGCTGCCCGGCAACCCCGGCATCCGCCTCGGTGGCTTCCAGCGCCAGGGCGCCCGCCTTGGGCTGGACCTCCAGGGCGGGACGCAGCTCACGCTCCAGGCGGACATGAGCAGCGTGCCCGCTGAGCAGCGCGACGCGGCGCTCAAGGGGGCGCTCAATGTCATCGAGCGTCGCGTCAACGCCTACGGCGTCGCCGAGCCACGCGTCCAGGCGCGCGGGACCGACCGCATCATCGTGGAGCTCCCCGGCGTCAGGGACATCGAAGAGGCGAAGAAGCTCATCGGCCAGACCGCCAAGCTGGATTTCCGCGAGTGCGCGAACCCGGCCCAGCGCTGTGGACCCGGCGACGAGTGGCTGCCGGCGACGGGCACGCTCGACGGGCAGACGGCGGAGCTGACGGGCAAGTACCTTATCCCAGGGCGCCAGCAGGTCACCTTCCAGAGCCAGGGCGGGCTGCCGGACGTCGCGTTCGAGTTCAACGGCGAAGGCGCGCGGCTCTTCGAGCAGATCACCCAGCGCCTCCTCGGCCGGCAGCTCGGCATCTTCCTCGACGACCAGCTCATCTCCGCGCCCACCGTGCAGGCGGTCATTGGCGCGCAGGGGCGCATCACGGGCTTGACGCTGCAGGAGGCGCGCCTGCTCGCCATCCAGCTCAATGCAGGCGCCCTACCTGTGCCCGTCTCCATCGAGGAGGAGCGCACCGTGGACGCGACGCTCGGCTCAGACTCGGTCCGCAAGAGCATCATCGCCGGCGAGCTGGCGCTCGTGGTAGTCGTGCTCTTCATGCTGCTCTACTACCGCCTGCCGGGGCTCGCCGCCTCGGCCGCCCTGATCGTCTACTCGCTGGCCACGCTGGCGATCTTCAAGCTGATTCCCGTCACCCTCACGCTCGCCGGCATCGCCGGCTTCATCCTCTCGGTCGGAATGGCCGTGGACGCCAACATCCTCATCTTCGAGCGCATGAAGGAGGAGCTGCGCAGCGGCAAGACGCTCGCCGCCGCCATCCGTGCTGGCGAGGACCGCGCCTGGCCGTCCATCCGCGACTCGAACAGCTCCACGCTCATCACCTGCGCGGTGCTCTACTGGTTCGGCAACCAGTTCGGCGCCACGATCATCATGGGCTTCGCCCTGGTGCTCGCCATTGGCGTAGTGGTCTCGCTGTTCAGCGCGATCTTCGTGAGCCGCACCTTCCTCGAGGTCCTCCTCAGCCAGCCGTGGGCGCAGAGGCCGCGCCTGTTCGGCATGGACGTCCCGGGCGGGCCGGAAGCTCGGGCGGCGCGCCACGCGGCCGTACCCACCGGAACGAGGAGCTGACACCGGTGTTCGACTTTGTCAAGAACCGCACCCGGTTCTACTTCCTGTCCCTCGTCCTCATCGTGCCGGGCCTGGTCTCGCTGGTGCTGCCCGGCGGCCTCCGCCCCGGCATCGACTTCACCTCGGGCACGATTATGACCGTCCGCTTCGAGCGCCCGGTCGAGCAGGCCGACCTGCGCGCGGTCCTGGCCCAGCTCGACCACCCCGAAGCGATCGTCCAGCGCTCGTCGGGAGAGAACACCTTCGTCGTCCGCACGCGCCCGCTGGCGCAGGCGCCGCAGACCGACCAGGGCGCCGGCTTGTCTGAGCGCGAGCAGATCCAGCAGGGCCTGAGCGAGCAGTTTGGTCCGCTCGAGATCCTCAACCTCGACCAGGTCTCGCCGCTCATCGCCGAGGAGATCGTGCGCTACGCCATCCTGGCGGTGGCCGTCGCGTCGGCGTTCATCCTCTTCTACCTGTGGTGGGCCTTCCGACGGGTCACCCACTCGTGGCGCTACGGCACCACGGCCGTGGTCGCGCTGGTCCACGATACGGTGATTGTGCTCGGAACCTTCTCCATCCTCGGCCGGTTCTTCCCCATCGAGCTCGAGTCGACGTTCATCGTGGCCATCCTCACCGTCATCGGCTTCTCCGTCCACGACACCATCGTGGTCTTCGACCGGGTCCGCGAGAACTTCATCCGCCACGGCGACGAGACGTTCGAGGACGTGGTCAACCATAGTCTCATGCAGACCATGGCTCGTTCCCTCAACACCTCGCTGACGGTGCTGCTGACGCTGGTGGTGCTGCTCCTCTTCGGCGGTGTGACCATCCGCACGTTCGTGCTCACACTCCTGATCGGCATCACCGTCGGCACCTACTCGTCGATCTTCGTGGCGAGCATGCTGTTGGTGAGCTGGCACCGGGGCGAGCTTGGCTGGCTGTGGCCCTTCGGCCGCGGCCGAAGGCCTGCGCTCCCGGCGAGCGCCTGACCCCGCGGCCGCCACCACCGCCCGGCGCCGGGGAGCGCCTGCCTACAGCAGCTCCGCCGCTCCTTCCTCGTGGAGCTGCCGGACGATGAGCTTCACGTCCTGCGCCCGATCGCGCGGGCATACGAATACCGCGTCCGCTGTTTCCACGATTACCAGGTCCCGCACGCCCACCGTGGCGACCAGCCGGCTCTCCGCGTAGACCATCATCCCGCGCGTGTCCGCTGCCAGGTGGCGCCCGGACCCGCCGGCCGCGTTGCCGTCGGCGTCCTTCTCCAGCACCTCCCAGAGCTCCGCCCAGCTCCCCAGGTCACTCCAGCCGAACGTGGCCGGGATCGTCGCCACGTTCTCCGCGCGCTCCAGAATGCCCGTGTCGATCGTCTCCCTCGGCGCATCCGGGTACACGTCGTCCACCCGGTCGAGCGGGCGTGAGGTGAGGACGGCGAAGATCTGCGGCAGGTGTTGGCGGAAGGCCGCCAGCAGCGTCGCGTTCTTCCACGCGAAGACCCCCGGGTTCCAGAGGTACCCGCCACTCGCCACGTACTGCCGCGCCCGGTCCAGGTCCGGTTTCTCCACGAACCGCTCGACCCGGTGGAGCGGGTAACCCTGGACGTCGCGCACCTGCTCACCCTGATGGATGTACCCGTAGCCCGTGGCCGGGTACTGGGGACGAACCCCTGTCGTCACCAGGTACTCGCCCGTGGCGGCGGCCTCCAGCGCCGCCGCGAGCGTCCGACGGAACTCCGCGTCGTCACCGATGTACGCGTCCGAGTGCAGCGATGCCCAGGTGGCCCCGGGGTCGCGCGCCTGGATGTGCAGCGCCGCCAGCAGAAGCGCTGCCGCCGTGTTGCGGCGGGTTGGCTCGACGAGGATATTCCGCTCGGGCAGCTCGGGGAGCTGGCTGCGGAGGTCGTCCGCGTGTGAGCGCTCCGTCACCACCAGCACCTGGCCGGGCGGCACGACCGGCAGCACGCGGTCGACCGTCTGCTGGATGAGGCTGCGATGGCCCGCCAGCTTTAGGAGCTGCTTCGGCCGCCGGGCGCGACTCAACGGCCACAGCCGGGTGCCTTCGCCTCCCGCCAGGATGGCGACGTAGAAGCGCCCGGCGTTCACCGTGAGACCTGCTGGAAGTAGGCGTAGGTGGCGGCCAGCCCCTCCTCCAGCCGCGTCTTCGGCTCCCAGCCCAGCGTCGCGCGGGCTAGGCTCGGGTCGAGCGCGATCCGGCACACGTCGCCCTTCCGCGCCGGCCCGTAGGTGGGCTGGCGCCCGGAGCCCGCGATGCGCGCCAGTGTGTCGAAGAGCTCCTGGATCGAGGTCTCCCGCCCCGTCCCGATGTTCACCGCGGCCCCCGAGCCGCGCTCCAGGGCCGCCACGTTCGCCGTGACGCAGTCGGCCACGAACACGAAGTCCCGCGTTTGCCCGCCCGTCCCGTCGATCGTGGCCGGCTCGCCTCGCGCCAGGCGGGTGGCAAACACGGCGACTACCGCCCCCTCGTCCCGAATCCCCTGCCGCGGCCCGTAGATGTTGGCGTAGCGCAGGACCGTGTAATCCAGCCCGAAGGTGCGCTGGAACACGCCCAGCCACGCCTCCAGGGCCTGCTTGCTCGCCCCATAGGGCGACAGCGGCCGCACGGGCGCCGTCTCCTTCACCGGGATGGCACCCGGGTCCGGCTCGCCGTACATGGCGCCGCCGGACGAGCTGTAGATGAGCTTCCGCACCCCGTACGTCGCCGAGAGACGCAGCACGTTGAGCCCACCCAGCACGTTGACTGAGGCGTCGTACACCGGGTCCTCCACCGAGGCCGGCACGTTCGCCTGCGCCGCGTGGTGGTCCACGATCTCCGGGCGGAACTCCGCGAACACGCGCCGCAGCTCCGGCGCCCGGATGTCCACTTCATACAGGGGGACCCCGCCCGCCAGGTTCGCTCGGTCGCCCGTGGACAGGTCGTCCACCACCGCGACGTCGTGGCCGGCGGCCCGAAAGCCGTCGACGACGTGGGAGCCGATGAACCCGGCCCCACCAGTGACGAGGATGCGCACTCGGGCAGGATACGAGATCGGGCGTCAGACGCCGACGCGCTCGACCACCGGCTCGGCCACCTCGCCGTCGAGCGCCGGCACCAGGCTCAGCTGCTCACCCGCGCGCGCCGCGGCCGCGCCGACGAAGGCGCGGAACAGCGGGTGGGGCCGGTTCGGCCGGCTCTTGAACTCCGGGTGGAACTGGCTGCCCAGCATGAACGGGTGGCCGCCCACCTCGGCGATCTCCACCAGGCGCCCATCGGGCGAGGTGCCAGAGAAGAGCAGCCCGGCGTGCGCCAGCGGCTCGCGGAACGCGTTGTTGAACTCGTAGCGGTGGCGGTGCCGCTCGTGCACGACCGCCTGCCCGTACGCCCGCGCCGCCACGGTCCCTGGCGCGAGCTGGCAGGGGTAGACACCCAGGCGCATGGTCGCCCCCTTCTCCTCCAGGTCGCGCTGGTCGGGCATCAGGTCGATCACCGGGTAGCGCGTGAAGAGGTCGAACTCGGTGGAGTTGGGCTCCTCACTGCCCAGCGCGTGGCGCGCAAACTCGATGCACAGCACCTGCATGCCCAGGCAGAGACCCAGGTAGGGAACGCGGTTCTCGCGGGCGAAGCGGGCCGCCCGGACCTTGCCTTCGATGCCGCGGTACCCGAATCCGCCCGGCACCACGATCCCGTGCAGTCCTTCGAGCCGCCGCTCCCACTCCTCCTGCTCGAGCTCCTGTGCATCGATCCACTCGATCACCAGCTTGCGGTAGTGGGCCCAGGCCGCGTGCGAGAGCGCCTCCCGAACGGAGATGTAGGCATCCTCCAGTCCCACGTACTTGCCCACCACGCCGATCACGACTTCGTCCGCGACTGAGCGCGACCGGTGGACCAGCTCGCGCCAGCTTGCCAGGTCGACCCGTGCGGCCGGTAGTCGCAGCCGCTCCGCGATGTAGCTCCCCAGCCCGGCTTGCTCCAGCACCAGCGGCACGGCGTAGATCGTGTCGGCCGTCTCCAGCGGGATGACCGCGCGGCTCTCCACGTCACAGAAGAGGGCGATCTTTTCCCGCAGGTCATCGGGGACCGGGTAGTCGGACCGGGCGCAGATCACGTCCGGCTGGATCCCGATCGACCGCAGCTCCTTGACGCTGTGCTGCGTGGGCTTGGTCTTCAGCTCTTTCGTGGCGCCCACGTACGGGAGCAAGGTCACGTGCACGAAGAGCGTGTTCTCGGAGCCCAGCTCGCGGTGCATCTGCCGCAGCGCCTCGAGGAACGGCAGGCACTCGATGTCGCCAACCGTGCCGCCGACCTCGGCGATGACCACCTGCGCGCCGGTGAGCTTCGCCACCCGCGTGATGCGCTCCTTGATCTCGTTGGTGACGTGCGGCACGACCTGGATGGTTCCGCCCAGGAAATCGCCGCGCCGCTCCTGGGTGATCACCGACGAGTAGATGCCCCCGGTCGTCACGTTCGAGGCACGGCTGAGGCTCTCGTCGATGAAGCGCTCGTAGTGGCCCAGGTCGAGGTCGGTCTCAGCCCCGTCGTCGGTCACGAACACTTCGCCGTGCTGGTACGGGGACATCGTGCCCGGGTCGACGTTGATGTACGGGTCGAGCTTCAGGATGCAGACGGAGATCCCGCGTGCCTTGAGCAGGCGGCCGATGGAGGCCACGGTGATCCCCTTGCCAACCGAGGATACGACGCCGCCTGAGACGAAGATGTACTTGGTGTCCGCGTGCGTCATGCTGCGCTCCCCCGTCGTGGCGCGCGGGCTCCGGCGTGCCACGGCCGGCCGCGACCAGGGCTCACGGACTCGGACGCTTGGAACGCTCCACCTGGGGGGCGCTGCGCAGCGGGCGCCAAGCCGCCGGCCGCCTGGCGAGTGGCACAAAGAGCCGACGCCCCGGTGTCGGGGCGTCGGCGGAACGGTGCGACTGGAGAAGGTGAGACGCTGCGGTGCTGAGCGCGTCTCGCTGGCGTGCCCGTGTGGTCCACGGGCTTACATGCTACCAGCCGCCAGCGCCCGGACCAAGAATTGCAGCAACACGCGCTCGCCGGAACTGACCCACTAGTAGACTGACTGCTCGGCGGCCTCAAGCTGGTCCTTGACCGTGCGCAGGAACGTGAGGGCCAGGGCGCCGTCGAGGACGCGGTGGTCGAAGCTCAGGCAGCAGTGCATCATGCTCCGGATGGCGATGGCGTCGTCGCCCGTCACCACCGGCCGCTTCGAGATGGCCTCCATGGTCACGATACCAGCCTGCCCCACGGGGATGATCGGCTGGCTCATGATCGAGCCGAGCGAGCCGGGGTTATTGACGGTGAACGTGGCGCCCTCCAGGTCGTCCGGCGTCAGCTTGCCGCCGCGCGTCTTCTGCACGATCTCTCGCAGCCCGCGCGCGATGCCGGCCACGCTGAGCTGGTCGGCGCCGCGCAGCACCGGTACCACCAGCCCCTGCGCCACGGATACCGCGATGCCCAGGTGGTGCTGGCGGTGGTAGACGACGCGGTCTCCCTCCCAGGATGCGTTCAGCTCGGGGACGGCCCGCAGCCCGGCCAGCACCGCCTTGACGAAGAACGGCAGGTAGGTGAGCTCGTACCCCTCGCGCGGCAGCCACTCGGCCTGGACCGACGCCCGGTAGCGGACGAGGTTGGTCACGTCGACCTCGACCATCGACCAGGCATCCGGGATCTCGGCCCGTGAGCGGGCCATGTGCTGGGCGATCGCCCGGCGCATGGGGGTGAGCTCGCGCACCTCGTCGGCGCCCGCGGCGGCAGCGGCCCGCGGCGCCTCCGCCTCCGGCGCCCCCAGGACGAGCGGGGCGCCTGCGCCCGGCCGCTGCCCGGCTTCCGTCGGAGCGCGAGGCGAGACCGGCGCGGCCGTCCGCTCGGCGAGCGCCCGCTCGACGTCCTTGCGTGTCACGCGACCGCCGAGCCCGGTGCCGTGGAGGGCGGCCAGGTCCAGGCCGTGCTCCTGCGCCAGGCGCAGCACGACCGGGGTGTAGAAGCGCTTCGCGCCACCGTCCGGGGGAGCGCCGCCGGCGCCCTGCTCGGCCGCGCGCGCGGAGCTAGTTGGACCGCCGCCCGGCGCGTCCTCGAACGTGAACGGCGGCGGCGTGGGCGCCGAGGCGCCCACGCTCGCTGGCGCAGCCGGCGACGGGGCGGGCGCGCCTGCCACGGGCGCCACGCTCGCGTCCACGTCCGCCCCCTCGGCGATCACCGCGATGTCGGTCTTTACCGCGACCGTCGAGCCCTCGGCCGCGAGGATCTCGCGCAGGACGCCCGAGACGGGGCTCGGCACCTCGGCGTTCACCTTGTCCGTCAACACCTCCACCAGCGGCTCGTCCCGCTCCACGCGCTCGCCCGGTTGCTTCAGCCAGCGGCCAATCGTCCCCTCGGCGACGGACTCGCCGAGCTGCGGCAGCTTCACGATGGTCGGCATGAACCCCCTCAGTAGCTGGCGAGCTGGCGGGCTGCCAGGATGACGTCCTGCACGTTGGGCAGGACCGCCTCTTCGAGCTCAGGCGCATAGGGGATGTGCGTATCCGCGGCGGCCAGGCGTACGATCGGCCCGTCCAGCTCCTGGAAGCACTCCTCGGCGATGAGCGCCGCCACCTCGGCGCCGATCCCTCCGGTCTTGTTGTCCTCGTGGAGGATCAGCACCTTGCTCGTCCTGGCCACCGTGCCCTTGATCGCTTCCGCATCCAGCGGCACGAGCGTCCGCAGGTCGAGCACCTCCGCCTGGACCCCGTCCTCGCTCGCCAGCCTCTGGCTCGCCTCCAGGGCCAGGTGCACGCCCATCCCGTAGGTGATGATGCTCAGGTCGGCGCCCGGTCGCTTCACCTCGGCCTTGCCAATCGGCAGCGTGTAGTCCTCCTCCGGCACCTCCCCCCGCACGCGCCGGTACATCTTCTTGTGCTCGAAGAAGAGCACCGGGTCGTCGTCTCGGATCGACGACTTGAGCAGCCCCTTCGCGTCGTACGGGGTGCTCGGGACGACGATCTTCAGGCCGGGCACGTGGAAGAACAGCGCTTCCACGCTCTGCGAGTGGTACAGCCCGCCATGCACGCCCGGGCCAAACGGGGCGCGGAACACCACCGGGCACGCGAACGTGCCGTTCGAGCGGTAGCGGATCTTGGCCGCCTCGTTGACGATCTGGTCGTACGCGGGGTGGATGTAGTCGGCGAACTGGATCTCCGCGACCGGACGCAGACCGTTCATCGCCGCGCCGATGGCCACGCCGGCAATGCCGAGCTCGGCCAGCGGCGTGTCGATCACGCGCAGCTCGCCAAACTGCTTCTGCAGGCCGTCCGTTGCCCGGAACACGCCCCCGTGCACCCCCACGTCCTCTCCCAGCACGATCACACTCGGGTCGGCCGCCATCTCTTCCGCCATGGCCGTCCGCACGGCCTCGACGAGCGTGAGCTGCGCCACTGCTACCTCCCCCCTGCGCGCAGCCTGGCGCGTACGTCTGGCACGCGCACACCCGCGTAGACGTGGTCGAACGCGGTCTCCGGCGCCGGCGGCAACGCCCGCTCCGCGTATGCCAGCGCCTCGTCCACCTCGGCCTTGACGCGCTCTCGCACCGCGGCCTCGGACGCGTCGTCTAGCACGCCGGCGGCACGCAGGTAGCTCGCGAACCGCGCGATCGGGTCCCGGTGGCGGGCCTCCTCGCGCTCGCTCTCGGGCCGGTAGCGGCGGTCGTCGTCGTCCGACGAGTGAGGCGTCAGCCGGACCACGTTCGACTCGACCAGCGTCGGCCCTTGGCCCGCCCGCGCGCGCTCCGCGGCCTCTTTCACAGCTCGGTACACCGCCAGCGCATCCGTGCCGTCCACCGCCACCCCGGGCATGCCGTACCCCTGGCCCCGAAGCGCCACGCTCGCCACCGCCATCTGCTTGGACTGTGGCACGCTGATCGCGTAGTGGTTGTTCTCGCAGACGAAGATCACCGGCAGCCGGTGGATCGCCGCGAAATTGAGGCCCTCGTGGAAGTCACCCTTGGACGAGGCGCCCTCGCCGAAGTAGGTGATCGCCACGGCGCCGTCGCCACGGATCTTGCTGGCGAGCGCCGCGCCTACGGCGTGCGGGATCTGCGTGGCGACCGGGCTACCGCTGGTCAGGATCTTCAGGCGAGCGTGGCCGAAGTGGGCCGGCATCTGGCGCCCGCCGCAGGCCGGGTCCTCAGCCCGCGCCAGGCCTGCCAGCAGGGTGTCGCGAGCGGTCATCCCGAACGCCAGCGCCGCGGCCAGGCTGCGGTAGTAGGGGACCATGACGTCGGTGCCACGCCGTAACGCGAACGCGCTGCCGACGCCCGATCCTTCGTGGCCCTGGCACGAGATGTGGAACGCCTGCCGTCCACTCCGGTTCAGAATCCACTGGCGCTCGTCGACCGCGCGCGCGAGGAGCATGACCTCGA
Source organism: uncultured Chloroflexota bacterium (assembly GCA_964435115.1). Classification (GTDB taxonomy): domain Bacteria; phylum Chloroflexota; class UBA6077; order UBA6077; family CF-72; genus CAYSYM01. The sequence goes on along the minus strand of CAYSYM010000006.1, from coordinate 56,721 downwards.
ACATCTCCCGCAGCCGGTCGGCGCCGATCCCCAGCGCCTCGTGCTCCGTGAGCGGGCCCGGCTGCTCGCCCCCGAGCGCTGCGCGCTCCCGCTCAAGGGGGCTCAGCACGGGCGCCCCGCCCGCCTCAGCGCGTGCCGAGCTGGCGCCGACGGGCTGAGCCCGCCCATTAGTCGGACGCCCGCGGGCCGCCGGTGCCGTGCCGCGGGCGTTGCGAACGTGTACAGACATACGTACCCCCGTTTGTCTGGCGCCGTTGCCATCAGGGAGTGAAACCATTCATCGCGAGGATCGCCGTCGACCTCTGGGGACCATCCTACCACGGGCTCAGCCAGCGTCGGCACCGCTCAGCGCCGCGCGGTGGAACGGCCGCCCGGGCGTGCGCCTGGAGACGTGGGGTGAGCCGTCGATCCAGAAGCGCCACGGGCGCTCAGCCCAGGCGCCCGCGTAGTGGACGCCGACCCGCGGGCCCACCCGCACCTCGGCGTCGCAGACAGGCGCCCCGTCCTCGACGAACAGCTCGCCGCCGGTCAGGTCGACCCCGTTGCACCTTCGATCGATGCGGAGCGCCCGACACACGAGCGCCGGACCACTGGCACGCTCGCCGGCCGCGGCTTCGGCGGGCTCGACCGCCCGTACGAGCACCGCGCCTGGAGTGCCCTCGGCTTCGGTCACGGCGTTGAAGCACCAGTGCAGCCCGTAGACGAGGTAGACGTAGGCGCGGCCTGCTTGTCCAAACATGAGGCTGGCGCGGCCGGACGGGCCACTGCGCGCGTGCGAAGCCGCGTCGAGCGGACCCACGTACGCCTCGGTCTCGACGATGCGCCCGGCCCGCCGCGCCCCATCCACCACGTGCACGAGCACCTTCCCGAGCAGGTCGCGAGCGACCTCGAGCGTCGGCCGTGTGTAGAACGCTCGATCCAGACGAGCAGGCCTATGGCCACCGGATTCCCCGACGTCGCGGCCCACGTGCGCGACACTCGGGCTCCGTGAGCGCGGAGCGCTTAGCGGAACGCCGGCCCTCACCCCAGCCTGCCCCGGTGTCAGGGAACGGTCCCGCAGCTCACAGCTCGCGCCCGGCTTCGTGCGCCAGCAGGATCGCCTCGGCCACCTCACGCATGCTCTTACGGGAGTTCATGCTCAGGCGCTGGATCCGTCGGAAGGCGTCCGCCTCCTTCAGGGCCTGCGTGTCCATCAGGACGCCCTTGGCCCGTTCGACGAGCTTCCGTGTCTCGAGCGTCTCCTTCGTCTGGGCCAGGTCCTGCTCCAGGTGGCGTATCTCGCGCCAGCGCGCCAGCGCGACCTCGATAGCTGGCTTCAGCTCCGCTTCAGCGAACGGTTTGACCAGGTAACCCATCACCCCGGCGTCCGCCGCCCGGTCGACGAAGTCCCGGTCCGAGTAGGCGGTCAGCAGGAGGACCGGCGCCACGTGCTCCTCGCCGAGCGCCTGGGCCGCCGCGATGCCGTCCAGCTCCGGCATCTTGATGTCCATCACCACGAGGTCCGGGCGCAGCTCACGCGCCCGGTTCACCGCCGTGACACCATCGCCGGCCTCGCCGACGACCTCGTACCCCAGGTTGGAGAGCATCTCGCGCAGGTCCATGCGCGAGATCACCTCGTCCTCTGCCACCAGGATCCGCGTTGCTTTCACCCGCTCGGACACTCGCTCCTGCTCACTCCGCCTTGGCCACCCACCGGGGGAACGACACCAGGGCCTTCACGCCGGCCCCGTTCCGCAACTCGAACTCGCCCTTCAGGTCCTCCCGCACCAGTGTGCGGACGATCTGCAGGCCCAGTCCACCCTGCACCTCGGGATCGAACCCGGGCGGCAGCCCCTGCCCGTCGTCTTCGATCTCGACGCAGAGGCTATCGCCGCGCTCGGCCAGGCGCACGACGATCTTACCCCGATCACGGTTCCCAAAGGCGTGCTCGACGGCGTTCTGGACCAGCTCGTTGATGATCAGCGCGCACGAGGTGGCCTGCTGCGCCGGCAGCGTGAAGCCGCGCGAGCCCTCCACGCTCAGCGCGATCGGCCGCGTCGGGTCCAGCACGCCGGTCCGGACCTCCGCCAGGATGCGGTTGCTCACCTCGTGGATGTTGATGGCGCTCGTCTCCTCGTGGCTGAGGAACTCGTGCACCACAGCGATCGAGATGATGCGGCCGATGGTTTCGTGGAGCTGGTCGGCGACCCGCGGGTCGCCCGTGCGCCGGGCCTGCAAACGCAGCAGGGCGGCGATGGTCTGCAGGTTGTTCTTCACCCGGTGGTGGATCTCCTGGATCATCGCCGCCTTGATCTTCAGCTCCTGCTCCTTGCGCAGCTCGTCGGTGACGTCCTCGATGGCGACGATGGCCCCGGCCGGCCCGGCGAGACGGCCGGCCAGCCAGCCGCCCCAGCCCTCGCCCTCCGCGGGCGGCAGCGGGATCACCCGCTTGATCCACACCAGGTCCTGCTCCTGCACGCGCTGCTCCAGGCACACCCCCTTCTCCATCGCCTTGAAGCAGATGTACTCGTTCGTTTCCAACTCCTGGAGCTGCGTCTTGACGAGGTTATCGGCGTAGCCCAGCCGGCGGTACAGGTGCTCGGCCGGAGCGCTCACGTACTCGATGCGTCCCGCGGCGTCGATGACCATGACGCCGTCGTGGACGCCGAGCCGGCCGAGCTTCTCGCCACCCTGCATCCGCCCGGCGGCGATCAGGTCGCGGGCGCGGGCGACGGCGCGGCGGAAGGTCGCGTGCCGCTTCCGCTGCCGCTCGTGCTCGATCATGAGCATCTCGGTACGCAGGGCGCCGATGATCTCGCCGCGAGCGTTTCGAACCGGGAACACCTCTTGCAGCACCGGGGCGCCCCGAATGACGGTCCCGTTCACGTGGTGGCGGCCGTGGCCGTCGAAGAGGATGCGGTAGACCCCCGGCGCCTGCTCCCGCGCGAAGGCGCCGCGCTGGAGCGGGTGCGCGTACAGGCTGGGCACCGGCACGGGCTGCGCCTGCGCCACGAGGCAGGCCCTGTCCTCGGCGCGCGCAAAGAGCGCCACGTCGGCGTGCGTGAGATCGGCCAGCAGCCCGAGGTGGCCCGCGACACGCTGGAGCACCGCCTGGTCCTCCTCGGGGAGGCCGGCGCAGGCGTCGAACGCGTCGAACGCCCCGCGCGTCCGGGCCGAGGTCGCCGTCCGTTCGTCGTGGCGCTTAGCCATCGTGCGCGACGGCTTCCGTCGTGCGGCTGCCCAGGCCGGTCAGCAGGCCCGTCCCGGCCCAGACGAACGGAAGCAGCACGTCCGTGAACGGGGTGTTCGTGATGGACAGGGCGCCCCACAGCAGGAAGGCGAAGATGACCAGGCCAACCGCCTGCCTGCTCCCGGGGCGGCGGAGCTGCACATCGAACGCCATGCTGGCGCCCAGGCCGACCAGGATGCCGACGACGTAGAGGGCAATGTAGAGCAGCATGGGCGCGCCTGATTCTACGCGCGTGGCGGCAACCCCCTACTATGAAACGCGGTGCCTCGCTTCCAGTCGCCCATCATCATCGTGGCCAACCGCGGCCCCAACGACTTCGTGTGGCAGGACGGGCGCTGGGTGACCCGCGGCGCCACGGGCGGGGTGGTCAGCCTGCTCACGCCGCTGGCCCGCCAGGAGAACGTGGCCTGGTTCTGCTGCGTCTCCGAGCCGCCCGACGCCGAGGAAGCCCGCCACGGCCTGTTCACCACCGCGGCCGACCAGACCGATCCGCGCCTGCACGTCGTGCCCGTGCCGCTGCCGGCCGCCATGTACCACGCGTACTACGGCATGGTGAGCAACGAGGTGCTGTGGATGCTCCAGCACCACGTGATCGGGCCCGGTGGCTACGAGCACGTCGACGTCCGCCGCCACCGCGCCTGGACCGAGGGCTACCTCGCCGCTAACCGGCGTCTGGCGGCGTTCCTGGCGCAGGCGTGCGAGGACCCGCGCGCCTTCCTCGTGCAGGACTACCACCTCTACCCTCTGCCGGCGTTCCTGCGGCAGCTCTTCCCCAGCACGCCGATCCTGCACTTCACCCACATCCCGTTCCCCGAGAGCTCGTGGCTCCAGCTCCTCCCACGGGCGTGGCGCGAGGCGATCCTCCGCGGGCTGCTCGGGTCAGACGTGGTGGGGCTGCAGACGCCTGACGACGTCCGTGCCTTCCTCGGCTGCTGCGCCACCTTCCTCCACGCAGAGGTTGACGCGGAGCGGCTAACCGTCGCCTCGCCCGACGGACGGACCGTGCGGGTGCGGACCTACGCGGCGAGCGTGGATCCCGGAGGGCTGCGGCGGGCCATGCGGTCGGCGGCGGTGACCGCCGCGCGCGAGCGGCTGGCGCAGCACCTGGCCGAGCAGAACGTGATCCGGGTGGACCGCCTGGATCCAAGCAAGAACCAGCTCGTGGGCTTCCTCGCGTTCGGCCGGCTGCTCGAGCTCCGCCCGGAGCTGCGCGGCCGGGTACGGTTCCTGGCGTTCCTCGTTCCCTCGCGCACGGACCTCGGCGTCTACCGGGCCTACCGCGACTCGGTGTACCGCGTCGTCGACGAGGTCAACGCGCGCTTCGCCGAGCCCTGCGGCAGACCCCCGATCACCATCTTCTACACCAACGACCGCGACCAGGCGCTGGCCGCCATGGCGCTGTGTGACGCGCTACTCGCCAACTCGCTGGAGGACGGCATGAACCTGGTGGCCAAGGAGTGGGCGGTCGTCTCGGAGCGGCCGGGCGTGCTGATTCTCTCCGAGACCGCGGGGGTGGTGGGGGAGGCCGGCGACTCGGCCATCCAGGTCTCGCCCCTGGACGTGGAGGCGACCGCCCAGGCGATGGCCGAGGCCCTGGCGATGCCGTGCGCTGAGCGCGCCCAGCGGCTGCACCGCTTCAGGGGCCACGTCGAGCGGTGGACCGCCCGCGACTGGCTCTCGGCTCAGCTCGGCGACCTCGGGCTGGAGCCTGCGTTCGGCCGGCCTCACCTCGCCGCGCCGCGCTGACGCGCCCACTCCGGCGCGATGCTCACCGCGCGGGCCCCACCCAACACCCCACACCCCACACCCTCCACCCCACAGCAGCCGCTACCGGTCGTCGGCGTACGCCAGGCGGTACAGGGCGGTGGCCAGGACCGTCGCGCCGCGGGCGGCGTCCTCGGGCGAGGTGTACTCGGCGGCGCTGTGCGAGCGTCCGTCCACGCTGGGGACGAACAGCATCGCGGTGGGCACGCGCTGCGCCATCACCTGGCTGTCGTGGCCCGCGCCGCTCACCATGAGTCGCCAGCGGTAGCCGCGCGCCTCCGCGGCCGCCCGCAGCGCCTCACGCAGCCCCGGGGCCATCGCTCTGGGCTGCACGTCCTGCACTGTCTCGATCCGGACCCCCAGCCCGCGCGCGGCCGCGATCGCCCGGCAGCGCTCGCCGGCGGCTGCGACCAGCCGCTGCTTGGTCGTCTCATCCGGATGGCGCAGGTCAATCGAGAAGCACACCAAGCCGGGCACGATGTTCCAGGCGCCGGGCTGGACGTCCCACCTGCCCGTGGTCACCACCGCCGGCCGCCCCGCACGCTCGACCAGGCGCGTCATCTCCCGCGCCATCTCGGCCGCACCCTGGAAGGCGTCCCGGCGCAGGTCCATCGGCGTCGTGCCGGCGTGATCCGTCCGCCCCTCCACGACCACGAGCTGCTGGACGATCCCGGTGATCGACTCCACAATGCCAACCTCCACCCGCTCGTCGTACAGGATGCGCCCCTGCTCGATGTGCAGCTCGACGAAGGCGTCCAGGTCGTCGCGGGCGGCCTCCCCGAAGCGGTCCGGCGGGAGTCCCACGGCCTGCATCGCCTCGCCAATGGTCGTCCCGTCATCATCACGCAGCCGCTCTAGCTCCTCGGGCTGAATGAGCCCCAGGATGCCGCGTGTGCCCCAGAAGTTGGCGTGGAAGCGGCTGCCCTCCTCCTCGCACAGCGCCACTACCTCGAGCGAACGGCGCGGGCGTCCGGCGACCTCGTGCAGCGTGCGCAGCGCCGCGAGCGCCGCCAGCACGCCGTAGGCACCGTCGAACTTCCCGCCGAACCGCACCGTATCGACGTGCGAGCCGGCTAGGATGGTGCGCTGGTCGTCGGCGCCTCGCAGCCGGCCGAACAGGTTGCCCACCGCGTCCTCGCGCACTGCAAGCCCGGCCTCCTGCATCCACCGGGCGAGCTGGCGCCGGGCTTCCACCCAGGCCGGCCCATACACCGGGCGCACGATCCCGCCCTCCGGCTGCTGGCCGATGGCACCCAGCGTTTCGACGTAGCGCTCCATCGAGGCCGGATCGACGCTCAGGCCAGGGAGTGACGTCATGCGCCGCGCGCTTTCGGCTGCCCCGGCAGCGCTGTGAGCTGGCACCTCACTGCTCCTCCAGCAGCGCCCTTACCTCACGGCGCACCTGAAACCGGCGACACGGCGCCTCCACGGCGGTTCGTCGCTCAACGATTGCTGGGACCATCGCTCCACCTGGTAGCACTGCACGGGACCGTGGTCGCCGTCTGGCGGTCGACCAACCCAGGCGATCTGGCGCTGCTGGCGGGCACTCGACCTCCAAACAGGCGGGCTCGCACGGTCCTTCGTAACGCCGACGACGGTCGTCTGTGGCCCTACCCGAGCCTACGCCCCCGCCCAGCCGCCCAGCAATAGCCTGGGCGTCCACCGGAGCGTGTGGCATACTGGCGGAGTCGGCAGCCCGGGCAGAGGCCCGAGACGGGTCTCGGCTCCCGCTACCGCGCGTCCCGGTCGCCGCTCATGGACGCCGGGCGCTGCACGAGCCAGGCAGCCAGAGACTCCGGTGGAGGAGTGAGGATGGTCGCACCCGCCGCTACCCCTGCGCCCGAGCAGCCGGCCACCAGGGGACACAGGCGCATCCTGATCGCCGACGACGACGCCGCGATCCGGTCGATGCTCGCCGAGCTGTTGCGCGGGGAAGGCTACGAGGCGCTCGAGGCCAAGAGCGGAAACGAGGTTCTGCGCCTGGTCCCGAGCGAAGAGCCCGATCTGCTGCTGGTGGACCTGCGGATGCCGGAGCAGGACGGGATCCAGATCATGCGCCGCCTCGCCGCCCAGGACATCAAGGTCCCCACCATCATGATGACGGCGCACGGCACCTCCAGCGCGGCCATCGAGGCGATGCACCTCGGCGCGTACGACTACATCACCAAGCCGTTCGAGCTGGACGACGTCCTCTTCACGATCAAGCGGTACTTCGAGCAAGAGCGCCTCATACGCGAGCTCGTCCGCAGCCGCGTGGACGGAAGGGCGCTCAACGAACGGATCGTCGGCAACAGCTCCCAGATGCAGCGGCTGTACAAGATCATCGGCCAGGTGGCCGCCTCCGACGCCAACGTGCTGATCATCGGCGAGACGGGCACTGGCAAGGAGCTGATCGCCGAGACGCTGCACGCCTACTCCTCGTACTCGAAGGGCGACCTGGTCAAGGTGAACCTGACCGCGCTGCCGCCCACCCTGATGGAGAGCGAGCTGTTCGGGCACGAGAAGGGGAGCTTCACCGGCGCGGACCGGCAGCGGATCGGCCGCTTCGAGATGGCGCACAACGGCACGATCTTCCTGGACGAGATCGGCGACATGGCACTGCCGCTCCAGGCCAAGCTGCTGCGCGTCCTCCAGGAGCGCCAGTTCGAGCGGGTGGGTGGCAGCCAGACGATCAAGGTGAACGTGCGCGTGGTGGCGGCGACGAACAAGGACCTGCTGGCGGAGGTGCAGGCGGGCCGGTTCCGCGAGGACCTCTACTACCGTCTGGCCGTCATCACCATCAGCACGCCGCCGCTGCGGGAGCGCAAAGCGGACATCCCACTGCTGGTGGAGCACTTCCTCCAGAAGCATCGCTTCACCCAGGCGAGCCCGCCGGCGCGGATCAGCGAGGAGGCGCTGAACGCGTTGCTCCAGCATGAGTGGCCCGGCAACGTGCGCGAGCTGGAGCACAGCATCCAGCGCGCGGTCGTGCTGGCCCGCGGCGGCCTCATTACACCCGACCACCTGCTCTTGAACGCCGACCAGGAGGTCGCGATCATCGACCTCAACCAGAAGCTCGCAGCCGGAGTCGCGCTGGACGACGTGGTCCACGAGGTCGAGGCGCGCATGATCCAGCGCGCCATCCAGCGAGCGGACGGCAACCGCCACGCGGCGGCCAAGGCGCTTGGCATGGACATTGCGCAGCTAGAGAAGAAGCTGGCCGATTTCGGACTCGAGACCCGAGTCTGACCGAACCTCGCAAGGAAGGGACACTCCACTCATGGTTGACGAAGGTCGGACTGGTGGGGCCGCTGAAACGAAGCCCTGGGAAGAGCGGGGCGGGATGGCGGCTGGCACGGTTCTCGCCACGGCGCTGGCCGCCGGCGTCATCGCGTTCCTGCTGCGGCGCTCGCGCGAACAGGTGGAGCCGCCGAGTCGTGTGGCCAGGCTCGCCCGGGACTGGACCGGTGCAGACAGCATGGAAGCGGGTCGGGAGTTCTTGATGCAAAAGGTGATCCCGGAGCTCAAGCCGGCCCTGCTCGCGGTCCTCTCGGAAATCGAAGACGTCGTCGACCAGGCCTTCCGGCGCGCCGAGAAGAGCATCAAACGGCTCTAGCGGCGGCGAGGCCCGGACGCCTCGGCGAGCACTGGAGTCGGCAGAGCCACGCGGCTCGCCGAGGCAGCCCGTTCCGTGTCTCGTGCCCCGGGACAGCCCCACTCCAACGCTGCCTAGCGCACGCTGACGGACGTGCGGTGGGAGGTACCAGCCTGAGGCCGCCGCCGAAGGAGCTGCCTCCGGCGTGGCGGTCCCACCGGGGTCGGGATTCCCGCCACGCCGGACTGGGCGGGCCGACGTTGGCCGGGTTCGGAGCCATGCCCCCGTCCCCCGACGCCAGCGAGACGGCCAGAGCTCGCTAGGGATTGGCCCAGACGCGCCCCCAGGCGCGGCCGTCTGAGAGAATAGCGAGCGAGGCGCGCAGCGCAGGGAGGGACCAACGCGAGACGGGCGGACGTTCGGACCCGCGGCGGGACGGGAGCCATGGAGCTGGAGCTGGAACTCACCCACGAGCACGCTCAGACGCAGACGTTGAAGGTATCGCCGCGGCTGGTCGCGGCGAACCACATCCTGGAGCTGTCGTCCCAAGAGCTGCAGCAGGCCATCTCGGCGGAGCTGAACGAGAACCCAGCGCTGGAGCTGGTGGAAGTCTCGACGTGCCCGGCCTGCGGGACCGAGATGCATGGGTCCATCTGCCCACGCTGCATCCAGCGCCAGAAGGAGGGCGGGGGAGCCAGCGTCGACAGCCCGGGCACCCAGTACGCGGACCTCTCCGAGCCGCAGAACCGGGCGCCCGACGACGAAGAGTTCGACCCCATGGCGCGAGTCGCCGCCGAGCAGACTCTCGCCGAGAAGCTCCTGCTGGAGCTGGGGGCTCTGCTGCCCGAGCAAGACCTGCCCATCGCGGAGTACCTCGTGGGCAGCCTGGACGAGAAGGGCTACCTGGCCGTCCGGATCGAGGATGTCGCCGATGAGCTGCGCGTCTCCGAAGACCGCGCCCGGGCGGTGTTGAAAGTCCTGCAGAGCCAGGAACCGGTGGGCATCGGCGCCCGCAACCTGCGCGAGTGCCTGCTGATCCAGCTCGGTCACCTCGAAGAACGCGGACTTTACCAGCCGTACGCGCGCGAGATCGTCAGCATGTACCTCACCGAGATGGGCGAGCACAAGTTCAGCCGCATCGCCCACGAGCTGAAGATCCCGATCGAGCAGGTTGAGGCCGTCTGGGGCTTCGTCAAGGAGAAGCTGAACCCGCACCCCGCCCATGGGTTCTCGCCGATGAACCGGAGCGACCGCGACACGCGGGCCATGTACGTGGTCCCGGACGTGGTGGTCTCACGCGGGCCGGAGGGCGACTTCGACGTGGAGGTCGTCGAGAGCAAGCGCTTCCTGCTCCGCATCAACCCAATCTACACGCGCCTCGCGGCCGAGCTGCACCGCAGCAGCGGGGAGATGAGCCCGGACGAGAAGAAGCACGTCCAGCACTACGTCGGGCGTGCCAAGCTCTTCATCTCCAACATCAACCAGCGCCGCCAGACGCTCTTCAACATCACCCGCTGCCTGGTGCAGCAGCAGCGCACGTTCCTCGAGAAGGGCGTGCGGTACCTCAAGCCACTCAGCCGTGCCGCCGTGGCGCAGGAGCTGGGGGTGCACGAGAGTACTGTCAGCCGCGCGACGGCGAGCAAGTACCTCATGCTACCGAGCGGAGAGGTGATCCCTTACGCGCACTTCTTCACACCCAGCCTGAGCGTGAAGGACGTCTTGAAAGAGGTGATCGAAAAGGAAGGCGCGCCCCTCACCGACTCCGAGATCGTGGAGCGGCTGGAGGAGCGCGGCATCCACATCGCCCGGCGCACCGTGGCGAAATACCGCATGCAGCTCGCCATCCTCCCCAGCTCACTGCGCTAACAACCGTCTGATACCCCCTGGCACGCGGCCAGGCCGAGCTCGTGAAGGCGGCGCGTGGTGGGCTGGCAGACAGGCCGTAAGCGCGCAGCTCGGCTCGCTCCGCTCCCCCTCAGTCGGCCACGCCGGCCGCCTTGCGCTGCTCGTACAACTGCCTGGTGAGCTGGACGTGGGCGAGGTGCTCGCGGCTATGGCCGTAGTAGCGGAGCAGCCAGTAGAGGCTGGTGTTCGTCCCGCCGAGCGCACGCTCGCGCATCGCGCCGAGGTCAGCGGCGGTGACGGCGGGCGCCATCTGGTCGAGCAGCTCGTCGGCCGCGTCGATGCGCGCGGCTAGCTCGTGGCTGCCCTCTGCCCTGGGCACCAGCTCGGCGTCGCGGTCGCGCCGCGGATCCAGGCCGCGGGCCATGAGCAGGGCTTCGCGCTCTGCGCTCAGCAGGTGCACGACGAGCGTGGCGATCGAGTTGGTGTCGGGGCCCGGCCTCCAGGCCAGGCCCTCGGCATCCAGGTTGCGAACGGCGTCCCGCAACTGGTGGTGGACGGCGCGAAAGAGGTCGGCGAGGTTGGCGACGACAGGCTCCATGCGAGATCCTCGTGTTCTAAGCGCTCTGCGCTCCGCTTCCTTGATGGTCCAGCCCGTGGGCCAGCGTGCGACCCGAACCGGCTATCGGCGGCCCACGGACCCAGCAGGTGCCGCGCACCGGAGTGCCGCGGTCTCCTAACGGTATACCGCCGGCGCCGCGCCCGGGCAGCCGGTCCCCACCCTACGCCGGCCGCCGCGCCCGCAAGAAGGCGCGCAGCTCGCCCAGCGGACGCGTGTTGAGCACGTCGCCGGCCGTGATCCAGCCGCGCCGGGCCGTCCCCACCCCGTACCGGAGCAGGTCAAGGTTACGCGTCGAGTGCGCGTCGGAGCTGATGGTGAGCCGCGCCCCGGCCAGCTTCGCCTTCCGCGCCCACGCGCCGTCCAGGTCGAGCCGGTCGGGCTGCGCGTTCACCTCCAGCGCGCAGCCCACGCGAGCGGCCGTCTCCACGACGGCCTGCAGGTCCACCGCATACCCCTCTCGACGCCGGATCAGCCGGCCCTGGGGGTGGTTCAGGACGTGCACGTACGGGTTCGAGAGGCCCTTCACGATCCGCGCGGTCATCACTTCGCGCGGCTGGCTGAACCCGCTGTGGATCGAGGCCGAGACGTAGTCGAGCGAGTCCAGCACCTCGTCGGAGAAGTCGAGCGTTCCGTCGCGGAGGATGTCCATCTCGGTGCCGAGCAGGACCGTGAACGGCGCCAGCTTGTGATTGAGCCGGTCCACCAGCCGGCGCTGGTCGGCCAGCCGCTCGGGCGTCAGCCCGCGCGCCACGGCCAGCGCCTGGCTGTGGTCGGTCACGGCCATGTACTCGTAGCCTCTGGCTTGCGCGGCCCTGGCCATCTCCTCGAGCGTGTGGACGCCGTCAGTCCAGTTGGTGTGGCAGTGCAGGTCACCCTTGAGGTCCGCGAGCTCCACGAGCCGGGGGAGCGTACCGGCCCGCCCCGCTTCGATCTCGCCCGCGTCCTCGCGGAGCTCGGGCGGGATCCACGGGAGCCCGAGGCGCGCGTACACGTCGGGCTCGTCCTCGCCCGCCAAGGGCCTGCCGGCCGCGTCTTCCAGCCCCTGTGGGGCCAGGCGCCAGCCACGTTCTCGGGCGAGCTGGACGAGACGCTCGACGTGCGCTCGTGACCCGGTGTGCCAGACGAGCGCGGCGCCCAACTCTTCCGGCCGGACGATGTGCAGTCTCACCTCGATGCCACCGTAGAGGAGCACCGCCGCCGAGCTGGCGTCTCGTCGAAGCACCTCCACCGTGTTGGGCAGGTGGGCCAGGGCATCCAGCAGCGGTGCCGCGCCACCGGCCGCGGCCGCTACCACGTCCACGTTGCCAATCGTCTCCCGCATGCGACGCACGCTGCCGGCGACGGCAATGCGATCCGCCGCGGCAGTCGCTTCGAGCGCCAGCCGCACGTCCTCGCCGATCTCCCACCCCGTGGAGAGGAGGCTGCGAGTCGTGCGCCCCTTCATGCGGTCGAGCGCGTGCAGGAGGTTCTCCACGCTCTTGCTGCCGAACCCGGGCACCTCCAGCAGCCGGCCCGCACGCGCGGCCTGCTCCAGGTCGGCCACACTGGAGATGTTGAGCTGCTGGAAGACCAGGCGGGCCCGCGTCGGGCCGAGCCCCGGCACCTCGAGCAGGGTGGCCAGGCCGGCCGGGAAGTCCCGCTTGAGCTGCTCGTGGTACTCCAGCCGACCCGTGGAGAGGTACTCGACGATCTTCGCCTCGAGCGCCTCGCCGATCCCTCTGATCTCTCTCAGCCGGCCTTCGGCGAACAGGGTGTCCAGCCGGGTGGGGGTGGCGGCGACGTTGCGCGCGGCCGCGCGGTACGCGTTGACGCGGTACGGCTGGTCGCCCTTGATCTCGAGGATGTCGGCGATCTCCTCGAACAGTCGGGCCACCTCGTCGTTCAGCGCGCGACGCCGGGCGCCACGCTCGCCCTCCGAGGGCTCTCCCATTTCGGCCTCGATCCCCACGCCTGGCCTCGCCACCGCTATCGTAGCGTGCGCGGCGAGAGGCGGCGGCACTGCGAGCGGGCGAGCCGTAAGATAGCAGCAAGAAAGCTGCAAAGGGGCGGCTCATGGGGACGAGCGCAGTCGCGACGCGGAAGCGTGGTGCGCCGCGGGGGCGGTTGGGCGTGCCCGCGCATCGGGCACTGGGCTGGAGCGACGCCGACGCGCTGGAGGTGTACTACGCGCTGCTCGTCACGCGGCGGCTGAGCGAGCAGACGCTGCGGCTGGCGTTCCAGGGGGCGATCGACGTCGCGATCCCTTCAGACGGCCACGAGGCGGCGCAGATCGCCAGCATCCGGGCCCTCCGGCCCGAGGACACGGTCTACCTCTACTACCGCAGCGTGCCGGCAGCCTACGCCCGCGGCCTGGCGGCCCGGGAGATCCTGCTGGACTTTTTCGGCCGCGCCGAGGGGCCGTCGTCCGGGGGGAAGAACCTGCCCGGGCACTGGGCCCGGCGGGACCTGCGGCTGATGAGCATCTCCGGCTCGGTGGGGACGCAGATCCCGCACGCGGTGGGGTCGGCGCTGGCGAGCCGGCTGCGCGGTGACGGGAGCGTCTCGATCGCCTACTTCGGCGATGGGGGCTCGTCGAAGGCCGACTTCCACGAAGGTCTGAACTTCGCGGCGATCCACCGCCTGCCCGCCATCTTCTTCTGCGAGAACAATGGCATCGCCATCTCGGTCCCGTTCACCCGGCAGGCAGCCGTTGGGAGCGTGGTCGACCGGGCAGTCGGCTACGGCATGCCGGGCGTCGGCGTGGACGGCGCGGACCCGCTGGCGGTGTACCGCGTGACCGCCGAGGCGGTCGAGCGGGCGCGCCGCGGGGATGGACCGACCCTGATCGAGGCGCGGGTGACGCGGATCGGGCAGCATACCAGCCAGGTGGGCGACCTGCGCCAGCCTGAGGAAGTCGCCCGGGCGCGCGAGCGCGACCCCATCCCGCTCTTCGGCACGTACCTGCGCCGCTGCGGCCTCCTGGACGGCGAGCAGGACGCGGTGTTCGCCCGCCGTGCCGAGGCGGAGGTGGCGGACGCCGTACGCTCCGCCGAGGTCGCGCCCGGACCGAGTCGAGCCGCGGCGTTCCGCGATGTGCTCGCCGGCTCCCAGGCGCGTAGCCTCCCGGCGGGCTCATGCCCAGCGCGCCCAGCTCTGGCGGAGGAAGCGCCATGGCACTCGTGACGGCGACGTCCCTATCCACCCTTGAAGCAGCCGGGCTGCCGCGCGCCGATGTCGCGCAGTGGCAGGTGATGGAACCCCGCGTCCCCACCCCTGGCAGCGGTACCGCCGAGGGGCTGCGAGCGGACGCCCCGGCCGCCAGTCACTTCTGGCACCTGGGGGACGAGCTGCGGCGCAGGCTGCCGCCCAGGCCACGGCGGAACGAGGTCGAGCAAGCCGCCGCCGCGCACCTGCTCGAAGCGGCACGCGCTGCGCGGGTGCGCTTCCTGCGCGCGTACGCCGAGCCCATCTACGCCGAGCTGTCCGAGGGCTACCGCCGCTTCGTGCGCGCCGAGGAGCTGGTGTACGCCGCGTCCGAGCGGTTCCCGGGCCTCACCCCCACGCGGGCGGAGGTGGCGGCCGAACGCGAGGTGCTCCAGAAAGAGAAAGACGGCGCTGAGGTGGACCAGGGCATCTTCCTCTCCCAGGTGCTGGCCAACCCGCGCGCGGGCACCCATCTGGTGCACGCCATGCTGCGCCCCAAGGAGCAGTCGCTCGCGCGTCTGGAGGAGCTCCGGCGCACGGACTCGCTCGACCTGGGGGCGGCGTCCCTGCAGCGAGAGGGCAAGGTCGGCACCCTCTCTCTACGCAACCCGCGCTACCTCAACGCCGAGGACGACTCGACCACGGACGCGCTCGAGACGGGCGTGGACCTGATCCTGCTCGATCCGGAGATCGAGGTGGGCGTGCTGCGTGGCGCGCGAGTGGATCACCCCAGGTACACCGGCCGCCGCGTGTTCAACGCCGGCCTGAACCTGACCCATCTCTACCACGGCAAGCTGTCGTACCTGTTCTTCATCACGCGTGACATGGGGTACGTGAATAAGCTCTACCGCGGGCTCGCCGGCCCCGAGCTCCTCCCCCACGAGCCCGAGGAGACACGAGAGAAGCCGTGGATCGCAGCGGTCGAGGCGTTCGCGATCGGCGGCGGCTGCCAGCTCTTGCTGGTCGTGGACCACGTGCTGGCGGAGGCGAATGCGTTCTTCAACCTGCCCGCCCGCAAGGAGGGCATCATCCCCGGCGCTGCCAACCTGCGGCTGCCGCGCTTCGTCGGCGACCGCCTGGCACGCCAGGCGATCCTCTTCGATCGCCAGTTCCCGGCCGATTCGCCCGAAGGGCGCCTGCTATGTGACTCCGTGGTACCCGTCGGCCAGATGGACGCCGCGCTCACCCGCACGGTCGAGGCGTTCACGGCGTCGGGGGTGGTGAGCGCGGCGGGCAATCGCAAGGCGCTGCGCGTGGCGCAGGAGCCGCTGGACCTCTTCCGTGCCTACATGGCCGTGTACGCCCGGGAGCAGGCTCTCTGCCACGTGAGCCCCCAGCTCATTCAGAACCTGGAAGAGTACTGGAACGCCCACCAGCGCGCGCTGTGAGGGTCCACCGACCGACCAGGCGGAGAGCAGGATTGACACGGCGCCGAAAGCGGCCGTAGGGTGAGCGGCGAGCCGCCCGGCAGGGGCGGCCACCTGGGCCGAGAGGGAGCACAGCGTGGCGCGGAAGCCAGGGACACACCTGAAGGACGGGAACGGCCGGAACGGCCGCGCCCACCAGCCGGACGTCCGCGCGGACTCGGGCGGGGGTGAGCCGACCCTCGCGCCGCAGGAGCTGCTACGCGCGTACCGCTGGATGCTGCTGGCGCGCCACCTGGACGACGGGATGTGGAACCTGCGTCGCCAGGGGAAGGGGCACTTCGCGGTCTCGTGCGCCGGCCACGAGGCGGTCGGCGCGGCGGCCGGGCTGGCGGCCAACCTCGCCACCGACGTCCTCGTCCCGCATTACCGCGACCTCACGGCGTGCCTGGCGTGGGGCCTGACGGCGCGGGAAGTCGCCGCACACTACTTCGGCCGGGCCGCGGACCCCTGCAGCGGCGGGCGGCAGCCCTACGCCCACTGGGGCTCGCGCGAGCGCCGTATCGCCACCCTGCAGGGGCCCCAGCCGAACCAGGTCACCCACGGCGCGGGGATGGCCTACGCGGCCCGTCTGCTCGGGGAGCAGGCGGTGGTGTGGATCGCCTTCGGCGACGGCGGGGCGCAGAAGGGCGAGGTGCACGAGGCGATGAACTTCGCCGCGATCCACCGCCTGCCCGTCGTCTTCTGCGTGGAGAACAACCTCTACACCCAGTCCGTCCCGCTCGCAAGAGCGTCGTCCGTGAGCGACCTGTCCGTGCGGGCCCGGGCCTACGGGATGCCAGGGACCTCGGTGGACGGGATGGACGTCGAAGCGGTCTACGTCGTCGCGCGCGCGGCGGTCGACCGCGCCCGGGCAGGCGAAGGGCCGAGCGTCGTCGAAGCCCGAACCTACCGCTACCGGCCGAACACCTCCAACGACGACGACGCGCGCTACCGCAGCCGCGAGGAGGTGGCCCGATGGCGCGAGCGGGACCCCATCGACCTCGTGCGCGCCCGCCTGCTCCAGCGGGGGACGCTCGCCGAAGCCGGCGCGCTCGAGGCAGAGGTGGCGCAGGAAGCGGCCGAGGCGCTCGCGTGGGCTGAAGCGTGCCCCGACGCCGAGCCAGAGGCGGCGCTCCTCCACACCTGGGCCGACCGAGCTGTGGTGGGGCGCTGACTGTGACGGTCGCGCAGCCTGCGCCCGCTCCTGGCCCACCGGCGGCGGCCGGCCGCACGCTGACGCTGCTCGAGGCCATCCGTGAGGCGCTCCACGACGAGATGGCGCGCGACAGTCGGGTCGTCGTCCTCGGCGAGGACGTCGGCCAGCTCGGCGGTGTGTTCCGCGCCACGGACGGCCTGCTGGGTCGCTTTGGCTCCGAGCGGGTGATCGACACGCCGATGATGGAGCTGGGGATCGTGGGCGTCGCCGTCGGGATGGCCATGCGGGGGCTGCGGCCCGTGGCCGAGATCCAGTTCGCCGATTTCATCCACGCGGCGGCCGACCACATCATCACCGACGCGGCGCGGCTGCGCTTCCGCAGCGCCGGGGACTGGTCGTGTCCCCTCGTGATCCGGACGGCGTACGGGGGTGGCTTCCGTGGTGGCCCGTACCACTCGCAGAGTGTCGAGGCGTTCTACACCCACGTGCCTGGCCTCAAGGTCGTGGCGCCCAGTTTCCCAGCCGACGCCAAGGGGCTGCTGATCGCATCGATCCGCGACCCCGACCCGGTGCTGTTCCTCGAGCACAAGCGCACCTACCGGGCGATCAAGGGTGAGGTCCCCGAGGGCGATCGCGCCCTGCCGCTGGGCCAGGGGCGCGTGGTCCGGCCGGGGCGGGACGCGACGCTGGTCGCCTGGGGGTGGGCGCTGCACGAGGG
Organism: uncultured Chloroflexota bacterium; assembly: GCA_964435115.1. Taxonomy (GTDB): domain Bacteria; phylum Chloroflexota; class UBA6077; order UBA6077; family CF-72; genus CAYSYM01. Next base: position 39,227 of record CAYSYM010000006.1, on the reverse strand, counting down.
TCTGGCGGCGGCGGACGAGCTGGCGCAGGAGGGGATCGAGGTGGAAGTCGTGGACCCGCGGACGCTGATCCCGCTGGACGACACGCTGATCCTGGAGTCGGTGCGCAAGACGGGCCGGCTGTGCGTGGCGCACGAGGACACGCGCACCATGGGCTTTGGCGCCGAGCTCGCGGCGCGGGCGGCCGAGCGGGCACTGGAGGTCCTCCGGGCGCCGGTGCGCCGCGTGGCGATGCCGGACGTGGCCGGCATCCCGGCCAGCGGCCCCATGGAAGACTTCCTGATCCCGGACCGGGCGCGCATCGCCGCGGCCGTCCGAGAGCTGGCGCGGGTGGACCGCGGGAGGCGTGGGCAGTCGGAGGCTGAACGGCCGCTCGCGCCTGGTGAGAGCCGGCGTGAGGATGGCGCAACGGGGCAAGGCGCGGGGACGACTCCTTCGTGGGCAGACCTCGCCACCACCAGCGCGACGCAGGTGCCGCAGGCGTCGAGCGTGGTGGAGGTGGACCTCACGCGCGTCGCGGAGCACCTGGAGCAGCACCGGGGAACGCTGGCAGCGCGGGGGCTGCCGCTATCCCACACGCCCTACTTCGTGCAGGCGCTCGCCGCCGCGCTGGCGGCGCTGCCCCAGGCCAACGCGGCCTTCGACGCCCGGACCCCCGGGATCCGGCGCTACCACGCGGTGCACGTGGGGCTGAGCGTGCTCGGCAAAGACGACACCGCTCGCCACGCGGTGGTGCGGGACGCCGACACGCGCAACCTCCTGGGGTGCGCGCTCGAGGTGCAGGCGGCGCGCGAGCGCGGCGAGCACGAGGCTGGCGTGCTCGTCCAGGCGACCGCCACGCTCGCGGACTACGGCCCGGGCTCCGCGCTCTTCGCGGTGCCACCGGTGCTCCCAGGGCAGGCCGTGGCGGTGCGCGTGGGGGCAGTCGAGGACCGGCTCATCACCCGCGGCCGCGGCTTCGTGGTCGCTCCGAGCGCCTACCTGTGCGCCGCTATCGACCACCGCGCGCTGGACGGCGCCGACGCCGGCGCGCTGCTCGGCGCCATGAAGCGCTTCCTGGAGCAGTACCCGCTCGAGCCAGACGCGTGACCGCCGAGACGCTCGTCCGCATGCCCCGGTTGGCCGATACGCTGGTGGAGGGGACCGTAGCACGCTGGCTGAAGCAGCCGGGCGAGACCGTGGCGGCCGGCGAGCCGCTCGTCGAGATCGAGACCGACAAGGTGTCCACCGAGCTGGTGGCGCCGGCCAGCGGCATCCTGGCGGAGCTGGCCGTGCCCGAGGGCCGGACCGTGCCCGTCGAGACGGTCATCGCCCGCATTGCTGGCGAGATGCGGGCGACGCCGCTGGAGCCAGCGCCGGCCGCGCCCGCCGAGCCAGGCGCGCCGGCCCCGGTCGGCCCTGAGCTGTACCCGCAGCGGGCCGGACGCACCAGGGCCACCCCGGTTGCCGCGCGCCTGCTCGAGGAGCACGGGCTACACGTCGGCCAGGTGCAGAGCGGCGGCGCGGGGCGCGTCACCAAGCAGGATGTCCTCGATTACGTCGCGCTGCGGCGCGCCGCCGGGGAGACATGGCCCGAGCAACCGGGCCGAAGTCGGGCCCAACCTGGCGCAGGTGCCGCCCAGTTGGCCGGGCCCCTCGCGAGCGAGCGCGAAGCGCCCCGCCTCGCGGGTGGCGCGCCCGCGCCGTTCACGCTCCTGCCGCTCACGTCGATGCGGCGCACGATCGCCGACCACCTGGCCCGGGCGCGGGCGACGATCCCGCACGGCCAGACGGTGGTGGAGGCAGACCTGACGGCGCTGGCCGCCTGGCGCGAGCGCGAGAAGGCCCTCTTCCAGGCGTGCGAGGGCGCCGGCCTCACCTTCACCGTCCTCTTCGTGGCGGCGCTCGGGCGGGCGCTCGCACACACCGGCCTGTACCGCTCGGGCCGCGACCCGAGCGCGCCCCCGGCCATCGACCTCGGCGTCGCCGTCGCCCTGCCCACCGGCCTGATCGTGCCCGTGGTGCGCCACGCGGATGGGCTCGCGCTTGGAGAGGCGGCCCGGGCCGTCGACGACCTGGCTGGCCAGGCCCGCGCGGGCACGCTCACGCTCGAGGCGACGCAGGGCGCGCTGATGACGGTGACGAACGTGGGCTCCTTCGGCAGCCTCACCGCCTCGCCGATCGTGCCGCTCGGGCAGCTAGGCATCCTGGGGCCCGGCCTCGTCGAGCGGCGGCCCATGCCCGGAGCGGATGGAGCCATCACCCTGGGCTGGCGCTGCCTGCTTGCCTTGGTCTTCGACCGGCGCCGCCTGGCCGACTTCCAGGCCGACCGCCTCCTACGGGCCGTCGTCCAGGAGCTCGACGCCTGCTGCCGCACGGGCGCGTGAGCCCGGGGTGGGAGGGTGCTCAGCCGCCCGGCCGGGGCGCAGGAGACGGCGTGGGTGTGGGGCGAGCGTCAGGCGTGCGAGCCGGTGTCGCGGTGGCGGCCGGACGCGTCGGGGGTGGCGTGGCTGGCGGGGTCGGCGTGGCCGGGGCGACCACGGTGATGGCGCTCCTCGTCTCCAGGGCGTTCTCGAAGCTGTCGAACGCCCGCAGGCGCAGCGTGTACGTGCCCGGCTGCAAGCCGGCGGTGCTCCAGACCCCCAGCAGGCCGTTGTCGACCCCTTGAGGCCGCCTGTCGGTGAGCGTCGACCAGGCCGTCGGGTTGTCGCCCGGCCCCACGTCGAGCGTGTAGTCGCGGAAATCGTCAACCCAGGCGCTTCCCACCACCTGGACCACGGCCCCGGCATCGACCCGGTCGCCCCGTCGCGGTCCGGCGATCTGGACCTTGCGCTCCCCCCGGTACACGTCGTCACAGCGCTCGGTCGGCGGGGGTGGGTAGCCGTTGGCCTCGCCCCACGCGCGGTACTGCTCGGGCAAGCGCACGAACACCCGGAGCTCGCGTGCATTGGCCGGCACGGCGGGCACGACCAGCTTGCCGTTGACCTTGCACACCTCTATCCGCTGGTGCACGTCGTCCTGCTGGGTGGGCAGGTTCACGCCTGGCACGAAGACGTCGCGGACCGTGCCACTGACGGGGAGCGAGCTCTCCTGGCACTCGGGCGTGGGCAGCAGGCCGGAGAGGGCGCACACCTCTGCCTCCTGGACGCCCTGCGGCACGACGAACGGCGTGGGTGGCGTGCCCTTCAGCACCGCGCGCATGTAGGCGTTCCAGATCTGCCCGGCGCCCGCCACCCCCATGACGTCCTTCATGGGACTGTTGTTCGTGTTACCCACCCAGACGCCGGTCACGAGGTCCGGCGTGTAGCCCACCACCCAGGAATCGGTGTACTCGTCGGTCGTCCCAGTCTTCACCGCGGCCGGGCGGCCGGGCAGCACCAGCGCGCTGTTGCGGCCGTAGGTCGGCGCCCGCGCCTCGTCGTCCGACAGGATCGAGGTGATCTGGTACACGAGCCGCTGGTCGGCCACCTGCACCCCCTCGGGCGGCGCGTACTGGTAGAGCACCTTGCCGGCCGAGTCGGCGATCTTCAGGATCGCGACGGGCTCGAACTGCCGGAAGCCAGGCTCCTGGCGGCTGGCGGGAACCGGCGAGCCGACCTGGCGGCCGCCGTTCGCGAGCGCCGCGTAGGCGTAGGTCAGGTCGAGCAGCCGCACCTCCCCACCGCCGAGCGTGACCGAGAGGCCGTAGCGATTCGGGTCGCGCAGCCCCTGGATGCCCAGCCGGTGCGCCGTGTCCAGCATGGCCGGGATGCCGGTGAACTGGAGCGCCTCTACCGCCGGGATGTTGAGCGACTGCGCCAGCGCCTGCCGGACGCTGACGATGCCGCGGAACTTGTTGTCGTAGTTCTTGGGTCGGTAATCCCGGCCGAAGACCGAGGGCACGTCCATCAGTGGCGTCGCCGGGTTCCAACCCTTGGCGAAGGCGGTGAGGTACGTGAACGGCTTCAGGGTGGAGCCCGGCTGCCGCGGAGCGAGGGCGACGTTGACCTGCCCGTCGATGGAGGAGTCGTCGAAATCCACGGAGCCGAGCATGGCCAGGATCTCGCCAGTGCTCGGCTCGATCGAGACGAGCGCCGCGTTGGTCGCGTTGCGCGCGCGCAGCGCCGCGATGCGCTCCCGCGCCGCTTGCTCCGCCGCCTGCTGGGCGTCGAGGTCGAGCGTGGTCGTGACTTGCAGGCCGCTGCGGTAGAGCGCGTCGGTACCAAGCTGGTCTTCCAGGATCTGGCGCACCCACGTGACGAAGTGGGGCGCCAGACGCGGAGCGCCCGCCACTGACGGCTTGAGCGCGAGCCGCTCCCGCCAGGCCGCGTCCCGCTGGGCAGCGGTGATCGCACCCGTCCGCACCATCTGGTCGAGCACGTAGCGCTGCCGCTCCTTCGCCGCGGCCAGGTTCGCGTACGGGTCGTAGTACGCCGGCGCCTGCGGCAGTCCGGCTAGGAGCGACGCCTCGGCGAGCGTCAGCTCTCGGGCGGGCTTGCCGAAGTAGACCTGGGAGGCCGCCTCAATCCCGTACGCCCGGTTTCCGTAGTAGATCTCGTTCAGGTACATCTCCAGGACCTGGTCCTTCGAGTAGCGGCGAGCCAGCTCCAGCGCCAGGAACGCCTCCTTGATCTTGCGCTCGGCGGTCTGCTCCGGCCCCAGCAGCGTGTTCTTCACGAGCTGCTGGGTGATGGTGCTGGCGCCGCTCTGCGGACTGCCGTAGCGCACGAGCTGGTAGATGGCGCGAACGATGGCCCGGGGGTCGAAGCCCGGGTTGTCGTAGAAGGAGGCGTCCTCGGCGGCGATGGTGGCCTCGCGCAGGACCTCCGCCACGTCGGAGAGGCGGACCAGCGTGCGCTGGCCGCCGGATGGGTCGTTCAACTCCTCCAGGAGCTGCCCGTTACGGTCGAGGATGCGCGCGGTCTGGAAGACCTGGCGGCGCGACAGCTCGCTCGGATCTGGCAGGTCGCGGGCGTAGTACGCGTACAGTCCCATGGTCCCGGCGAACGCCAGCGACGCCCCGAAGACGGCCACGGCGAGTATGGTTACGAAAGCGCGCATACATCTGGAGGCGGACCGGTGTCCGCCGGGCTGATTCTAGGGAGTGACCGTGGCGGAACCCTATGCTGGGAGCGCGATCGTGACCCCGGAGCCCGCGGCGACCTTCGTCCACCCGACGGCCGAGGTCGCCGCGACAGCCCGTCTCGGCCCTGGCTGCAGAGTGTGGCGCCTGGCGCACGTGCGCGAAGACGCGCTGCTCGGTCCGCGGTGCGTCGTCGGCGCCGGCGTCTACGTGGGGGCGGGCGTGCGGCTGGGGGCGAACTGCAAGGTGCAGAACCAGGCGCTGCTGTACGAGGGCGTCGAGCTCGAGGACGGGGTGTTCGTGGGGCCCCGGGCGTGCATCACCAACGACCCCTTCCCTCGCGCCGTGAACCCGGACGGCTCGCTGAAGTCGGCCGCGGACTGGCAGATGGGGAGGACGCTGCTGCGGACCGGCGCGTCGATCGGCGCCGGCGCGGTCGTCGTCACCGGGGTCACGATCGGGCGGTGGGCCCTGGTCGGCGCGGGCGCAGTGGTCACGCGCGACGTGCCGGACCATGCCCTGGTGTACGGGAACCCGGCGCGGATCCAGGGCTGGGTGTGCCGCTGCGCGCGGCGCCTGGCGGTGCGCCGGATCCCGGCCGGCGGCTGGCAGGGCTGGTGCGACCACTGCCGGGCGGCGCTCCCGCTGCCCGACGAGGCCGGCCGCTCGCTCGCGCCACCTCCGCCGTAGAATCGGTCGCGGGCGCGGGAGAGCGTGTGTGCGGTCAGCGCGGCGGCCGGGAACCCGTGAGCCGTGAGGCGGCCCGGCGTACGGCGTACATCGCCGTCATGCGCCGCCGGCTCCAGCCAGGCAGCGGCTCGAGCCCCGCGTTCCTACGCTCGCGGAGAACCATCGCCGTGCCCGGGCTGGCGAGCATCCTGGCAGGCCTGCCCTACGTGGTAGTGGGCGGGGTGGCTACAGGTGCGTACATGCCGGCCCGGCAGACGGATGACGTGCACATCCTGGTGACGGCACCCACGTACCCGGCTGTCGAGCGGGCGCTGCTGGCGGCCGGCGCCGAGCGTCTGGGCCCGCTCACGATGGGGGGTGCGCTGGGCACCCGAGGGTTCGCCTGGCGCCTGGCCGACGGGCGCGAAGCCGACGTGCTCGTGTCCGGGTCGGCCTGGGCGCTCGATGCGGTGAGGCACCCGAATGTCGATCGGCAAGGGCTCCCGATCATCGCACTGCCTTACCTCGTGTTGATGAAGCTCGATGCGGGGCGCGGCGTGGACGGGGGCGACCTGAGCCGCATGCTTGGCCTCGCCGATGAAGAGGTGCTCCGGGCGACGCGGCGCGTGGTGCAGGCGAACCTGCCTGATGCTCTCGAAGACCTGGAGAGTCTGATCGAGCTCGGCAGGCTGGAGATGCGCCCGGATCCCGGCGCGCGTTAGCTGGCAGCCGCGAGCGTGGCGGCGGGCGGCTCCGCCGGGCCGGCGGCGACGATGGTGCGGACGGCCAGCCCGCAGAACGCAGGGTTGATCTCTACGCCAACCCCCCGCCGGCCCAGCCGGCGCGCGGCGGCGACGGTGGTGCCAGAGCCGAGGAACGGGTCCAGCACCAGGTCGTCCGGGTAGCTGTACAGCTTGATGAGGCGCCGGGGCAGCTCTTCGGGAAAGGGCGCCGGGTGCCCCACCCGACGCGCATTCGCGCCCGGGAAGGTCCACATCCCCAGAGTCCACGCCAGGAACTCATCACGGGTGATGTCGCCTCGGCGCCCGCCCGTGGCCGGCCGGCGGAACACGCCCTTGTAGAACACGGCGATCATCTCCACGGGCGCCGTGACGAACGGCGCCGAGGGCGAGAGCCACGAGCCCCAGGCGGTGCGCCGGCTGATGTTCTGCTCATTCCAGACGATCGTCGTCTGGTACGTCCAGCCCACCTCCTGGAAGACGCGCAGGTAGTCCGCGTAGACCGCGCGCTTGCCGCCCTTGTTCGAGTCGAGTGGGACGTTGACGCACGCTCGCCCGCCTTCGGCGCTGATCTGGAGCAGCGCGCTCGCCCAGCCTCGCACCCACGCCAGGTAGTCCCGGTAGGGCTGGTCGTCGGCGTAGCCCGCCTGGCCGTAGTCAACCCCGAGGCCGTACGGGGGCGAGGTGATCATGAGGTCGACCGACCCGGCCGCGAGCACCGCTGGTAGCAGGGCGCAGTCGCCGCGCAGGACGGTGGACCGGGCGTCCACGTACACGGGCTCCGGCACGCCCCCGCGGAGTGGTCGATCGACGTCAGCGGGCGCGACTGGCTGTGGACGGAGGCCCGGCAGCGGCCGCGGCGCCAGTTGCAGATGGTCGCGGTGGATTGAGGCGAGCACGCCGGCATTGTGGCCGCCGGGATCCGGCGCTCAAGTAACAGCGGCATCAAGGGCGGCTCACAGGCCTGTGACGCGGGGCGGACCCGCCAGGCGCGGTCTTGCGCGATCCCAGGCGCGAGGTGGCTGTTCTCAGGCGTGAGCGCCGAGGGCGCCTTCTCGCCGCCGCGTGGTGCCTACGGCGCTCCGCCGTCGGGCTGAAGCCACAGTGTGTGTCGGGCATGGCGGAGGACCGCCGGGCGCGAGAAGGCCAGCGGGTGGTATGCCACCCGGCGCCAGGCGTCCACCTGGTCCGCGTAGTGCGGGCTCCCGCGGTGCCCGCTCTGGCCGCCAGGGACGCTCGACAGAGTGGCGTCCCAATCAGCGCAATCGGCGATCAGCCGGTAGCCGGAGACGAAGCCGTCCTCGAACCTCCCGGGCTGCGGCCCGCCCGCCCGCACCGTCTCCAGGTCGCCCCCGCGCGGGAACGGCCCCACGTCGAACAGCAAGCCCAGCGGCTTCCGCACCGACAGCGCGTGCTTGAACGCCAGCGTGTGGAGGCGTCCCCACACCCACCCCTCGACGCGGGTGCCAAGCCGCCGCTTCAGCCGCCCCACCGCGGCCGCGAATGCCCGGTCCACGGCGTGTGACGCCACTTCGTCGGCGCCGCCGCTCGCGCGTGCCGCCGCCCACTCCTCGACGCAGGCCTCGACCCGGATCGCCTCACGGCGGTAGTACGAGCTGATCGGCGCCAGTACGCTGTTCGGCCCCTCGCCGCGGAGCACGGGGACAATCTCGCCGGGCAGCTCGGCGTAGCGAGCGGCGCGCAGCGCCTCGCGGAACGCGTGGTAGATGCTGGCGGCCGGCGAGTCCGCGCTCACCCGGCCGTCCCAGCGGCGCAGCGCCTCGGCCGCGCGCGCTTCGAGCGCGTTCGATGGGCGCAGGTGTCGCGCGAGCAAGGCGGCGACCCGTCGCGCCGGCGCACTCACCTCGTCGGCCTGGAGCGTGCCGAAATCGAGCGCCGAATGGCGCTCTTTCGACTCCAGCACCTCCCGAATGCGGCGGTACCGGGCCGGCGTGTCGTGCTCGCGGCCGAAGAAGTGGCGGCTGCGCTTGCCGAGGTCGTGGTTGGCCGTGGCCCACAGTCCGTCGGGCGGGTTGAAGTCAGCCGGCAGCTCCTCGAAGGGCACGACGCCCGTCCACTCCCACTCGCCCGTCCACCCGGGCGACGGCACGAGTCCTTCCCCGCGGGCGCGGACGGGCACCCGGCCGATCACCTGATGGCCCACGTTGCCGTCCACATCGGCGTAGATCGTGTCGAATGACGGCGTCTCCCAGCGGCTGAGCGCGGCGCGGAACTCGTCCAGGTCACGGGCGCGGTTCAGCGCCAGCAGCGGCGCGAGCGTCTCCGGCGACTCGAGGGCCATCGACTTGAGGGCCAGGGGGCGGTGTTCGTCAGGCAGGAGCGGCGTTGGCGTGAGCAGCGGGCCGTGGCGCGGGGTGACGAGCACCTCTTCGATCCACGGTCGAGCGCGGCCGCGCACCCGGATCGTCTCATGGTGCAGCACGCCCTGCTCCCAGCGTCCCGCGAACTCCGTCCGCCAGGGATCGCCCGGAGCCAGCCGCTCCACGAAGAAGTCCTGGGTGTCGGCGAAGCTGACCGTGAAGCCCCAGGCGAGGTGCCGGTTGTGGCCCACCCCGACCCCCGGGATGCCCGGGATGCTCGCGCCAGCCACGTTCAGGTCGCCGCCACCCACCAGGTGGACCTCGTAGAAGACGGTGGGTAGGCCCGAGTAGAAGAAGTGCGGGTCGTAGGCGAGGAGCGGGCGGCCGGTGGTCGAGCGGGCGCCGCTCGCCACCCAGCCGTTGCTCCCGGCTGGCGCAGCCGGCAGCCGGACTGGCAGCTCTTCTTCCCGTGGCGGCGGGGCCGCCGGCCCCCAGTCTTCCAGGCGCGGCACGGCGGTGCCGTCTGGCTGCCACACGTCGGGCTCGAGCGCGGCCGCCGCGGCGTAACCCAGGCGGGCGATCAGCACCGACCGCGCCAGCTCGCTCTCCCAGTTGGGTGACTGCGTGAAGGCGAAGTAGCGCCCGAACGCCAGCGAGTCGACCGGGTCCCACGGGCGAGGATCGAACCGGGCCAGGCGGTACTCGATCGGCTGTTTGCCGGCCGCGAGCGCGTCCGCCAACCAGGCGTTCACCCCGGCGGTGTAGGCGAGCAGCAGCGCGTGCGTCTCGGCGTCGAGCGCATCCAGCTCGGCTCGGGCCGCCCGATGCAGCCCGAGCCGTCGCATGAAACGATCCACATCTAGGGCGTCCTGGCCGAAGGCCTCGGCGAGCTGCCCGCACGCCAGCCGCCGGTTCAGGTCCATCTGCCAGAACCGGTCCTGCGCGTGGCAGTAGCCCTGGGCGAAGAGCGCATCGTGCTCGTCGCGCGCGCTCACGTGCGGGATGCCCCAGGCATCCCGGATCACCTCCACCCGCCCGTTGAGGCCGCGCAGCCGCACCTCGCCATCCACCTGTGGGAGCGGCCGCTGGAGCAGGTAGCGCACCACGCCGGCGCCGAGCGCACCGGTGGCGCCGGCAGCCAGCCCAAGTCTGTGCACCAGCGGGAACGACATCCCTACTCGGCCGGGCTCGAGTCGGGACCGCGCTGGTCCTTCTCGCGAAGCTGCCGCAGGAACTCTTCCAGCTCGCTCACCACGGCCTGGGGGCTGGGCAGCTCGATGGTGGGCTCCCCGCCGGCCTCCGCGGCCGCTGGCTGCTGCGGCTCCTCGTTGTGCCCGGCAGTCTCCGCGCCGCCGCTCAGGCCCAGCACGCGCTCCACCTGCTCGCGCAGCCCGGGCTGCTGGGTGAGGAGCCGATCCACCTGGCGCACCAGGGCGCGGCCCGTGCGTTCCAGCTCGTCCAGCGGCAGCGCCACGCCGAGCACGTTGGCCGTCGCCTGCAGCAAGGCGTGGGAGGCGCGCGGGTTGGGAACGCCCTGGATGTAATTCGGCGTGAACGCCAGGACAGCAGCGGCGGGCAGGCCGCGTGCTCGGGCCTCGGCCAGCAGCACCGTCACGAAGCCGGTCGGACCCTCGTAGTTGGTGAAGGGAATCTGGTACCGGAGGAGCACTTCACGCAGGCCGGGGTCCGTGGCCCAGCCGGTGAGCGGCACCCTGGCCCGGTGGTGGACGGGCCCGAAGATCGAGCCCAGGCTCACGAGGCTGCGCGCGCCGGCCTGCTGCATCACGTCGAGCGTGGCGCTGGCGAAGGCGCGCCACTTCAGGTTCGGCTCCGGAGCGACGAACAGCAGGAGGTCCCCGCCGGCCGCCTCGGGCCGCGCAGCCGCGAAGAGCTCGCCCTGCGGCCACTGGACGGCGCGTTCGCCCGGCGCGACCACGCTCGTCAGCGGGCGCGTGTCGGTGAAGCTGTAGAACTCCTCCGGCTCGATCTCCGCCAGCTTGCGCGCGCCGAGGGTGCTCACCAGGTAGCGGACCGCCCCCGTTCCGGCGCTGGCCGCATCCACCCAGCCGCCGAACGCAGCTAGCGCGGCGGGCTGCCTCAGTCCGACCTCCCGAGGGTCGACCACGTAGCGAACGACGCCCGGCTGGCGCGGCACAGCCCGAGTATAGGCCGCGCGGGCCCGTCCCGGGCCGACCAGCCCCGCTGCATCCGTGCCAGGGCGGGGGAGCGCGCCGCGCCTACGTGGCGAGCCCGGTGAGGAAGAAGAGGGTCCGCGCAGCGATCTCGCCGGTCAGAACGACGGCCACCAGGATGTAGAGCAGGCCGGTCGCGGAGTCCAGCGAGCGGATCCGCGCCGTGCGCCACGCCATCAGCGCGACGGCGATCGCTACCAGCAGTCCGAAGACCACGCGCACCGCGCCGAAGAGGCTGTACTCAGCCCACACCGCCGCCAGGCGCGCGGCGTCCGTCCCAGGCGCCACCAGGAGCAGTGGAAGCAGCAGCGCCTGGGCGGCGAGCCCGCCCAGGCACACGAAGGTAACGCGCAGCAGCGGCTGGACAGAGAGCGTGGGCGCCACGAGGTACCAGTGGCCGAGGGACAGCCCGACGAGCGAGGCGCCAAGGGCGACCCCGCCGGCGAGCACCGCCAGCGGCGTCCCCAGCCCGCCGAGCTGAGCGCTCGGCTGGACCAGCGCGGCCGACCAGAGCGACGCGAGCCCCAGCAGCGGGACCACGGGCCCGACCACCGCTGCGATCTCCCGCGACCCGCGTTGGAGGGCGAGGAGGTAGATGGCCAGCAGTGCCAGGAAGGCGATGACCAACGCCCGCTCGGCGCCGAGCCACAGCCCGTCGACCGGCGCGAGGCGGATGTCGTCGCCCAGCGGCGCGGCCGGAGGGAAGGCGAGCCGCAGCCAGAGTGCGAGGCCGGCGACGGTGGCGAGGAGCCAGCCTGTGAACAGGGTGAAGCCACGGCTGACCTCACCGCGCAGGTGGACGAGGAACAGCGCGATGGCGCCGCCGGCGGCCGCCTCGAGCAGCACGAAGAACGCGGCGAGTGGGAGGGCGTACACGGCGCCGACAATCTACTCTGCCGACGCCACCCACCGTCCCTGGCACGCCCCTTACGCCGGGCGAGCCCGAGCCCACCTCGGCACGCGTGGCTCGTCGCGTTCATAATGGACGTATGCGCTACCCGCGACTGGTCGCCATGCTGCTGGCGCTCCTTGCCCTGGTCGGGCTGGCCGTCGCCGCCACCGCGCCAGCGGCCGGGCAGGTGGAGGAGCGCTCGACGACGTGGAGCCGGTACGACGTCGCACTCGAGGTGCGGGCGGACGGGTCGATTGCCGTGACCGAGACCCAGGAGATCCGCTTCCAGGGGACCTTCCAGCGCGGCTACCGCGTGATCCCCACGGCGCGGACGACGGGCATCACCGACGTCAGCGTCTCGGAGATCGTGGATGGGCGCGAGGTGGCGTACGCGCGCGGCTCGTCCCGCCCGAATACCTTCGACACGTCGCTCGTCGACGGCGACGTGCGCGTCGACTGGTGGTTCCCTCAGACGACGAACGCCTCGCGCACGTTCGTCCTGCGCTACGTGGCGCGGGGGGCGGTGCGCCTGTACGACGCGGGCGACCAGCTGCAGTGGCGGGCGGTCTATCCCGACCGGAATGGGGAGGTCCAGTCGAGCACGATCGTCGTCCGGCTGCCCACGGACGCGCCGCCGGACGCTATTCGGACGGCATTCTACCGCATCAGGCCCGGTGAGGCGACGGGGGCGGCCCCGCAGGCAGGCTCGGGCGAGGTCCTGGGTGGCGGTCAGGTCCGGTTCGTGCTGGACCGCCTGCCGCCCAACCAGGGCGTCGAGGTGCGGGTCCAGTTCCCGTCCGGCGCCATCACCGCCGGTCCGCCGCCCTGGCAGGCCGCTGCCGACCGGGCGGACTGGGTGCAGCAGACGGTGGCGCCGATCGGCCGCTTCCTCTCGCTCTTCTTCGCCGTGGCGATCCTCGCCGGCGGAGGAGCAGGCCTGCTCCTCCTCTGGTACTCGACCGGGCGCGACCCCGGTATCGGGCGCGTCCCCCCGCGCCTGGATAGCCCGCCTTCAGACCTGCCGGCGCCGCTCGCCGGGACGCTCGTGGACGAGGTGGCCGACGTGCAGGACGCAGTGGCGGCGCTGGTGGACCTGGCGCAACGGGGTGTCGTCACACTGGTCGACGAGGTGAACCCGCAGCTCGCGGGCTCGACGCGGGACGTGCGCCTCACGCTGGAGGTGCCGCCGAACGACCCGGGGCTGCGCCGCTACGAGCGGACGCTGCTCGCCGCGCTCCTTGGGCCTGATGCGGCAGTCGGGCAGACGATCCTACTCTCCGGAGCCAAGCAGCGGTTCGCGACCGCGGTGCCGATCCTGCAGGAGCAGCTTCACCGCGCGGTGGCAGAAGAGGGGCTGTTCGCCCGCGATCCCCACGCGACGCGGCGGCGCTACCGGACGCTGGGCTGGCTCGTCGTCGCACTTGGCGTCCTGGCCGCGCTCGCCATGACTCTGCTGCTCGGCTCGCTGGTGCCGCGGGTCTGGCTCCCCGGGGCCGCGCTGGCGGTGGTTGGCCTCGGCCTGCTCTGGCTGGCGCGCGTGATGCCCCGCCGCACACCCCAGGGAGCGCTGGAAGCCGCGCGCTGGCGCGCTTTCCGCGCCTACCTGGCCGACGAGAGCAAGCGGCCAGCCCCTGGCGGCCAGGGAGCTGAGGCGAAGCGCGAGCTGCCGTACGCGGTGGCATTCGGCATCGACCGGACGTTCCTCCACAAGCTGGAGACCGTCGGCGCGCCACCGCCCACGTGGTACGGGCGGCACGTCGAGACTCCTGGCGGGGTCGTCATCCTGCCCGGCGGCTGGTACGGCGGGCCGTGGATGGGCGCGCCAGCCGGGCATGGCCGGCCGGGTGGGCCCGACCGGCCGGCGGGCGCGGATACACCCACTGCCGTGGGTGGCCTGGCTGGGCCGGGTGTCCCAAATCCGCAAGGCTGGAGCGACGCGCTCGCCGACCTGCTGAACGCGGCCTCCCAGGCCATGGCCCAGGGTGGCGGCAGCGGCGGCTGGAGCGGCGGTGGCTTCGGCGGCGGCGGGGGCGGCGGGGGCGGTTCCGGAGGGTTCAACTGACGATGCAGGGCGGACGCGCGGTCGGGTACGGGCTGCTGGCCGGGGCCGGCGGCATCACACTGCTCATGCTCGTGTGGCTGGCAGTGAGCGGCGCACAGGGCGGCGGCATCGTCCTCGGCCTGCTCCTGCTCTTCGTCCTGGCCGGCCCCCTGGCCGGCGCGGGCGCGTACGTCCTCAGCCGACAGCGCGTGGAAGCGCAGGCAGAGGCGCTGTTCGCCGGCAAGCGCCGCGTGCTAGAAGCCGACCGGACGTTCCGGGCCGAGCTCGCGGCCGAGCTTCGGCAGGTGGCGCGCCGCCCGGGCGTGCCGGCCGGGCGGCTGCTGGAGATGGCCGAGGACCTGGAGCGCAGGGCCTATGACACCGCCGAGTGGTACGACACGGTCCAGCTCGACGACGCCGACCTGGCCACGCTCCAGCGGTACGACGACCTGGTGTGGGAGCGCGCCCGCTGGTTGCGCGAGAACGCCGGGCAGGTGGACGCCGCGGCGCTGGCCGAGGCCGAGCGCGGCCTGGAGCGGGCGCTCGACCAGCGTCGTGACCTGCTCCTCCGCGGCCGGCGCGCCCCGAGCATCGCCGCCTCGACCCTGCTGCGGGTCGGCGAGCCGGCGCGCGGGTCCGATGTGCTCGCCCGCCTCGGCCTGGACGACGCGCTGAGCTACGACGGCCACGACTACCTGGTGGAGGCAGACGCGAGCTACTTCGCCGAAGGCCAGACCTGGAAGCTGGAGCGGCTGGCGCCGAGCGGCGCGGGAGCGACGACCCGCTGGCTGTACGTCGCGCCCGGGGGACTCTCGATCGCGCTGCTGGACGAGCTCTCCAACCCCGTACCGGGCGCCCAGGAGGTGACGGTGGAGGGTGTACGGCTTCCCCTGGCGCGCGCCGGCACGGCGACGGTCAACGTGGCGACCAAGGCCGGCAGCGCGCGGGGCGTGCTGGTGGCCTACTGGCGCTACGCGGCAGAGCCACGAATAGCGGTGGTTGAGCAGTGGCCCGATGGCGCGGTGCACGCCTACGCGGGCCAGCTCATCCGGCCGACAGACGTCCAGGTGTGGCCGGCCGCGAAGCAAGTCGGCCAGGGGACGGCCTGATGTGGCCACCGGCCCCCTGGCTGAGCCGACTCAAGGCGCCGTGTCCGGCGGTACGTGGAACGGCCGGCCCACGTGGGCAGCGGTGGCTCGCTGGCCGAGCCGACTCGAGCCGGACGCGCGAAGCGCTGCGGGCCGGCGGCTGAAGGTCCCTGCTCAGCCCGCCCGCTCGGCGCGGCGCAGCGCCTCGGTCTCGTCCGGCCGGGCGTAGTCATCCTCGAGGCGGTACGTCGTGCCGACCTCGGGCGTGGAGGCCTCGAACACGACCGCGTCCTCCTCCAGCGCGGCGCACAGGCGGTGCCGCTGCCCCACCGCCACGTGGTAGCCGACTCCGCGGGCCATGGGTACCTCGTGTAGCTCGCCATCCGGACCTTCCAGGACCAGGGTCCCCTGGCCCGCGACGAGCGTCTGGGTCTCCACCTTCGCGTCGTGGACCTGCAGGCTCAAGCGCTTCCCTGCGCGCACGTGAATCAGCTTGGCTGTGTACGGCGCGTCCGCCGGGGAGAGGAGCACTTCGAAACCCCAGGGCTTCTCGACGCGCCGGGCATTCGCCGCCAGCGAGAACCCGGCGCGTTCGAACGAGGGAGGTTGGGCCACCATCAGCATGCAGGATGGCGAAGCCAACGGTTCCGTGCAAGCGGCTACGAGCCGGTCTCGTGCGCCCGTGCGGCCGCCTGGAGCACCGCACGACGCGCCATGACCCGGGCCAGGTGGGCGCGGTACTCTGGGCTGGCGTGGATGTCGCCCTGGACGTCCACGGCGTCCGCGACGCTCGCCACGGCGTCCCGAACGGCGTCCTCGCCCGCCGGCTGGCCGACAAGCGCCCGCTCCGCCGCCCGCGGCCGGTACGCCTTCGGCCCCACCCCCGTGATCCCCAGGCGGGCGTGCCGGATGGCCCCCTGGCCGTCGAGCGACACCACGGCGCACACGCCGGCCAGCGCGTAGTGGCTGGCGGGCTGCTCGAACTTCTCGTACGCCGCCCCGGCCCGCGCCCCGGGCACGTTCACCCGGACCTCGGTGATCAGCTCGCTCTCGCCGAGCGCGGTCGTGAGCATGTCCACGAAGAACTCGTCGAACGGGATCTCGCGCCGACCCCCGGGCCCGGTCGCCACCACCGCCCCTCCAAGCGCCAGCACGACGGCCGGCATGTCGGCCGCCGGGTCCGCGTGCGCCAGGCCGCCGGCGAGCGTGCCCCGAGCCCGGACCTGCGGGTCGCCCACGCACCCGGCCGCCTCCGCGAGCACCGGCAGCCGGGCCGCGACCTCCGCTGACCGGACGATCTCGCGGTAGGTGGTGAGCGAGCCGATTGCCAGCGCGTCGCCGTCGGCGCGCACGTACGAGAGGCCCGGGATGCGCCCGATGTCCACCAGCAGCCGCGGCTGCGCCAGGCGCAGCTTCATGAGCGGCAGCAGGCTGTGGCCGCCGGCGAGCGCCTTGGCTTCGCCGTCCGCCCGCTCCAGCAGCCCAACCGCTTCGTCGACGCTGGCTGCTACGACGTACTCGAACCTGGCCGGGAACATCGCCGCCGCTCCCCTCCTCGCAGGCTCAACCGGCCGTCCGGCCGACTGCTTCGGGTTTCTCCAATGGCTCCTCGCCGCGTAGCTTCCTGGCCGCCGCCAGCGCCGAGCTTACGATGTTCTGGTAGCCGGTGCAGCGACACAGGTTGCCCTCGATCCCTTCCCGCACCTCCGCGGCCGTAGGGCTCGGGTTGTCCCGCAGGAGCTGGTCGATCGCGATCACCATCCCCGGCGTACAGTAGCCGCACTGCAGGCCGTGCTCCTCCCAGAATGCCTGCTGGATCGGGTGCAGTGCACCGTTCGGCCCGGCGTACCCTTCGATCGTCTTCACCTCCGCGCCATCGGCCTGGACCGCCAGCACCGTGCACGACTTGACCGCCACGCCGTTGAGGAGGACCGTGCAGGCGCCGCACTGCGAGGTGTCACAGCCCACGTGTGTCCCGGTCAGACCCACTTGCTCGCGGATGAAGTAGACCAGGAGCTGGCGCGGCTCCACGTCGCGCGTGTACGGGGTGCCGTTCACCACCACGGTGATCGTGTGCCGGCGGGGCTGCGGAGCTGCCTGGGTCATGCGGCGTCGCCTCGAAGCGTCGGTGCCATGCTGCCTTCAGGCTACGGACGGCGCCTGGCCCGGGTCAAGCATCGCGCCCGACGAGGCGCTGCCAGTCCGCCAGGATGCGCTGGTCGTGCGGGAATCCCAGCGGCGGCAGGGCATCCACAGGGAAGGTGCGCACCTCGCTGATCTCGCGGCCGTCCGCCCGCGGCTCGCCCGCGGCGACGACGCCCGCGTACACCACCAGGATGACCGCGTCGTCGCGTGCCGAGTAGACGCCAACGAGACCGGCCAGGCGCGCCGCCACGCCCATCTCTTCGGCCACTTCGCGGAGGGCCGCCTCCTCCAGGACTTCGCCGCGGTTGACGTAGCCGGCCGGGAAGCTCCAGGCGCCACGCCCGGGGTCGACGTTGCGGCGACCCAGCAGGACGCCCCCGTCGTGGGTCAGCACGACGGCCACTGCCACCTTCGGGTCGAGGTAGTGCACGAACCCGCACGCCGGACAGGTCGGGTGCTCGCGGTTGTCTTGGAGGCGCGACTCCAGGCGTGTGGCGCAGCGCTGGCAGTAGCCCAGCCCAGCCGGCGGCCGATCCGACACGCGCCCGGTCCGTTACGTCAACCCGGTGATCGGGTCGAGCCCGGGGTCCCAGTCCGGGTCCAGCTCCAGCAGCCGCCGGTAATCGTCCGGGCGGTCCACGTCACGCACCACGTCCGGGTCGTCGAAGCGCACCGCTTCCACCAGGTCCGGGTGCCCGCGCAGGTAGTGCGCGCCCCCGACGTCACCCTCCTGGATCATCAGCGCCGGGAAGAGCGAGCGCGTCACGAACACGGGGACGCCCCGCACGCCGCCGACCTCCGTCACGGCGGCCGGCCGACCGCTCCGCTGCTGGCGGGCCGCCAGCTCACGGAGCAGATCCGCCGTAATGAGCGGCATGTCGGCCGGGTAGATGAACACGCCGCGCGCCTCAGACGAAGCCGCGGCCAGCCCACCCCGCAGCGAGGTGCTCACACCCTCCTGCCACTGGTCGTTCAGGACAATCGTCACTCCCATACCGTTCAGCTCCCGCAGCAGATCATTGGCCCGGTACCCCAGCACCACGATGATCTGGTCCACCGGGACCTCCTGGGCCGTCTCTACGGCGCGCCTCAGCAGGCTCTTCCCCCGGAACCTCAGCAGCAGCTTCGGCTCCCCCTCCATGCGTGAGGAGGCGCCAGCCGCCAGGATGACCGCCGCGACCACGGATGCTACGTGCTTCGCGCTTCCGGTACCGGGTGGCTCAGCACGGGGCTGCTCCGAAGCCGTGTCCTGCCGAGCGCCTGCGCATGGGCCTTAGCGTACCTGCTCCGGGGCGCGTCTGTCCGCGCTCAGCCTGCCGTTCTTGACCGCCACCATCTGCGCCAGGATCGCCAGGGCGATCTCCTGTGGCGTCTGGGCGCCCAGGTCCAGACCCACCGGGCCGTGCAGCCGCCCGACCTGCTCCTCGGCCAGGCCCGCTCGCCGGAGCCGCTCTCGCCGCTCCGCCTGTGTCTTCGGGCTGCCAATAGCGCCGACGAACGGCGCCGGACTCTTCAGGGCGCCGATGATCGCCGGGTCGTCGAGCTTCGGATCGTGGCTGAGCACAGCCACGTAGGCGTTGCTCCCCAGCGGGTGCCGAGCCAGGTACTCCTCGGCGTGCGCCACGTGCAGCTCGTCCACCTCGGGGAAGCGCTCCTCGGTCGCCCACATCCCGCGCGCGTCCACCACCACGACCCGGAAGTCAAGCAGCTTCGCCAGCCTCGCCAGCGCGACGCCGGTGTGGACCCCTCCGAAGATGACCACCGTCGGCGGCGCCGGGTAGGTGTCCACGAACACCTCGATCCCACCCCCCGGCACTTCCGGGTACGCGAGCCGGCCCGGCCGCCCCCGGCGCAGCAGGCTCACGGCGTCGCGTGCCACCTGCTCGTCGAGTGCCTCGCCATGGCCCAGGCTGCCGCGGTGCTTGCCGAACTCCCAGGCCAGCAGCCCGTTGCCCAGTCCCTCGCCCCGGATGACGTACGCGAAGGCCACCGGCTTCTCGGTGGGGAACGCGCGCCTGAACGGCTGGATGAACACCTCGATCTGCCCCCCACACGCCAGGCCCACGTTGAACGCCAGCTCGTCGCTGATCCCATACGGCACGAGCCGTGGCCGATCGTCCTCCAGCACCTGCCGGGCGTGCTCGACGACGTCGTTCTCGACGCACCCGCCCGACACCGATCCGACGAACTGTCCATCCTCGGCGATGGCCATCTTCGCCCCCACCCGGCGCGGGGCCGATCCGTACGCGCTCACGACCGTCGCCACGGCGACCTTCTTGCCGCTCTCACGCCACCGCTCGACGTCAGGCAACAGCTCCTTCATGAGGGTCCCTATCACAGCGCCAGGTGCTTACCCAGCGCTTGCAGGCTGGCCAGGTTGTGGGCGCTGGCGAACAGGTCCACGTGCGGCAGCGCCGCACTCATACCGCGCGCCAGCGGCCGGTAGTCATCGTTCCCCAGCAGCGGGTTCAGCCAGATCACCCTGGCCGCCCGGCGCTGGATCTGCTCCATCTCGCGCTCCAGCACGCTGGCGTCCCCCGTGTCCAGGCCGTCGCTGAGGATGAGGACGATCGTGTGCTTGTTCAGCAGCCGCAGCGCCCATTCACGGGTGAACGTGGCCAGGCTCTGACCGATCCGCGTGCCGCCAGACCAGTCTGGCACGTCTTCGGCTAGGCGGTCCAGCGCGGCGTAGATGTCACTACTCTTGAAGTAGTCCGTGACGCGGGTCAGCTTGGTCGAGAAGACGAAGCTCTCCACCTTCCCCAGGCTGTTCTGCAGCGCGTAGATGAACTGGAGCAGGAAGCGGCTGTAGCTGTCCATGCTGCGACTGACGTCGCAAATCAGGACGATGCGCGGCTTGCGGATCTTGCGCCGCTTCCGCGCCAGCTCCACCACCGTGCCCCCGTACTTGATGTTGCGCCGCATCGTCCGCCGCAGGTCCACGGCGTGTCCGCGCTGCGTCGAGCGGTAGCGGCGGCTCTCGCGGGTGGCGAGCCTCCTGGCCACCACCAGGATCGCCCGGGCAATCTCAGCCATCTCGTCGGCGCGGAACGCGCTGAAGTCGCGCGTGGCCAGCACCTCCACCGGCGAGTAGAGCGGCATCTCCAGCTCGTCTGTGCTCTCGTCCTGCGGCTGGTCACCCTGGGCCAGCTGCGGCAGCGACTTCTCCTCGCCCCGAGCGTTCGGGTCCTGGTCGGCCAGGCCTTCCTCGCCCTCCTCCTCGGGCCGTTGCGGCAGCCGCGCGCGCCAGAATTCGTCGAACGTCGCGTCGTACACCGGCAGGTCGTCCGGCCGGGCGGTCAGCACCGAGCGAAGGGCCACGCGGAACTCCTCGCGGTCGCCCAGGTCGACCGCGTTCGCCGTTCGCAGGGCATCGATCACCTCGGATGGTGTGACCAGGAGCTCGCGCTCTCGCAGGAGACGGCAGAAATCGATGATGTTGCGCTGGAGGTCGGCGTGCTGGGCATGGGGGCGCCCGACCACTGCTATCGTGAGACCAGCTCCTTCTCCAGACTCTGGGCGATCTCCGGCGCGGCGGTGCGCAGGCGCTCCTCGTCCAGCCCGGAGAGACGGTCGACGATCGCCTCCGCGCGTTCGCCCGCCAGGCGGTTCACGTCGTCGCGGTCCTTCAGGATCGCCCCCAGCGTCTCGGTGACCGCCTCGGGCTCCAGGTGGTCGGCGTGCAGCGCCATGAGGCTCATCGCCCAGTCCAGCGACTCGGCCATGCCCGGCGTCTTGGAGAGCCGCAGCCGTCGCACGACCTGCATGAAGCCCGCCACTTGCTGGGCGAGCTGGTGGTTGATGCCCTCCACCTTGCTCTCGATGATCCGGACCTCCTTGTCGAAGTCCGGGTAATCGATCCACAGGTACAGGCAGCGCCGTTTCAGCGCGTCCGACAGCTCGCGGGTGCGGTTCGAGGTGAGCACCACGTACGGCCGGTGCTCCGCCCGCACGGTCCCGAGCTCGGGGATGGTGACCTGGAAGTCCGAGAGCACCTCCAGCAGGAACGCCTCGAACTCCTCGTCGGCGCGGTCGACCTCGTCGATAAGCAACACTGGGGCGCGCTCCACGCGGGTGATGGCCTGCAGGAGAGGCCGCTTGAGCAAGTACGGCTCGGAGAAGATCTCGGCCTCGGCCTGGCGCAGGTCGCGCCCGTTCCCGCCGACCGCCTCCTCGAGCCGGATGTGGAGCATCTGCTTCGGATAGTTCCACTCGTACAGCGCCGTGTTGGCGTCCAGCCCTTCGTAGCACTGTAGGCGGATCAGGTCCGTCTCGAGCGCGGCGGCGAGGACCTTGGCGATCTCGGTCTTGCCCACCCCCGCCTGGCCCTCGATCAGCACCGGCTTGCGCAGGTGCATGGCCAAGTAGACCGTGGTCGCGATGGCGCGATCGGTCACGTAGTGCTGTTGCTCCAGCCGGCGCTGAATCTCTGCGATCTGTGGCAGCAATGCTGTGGGCCCCGTTCGCAGGGATTATAGGTCTGCCAGCAGCAGCGCCTGGACGCTTGTGCCCGCCCGCAGCGCCTCGCCCCCTGGCGGCAGCTCCAGCAGCCCATTCGCACCGACGATCGACATGAGCCGGCTCGAAGATTGCAGCCCGGTCGTGCGCGCCACGAACCCCTCGCCCTCCCAGCGCAGGACGGCGCGCTGGTATTCCAGGCGCGCGGGGTCGGGGCGCACGTCGTGGGCCAGCCGCGCCCGCACGCGGGGGCGCAGCACCACGGATCGGCCGGCCAGCCGCAGCACTGCCGGGCGCACGAAGACCTCAAAGGTGACCAGCGACGAGACCGGGAAGCCCGGCAGCCCGAAGGCCAGCTTCCCGCCGGCTGCCGCGGCGAATGTCAGCGGCTTGCCGGGCTTGAAGTTCACCCGCCCGAACTGGACCTGGGCGAGCCGCTCGAGGAGGGGTTTGATGAGATCGCGCGTGCCCATGGATACACCGCCGGAGGTGAGCAGCACGTCGGCGGCGTCCAGGGCCTGGCGGACGAGTCGCTCGAGCTCTCCTTCGTCGTCCCGCCCGTGCGCGTGCCACACCACGTCCGCACCGGCCTCGCTCGCCGCGGCGATGAGCGCGTAGCGGTTGCTGTCGCGCACCGACCCGGGCAGCGGGACCTCGTCGGGTTCCACCAGCTCGTCGCCCGTCGCCAGCACCGCCACGCGCGGCCGCCGGTGCACGGGAACCAGCGTCTGGCCCACCGTCGCCAGCAGCCCCAGCTCTGCGGGCCCCACCCTGGTCCCAGCCGCCAGGACACGCTGGCCGCGGGCCAGGTCCATCCCGGGCGGGTGGACGTTCTCGCCCGGCCGTGGCGACCGGTGGAGCGTGATACGCCCGGCTGCCTCGTCCACGTCCTCCACCATCACCACGGCGTCCGCCCCCGGCGGGAGCGTGCCGCCGGTCATGATGTGGACCGCGGTGCCGGGCAGCACCTGCGCGTGGGCCAGGCGGCCGGCCGTCACCTCTTCGAGCACCCGGCGCGTTGGAGATGGGTCGCCGGCGACCACTGCGTAGCCGTCGACCGACGAGCGCGGGAGCCCCGGCAGGTCCTGGTCGGCCACGATCTCCTCGGCCAGGATCCGGCCCCCGGCGTCGCGCAGCCGCACCCGTTCAGCAGGCAGCGGCGCCGCGTGGCGCAGGATGATCTCCAGCGCGGCCGGCGCCGACACCATGGGGTAGGCCGAGACACGAGCCATCGGGCCCCGGCCTATTCGGGCTGACTCGGTGCGCTCGCCACCCCCGCGGCGCCAGGTTCCGCCAGCCGGCCACTCGCCGCCGCGACCAGACGCGCCTTCATGCACTCGAAGAACTGGTTCATCAGCATCTTGGCCACACCCGGCAGCATGCGCTGCCCCACCCCGGCGATCATGCCGCCTACCTGACCATCGCCGTCGACGGACACGCTGGTCCCGTCGCCTTCCACCGTGAGCGTGATCCTGGCGGTCCCTTTCACGAACCCGGGCCCGCCGCTCCCCTCGACCTGGAGCGTGTAGGCGTGTGGCTCCTGGCGGTCGACGATGGCGACTTTGCCCTTGTAGGTGCCCTTGATGGCGGCGACGCCGACCTTCAACGTGGCGTCCCACTGGTCCGGCCCGGTCGCGTCGAGCGTCTGAACGCCCGGGATGCAGGCGCGGAGGGATGCCGGATCGAGGAGCAGGTCCCACACCGTCTGCGGCGGACCCGGGAACTGGTACGTGGCGGCAACCTTCATGCGGCTATGCTATACGGGAAGGGCGCGCATCGGTTCGAACGGCCCGGCGGGCGACTCGCCGTGCCACCTGGTGGCGCGAGCCGGAGACGCTGGCGGTAGACTCCGGCGGGTGCTCGGACGCCCTGCCCGCCGCTTGCTCCTGGGCGCTGCGCGCTTCCTCCCGCCGGGGCTGCGCACGTGGGCCAGTACTTGGCCCAGGTTGAGACAGGTGCGACCCACGTGGCTCGCCCTGGCCGCCGCCGCGGCCCTCCTCGTGGCGGCGGGGCCCGTCTGGCTGCCAGGCGTTGGCCTCTTCCTGGTCGTGCGCGACCCCGTGCAGTCGGCCGACGCCATCGTCGTCCTGGCCGGCAACGCGCCCGAGCGCCTGCGCGTGGCGCAGGCGCTGTTCCGCGCCGGCTACGCGCCCCTCGTCGTCGTCTCGAACGAGCGCGTGCGGTCCCACGGCCTGGACACGACCTGGCTGGACCTCCGGCGCGCCGGGCTCCCCGGGCCCGACCTGCCGGACGCGGCGCTGCTCGTCCTCGACGATCCTCCGCCCGAGAGCACCATCGACGAGGCCAGACGCACGGCGGTGCTCCTGGCGGAGCGCGGGCTGCGCAGCGCCATCCTCGTGACCGACGAGTTCCATTCCCGTCGCGCGTCGATGCTCTTCGGCGCCGAGTTCCGCCGCCGTGGCCTGCAGGTGCGGTCGTCCCCGGCGGCGAACCCGGAGGTCGACCTCGCCGGGTGGTGGCGGGGCCCCAAGTCGGCCATCACCGTGGCCGAGGAGTACACCAAGCTGGCCGCGTACCTCGTCCAGGGAGCCTACTGGTAGCGGGCCGCGGGTCAGCCAGTCGGCGTGAGTGGGCCTGGACGCTCCCGGCTGCCCGACTCCAGCGGTAGGCGCACGACGAACGTGGTGCCTGCGTCCTCGACACTCTCGACACAGATGGTGCCCCCATGCTGCTCCACGATCTGCTTCGCCCCGGCCAACCCTACCCCAGACCCTTCGATGCGTGCGGCGACGTTGCTCGCCCGGTAGAAGCGCTCGAACACCCGCGGCAGCTCCTCGGCCGGGATGCCGACGCCCTGGTCCTGCACCGTGAGCACCGCCCAGCGATCGGCGCCGTCCTCCTCCTCGCGCACGCTCACGACAATCTCACCACCCGCGGGGCTGTACTTGAGCGCGTTCGAGAGCAGGTTGCTGACGACGCGCTCCAGGCGTCCCCGATCCCACGCTCCCACGAGGCTTGGCGCGCTCGTCCGGAGCGCCAGGCGGTGGCGATCGCTTGCCCGCACCTGCTCCTCCGCCACCTGCCGGGCCAGCTCCACGAGGTCGGTCGGCTGGCGCTCAAGCTCCAGCGGTCGCCCCGTCTCCAGGCGTGCCGCGTCCAGCAGGTGGTTGATCATCGCCGTCACGCGCGACGCCGTCCGGTCGATCGTCTGCAGCCCGTCCGCCAGACGCGGACCATCCGGCTCGGGGAGGTGCGCCGCCCGGCGCAGCAGCATCTGCGCTATCCCCTTGATGGCCGCCAGCGGATTCTTCAGGTCGTGCGATACGGCTGCCAGGAACTCGTCCTTCTGCCGCTCGATCCGCCGCACCTCCGTCATGTCGAAGAAGGCGACCACCGCGCCGACCACCTGCCCGTCCAGCTCGATGGGCGACGACGCGTAGCTGATGCGCAGAAGCGAGCCATCCTTTCTGGTGTACACGTCGTCGTCCACGCGGATCGGGCTGCCCGTGCGCAACGCCTGCATGACCGGGCACGCCTCCGCCGGCGCGGGCGTGCCGTCCGCCTGCTGGAAGTGGATCAGGTCGTGTACCTGTCGGCCGCGCAGCTCGTCCGCGGTCCACCCGAGCAGGCGCTCCGCGGCGGGGTTCATGAAGGTGAGGCGCCCGAGCGTGTCGAGCGCGTAGATGCCCTCGCCGATGCTGAGCGTCAGGGCGCGCGTGAAGGTGAGCTGGCGGCGCAGCTCGAGCCGAGCCGCCTCCGCCTCCTCGCGCGCCAGGCGCTCCCGCTCCAGCAGGACGTCGCGGGCGCGCTCGGCGGCCACGCGCGTCGAGACGTCCTCGAGCAGCACGAGCGCGCTGGCATGGCCATCGTGAGAGTTGAGTGGCCCGGTCGTCACCTCCACGTGCTGGGGCTCGCCGGCCGGCGTGCGCCGTTCCAGCACCTCCGGTCCCCGGGTTCGGCCCGCCGCCAGCGCATCCCGCAGCATCGCCTCCAACCCGGCACCCGCGAGCTCGGGGAAGAGGCTCAACAGCCGCTGGCCAACGGCCTCCGGCGCGCCCAGGGCGAGAATCTCCCTTGCTCGGCGGTTCCACTCGGTCACGCGCCCATCCTGGTCGACCGCGACGATGCCGATGGGCGCGTAGTCCAGCAGGCGGTCGAGGTAGCGGGCTGGCTCGCCCAGCCGCGGCCCGGCGTCCGCCACGCGAACGTTGGCGCTGGCGACCGACGCCCGGTACCGACGCCGCTGGGCGGCTCGCCGGAGCATGTCGACCAGCTCGGAGACGAGCACCTCACCGTCACTCTTGGAGCGCCACGCCACCTCGTCGCCAATGAACGGGGCGAAGCGGAGCGCTCGGGCCACGTCGGGCAGCTCCTGCGCCTCCGCCACGACGAGCACGGGCACGGTCCGGCCGACCGCCTTGATGCGCTGCACCACGCGAGCGGCGTCATCGCCGGCGCCGACGACCACGGCGATGGCCACGTCCTCGTCTTGCGGCACGCGGGCCAGGGCGACGTCCAGCGCAGGCACCGCCTCCACGCGGTAGGAGCCCTGCAACCGCCGCTGGAACAGCGCGCGGGTCTGCTCGTCCAGGTCGATCAGGAAGATCAGCCCGCGCGGTTCAGCGTCCACACGCCTGCCTGTGTGTCGCCCCGCCGGTGCCGTGCGCCGTGAGGATCGGGGGGAAGCGTCCCGCGTCACCCACCGCCCCCCCTACTCCGCCAGGATCGGCTGGCCGAGCAGGGCCCGGCCAGCCCACGTCCGCAGGATGTCCGTCGTCGGAGCCATCACGTGGGCAGCTCGCGCGTCGCGCAGGGCCCGCACTAGCCGCGAGTTCTCCTCGTAGCCCAGCCCGCCCACCAGTGTCAGCGCCTCGTTCGTCACCTGCACCACCGTGTCGCCCGCCTCGGCCTTGGCCGATAGGATCGGCACCAGCGCCTCCTCGGAGCCGTCGTCGCCCAGGATCGCGGCATGGTACAGCAGCCGCCGGGTGCGCTCGACAGCCGCCCACAGGACACCCACGCGGTGCTGGAGGACGGGCTGCTGTGCAAGCGTCATGCCCTGCAGCGCGTAGCGGCGCTTGGTCATGTGCGCCCGCGCCGCCTCCAGCGCGGCCGCGGCGATGCCCAGGTAGGTGCCCGCCACGGCGGCCAGGAAGTACGGCGCCACGACCGAGAAGACGTACCAGATCTCGTCTCCTTCGTGCCCCAGGAGGTCGCTTCGGGGCACCGGCACATTGCTGAGCGACAGCGACCGCGACGAGTTCCCGCGCATCCCCAGGCCGGTCCAGGGTGGCCCCCATTTCAAGCCCGGGGCATCGCCCGGGATCACTACGCACGAGAACTCGCCGGGCGGCGCGCCCGGGTCGGCCGCGACCGTCGAGACGACGTACGAGTCGGCGTAGCCGCCGTTCGTCACGAACGACTTGTGGCCGTCCACGCGGTAGGCCTCCGGCGCCGTCCGCGCCAGCGTGGTTTGCGGCAGGTAGAAGTGGGCGCCCGTGCCCGGCTCGCTCAGGGCGAGGGTGGTCAGGTGCTTCCCCTCGCTAATCGGACGGAGGTACCGCTCGCCCTGGTCGGGGGTCGCCTTGGCGGCGATCACCGCCGCGCCAACGCAGTGCATGCCGAAGCAGAGCGCGGTCGAACCACACGCCTGGGCGAGCACCTCGGAGACCTGGGCCACCGCGTACAGGCCAAAGCCAAGCCCACCCCACCGCTCCGGTACCACCAGCCCGCCCAGTCCGGCCGCCTGGACCGCTCGCAGGCTCTCCGTAGGCCACCGCGCCTGCTGGTCGACCTCGGCCGCGTGCACCGCCGCCACGTCGTGCGCGATCCGCTCGACCTGTCTGAGGACCTCGCCGAAGGTCAGGCGCGGCAACGGTCCTGCCCCTCGTCCATTTGTCGCGTCGCGCCTCCAACGGCCGTGGCCGCGCAGAGTTTCCCACGTCTGCGCCGCCGCGCGCGACTCCGCCGGGTCCCCGCCACGGCCTGATCCACAAAGCTCGGCAGGCGCTCAGACGCGGAGCCGCGAACCCACGCCTGGAGGGAGCGGCGACGGGGATGATGCTACAGCGTCCCCGGCCCGCCCGCCAGTGGAACGGGACGGAGGGCTGTACCCAGTTCGTGTAGCACCAGTTCGAAATCGGCCCGTGTATCCCGCCTCTCCCATCCAGCCCGTTCTGAAAGTGCTACATAAGTCGGGTATACCCGGGACGGAGGGGCGTACCCGGTAGATGCGGCAGCTTCCCCCGTCCGCGTCCGCGGCGCGAGCGAGCGGATTGAGCTGGTTGTCGAGAAGATACCTAGGCCGCAGCCGCCAGAGCGGTGCGTCGTCGCTCTTCCCACCGCACCGTCTGCTCAACTTCGGCTGCATCGAGTCCGTAGGAATCCGCGATGTACGCGACGGGATCGCCCCCGTGCACGTAGCCCCAGAGGGCGGCTGTCGGGATACGGGTGCCGTCCACGCAGGGCTAGCCAAATTGAATGTTCGGCCTGAGGCTGATACCAGGGTCGGGACGCCACACGATTGCCGTCCCGGTGGTCGCCGAGAAGTCGAACCGCGACGGCACGGTGCGCAGGAGACCGAACAGGTAGACCGTCCCAGCCGCAGCACCGCGTCCCGGCATAATGGAGGGCGTATGGCGGAGCTCACACCAGGCGACACGGCACCCGATTTCACGCTACCGGTCCGCTCCAGGGAGTCCGTACAGCTCGCCGACGCGCTGCGGACCGGCCCGGTGGTGCTACTGACGTACTTCTTCGACTTCAGCCCCGGTTGAACGAACGAGCTTTCCGAGTTCGGAAAGAGGATCGACGAGTTTCGGCAGCTCGGCGCCCGGGTGTACGGCGTCAGCGTCGACTCGTACTGGGCTCACGAGGCGTGGCGCCAGCAACTGAGGCTCCCGGATGACCTGGTACTGCTGAGCGACTTCAACCGCGACTTCGGCCGTGCGTACGGGCTGCTGCACACGACCGGGTCGGGCATGCGTGAGGTCCTTCGCCGCGGCGTGCTGGTGGTCGGGCGCGACGGAAAAGTGGCCTACCGGCACACCCCGGAACCGCCCCAGCTCCCCCGCCCGGACGACGTGCTGGCGGTGCTACGCGCGCTCCCTTGACAGCCCCAGCCGCCCCTCTAGACTGCTTCGTGGAGATGGTGCGTCGAAGGCACGCAGGGTTCTCTACGCACTCCCTCCATCGCACTGGCCCAGACTGAGGGCGCCCGGCTCCCGCGACGAGGCGAGGAGCCGCAGGGAGGAGGATCCCATGCGTGGCACGATGATGGACTTCCCGCTGACGCTCCAGCACCTCTTCCAGCGGGCGACGACGCTCTTCCCGGACCAGGAGATCGTGACCGGGAGCGCCCAGGGAGCGCGGCGGTACACGTACCGCGACTTCGGGCAACGCGTCCGTAAGCTGGCGAGCGCGCTCGAGCGGGTGGGGGTCCGGCCCGGCGACCGGGTGGCGACCTTCGCCTGGAACCACGACCGGCACCTGGAGCTGTACTTCGCGGTGCCGATGGCCGGGGCCGTCCTGCACACCGTGAACATCCGCCTGTTCCACGAGCAGATCGCGTATGTGGTCAACCACGCCGCAGACCGTCTCCTCTTCGTCGATCGGTCGCTGCTGCCCCTCATCCAGAAGCTGCGGCCCGGCCTCAGCACCCTGGAGCGGGTGGTGGTCATGGACGACGGGTCCGACGTCGACACCGGCGGCAGCCCGGACTACGAGGCGCTTCTCGAGACGGGGGCGGAAGGCTTCCAGTTCCCCCGCCTCGACGAGGACGAGGCGGCCATGCTGTGCTACACGTCGGGCACCACGGGCAACCCGCGCGGCGTGGCCTACAGCCACCGCGCGCTCGTCCTGCACTCCTTCGGCGCCTGCATGGCAGGCACGCTGGGCGTCTCGGAGCGGGACAGCGTCATGGCCATCGTGCCCATGTTCCACGCGAACGCGTGGGGCCTGCCATACGCCTGCGCGCTCGTCGGCGCCAAGCAGGTCTTCCCCGGCGTGGCCCCCGACCCGCAGCGCCTGCTGTCACTCCTCCAGGCGGAGGGAGTGACCTTCGTCGCCGGTGTGCCGACGATCTTCATCGGCCTGCAGCCAGCCATTGCGAGCGGCAGGTTCGACCTGAGCAAGCTCCAGCGGATCGTGATTGGCGGGTCGGCTGCCCCGCGCAGCCTGATCGAGGCCTACGACAGGATGGGCCTCACCATTGTCCACGCCTGGGGCATGACCGAGACGACGCCGCTGGGCAGCGTGAGCGTCCTGAAACGCTCCCTGGAACGGCTGCCGTACGAGGAGCAGCTCGAGTACCGCGCCAAGCAGGGGCTGCCGGCGGCCGGCGTGGAGGCCCGGGTGATCGCGTTCGACGGCCAGGAGGCGCCGTGGGACGGAAAGACCCTGGGCGAGCTGGTGGTCCGCGGGCCGTGGGTGGCGGGCTCGTACTACAACGACCCGCAGAGCGCCGAGCGGTTCACGCCTGACGGCTGGTTCCGGACCGGCGACGTGGTGGCCATCGACCCGGAGGGGTACATCCAGATTGCCGATCGCACCAAGGACCTGATCAAGAGCGGCGGCGAGTGGATCTCGAGTGTCGAGCTGGAGGGGGCCCTGATGGCCCACCCGAAGGTGCTCGAGGCAGCGGTCATCGCGATGCCTGACCCACACTGGGGCGAGCGGCCGCTGGCCTGCGTGGTGCCCCGGCCCGAGGCGAAGGGCAGCCTGGGCGAGGAGGAGCTGCGCGAGCACCTGGCGGCGCGTGTGGCGAAGTGGTGGCTGCCGGACCGCTACCTCTTCCTAGACGAGCTGCCCAAGACCAGCGTGGGCAAGTTCGACAAGAAGGTGCTGCGCCAGCGGCACGCCGAGGCGGCCGTGGCCGGGTGACACCCCGGGCCGGGCCGGCACCCCCGAGCCCCCGGCCCGGCCCTCGGCTCACGGGCTGCCCGACCGTCTGTCGCTGGGCCGGGCGGCGAACGTCCGGGCGGGATTCGCGCGGGGCTACCGCGCTTCGCCCTGCTCGAGCAGGCCGTGGCGCAGCGCGTACGAGACGACCTGGGCGCGATTCTGGACGTGCAGCTTGTCCAGGATGTTGCGCAGGTGGTACTTGACGGTGTTCTCGCTCACCACCAGGCGCTCGGCCAGCTCACGGTTGGAGGTGACGCCCTGCACCAGGAGCGCCAGCACCTCACGCTCGCGTTCGGTGAGCTGGTCGGGCGCGGCCGCGGGCCGGACGGTGGAGGGCGGCCGCGCAAACTCGTCCAGCAGCTTCCGGGCCAGCCCCGGCGTCAGCGCCGGCTCGCCACGGGCCACGCCTTCCAGGAGGTTGAAGAACTGGTCGGACGCGAGGTTCTTAAGCAAGAAGCCCTGCGCGCCCGACTTGATCGCCTCGAACAGGTTGGCGTCGTCTTCCGAGGCCGTGAGGATCACCACCTTCACCTCCGGCAGCTCGGCGCTGATCAGGCGCGTGGCCGTAAGGCCGTTGACCTCGGGCATCGCCAGGTCCATCAGGACGACGTCTGGATGCGTCTTCTGGGCCAGGTCGAACGCTGCGCGGCCATCTTCCGCCTCGCCGACGACCTCGATCCCACGGGCCTCCAGCAAGCTACGCAGCCCGTCGCGGAACAACGGGTGATCGTCAGCGATAAGAACGCGCACGGGGCTCTCCGTTCCGCAATGGTACGCGTTCCGCGGGCAGGCGGATCACCACTTTCGTCCCCCGGCCGGGGGAGGCGACGATCTGCAGCGTGCCGCCCACGGCTTCGGCCCGCTCCCGCATGGTGGTGAGGCCAAAGCGGGGAAAGGACGCGCTGCCGAGACGGGCCGGGTCGAACCCCTGTCCGTTGTCTTCCACCACCGCTTCCACCGCGTCGTCCAATTCGGCAGCCTGGACGCGCACGTGCGTCGCACCGGCGTGCTTGCGCACGTTGGTCAGGGCTTCCTGAATGATACGCAGCAGCTGCAGCTCGGCAGCCGCGTCGAGCGACGACAGGGTGCTCTCGGCCGGCACGATGGACAGCGTCGCGCTCACCTCGCTCTGCTCCTGCCAGCGCAGGAGGTACTCGCGCAGCGCGTCGAGCAGGGTGTGCTCGGGCCCCAGCGAGGTGCGCAGGCCCAGGATGCTCTCGCGGACGTCGGCGTAGGCTGAGCGCGCGGCAGCGCTGAGCTGCCCCATCTGCGTCTCGGCCCGGTCGATCCGGTTGGCGCGCAGCAGCTCCTGGATCGCCTGAGCCTTCGTGTTCACGTAGCCGAGCACCTGTGCCAGGCTGTCGTGCATCTCGCGCGCGATGCGCTCGCGCTCCTCAGTGATCGCCATCCCCCGCATCTGCCGGTGCAGGCGCGCGTTCTCGATGGCCACCGCCGCCTGGGTGGCGAACCGTTCGAGCGTCTCTTCGTCTTCCTGGCTGAAGGCCCCGGCGTCCACCTTCTCGGTCACGTACAGGTTGCCAAGGATGCTTTCCCGCGAGATGATCGGCACGGCCAGCAGCGAGCGCATGACGGGGTGGTGGGGTGGGAAGCCCGCCGAGCGCGGATCGCGCGTGAGGTCTTGCAGCCGCAGCCGCTCGCCGTGCTTCAGCACCACGCCCAGTAGCCCGTGGCCTTCCGGAATGGGGCCGATGGCGGCGCGCTCCTCGGCGCTGATGCCTGAGGTCAGGAACGCTTCGACGTGGCCGCTCTCGCCGAGGAGCGAAAGCGCACCGTAGTGGGCGCGTACCAGCTCGCGCGCCTGTTCGACCACCTTCTGGAGGACGATCTCAAGGCTCAGCTCGCCGGCGATGTCCAGCCCGGCCTGGTGGAGCGCGAGCAGCTCACGGTTCTGCTGCTCCAGCCGCTCCTGCATGCGGCCGATCGAGGTGAAGACCGTCTCGGAGAACAGGAGCGTGCCGAACAGGACCACCCCGGCGACGAGGATGTAACCGGGCCAGGAGAGCAGGATGTCCGGAAAGACGAAGTGGCGCAGGAAATCCAGCCCCAGCAGGAACAGTAGCGGGGCAAAGATGGTGATGCGCTGGAGACGGTGGAGGTCCATCGCGCGTCCGGGCGGGTCGCGCGCATATTATCGGCCCTCTACGCTTCACGCTTGCGGTTCTCAGCTCCGCAGGGTCTTCCCGTTTTCGGTGAGCCCAGCCGTTCTCCGTCCTCGTGGGGGTCGGGGGGCGTCAGCCCCCAGCGGGAACCTCGCTCCCCTTCCCGGGGGAAGGGGCAGGAGATGGGAAATCCGACTCACCCTGCTCAGATCCCCCGACGCGTTTGCCCGGCCTCTCGCCCGCTTCTACAATGAGCTACACCCGGCAGTGTTGCCCCACGCCATCGCGCTGTTCCAGCTCGCGCTCGAGCGCCCGTTCCGGGGTCCGGGCGCCGACGTAACGCGGCTCATCCCTTGCCCGCGCGGTGGGCAGCGCTGGCGCGTCCGAGGTCCGGCCGAGGGGAGGGTCCGGCCGGCCGCTCCTCGGGTGACAGCAGCGGACTGATGGACCTGGGCGTGGCGGACCGGCCGGGACTTGGCGTCCGACCGCGGCCCGGAACGCCCGATCCCACGCCAGCCAGCGGCCTCGTGTTCGTGCTCTCGGGCCCGTCCGGCGTGGGCAAGTCCAGCCTGATCGAACTCCTGAAGCACACCGGCTTCCCCATCACCTACTGCGTCACCGCCACCACCCGGCCCCGCCGCTCCGGCGAGGTCGACGGGAGGCACTACTACTTCCTGACGGATGAGGAGTACGACGACCTGCTGCGGCGGAACCAGCTCTTGGAGCACGCCGTGGTCCACGGGCAGCACCGCTACGGTATCCCGCTCTACAGCGTGCGAGAGGGCTTACGGCGCGGGCACGACCTCATCATGGCGCCCGACGTCCAGGGGGCAGCGACGCTGCGCCGGAAGCTGCCGAACGCAGTCACGATCTTCCTCCAGCCACCCTCGCTCGACGAGCTGATCCCGCGGCTGGAGTCGCGGGGCACCGAGACGTCCGAGGAGCGCCAGGTGAGGCTGCAGACCGCGGAGCGAGAGATGCGGCGCGTGAGCGAGTACGACTATGTGATCGTGAACCATCGCGACCGCCTGCACGAGGCGCTCGCGAATCTCACGGCCATCATCACGGCCGAGCGGCTGAGAGTGCGCCCCCGCACCGTCACGGCGTGACGGCCTCGCCAGCGTACCGCAGGATCCTGGTCCTGGGTGGAGCGCGCTCCGGCAAGAGCGCGTACGCCGAGCGACTGGCGGGTGAGCTGGGCGAACCGGTCCTGTACGTGGCGACGGCCGTGGCGGGCGACGCGGAGATGGTCGCGCGGATCAGGTGGCACCAGGCGCAACGGCCCGGGCAGTGGCGCACGGTCGAGGCGCCGCTGCGAGTGGCCGAGGCGACCGCAGCGGCGCTGGCGGATGCGCGGACGGTCGTCGTGGAAGACCTGACGCTGCTCCTCTCCAACCTGGTGGCCGGGCCGGAGCACGACGCGCCCGGCCACGACCCGGTGGAGACCCTGGCGGCGGAGCAGGTCGCGGTGGACGAGGTTCGGGCCCTCTTCCGCCTGCCGGCGCACGTGGTCCTCGTGTCGAACGAGGTGGGCATGGGGCTGGTGCCGGCGTACGCGCTCGGGCGAGCCTTTCGCGACGCGCTGGGGCGGGTGAACCAGGCCGCGGCCGCGTGGGCAGACGAGGTCTACTTCCTCGTGGCGGGGCTGCCGTCGCGGCTCAAGCCGCCGGCCTCGCCGAGGTGAGCCGGCGCGGGTCCGGGCCGGCCCCGGGTTCCGGGAGGTCGGGCGCTCACCGCGTCATCTGGTTCTTGTCGTCGCCAGTACCGCGGGCCGGGACAGGCATGGATGCGCGTCCGCTGAACCGAGCTCGAAGGGCGGCGGCACCTGCCCCCCCAACCAGAAGGGCCCGCACGCCGGAGCGGCTCGTCCTCAGCCGGCTGAGGCCTCCTCGCTCAGGATCCGCTCGACGGCGCGCATGAGCCGGGGAACCTCCCGCCGCGCGAGCTCCCAGACCGCGGCAAGGTCTACACCCATGTAGTCGTGGACCAGGATGTCTCGCAGGCCGGCGATGCGCCGCCACGGGACCTCCGGGTGGCGGGCTCGCAACTCGACGGAGAGGCGTTTCGTGGCTTCCCCGATGATCTCCAGCTGTCGGACGGTCGCGTCCTGCCAGACGGTCTCCGCCATGAACCGGTCGCGGCCGACGGCGACCTACTGCGCGATCCGGTCGGTGGCGTCGATGATGTGCCGGAGGTAGACCGCGTCCCGCGTCACAGCGGGACCGCATCCCGCAGGATTCGCGCGCGTACGTAGGGACTCACGCCTGCCTCGGTGACCACGTCCACCTCCCGGCCCAGCAGGTCTTCGAGATCCTGCTTGATCGCCACCAGGTCGAGAAGGCTCCGCCCGGGCTCCAGCTCGACCAGGAGATCCAAGTTGCTCCCCGGGTGCGCCTCACCGCGCGCACGCGAGCCGAACACACGCACCGCCCTGGCCCCGTGGGCTCTGGCCACGCGGAGGATGCCGGCACGCCTCTCGTTCAAGCTCTCAGGGTTGGCCATAGCCATGTCGTACCTTCGCAGCAGCCTCGCCCATAGCTCCCGCCGGAAGTGTAGTGCTGTGGGGATCACCGGCGGCACGGCCGGCCCGGCTCTGTTTGGCAGGACCCGTGATCTGGTGGCCGTCTCCCGGCCCCACTGCCCGGTCGGGCTGGTCCTGCGTCTGGGCACCAGCGCTCGCCACAGCGCGGCGCGTAAGGCGGCCCCGCCCAGAATGGCGCCGAGAGCGGGGTGAACGGCTCATGGAAGCCAGCGTAGGCGCACGTTTCATCTGGTTCTCATGTGCAGCGTGGACAATGCGGGCTGCACGCGTTTTGAGGTGAGAGCATGCGGATCCTGGTGGTGGAAGACGAGCACAAGCTGGCCGGCGTGCTCAAGCGCGGCCTGGGCGAGCACGGCTACGCGGTGGACGTGGCCTACGACGGCGAAGAGGGCCTGGCGCTGGCCGAGGTCGAGCCGTACGACCTGGTCATCCTCGACGTCATGCTGCCCAGGCTGGATGGGCTGGCGCTCTGCCGCACCCTCCGCGCGCGACGCCACAACACCCCCGTGCTGATGCTGACCGCCCGGGACGCCGTGGACGACCGTGTGGCCGGGCTCGACAGCGGGGCCGACGACTACCTGGTCAAGCCGTTCGCCTTCCGCGAGCTGCTCGCCCGCGTGCGGGCGCTGCTCCGCCGGGATACGCTCTCCCGCGACCCCGTGCTCAGCGTGGCCGACCTCGAGCTGGACACGGTGAGCCACGAGGTCCGCCGCGGGGGTCGCGCCGTGGCGCTCACCAGCAAAGAGTACGCGGTCCTGGAGTACTTCGTGCGCAACGCCAACCGCGTCCTGACCCGCACGCAGATCGCCGAGCACGTGTGGGATTACGATTTCGTCGCCATGTCGAACGTCGTCGACGTCTACATCGGCTACCTGCGTCGAAAGCTGGGCGACGATCGTGAGCCGCGTCTGCTGCGCACGATCCGCGGGACGGGGTACCAGCTCAAGGCACCCACCTGATGCGCGCGCTCCGCCGGGTGGCTCGCGCCCTCCGAAGGCCTCTGCAGACTATCCGCGGGCGACTCACGCTCTGGTACGTGGCGCTCCTGGCCATCACCCTGCTCGGCTTCAGTGCCTTCCTCTACCTGAGCCTGGCGCGCACCCTGCGCGCCGAAGGCGACCGCTTGCTGCTGGCCGCGGCTGAGCAGACGATCGCCATGCTGGAGGTCGTGGATGGGCAGCCCCACCTCCCGGACACGCCGGAGGCCCTCCCACCCGGCATGGTGGTCGTCCTGTACGACGCTACGGGGCAGGAGGTGCTGGCGAACAGTCCGCGACGGCCACTCACGACGCTCGCCGCGGCGCTCCCACGCCCCGGCCCGGCACAGGTCACCTTCGCGACCGTGCGTCTCGCCGATGGGGAACCGTGGCGCGTCCTGAGCGCGCCGGTCGTCGAAGATGGGCGCCCGGTTGGCGTGCTCCAGGTGGCGCGCTCCGAGCGCGACGCCGACGTGACGCTGCGGCAGCTCGTCCTGCTCATGGCGGTCGCTGTGCCGGCCACTCTCCTGCTCGCTATCGCGGGAAGCCTGTTCCTGGCCGGCCGAGCGCTCGACCCGATCGACCGGGTGACGCGGACGGCGGGACAGATCAGCGCGGAGCACCTGTCGCGACGGCTCGGCTTCCGTGGCAATGACGAAGTGGGCCACCTCGCGGCGACGTTTGACCGCATGCTCGACCGCCTCGAGGCGGCGTTCCAGCGCGAGCGCCGCTTCACGGCCGACACCTCGCACGAATTCCGCACGCCGCTGGCCATGCTCGTCAGCCAGATCGACGTCGGCCTCGAGCGCCGCCGGAGCACGGCCGAGTACGAGCGCATCCTGCGCAGCGTGCGGGATGACGCGACGCGGATGAGCCAGCTCCTGGCCGAGCTGCTCACCCTGGCTCGCGCCGATGCTGGCCGGGACGAGCTCGCCCGTGAGCCAGTCGACCTCGAGGACCTGGCGGACCAGGTGGCCGCTACCATGCAGTCACTCGCGCGGCAGCGTGGTATCACGCTGGAGCGCGTGCGGCAGGGTGCCGCGGTGGTGGAGGCCGACCAGACGCGCTTGACCCAGCTCCTGGTCAACCTGGTGGAGAACGCCCTGAAGTACACGGAGGCGGGCGGGCGGGTGGATGTGGTGACCGAGGCAGCCTCCGGCTGGGCGGTGCTCGCCGTGGTCGACACGGGCATCGGCATTCCTCAGGAGCACCTGCCGCACATCTTCGAGCGGTTCTATCGTGTCGACAAAGCTCGGTCACGGGCGGCCGGTGGTGCGGGTCTCGGCCTGGCTATCAGCCGCTGGGTGGCCGAGGCGCATGGTGGGACGATTGACGTGGAGAGCGAGCCGGGACGTGGCACGACGTTCACGGTGCGCCTGCCACTGGCGCCCGGCACGGGCGCTCGCGGCTCACCGGCAGTGCCCGTGCATCTGCTCCAAGCCGGTGGCGGGCGGATCGGCCCGGAGCCTGGGCCAGCGCGTCCGCCCGTGTAGACGGGCCGCGTCCTTCGCGCCGGGGAGGGCGAGAGCGTCCGCGGCCTGACTCCCGCCGGCTGCTCAGCACCTGGGCCGGAGCGCGGCATCGATCGGTGCACGTGCCGCCCGCGGTCTGAGCACCCTCGAAGGAGGGCGCGAAGGGCGAGGCGTCGCGCATGAAGGCAGCTTCATCACTCCTTCATCTGGGCTTCATGCGCGCGTGGCAGGCTCAGGGAAGTGACCGCAAAGGAGGTCTCACGCCATGCACGACACCGCTCCTTCGACATTCAGCCCCACCCCGGCACCGCCGCCGCGGCCCCAGCGGACCCGCGGAGTGCTGCCGCTGATCCTGGCGGTTGCGTTCCTCGCGGGTATCGTCGGCGCCGGTCTCGGCCGCGTCGTCGTGCCGCCTCAGGCGAACGCCCAGGCCGTTGGCGGCCCGCCCACCCAGCCAGCCAGCGTCACCACCTCGTCAGCGCTCCAGTCGGCCATGATCGCCGTTTCTCAGCAGGTCGGTCCGGCGGTGGTGAGCATCCGCACGGACCAGGGCCTGGGCTCGGGCGTGATCTACGACCCGAGCGGGCTCGTCCTCACGAATGCCCACGTGGTCGACGGGGCCAACACCATCTCGGTGGGGTTGCCCGACGGCCGGCACTTCCCCGGCAAGGTGCTCGGTACCGACGCCGGGTTCGACCTGGCGGTGCTGAAGATTGACGGGCAGAACCTGCCAACCGCGCCTCTGGGGAACTCGAGCGGCCTCCAGGTCGGAGAGTTCGTCGCCGCGATCGGGAACCCGTACGGCTTCGACAACACCGTGACCACCGGGGTGGTCTCCGCGCTGAACCGCCCGATCTCCGAGGGCCAGGGCAGCTACAACCAGCCGATGATCCAGACCGACGCGGCCATCAACCCGGGCAACTCGGGCGGCCCGCTCGTCGACCTGCAGGGCAACGTGGTGGGCATCACCACGCTGATCGCTGCCACCCAGGGCGTTCCCGCCCAGGGCCTCGGCTTCGCCGTCCCCGTGGACACCGCCAAGCGGATCGCGCCCCAGCTCGTACAGAACGGGCGCGTGACGAGCAGCGGCCAGCCGTACCTGGGCGTTAGCCTGGGCAACGCGGTGAGCCCCGACGTGGCGCCGCCAGCGCACGGTGGACGTCGGCCACCGGCCACGCCGCCGGCTGGGGTGGACCGTGGCGCGCTGGTCGGGCAGGTGGCGCCGAACGGGCCGGCGGCGCAAGCTGGCGTCCAGCCCGGCGACGTCATCACGAGCTTCGACGGCAAGGATGTCTACAACGCCGATGAGCTGCTCCAGGACCTCGTGCTCCGCAGCCCCGGGGATCGGGTGCAGATTGGGCTCGTCCGCAACGGCCAGGCGCTCACGGTGACCCTGACGATTGGCGAGGCGCCGGCTGCGCCGCAGTAGAGCCGGCCGCACACGGGCAACCGTGAAGCATGCCTTGGATTCGATTCACCGACGCTTCATCCCACGGCTCCATCCTGGCAGCAGAGGCCGGGTTCACCCGGTCTCGCGCGAACTCAGGAAGGAGGTACGTTGCGTGAGCAGCTCGACCCGCTCTCGGGCAGACCCCGGGTGAGCATCGCGTGAGCCAGGTGGCACGGGTCCGGGACGGCGCCCGGGCGCCGTCCCGGACCCGTGCCACCT
>CAYSYM010000005.1:0-117842 GCA_964435115.1 uncultured Chloroflexota bacterium | reverse complement strand
CGGGCCGCGGCCCGGGCCTCCGCGACGAGGTGCGCTCAGCAGTCCGACCGTCGCGCGGTGCCTAGCTCGATCGCCTCGACGAACCAGCCGTCCGCCGTACGGCGCAGCGTGTAGGTCTGCTCACCTTCCTCGCGCACGCACCGGGCTGGCCGGTCGGCCTGGTCGCGCTCGTCGTACACCCACTCCTCGCGCGTCCGCACGTCGACGCGGTCCGGCCCGCCCGGCGTGGTACCGAGGACGGTCAGCGAGTAGCGCGACTGCCCGGCCAGGCGTCTGCCGCCGGAGATCAGGTACTCGGCTTCGGGCTGGACAATGGCCCGCGCGGCCGGGCTGAAGACGGCGTTGAGTGCGCTCAGGCGCGCCTCGGTCGGCTCCTGGTACGCCGCGAACAGCAGGTCCAGCGCCCGCCGCAGGGCCTGGGTGGGGTCGCTCGCTTGCGCGACGGCCGTGGCGCTGGCGAGCGCCTGCGCCTGCGTGAGCGCGGTCAGCGACGCCCGGGCCACCGCCAGCTCGGCCTCCGCCGTCTCGGCGCGTGCCTCGGCCACCCGGCGCGCCGCCTCCTGCTGGCGGACCCAGACGGTCGCGCTGGCGAGCAGCAGGAACACCCCTACGGCCACCAGCCAGGGCAGCGCGCGCTGGAGCGGCCCCGGCTGGGCTCCCAACACCCTCACCCTGGAATGGTCCCGGATCGCCGTGGCCGCCGTCCAACCGCCCATCTCACGGGCGGGTCACGAACCCCTGCACCCGCGTATCCTGGCAGCATGGCGATGAAGACCTTCATGCTCACCTTCACGTACGTCCCAGACATGCCCGAGCGCCGCCAGCCCTACCGCGCGGCCCATCTCGCCCGCCTGGAGCAGGCGCGCGACGCAGGGCTCCTCGTCATGGCCGGTGCGTTCGCCGACCCGGTCGACGGCGCGCTCCTCGTCGTCCAGGCTGAGAGCCCCGGCGAGGTGGTAGCGTGGGTGGCCGGAGACCCCTACACCCAGGCCGGGCTGATCCGCGAGATCGCCGTCCGCGAGGTCGCGGTCGCCATCGCGCGCTGGCAAGCGTGACGCGCGCCGGGCCGGGCGCCCCGGCAGCCGGTGCGGCTTCCTCCGGCACGTTGCGTGGCGCAGGCCAGCCATGAACCGCCTCGTCTTCGAGCTCGAGCCGACGCCCCCGTTTCGCCTGGACCTCACCGTCTGGGCCTTACGGCGCCGGCCCGACAACTGCGTGGACTGCTGGGACGGCGCCACCTACCGGCGCGCCCTCACCCTGGGCGGTGGACCCGCGACCGTTGCCGTCCGGCAGGTGGGACCGCCCGACACGGCGCGGCTCCAGGTCACGCTGAGCGCCGCGCACCGCACACGCGACCCGCGCCCGGCCGTCACGGCCATCCTCGAACGGGCGCTCGGTCTCTCCGTCGACTTGAGCGCCTTCTACCAGCAGGCGCAGACCGATCCACGGCTCGGGCCGCTCGCGTCCCGCTTCCGCGGTCTGAAGCCGCCGCGCTTTCCCACCCTGTTCGAGACGCTCGCCAATGCCATCGCCTGCCAGCAGGTCACGCTCACGCTGGGGATCCGCCTCCTCAACAGGCTCGTGGAGACCTGCGGCCCGGCCGCACTGTCGAATGGGCGCCCGGCGCACGCGTTTCCCCGGCCCACCGATCTCGCGCCGCTCGAGCCCGACGCGCTGCGCGGGCTGGGCTTCAGCCGCCAGAAGGCGCAGGCGCTCGTCGGCCTGGCGCGGGCGATCGGCACGGGCGGTCTCGTCCTCGACGAGCTGGCATCGCTGGACGACGCCACCGCGCTCGCCCGGTTGCAGCAGCTGCACGGCGTGGGGCGCTGGACCGCGGAGTACGTCCTCCTGCGGGGCCTGGGGCGGCTGCACGTGTTCCCCGGCGACGACGTGGGCGCCCGCGCCAGCTTGGAACGGTGGCTCGGGCAGGGAGCCCCGCTGGACCACGCCGGCGTTCAGCGCGCGCTCGCGCCCTGGCGGCCGTACGGTGGCCTGGTCTACTTGCACCTGCTGCTCGACCGGCTGGCCGACACCGGCTACCTACCGGCGTGAACGACGCGGACAGCGCGTGGACCGGGGGGACGGTGCGTGGGGACGGAGAGGGCGATGATCAGGGTCAAGCGGGTGTATGAGCCGCCCGACCCGCTGGATGGGAAGCGCTTCCTGGTCGAGCGGCTCTGGCCGCGCGGGGTGCGGAAGCGCGTGCTGGCGCTGGACGGGTGGCTGAAAGAGGTGGCCCCGAGCGATGGGCTCCGGCGCTGGTTCGGCCACGATCCGGCGCAGTGGGAGGAGTTCCGACGCCGCTACACGGCGGAGCTGGACGCGCGGCCTGAGAGCTGGGCACCCATCCTGCGGGCAGCGCGACAGGGGCCGGTGACCCTGCTCTTCAGCACCCGCGACCTAGAACGCAACAGCGCCGTGGCGCTGCAGGCCTACCTCGAGGCCCGATTGCGCGACGTCCCCCCGGCGCGAGAGGAGGACCCATGACCTACGTGATCACCCAGCCATGCATCGACGTGAAAGACAAGTCGTGCGTCGACGTCTGCCCCGTCTCCTGCATCTACCTCGAGTCGGATGACGTCGATCGGAAGCTCTATATCCACCCCGACGAGTGCATCGAGTGCGGGGCGTGCGAGCCCGAGTGCCCGGTGAGCGCCATCTTCCACGAGAGCGCCGTGCCGGACGAGTGGCGGGAGTTCATCGAGCTGGACGCCCGCTGGTGCCGGGGCGACGCAGCGGAGAAGCAGGCGGTGCGGGCGCGCATCGACGAGATCCAGCCCCGGGGGGCCTAGCACGGCTCGGTGCGAGCAGGCGGGTGGCCCTGCCATCCCGCACGCCGTGCGGGATCGCGCCGCCTGGAAGGGTGCTGCTCCGGGCCAGGTGATCCTGTGCTGCGCTCAGGACGACACCCGGCAGATCTCCGCCGACGTGCACTGACGCCCGCCAAGGTGGGTCGCCGGCTCCGCCCACGTGGGCCGCCGGCGACGCGGCGGCTGGCGCGCTCCGGGCGTCCAGTTCCAGGCTGGCTCAGCGCGTCGCCAGCCGGGGTGCCTGGCGCCGAGCGGGGCCCGTCCGGGCCCGCCTCAGACCGGGGCCCGTGGCTGCGGCCGTGCCAGCACGCCGTGCTGGCGGTACTGCTGGAACAGCGCCCCCCAGGGGGTCCTGGCGAGCCACACCTCGAACGTCCGCCGATCCCGGAGCGGCCAGCGGTAGTAGTCGTGGTAGACCTCCGAGCCGAAGATGAACAGGTTCACCAGCGGCGTCCGCATGAAGAGGTGCTGCACCGGCTTCAGGGGGCCGAACCAGATGATGTCGCCCACCCGGCTCGCCCCGTTGTCGCCCACGCGGAAGCCCCAGCTCTCCTGCGCCAGCTCCGCATCGCCGACGACCTCGATCGCGCGCGGGTCGCCCACCCCCAGCCCGGCCTCGTGCGCCAGCCGGATGTAGGGGATGCGCAGCGGGTCGTGGCCCATCAGCTTCGCCGCGACCGCGTCGATCGCCACCTGGTCGCCCGAGGCGAGAATCGCGTTCTTCACCTCGGGGTACACGGTGCGCGGGCCCGGCCCGTTCCCCGCCGTCGTACCGTCCATCAGTGCGAAGAGGCCCGCGTGGATCTCCTTCTGGATGGCCAGCAGGTCGACCAGCGTCTCATGGATCCAGCTATGCGTGTAGTGGCGGCGGGTGTTCAGCAAGCCCCCAAACGCGTTCTTCATCGCGCCCGTCGTCGTCGTGTAGATGTGCCCTTTCACCGTGGGTAGGTGGACGATGTTCTTGCCGAAGAAGAAGTCGGGCACGTGGATGCCTTCCCGATAGATCTTGTCCAGCACGAGCATCTTCGCCTTTGGTCGATAGGGCACCCACGACATCTGGTCTTCTTTGAAGTTGTAGAGGACCGGGACGCCGTAGTGGCGGAAGATCGGCAGGTAGCCGTTCAGGTCCTCCCCCTTGAACGCGTCGGTCACCACCGTCTTGTTCTGCACGCACACCAGGTTGGCGTAGCCGCGGGCCCGGAGGGCGCGGATGGCGCCCTCGAGCTGCCAGGGCGTGGTGTTCGCGGCCGGGAAAGGGAAGTGCCACGAGATATTGTCCTTGAGGATCGTGCGCGCGCCGGGGTCCAGGTGCGCCGGCGCGTTCGCCAGCTCGAGCAGGCGGTCGTAATCCTCGAGGACGCGCTTAGGCGCCGTCCGGAGCGCGGCGACGGTAGCTTTCGTGGACATCCGCTGGCGAAATCCCTCTGCTTGCCTCACCCGGGCACTTCGCGCGTCCCCGGCGCGGTCGCGTGAGCCCTGCCCGCAGGATGATGGATGGCACGGGCCAGCGCCGGTCCAGCCCGACCGAACTATACCGGACTACGCCGGTCCTCTCCCCGCGAGTAGTTGATATAGTGGACTGTATTCCTGAAACATAGGTGAGCCGCTGGAGGTGGTATGGCAGACGTGGCGAGACCGATCGGTGTTCTCTACGAGCATCCGGCGTGGTTCACCCCCCTCTTCGCCGAGCTGGACCGGCGCGGCCTCCCGTACGAGCGCGTCCGGGCGCACGAGCACGTGTTCGACCCGGCCGCCAGCTCAGCGCCGTACAGCCTCGTCTTCAACCGGGTCAGTCCGTCCGCGTATCTGCGCGGCCACACGCGGGCCATCTTCCACGCCCACCACTACCTGGCTCACCTCGAGGCGCTGGGCGTCCCCGTCGTCAACGGGTCGCGCGCCTACGCGGTCGAGACCTCCAAGGCGCGCCAGCTCACCCTGCTGGCCAGCCTGGGCTTGCCGCACCCGCGCAGCCGCGCCGCCAACCACCCCGCCGCGCTCCTGACGGCCGCCGACGGGCTCGACTTCCCCCTCATCGTCAAGCCGAACCTCGGCGGCAGCGGCGCCCTGATGCGCCGCTTCGACAGCCGCCGCGCGCTGCGCGCGGCCGCGGAGGCGGGCGAGCTGGAGCCGATCTTCGGCCTGGACGGCACCGCCATCGTGCAGGAGTACCACCCGCCCAGAGACGGCGCCATCGTGCGGGTAGAAGCGCTAGCCGGCCAGCTCCTGTACGCGATCCGCATCGCCAACGACCCC
Source organism: uncultured Chloroflexota bacterium (assembly GCA_964435115.1). GTDB lineage: Bacteria > Chloroflexota > UBA6077 > UBA6077 > CF-72 > CAYSYM01. The sequence continues at coordinate 112,779 of CAYSYM010000005.1, read as the reverse complement.
AGCCAGGGGTTCAACCTCTGCCCGGCCGACATCTGCCAGGTCCCGGGCCCGGAGCCGGCGCCACCGCCGGGGAGCCAGCCTTCGGCCCGCGCCGGCCTGGCTGGGTCCCTCGGGCTGCAGCTCACGAGCAGCACAGACGAAGCACCCGGCGCCGCGGACGACTTTGCGTTCTGTCCGGTCGAGGCCCCTGCCAGCCCGGCCCGGGCCGTGGACGCGACGGACCCGCCGGCCTGGGTGGTGGACGCCGTGCTGCGCGTGTTCCGGGCCGCCGCAATCGACGTCGGTGGTGTGGAGTACCTGGAGAGCACGCGCGACGGGCAGCTCTACTTCTACGACGTCAACGCGCTCTCGAACTTCGTCGCCGACGCGCCGCGCGTGGTGAGCTGCGACCCGTTCGTCCCCCTGGTGGACTACCTGGCGCGTCGCGCCGGCTTCGCCCAGACCCGCGCCATGGTCGCCTGAGCGGCGGCGCGCGGCGCTGCCACGCCGTCGCTCGGTCCGACCCGACGTGTGCGGCTCGACACCCGGGCGGCGCAGCCGGAGGCGCGTACCCGCTATCGTTCACCGCGTGGCGGCCATCATTCGCCACGGGGCCGGCTGCGTGGAGCCGACCCTGTGGCTCGGCGGCAACCTGGCGGTCGACGTGCGCCGGCTCCGCTCGAGTGCGCCGGGCGATCCGGCGAGTGGAGAGACCCTCCTGCTGTCGTTCCCGGCCGGCTTCCGGAGCGAGGCTGCCCCGCCGGCCTCGTCCTGGCGCGAGCTGTTCGTCCTCGAAGGGCGGCTCCAGGTTGGAGGCGCCTGGCTCACCACGGACAGCTACGCCAGCTTCCCTCCCGGCTTCGCCGGCGCCACGGTGGCGACTCCGGCTGGTGAGGCTGCCGTAGCGCTGGTGGTGCATGCGCCCGCGGCGCCCGCCGCCGCGCCGGCTTCGCCGCCTGCAGCCGAGCTGGTCCACCTGCCGGCCACGCGCACGCGGGAGTGGGGGTACCGGGACCTGCGCGACGGGACGGATCGGCTACCACTCCACGTCGATCGGACGCGCGGCGAAGCCACCTGGCTCCTGCGCTACCCGCCGGGCTACGGCGGCTGCCCGACGCGTGCCCGGGCGGTGGCGCTCGAGGTGCTCGTCCTGAGCGGGGAGGTAGCGATCGCGGGAGTCGCGCCACCCCTCGGGCCGCGCGACTACGCCTGCTTCCCCGCCGGCTCGATCCCTGCCGACTGGCGAACCAGCCAGGGCTGCGAGCTGCTGCTGCGCACCGTGGCGGCGCTGTAAGCGCGTCGCGCGCCTCGCGCGGGCCGCTGCTCGCTCCCGCGGCCCTACGCGCCCCGCAGCGGCGCCGCGGGGGTGCGTCTACGTCCGCCCGCGCCGGCCTGCGGCCCACTTCCTCCGCGCACCCGGAGGGGGGCGCCGCCCTCAGCGCGTAGCATTCCCGCATGGGCGCGCTCGCGGCGCCGCTGCGCGGCCGCACGACGACAGGTCGCCTTCAGCTCGGCCTGCTCCTCTTCCCGATGCTGCTGCTGGGGGTGGGCCTGGCGCTGCTCACGCTCGCACGCCGGCAGCCGCTCGAGTGGGAGGCGCTGGCCGGTGCGGGGCTCTTCGCGGCCGGGCTCCTGGCCGCCAGCGTCTGGCTGCGCTGGCGGCTGCCGCGGGCCGATCCCCTCCTCCTCCCACTGGCCGCCGCGCTGGCCGCCGTGGGCCAGCTCATGACGTCGCGCCTCGAGCCGTCCCTCGGCCCCAGGCAGGGTCTCTGGGTGCTGGCGGGGCTGGCGGCGCTCGGCGCCGTGGCGCTCCTCCCCTCGGCCGGCTGGCTGCGCCGCTACCGCTACACCTGGGCCGCGTTGGGCCTGCTCCTCCTGCTCGTCACCCTGGCGTTCGGCATCGACCCGAACGGCAGCGGCGCCAGGCTGTGGCTGGTCCTCGGGCCGGTCAACTTCCAGCCAACCGAGGTGGTCAAGCTGCTCCTGGTGATCTTCCTGGCCGGGTACCTGGAGGACTACCGCGAGCTGCTCGCCCTGGCCGGGCGGCGGTTCGGCCCGTTCTGGCTCCCACCGCTGCCCTACCTGGCGCCCATCCTGCTCATGGCCGGCCTGGCGCTCGCCATCTTCGTCCTCCAGCGCGACCTGGGGCCGGCGCTCCTCTTCTCCACCGTCCTGCTGGCGATGCTCTACATGGCGAGTGGACGCGGCAGCTACGTCCTGCTGGGGGGCGCGCTGCTGCTCCTGGGCGGGTTCGTCGCGACCCAGCTCTTCGGCTACGTGCAAACCCGGGTGGCCATCTGGCTCGACCCGTGGGGCGAGGCGAGCGCGGGCGGCTACCAGCTCGTCCAGGCGCTCTACGCGCTGGCCTCGGGCGGCGTCCTCGGCAGCGGGCTCGCCTTCGGCTCGCCACGCTACATCCCCGCCGTCCACACCGACTTCGTCATCGCCGCCATCGGCGAGGAGCTGGGCCTGGTGGGCGCGCTCGCCGTGGTCGAGCTGTTCGTGGTGCTGACCGGGCGCGGCTTCCGCGTCGCGCTGCGCGCCCGCTCCGGTTTCAACGCCCTCCTGGCTGCTGGCCTCACGTCGGTGTTCGCGCTCCAGGCGCTCATCATCCTGGCCGGCACGCTCAAGCTGATCCCCCTCACCGGGATCACGCTGCCCTTCGTGAGCTACGGGGGCAGCTCGGTCCTGGCCAACTTCCTGCTCGTCGGCCTGCTCCTGCTCATCTCCCATGAAGAGGAGGCGGGCCGGCGTGCTTGAGGAGCTGCACGCGAACATCCGCCGCGCCGTCCAGGCCCTCCTGGCCGGGTTCCTGGCGGTGGGCCTGGCGCTCGGCTACTGGCAGGTGCTGCGGGCCGCCGATCTTGGCGCCGACCCTGCCAACCCGCGCGTCGCGGAGGCACGGCTGTTCGGCCCGCGCGGACGGATCCTCGACCGAACCGGGCAGGTCCTTGCGTTCTCGGAAGAGACCCCCCAGGGGCGACAGCGGCGCTACGCCGACCCGTCTCTGGTGCACACCATCGGCTTCTTCAGCGCCCGGTTCGGGGCAACCAACCTGGAGGCGAAGTACGACGCGGAGCTGCGGGGCGAGCGGCCGCCCGGCCCGCTCGAGCGGCTGGCGAACCGGCTGCTCGGCCGCGGCCCTCAGCCGAGCGACCTGGTCCTGACCGTGGACCGGCGGATCCACGCGGCCGCCGTCGCCGCGCTCGGTGACGCGAGCGGCGCCATCGTCGCGCTCGACCCGAAGACAGGGGCAGTCCTCGCCCTTGCCGCCACGCCGTACGTCGACCCGAGCCTGCCTGACGAGGAGCTCGCCCGCCTGCAGGACGACCCGGCCCGTCCCCTGTACAACCGCGCGCTCCAGGCCACCTATAGCCCGGGCTCGACGTTCAAGGCCGTGACGGCCACGGCCGCCGTCGACCTCGGCCTCGTGAACCTGGACCAGCCGTTCACCTGCACCACGGCGGTGAGGATCGGCACCTACCCCATCGACTGCCGCAACAGCCAGCAGCTCCCCCGCCTCACCTACCGGGAGGCCTTCGCCTGGTCGTCCAACCGCGTCTTCGCCCTGACCGGCCTCCTGCTGGGCTACCCAGGCCCCCTGAACCCGTGGCTGAGCGACACGCCGCCCGGACCCTACCCCTGGGAGCGACCGGGCGCCGGCAGCGCCGAGAGCGCCCGGCGCCTGGAGCAGTACGCCGCGGGCTTCGGCTTCGCCCGGCCGATTCCGTTCGACCTCCCCGTCACCCCCAGCCGGCTCAAGCGGGCGGAGAGCGAGTGGACGCCGCAGCTCCTGGCCCAGACCGCCTTCGGCCAGGGTGAGCTGGACGTTACTCCCCTGCAGATGGCGCTCGTCGCCGCGGCCATCGCCAACGGCGGCCGCGTGCCCACGCCCTACCTGGTCTCAGAGGTGCGTGGCCCGGACGGCGCCAGCGTCCGGCCGAGCCAGCCCGGCGCGAGCTTCTCGCAGGCCATGTCATCCAGGACGGCCGAGACGCTGGTGAGCTTCATGGTCGAGGGCGTCCGCCGCGGCTACGCGGCCAACGCCGCGATCGCCGGTGTCACGGTGGGCGGGAAGACCGGCAGCGCCGAGGTGGGCGACGGGTCGGTCCACTCGTGGTTCATTGGGTTCGCCCCGGCCGAGGACCCACGCGTCGCCGTGGCGGTGATTGGCGAGCGCCAGGGGTCCGGTGCGGAGTTCGCCACCCGGGCCGCTCAGCGGGTCATGCGGACCGCGCTGGAGGTGTACCGACGGTGAGGCGGCGGGCTCAGCTCCCGGACAGCCGCTCGATCACCTGGGCCACGGCCGAGAAGTCCTTCCCTCCCAGACCCTGGGCGCGCGCCGCGCGGTAGAGCTGCTCGGCCACGGCGCCCAGGAGGGAGGGCGCCTCGACCGCCCGCGCGGCCGCCAGCGCCAGACCCAGGTCCTTGTGCATCAGGTCGACCATGAACCCGGGGGCGAACCCTGCGTCGGCAGGGGCCGTACCGACCACCCCCGGATAGGGCACTCGCGTGCGCAGCGCCCAGCAGTCGCCCGAGCTCTTGCTGATGACGTCGAACAGCACCTGGGGGCTCAGCCCCGAGCGCACGCCGACGTTGAACGCCTCGGCGACCGCCGCCATGCTGATCGCGGCGATCAGGTTGTTCACGAGCTTGACCGTCTCGCCCGCCCCGAGCGGGCCGACGTGGATGACGTGTTCGCCGAGCGCCTGCAGGATCGGGCGGCACTCCTCCACCACCTCGGGCTCGCCGCCGACCATGATGGTCAGCGTGCCGTCGCGGGCCTTGGGCGGGGCTCCGCTCACCGGCGCATCGATCATGCGCACCCCGCGCTGCGCGGCCCGAGCCGCCACCCGCCGTGTCGTCTGGGGGTCGATCGTGCTCATGTCGATGAGCGTCCCGCCCGCGGCCATCCCCTCGATCGCGCCGTCCGGGCCGGCCAGCGCCTCCTCGACGTGGGGCGAGGAGGGGAGCATCGACACCACGTAGCGGCAGCTCGCGCCGACCGAACGGGGGCTCCCAGCGCGCTGCGCCCCCCGCTCCACGATCCGGTCGAGCGCGGCGTCCGCCACGTCGTAGGCCGTCACTGCGAACTCCTTCGCCAGGAGGTTGCACGCCATGGGGAACCCCATGGTCCCGATGCCGATGAATCCCACGCTCCGCCTGCTGTCCGCCATCGGCGCCCATCGTCGCTCGGCGCGACCCCGGTTGGCAAGCCCGCCGCGCCGCTGGGCGCCGGGGGCGTTCGCCCGCGTTGCCGACGCGCTGGCCGCCGCCGGGCTGGCCAGGATGCTGCGCACGCCGAGCCGCCGGGGAGCACCACCGCGTCGGCGGTCGGAGGTAAGCTAGGCGCGGCGAACAGGGCCCGCGCCCGGGCAGCCGCTCCGGGCAGGCCGGGCTGGGAAGGAGACGGAGGACGCGGTGCAAGCCATTCGAGTGCACGAGTACGGCGGACCAGAGGTGATGCAGCTTGAAGAGCTGCCCGCGCCGCGGCCCGGCCCGGGCGAGGCGCGCGTGAAGATCGAGGCGTCGGGGGTCAACTTCATCGATGTCTACCACCGGACCGGCCTCTACCCGAGCGCACTGCCGACGATCCTCGGGCGCGAGGGTGCCGGCACCGTGCTGGAGGTCGGCCCCGGCGTCACGGATGTCAAGGCGGGGGACCGGGTGGCGTGGGCCATGCTGCCGGGCTCGTACGCGACCGAGGGCGTCTTCCCCGCCCACCGCCTCGTCGCGGTCCCGGCCAGCGTGAGCGCCGAGGTGGCGGCCGCGGCGATGCTCCAGGGCATGACCGCGCACTACCTGTCTCATTCGACCTACCCGCTCAAAGCCGGCACCACCTGCCTGGTCCACGCCGCGGCCGGCGGCGTCGGGCTGCTCCTGTGCCAGATGGCCAAAATGCGGGGAGCACGTGTGATCGGCACGGTCTCGACGGAGGCGAAGGCGCAGCTTGCCCGCGAGGCCGGCGCGGGCGAGGTGATCCTCTACACCCAGCAGGACTTCGAGTCGGAAACGAAGCGCCTGACGGACGGCCGGGGCGTCGACGTGGTGTACGACTCGGTCGGCAGAGACACCTTCGACAAGAGCCTGAACTGCCTCGTCCCGCTCGGGTACCTGGTGCTCTTCGGCCAGTCCAGCGGACCCGTTGCGCCCGTCGATCCACAGGTCCTCAACGACAAGGGGTCGCTCTTCCTGACCCGCCCCAGCCTCGCCCACTACACCCCGCGGCGCGAGGACCTCGTCTGGCGAGCGCAGGACGTGCTGGGGTGGATCGGCGCCGGCACGCTGCGCGTCCGCATCGACCGAACCTACCCACTGGCCGAGGCAGCCCGCGCCCACGCGGCGCTGGCCAGCCGCCAGACAGCCGGCAAGGTGGTGCTCGTGCCGTAGGCGGGGTGCCAGGTATCGGGGGCTGGTGAGGCGGTTACCCCGCGCGCGTGTAACGCGCCTGCCCTCTCAAGGTTGAGATCTGTCGTCTGAAACGCGCGGCGGCCGGTCGGTCGTCGCCTCAGAAGGTACAGCGCAGCTTGCCACCGTCCACCACCAGCGTGGTCCCGGTGATGTAGGCCGCCTGCTGCGACGCGAGGAAGGCTGCCGCGGCGGCGAACTCCTCCGGCGTCCCGTAGCGCCCCACGGGAATGGTGGCGACCGTCTCCTGGTAGACCTCCTCGACCGAGCTACCCAGGCGCCGGGCGCGGTCGTCGTCCAGCCACCGCACGCGCTCGGTATCGATGCGCCCGGGCTGGAGCGTGTTGACGGTGATGCCGTCCTTCGCTACCTGGTCGGCGAGCGTCTTCGACCAGCTCGTGGTCGCACTCCGAATGCTGTTGGAGAGCATGAGGACATCGATGGGCTGCTTGACCGAGGTGGACGTGCCGGTGATGATGCGGCCCCAGCCCCGGCGGCGCATGTGCGGGAGGCAGGCGCGCGTGAGCCGCACGGCCGACATCAGGTTGAGCTGGAACGCCGCCTCCCAGTCCGCGTCCGTCAACTGGTCGAACGTCCCGGCCTTCGGGCCGCCGGCGTTGTTGTAGAGGACATCGACCCCCCCGAAGTGGTCGACGGTCGCCTGGACCACCCGCTCTACGTCGGCCCGGGAGGTGGCGTCGGCGACGAGCGCGAGCACCTCGGCGCCGCCGGCCTGCGCCCGGATCTCAGCCGCGGCGGCATTGATCGCGGCCTCGGCCCGCGAAAAGATCGCCACGTTGGCTCCTTCCTGGGCCAGGACCAGCGCCACCGCCCTGCCCAGCCCCTTGCTCGCCGCGGCCACGATCGCCGTCTTCCCACGTAGCCCGAGGTCCATCCTGACCCTCCTGCTCGTCTCTGCGCGTGCCCGAGCGAGCGTAGCGACCCCGCCACGGAGGTGCAACTCCGCGTCCGTCGTCCGCGTCCAACCCGGCGGACTGGAAGGAGAGCCCCGCGCCATGATCCTGAGCCTCTTCAGCGGCAGCGACGTCCAGGCCGCCAACCGGCGGGTGGGCGAGTTCCACCCCATCATCGCGCTCTTTGGCGGTGTCCGGCTGGACCTGCGCGACGCGCTGTTCGACGAGGGCGCCAGCAACCTATCCGCGCTCGCGCTCTTCGGGGGCGTCGAGCTACGGGTGCCCGACGACGTGGGTGTCTACGTCGAGGGGCTCTCGGCCTTCGGCGGGCGCGACGTGTTCGGCCAGCGGGATGGCGGGATTCTCGCCCTGGGCGACGTCGAGACCCCGAACTACCGGACGGCGGCTCGTCGCCTGAACGTGACCGCGATCGCCGGCTTTGGCGGCGTCACGCTCAAGCGTATCGCCGCCCCCGTGTCCGGCGAGCCCACCCCGGCCGTCTGAGCGGCCCGGCCGCGCCAGCAGGTTGGCTCAGCCGCCGTACAACTGGTGGTAGAGGCGGTAATTCTCGTAGACCACCTGGACGTAGCGCTGGGTCTCGGGGAACGGGATCTGTTCCACGAACAGGTCGGCATCGTCACCCCAGACCGCGAGCCAGGCGTCGGCGTTGCCGTCGCCGGCGTTGTACGCGGCGAGCGCGGGCAGGACCCGGCCTCCATACCGCTGGAGCTGTCGCGAGAGGAAGTAGGTCCCGAACTCGAGGCTGACCGCCGGCTTGAAGAGGTCGCTGGTCTTGAACGTCTCGGCCCGGCCGAGGCGGCGGGCGATGTCAGCCGCCGTGGAAGGGATCACCTGGGTGAGGCCGAGCGCGCGGGCAGGCGATTGCGCGCGCGCGTCGAACGCGCTCTCCTGGCGCATGAGCGCCAGCACGAGGAGCGGATCGACGCCGCGCTGCCGCGCCTGCTCGATCGCGAGATCGCCCCAGCCAGCGGGGTAGACTTGCTTCTGCACCGCGCGCGGGAGCTCGGAGAGCGGCGCGGCCCGGAGGTCTCGGGTCCGCTGGCCCACGCGGAGCGCGAGCTGGGGCAGGTCGCGCTCGAGCAGCCAGTCGCCCAGCGCCGCCAGCGCCGCGACATCGCCCGCGTCCGCGTAGCGCCCGATGGCCGCGTCGAGCTCCCAGCCGGCCTCGACGGGTAGCCCGACCTCGAGCAGCTCGGCGGCGCGCGCGAGCCCGGGATCTGCGGCCAGGGCGGCGGCGACGGCCTCCGGCGTCGTGCCGAGGCCAGCCAGCCACTCGGCGCGCTCCTGCTCCTCCACCGCGTCGAGGCCGAGCGCGGCCGACGCCTGGGCCGCGGGCCGGGTCGCCGGGGAGGCCGCCCCTGCTAGCAGGTCCGCGGCCCTGAAGGCGTAGTAGGTGCCCGGGGCCGCCGCCGCGGCGTTCGCCCACGCCTCGCGGGTCTCGGCGGAGTCAGCGCCGCGCAGCGTGGCCAGCGCCTTACCGCGCCAAAAGAGGGCCTGCGCTTCCAGGGTGGGCGCGGGCCCACGGGCCGGCGTCACCGCCTCCTGCCACGCCTGCAGCGCGCCTGGCAGGTCACCACGCACGTAGCGCGTGAGGCCCAGCCGCACCAGCGCTGGCGGCACCTGCGCGCTCTGCGGGGCGAGCTCGGCCAGGCGGACGTAGGCCGCGGCTGCCTCGGCGTACCGCCCGTTGCTCTCAAGCAGCCGGCCGGCCCGCAGCAGGGCAACGCCCGCCTGGGACGGGTAGGCCTCCGCTACCGCCCGCAGCGCGTCGATCGCCCGGTCTTCCTGGCCGAGCCGCAGGAGGGCCAGGCCCCGGTTGAAGCGGGCCGGCCCGGCGCTGGGGTCGGTGGGGGGTACCTGCTCGAACAGCGCCAGCGCGGCCTCGTACTCGCGGGCGTTCAGGCGGACCAGCCCCGCCTGGTAGGGGCTCACCGTGGTCGCGCGCCCCATCTCCTCGAGCGCCTGAAGCGCCCCCGGCGCGCGCGGCTGCTCGGGGTAGTCCACCACGACGGCGCGGAAGCGCTCGAGGGCGAGCCGCTCCTGCCCCTCCGAGCGGGCCAGCGTCGCCGTGGTGAAGAGCAGCTCGGCGCGGTAGGAGCGTGTCGTGGCGAGGCCGAGCGCCTGCTCGTACAGGTCCAGCGCTTCGCCTTGGCGGCCAAGGTTGAGCGCGGCCTCCGCGGCCCGCTCCAGCGCGTCGACGCGCGCCCGACGCGGGCCGCCACCGTCGATTGCCAGCGCTGCCTGTGCGGCTGCGAGCTGGCCCTCGTACTCGCCCAGCGCCGCGTAGCACGCGGCGCGCTGGAGCGGCAGGTACGGGCCGAGCGCCTCGGCGCCCGCTCGCGCCTCGTACGCGTCGAACGCCTGCAGGGCGCCTCCGCAGTCCCCCGCAGCCCGCAGCGCCTGCGCGCGGGTGAAGAGCGCCGCCGTGGCCTCGTCGGCCTCGGGAAACTCGTTCGCCAGCCGGTCGAGGGCGGCGGTCGCAGTCGCGACGTCGCCCTCCGCGAGCGCGGCGCGCGCCTGCAGGAGCAGCGCCCGCGGGGCGACCTGTTCGCCTAACTGGTCGGCCATCTCGCCGTACAGGCTGGCAGCGTCGGCGTACTCGCCGCGGCGCATGAGCTGGCGCCCTCTCTCCCACCACGCCGCCGGGTCTGCCTCGGCGGTGGGCTGGAGGAGCGGCGCGAACGGGGAGGTGAGCGGCGGCAGCGGCGGGATCGCCCGGAGAGATCGGGCCCCCGCCGCGGGTGCGAGCGCCACGGCGAGGAGGAGGAGGACGGCCGCCGCGGCGAGCAGCCGCGTCCGCGTGGACGGCGCCGTCATCATCCGGGGGCGTGCCATGGAGATCCCGCGTCTTACCGGACCGGACCGAGGCGAGACAACGGTGCTCAGGGAACGGGTGGGCGGGCACTGCTGTCACACCCCGGGCCGAGGGTGGCCTGAAGAGTACCCGCGGAGCGCTTACACTGGTCGCACTATGGCACTCAAAGTCAGCACCGCCGAGAAGAAGGCCGAGATCGCCCGCGACGTCGTGGTGGCCTACCTGTCGCACGTGAAGGACGAGGAGCTCGCCGACCTGGAAAAGGTGGGCGAGGCGATCGCTCGCCTGGTCGACGTGGTGGACCGGACCTTCGAGGTCCCGGAGCGGCCCCAGCCGGGGTTCGGCATCACTCCCACCCTGCCCCACCCGACGGCCTGAGCGCTGCCCGCCGGCGCGGCACGGGCGCGCGGCGCGTGGGCCGACGCCCGGCCTGATCCGGTCCGGGGCCGGCCCGCCGGCAGCGCCAGACGCCCGGGGGCCGGCGGGCAGCCGTCGAGGAACGACGGGCGCAGCGCCCAGGCACTCCGCGTTCCCCATGTGGCTCAGCCAGCTCGCGCTCACCAACTTCCGCAACTACGGGCGCCTCGGGCTGGAGCTGGCGCCCGGGCTGGCGGTCTTCTGTGGGCGCAACGGCCAGGGGAAGACGAACCTGCTCGAGGCCGTCCACGTGCTGGCCACGACGCGCTCGCCGCGGGCGAGCGCCGAGCGCGAGCTGGTGACGTGGAACATCGGATCGTCTGACGATCCCGCCGCCGGCCCTCCGTTCGCCCGGATCGAAGGGCGGGTGCGCCGCGGCGAAGGCGAGGTGCACCTGGAAGTGCTCTTTCGCGCCGACATCGCCGGGCGCGAGGGCGCCCCGCCGGCGGATCCGGGCGCGAGCGGCGAGGTCGCCGGCCGGCTGGCGCGGACCATCAAGGTCAACGGGCTGGTGACACGCGCGGCCGGCCTTATCGGACAGCTCACGGTCGTCTACTTCGGCCCCGAAGATGTCGCGCTCGCCAGCGGCCCACCCGCGGGCCGACGCCGCTACCTCGACCTCGCCAATTCCCAGGTGGCGCCCCTCTACCTGCGGGCGCTCCAGCAGTACAGCCGCATCCTGCTCCAGCGCAACCAGGGGCTGCGCCAGGTGCGGGAGCGGCGCCAGCCGAGCGCGGTCCTCGAGCCGTGGACAGACCAGATGGTGCGCACCGGGGCGTTCATCCTACGCCATCGGGCGCGCATGCTCGCCGCCGTCAGCGAGCGGACCGACACCATCTTCCGCGAGTTGGCGGGCGCCAGCCAGCGGCTCGAGGTGCGCTACCGCTCCACGGTCGTGGACTCGAGCGGGGCGCTGGACGCCAACGTCGACGCGCGCGAGATCGCCCACCGCTACCGGGCGCGCCAGCAGCAGGTCGCCGCCCGCGAGGTGGAGCAAGCGGTGAGTCTGGTCGGCCCGCACCGCGACGACTTCACCTTCCTGCTGGACGGGGTGAACCTCAACACGTACGGCTCCCGCGGGCAGCAACGGCTGGCTGTCCTGGCCCTGAAGCTCGCCGAAGCGGACTGGATGCACGCCGAGACGGGCGAGCGGCCGGTCCTGCTCCTCGACGACATCCTCTCCGAGCTGGACCCGGAACGGCGACGCTACGTACTGGGGCGCCTCTTCGACGGCGCCGCGGACGGGTCGCTGGCGCCGCGCCACCAGGTCCTCGTGACGGCGACCGACACGCGCGATTTCCCGCCCGAGCTGCTCGCCCGCGCCCAGCGGTTCAACGTCGACGCTGGCCGAGTGAGACCCGCATAATGCTCGGGCGATGAACGTCCTCGGCATGGGGCCGATGGAGCTCCTGCTCATCCTGATCCTGGCGCTGATCGTGTTCGGGCCCGACAAGCTGCCCGAAATGATGCGCCAGGTGGGGAAAGCCGTGAACGACTTCCGCAAGGCCACGAGCGAGCTGACCGACGAGTTCAACCGGACGATCCAGGCCGAGGTCGAGCAGACGCGGGCCGCCGTCGAGGGCACGCCGCCCGCGGCGCCGGCGAGCCCGGCCCCGCCCCTCACGGCGACGCCGACCCCCGTGGCCGACCCCGCCCCACGCCAGAACGGCACGGCCGACGTCGCCCCGCCCCCGGCGGACGCGGGCCAGGGCTGGTACTGGGAGGGCGCCGAGCCCTCGGCGGCGGCCGGCGCGTCCGCCGAGAAGCGCGGGGCCGACGACGACCTGCTGCCTCCGTATTGACTTGACCGAGTGGCCCGATGCGCGCAGGCTGGTTTGCACGGATGCCCGGGAACCATCCCCTACAATGTCCGCGCACCGCGGGCCGGCCGGACTGGAGGCTTCGGCCCGCAGTGGCACGGTGACCCCGAGGGAGCGGCTGGTGATCGAAGTCTTCGTCGAGAGCATTCGCGTGAACATGACCAACTACCGGCGGGTCGTCATGCTCAAGGAGAAGACTGCTCCCCGCTACCTGCCCATCTGGATCGGCCACTTCGAGGCGGACGCGATCGCGATCCCCATGCAGAACGTGCCCGTCTCACGCCCGCTGACGCATGACCTGCTCAAGGGCATCATCGAGCAGCTCGGCGGCAAGCTGACGCAGGTCGTCATCAGTGAGCTCGCCGACGAGACCTTCTACGCGAAGCTCGTCGTCGACGCCAACGGCCGCCACGTCGAGGTGGACGCGCGCCCCTCGGACGCGATCGCGCTCGCCATCCGGACCAAGGTGCCGATCTACGTCGCCGAGTCCGTCTTCGACCAGGCGGGCATGGTCTTCGAGAGCGAGGAGGCCGAAGCGGAGGGCGAGGCCGAAGAGTCCACCGAGGTGGACGAGGAGAAGCTCTCGGTCTTCAAGCAGTTCATCGAGACGCTGGACATCGACGACCTCGGCAAGGGTGGCTCCGGGCAGACGAAGGGGTAGGCGCCGCCGGCGCGCGCAGCGCGGCGCGCGTATGCTTCTCGCGTGCTTCGCCCACGGGTCGCCGCGGCGCCCATCCGCGCCACGCTGTGGCTCACGGGCTTCGTCGCCGTCGCCCTCGCGGCGGCGTGCGCGCCTGACCCGAGTGCGGGCGGCAGCCTGCCGCGCGCTGCGGCCGCGGCCGCAGTCACTGCGACGGACGCCTCCATCACGCTGCCCGCCCCGCCAGCCTCTGCCGAGCAGCTCGTCGTCCAGCGCGTCGTGGATGGGGACACCTTCGTCGCCCGGTTCCCGACCCGGCGCGAGGAGCGCGTGCGGCTGGTGGGCGTGGACACGCCCGAGAGCGTGCAGCCGACCACCCCGGTCCAGTGCTTCGCCCGGGAAGCGGCCGGGTACACCCGGACGCGCCTCGAAGGCCAGCGGGTCCTGGCGGCGAAGGATGTCTCCGAGGCCGACCGCTTCGGTCGGCGTCTGCGGCTGGTCTGGCTGGAGGACGGCGCCTTCTTCAACGCCGAGCTCATCGCCCGCGGCTACGCCCAGGTGGCGACCTTCCCGCCCGACGTGACGTACGCCGACCTCTTCCGCGCGCTGGAGCGGCGGGCCCGGGAGCAAGGTCTCGGCCTCTGGCGCAGTTGTCGCTGACGGTTCGCGCTCGCCGTGCCGGGCGGCACCAGCCGCTCGGACGCCGGAGGGTGGCCGGGGCCGCAATCCTGCTGCGGCGGCCCGGATGTGGCACCCTTTGGCGTTATGGCTCCACCCTCTGAGGCGCTCGTCCCTGCCGACCTCGGGCTGGGGCGGCTCTTCTGGCTGACCCGCGAGGCCGTGGCCGTCGTCGACGCGGACACGGCGGCGATCGTCCTCTGGAACCCGGCCGCGGAGAAGCTGCTGGGCTACTCCGCCGCCGAGATCGTCGGCCGGCCGGTCGAGGCCCTGCTGCCGGGCCGGCTGCGAGCGCGGTTCCGGCGCGTGCTCGACCGGCTGCGGGCCGCGCAGCCGGTCGAGCACGCGCCGCTCACCCTGCCCGTGCGCACCAGGACAGGCGCTGAAGCCGTGGTCGACGTCTCGGTGAGCACCGTCGAGGACGTGCCGCGCGGCGGGCGCTACGTCCTGGCGATCGCGCGGGACGTCTCGGAGCGGACGCGAGCCGAGGAAGAGCGCGCCCGCCGCGTCCATGCCCAGGAGGCGCGGGCCGAGGCCGAGGCGGCGCAGACCCGCCTGGCCGCGCTGGCCGGCGCGCTGGATCGCGCCTTGGCCGAGGCCGAGCTGCTGAACACGATCGCCACCCGGGCCGCGAACGAGGACGACCCGGCGCGCATGCTCCAAGCCACCTGCCTGCCCCTGAGCCGGGTCGTCCCGTTCACCGGCGCCTCCCTCGCTGTGGTGGAGGGGGACGAGCTCGTCGTCCGCGCCGCGGTAGGCCCCTTCGCTCAACTGGCGCTCGGCCAGCGCCTGCGGCGCGGGCAGGGCCGCCTCTGGCAGGTGCTGGAGGACGGCCGGCCCCTCCTCTCGCACGACCTGCTGGCCGACGGGCTGCGGCCCACCACGCCGCTCCGCTCCTACCTGGCCGTGCCGCTCGTCTGGCGAGGCCGGGCGTTCGGCATCCTCGAAGTCGACTCCACCACGCCCAACGCCTTCAGCGACGCCGACCAGGCGCTGCTCGAGAAGGTCGGGCGCACGCTCAGCGGGCTGGTCGAGCTGGCACGGCGGTACGCGGCGGAGGCTCGTGCGCTCGCCGCCTCGGAGCAGGCCCGCCAGCGCCTCAGCTTCCTGAGCGAGGCCGGCAAGCAGCTCGCCAGCTCGCTCGACTACGAGGTTATGCTGCGGAGCGTGGTCCGGGCCGCGGTCCCGACCCTCGCGGAGTACTGCACGCTCGACCTCGTCCAGGACGACGGCGTGATCTGTCGCGTGGCTGTGGCGCACGTCGATCCGACCCAGGAGGCGCGCCTGCGCGAGCTGCGGCTGGCCCAGCCGGTCGAGCCGGACGGCCCGCACCCCGTGGCCAGGGTGCTGCGTAGTGGCGAGCCGATCGTCGCGGCCGACCTGTCCGAGACCGACCTCCACGCTCTGGCGTCCGGCGACGAGCACCTGGCACTCCTGCGCACCCTGCCGGCCAGGGCAAACATGACCGTTCCGCTCGTCGCCCGGGCCCGCGCCCTGGGCGGCCTCATGTTCATCTCCACCGTCCCGGGCCGCTACGGCCCGGACGAGCTGGCGCTAGCCGAGGAGCTGGCCCACCGCTGCGCGGTGGCGATCGACAACGCCCGGCTCTACCGGGAGGCGCGCGAGGCGATCAAGGCGCGCGACGAGTTCCTCTCCGTCGCGGCGCACGAGCTCCGGACGCCCATCACCACCCTGCGCGCGTCCGCCCAGCTCACCACCCGCCAGCTCGCGAAGGGGGAACGGGCGGATGGCGAGCGCCTGCGCCAGCGGCTCCAGATCATCGACCAGCAGTCCGCCCGCCTGACGCGCCTGGTCGCCCACCTCCTCGACCTCTCGCGGATCGAGGCGGGGAAGCTCGCCCTGGAGCGGGAAGGCGTGGATGTGGCGCGTCTCGTCCGCGAGCTGGTCGAGACGGTCCGCACGCGCGGGACACGCCACCGACTGGTCGTGCAGGCACCCCCCTCGGCCAGGGCCTGGGTGGACCCCGTTCGCCTGGAACAGGTGGTGATCAACCTGATCGACAACGCCGTCAAGTACAGCCCGGAAGACACGTCCGTCGAGGTGGACGTCTCCACCCCCACCAGAGACACGCTCCGGATCGCCGTGCGCGACCACGGCACGGGCATCCCGCCTGAGAATCGGGGCCACATCTTCGATCGCTTCTACCAGGCCCACGCCAACAGCCATGCGTCGGGGATGGGGCTGGGCCTGTACATCAGCCGCCAGATCGTCGAGCTGCACGGGGGGCGGATCGCGGCGGAGTTCCCGCCCGATGGGGGGACGCGCTTCAGCATCACGCTGCCCACCCCAGAGGGCCCCGAGCCGTCCCACCGCCTGGCGGAAGGCGCCCCGGGCGGCGTACCGTAGACCCCTGTGCCGACGCTCGCCCCGATCCGGTCCTGGCTGTACGCGCCGGGCAACAACCCCGGGCGGCTGGAGAAGGTGTTCGCCGCGGGCGCCGACGCCGCCATCCTGGACCTGGAGGATGCCGTCCCCGCCGCCGAGAAGGACCGCGCGCGGCTGCTGGTGGCCGAGGCCATCCGGGCGCGGCACGCCGCGCCCGGTCCGGCCGTCTTCGTGCGGATCAATCACCCGGCCACGGGTCGCGCCGAGGAAGACGTGTACGCCGTCGTGCAGGCGGGCTTGCACGGGCTGCGGGTCCCCAAAGTGGAGGACGCCGAGACAGTGCGCCACGTGCACGCCTGGGTGGCGAGTGCCGAGACGAGGAGTGGCCTCCCGCTCGGCGAGCTACCGCTCGTGTGCAACGTCGAGAGTGCGGCGGGCGTGTGGAACGCCGTCGAGATCGCCGCGGCCAGCCCGCGGGTGATGGCGCTCGGCTACGGCGCGGCCGACTTCGAGCGCGACGTCGGGGCCACCCCGGGACCGGACGGGATCGAGACGCTGTACGCGCGCTCGTGTCTGGTCGTCGCCTCGCGAGTCGCCGGCGTGCGCCCCCCGATCGACAGCGTCTACCGCCACCTGCAGGACGACGCGGGCCTGGAGCGCAGCACGCGCCAGGCCCGCGCGCTCGGCTACTTCGGCCGCTCGGCCATCCACCCCCGCCAGGTCCCGGTGATCAACGCCGTGTTCACGCCCTCGGACGACGAGGTGGCCCGGGCGCGCGAGGTCGTGGACGCGGCGGCCCACGCCGAAGACGCCGGGGCGGGCGCGCTGCGTCTCTCAAGCGGCGAGTTCGTGGATGTCGCCGTCGTGCGTCGGGCCGAGGCCGTCTTGCGCCTCGCGCAGGCGTTTCCCTCCGGACGGACGAGCGCCACACCCGCGTAGATGCTCCCCGCACCGCCGTGCGGCCCCTTGTGCGGGCGAGCACGGGGACCCTCACCCGCCACAGCTCGCCCCTCTCCTCTGGGGGAGGGTCCCGCAGGCAGGGCACCCGTTCGAGCGGGAAGCGTCCAGTGCCCCCGCGGCGGCCCTCAGCGCGCCGGCGGCGACGCCTCGCGCGCCCGCACGCCGGCCCGACCGGCCAGGTAGCCGCGGCCGCGCGCAGCGCGCAGGCCGTTGCCGGCCCGGGAGCCGGCCGGGCCGTGGCCGGCGCTGCCCGCTGCCGACCCCCCCGCGGCGTAGAGGCCCGGGATGGGCCGCCCGCCCCGCAGCACCGCGGCGTCGCCGTCCACCAGCAGCCCGCCCTGCGTGTGGAAGAGCGCTCCCTCCACCTTGACCAGGCCGTACGGCGGCCGGAGCGGCGCCCCCCACTGCGTCCGTCCCAGGGCGTCGGGAGCCTCGCCGCGGGCCGCCTGTTCGACGGCTGCCACTGTCGCCTTAACCACCCCCGGCGGTGCGCCGACCCGGCGTGCCAGCTCCTCGGCGTCCGCTACCCAGACAATTGCCTCGTTCGCCACCAGCGCCTGGTAGTCGGCGAACGGCCGGCAGGCGCGATCGATCCGCTCGTCGATGACCACCCAGGCAGCTCGGGCTGGCTGCGCGGCCACCGACCGGGCGAACTCCGAGTAACCCATCGACTCATCCGCGAACCGCACACCGCGCGCGTTCATGATGAAGCCGCCGTGCGTGATGGTCGCCCAAGTGCACAGGATGCCGTGCGGCGTGGCGACTGAGCCGTGGCCCTGGTAGGCGTCCAGGTACCCTACGTCGGCGCCGAGCGCCTCGCCGATGGTGAGCGCGTCACCCTGGTTGCCGTCGCTGCCAAAGTAGAGCGCGTCCGCGATCTCGGGGATGAGTTGGTGCACGCGCCGACGGTTCGCGCCAAAGCCGCCCACGCCCAGCACCACGGCAGCGGCGCGCACCGCCTCTTCGGTCCCGTCGGGCGCGCTGAACGTCGCCTCCGCGACCGACCCGCTCCCCTCGTCCAGCCGCAGCCGCACGAGCCGCAACGGGGTGGCCAGGGTGATGCGGTCAGCCAGCGCCGCCACCGCGGCGAGCAGGTAGCCGTGGAGCGTGGCGCCCGAGCGGTCGCGGACGCTGTGGCAGCGGTGGCGCGAGTGGCCCGGGTAGGTGAAGTCGGTCGGCAGCTCGAGCGGCACGCCACACACGTCGTTCAGCCACTCCACGAGGTGCGGCGCCACCTCCACCAGCGCCCGGGCGCTGGTTGGATTCGCCGTGCCGCCCGTCTTCGCCATCACGTCGGCGTAGAACCGGTCCGGCGAGTCGTCGATCCCGAGCGCGCGCTGCCAGCGGCTGCCCCCGGCGGGGATCATGGAGGTGCTCAGGGCTGTGTTGCAGCCGCGGCGGAAGTTCTCCCTGGCGTCGACGAGCAGGACGGAGAGCCCGCCCTGCGCCGCCGCGAGCGCCGCGGCACAGCCGGCGGCGCCTGCCCCAGCTACCACGACGTCGACGTCCAGGTCTCGGTGGGCCGGTCCCTGCATGCGGGTCCGCCTGGTTCCGCTCCAGCCGGCCAGCTAGCGAAAGTGCGGGAGCACCCGCTCGCCCGCCAGCGTGATCGTCCGAGCGACGAGCTCCAGCGGCAGGTCGCTCGGCGCGACGCGGAGCTGGACGTCGGTAACTCCGGCCTGGGCGTACGCCTCGAGCTGCTCCACGACCACCTCTGGCGAGCCGAGCAGGCAGAGGCTGGGGCCGTAGGCGCTCAGCAACGGCGTTGCGCGCCCGTCGGGCGGCGCGGGAAAGGCCGCCACGCCACCCTGCCGCACGACGTCCAGCGGCGGCAGCCCGTTCATCGCGGCGTACTTCTCCAGCACCCCCTCGACATACGCCCCCCCATCCCTCCAGGCGGCCTCCGGCGATTCCGCCACCACGGCGAGGCGGTTGGCCGAGACGACGGGCCCCTGCGCGTCCCCGCCGCCGGCGGCGAGCGCCACCCGGTAGCGCTCGACCTGCGGTCGGATCAGGGCGAGCGGGTACGACGTCGCGGCGTACCAGGCGTCGCCCAGCGCGGCCGCCCGGCGGGCTGCACGCGGTCCGGCTCCACCCACCCAGAGTGGCGGCCCGCCCCGTTGGAGCGGCAGCGGCGCGATGCCGCCCTCCACCTTCAGCCGCCGACCATGGTAGCCCGGCTCGCCGGCCCAGACCGCCTTCAGGCTGCCCAGCACGTCGTCCACGTAGACGCCCACGTCGGCGTGCTCGACGCCGAAGCGACGCCACAGGCTGGGGTTGCCGACGCCCACGCCCAGCACCAGCCGGCCGCCCGAGAGCTGGTCGAGCACCGCCGCGTCGTAGGCCAGCTTGAGCGGGTGCCAGGCCGGCAGCATGGTCACGCCGGTCCCCAGCGCCAGGCGCGTGCGCGGCGCGAGGGCGGCCAGCACGAGCAGTGGCGAGGGCAGGTGGAAGGCGCCGGGCCGCCTGGGGTAGCTCTCGCCGGCCCACACGGCGTGGAAGCCGTACCGCTCGGCGAGCGCGAGCAGCGGCGCCACCTCGTCCAGCACCCGGTCCAAGCTGGCGCGGGTGGTGCCGAAGTCGATCGCGAGACCGAAGCGCAGGCGTGGCATGGCCCGGCGCCTCTAGGGCCGCGCGCTGAGCGCGCCGCGGGGCGCGCCGCCGGCTGCCGGGAGCGGGAGCCCCCGCCCGAGGAGGAAGCCCAGCACTCCCAGGGCGAACGCCGTCGGGTCCACCACGGCGACGCGCGTGCCCGCGTCTGGCAGCACGTCGACCGCCGAGCACCCGTTGATGAGCACCCGCGTGCCAGTCCCCTCGAAGCTCGTGGCCGCCTGTCGCAGCACGGCGTTCCAGCGGGTAGCGTCGGCGACCTCTTCGAGGCCGAGGTCCAGCACGGCCACGCGGTCGAACAGGTCACGGTAGCCGTGGGCCGCCACCCGTGCTTCAAGCTCGTCGGCAATGGCCTGGTTGCGGGCGACCGCCCCGAAGCGGTAGCCGGCGGCGGCGAGCGCCCCGGCGCAGAGCTTCAGCAGGCCGAAGGCCGGCACCGGCGAGTGCCTTTCCAGCTCCTCGAGCCCCGGGTCCAGGACACAATCCACCAGTACGGCAGCATAGCGTGCCGGGTCGGTCCGCAGCGCCTCTCGGACCGCGAGCCGTTCTGACAGCCGGCAGGCGGCGGCCGAGCCGAGCTGGTGGGGCGCGCCCACGAGGTTGACCAGCTCGACGCTGCTGCCGGCCGGAGCCAGGGCGTCGTAGCGCCGCTGTCGTCGCCGCAGCTCGTCGTCCGGGACGTCGATCGGCGTGATCGCCCGAATCCGCACCGTCATGGCATCTCCTCCATCACCTCGTTCACGTCGTCCACCACGACCAGCCGACGTACGAGCTGCTCGAAGCGTCTCACCTCCCACCCGGGCGGCAGCAGCGTCGCCACCTTCGCCCGCACCTCGGCCGGGCCGAACGGGTGATAGGCTGCGTCGCCGACCGGGTTGGGCACCGCGCGGGCCAGGCGGGTGCCGTCGCGCAGCAGGAGCGTCACCCGGGCGCCCCGCGCGTGGGGCAGCCGCCGCGCGAACTCCTCGGTCGCGACGACGTGCGTCGCCCGGGCCAGGCGTCGGATCTCGGCGTCCGCCCGGCGCCTGTCGTCGAAGGCGTCGGGTCGCGCGTGGCCCAGCACGAGAACCGCCGCGACCACGTACGGGATCGAGAACATCGCGGCCAGCCGGGTCTCCGCGCTGGTCCCGTTCAGGGTGGCCGCGATTGGGTAGGTCTCGACCTGAACCGTCTCGACGTCCGCCGGACGTATCCCAGGGTGGGCGGCCAGCAGGTCGAGCAGGGCGTCGGCCGAGGGGTGCGTGTAAGCACAGGCTGCGTGGCGCTTGAAGTACGCGTTCCCGAGGTCGAAGCGGCTGCCCAGCTCCGCTGTCAGCTCGCTGGGCTCGAAGCTGCCGAGGATGGCGCCGAGGGTAGTAGCGGCCAGGCCCGTCACGCGTGCCAGGCCCGCGGCTGCCAGGCGCGCGGCAGCGATGCCTGCCACCGCGGCCGCGCCCATCCACGCGTTCCGCACCAGGTCCCCGGCTGTCGCCGCTCGCCAGGGCGACGCGGTGACGCTGGCGGTCGCCGCGTCGATGGCCGCGGCCGTCCGCTCGGCGTCCAGCCGTAGCAGCCTGGCGCAGGCAGCAGCCGCGCCGGCGATGCCCCAGTTGCCGTGGGGGTGGACTTCAGGGCGCAGGCGTGTTGCACGCCCGAAGCGGCTCGCTACCTCGTGGCCCACCAGGAGCGCCGCGGCCAGATCGGGGCCGGACACACGTTGCTCCTGGGCGATGGCGAGGGCGGCGGGCAGCACGTGAGCGGCGGGGTGGCCGCGCGCGTACTTGTTCCCCGCGTCCAGCTCCAGGCAGACGGCGGCCACGCCGTTCAGGTAGGCGGCGGCTTCGACGCACGTGCTCAGGCCGGGACCCAGCACACGCGCCGGCCCGGGCGGGAGCATCCAGGCCTGGCGCAAGGCTTGCAGCTCCGAGGTCGCCGCACCGGCCACGATCACCCCGAGCGTGTCCAGCAGGGTGCGGTGGAGCAGCCCTCCGAGCTCGGAGGAGGGGTTTGGCGCCGGGTAGCTTGCGGCGAAGCGGCCCAGCTCGCGGACGGCCCCCACAACCTCAGGCGGCACAGGCGCGCTCCTGGCTCGGCAGCCCGCGCCTCGCCGTGCCCCGCCCGGACGGGATCGTCTCAGAGCCCAAGGTAGGCCTTCTTCATCTCGGGATTGGCGAGCAGGGCGGCGCCCGTGCCCTCCAGCACGATGCGGCCGTTCTCGATCACGTAGCCGCGACTCGCCATGCGGAGCGCGTGGGCGACGTTCTGCTCCACCATCAGGATCGAGAGGCGCTGCTCGCGGTTGATCGTCTCGATGGCGCGGAGAATCTGCTGCACGACCAGAGGCGCTAGGCCCAGGCTCGGCTCGTCGAGCATCAGCAGGCGCGGGCGCGCCATCAGCGCGCGTCCGAGGGCCAGCATCTGCTGCTCGCCGCCGCTCAGCGTGCCGGCCATCTGGCGGCGCCGCTCGCCCAGGCGCGGGAACAGGTCCACCACCATCGCCAGCGTCTCGCGGCGGCGCACCCTGGCCTCCGGCACGAACGCGCCCAGCTCCAGGTTCTCGAGCACCGTCATGCGCGGGAAGATCTTGCGCCCTTCCGGGACCTGGAGCAGCCCGGCGGCGACGATCTCGTGCGGGGCCGCGCGGCCGAGGCGGCGGCCGTCGAAGGCCACCTCGCCGCGGGCCGGCCGGAGCAGGCCCGAGATGGTCCTGAGGATGGTGGTCTTCCCGGCGCCGTTCGCGCCCACGAGCGCCACGATCTCGCCCGCCCCCACCGCGAGCGTGACGCCACGCAGCACCTGCACGTCGCCGTAGAAGACGTCGAGCCCGCTAACCGCCAGCAACGAGGAACTCCTCCCCGAGGTACGCCTCGACGACGGCGGGGTCCCTGGCCACCTGCTCGGGCGCGCCCACGGCGATCAGCTTGCCGTGGTGCAGCACCGCGACACGGTCCGAGAGCGCCATGATCGCTCGCATGACGTGCTCGATGACCAGGATGGTGATGCCGTGCTCACGGAGCTGCCTGGTAAGACCCACCAGGGCCGCCGTCTCCGTCGGCGTCAGGCCGGCCATGACCTCGTCCAGCAGCAGCAGACGTGGCCGGGTGGCCAGCGCTCGGGCGACCTCCAGCCGCTTGCGGCTGGGCAGGGTGAGCTGGCTCGCCGGCTGCCTGCCCACCCCCTCCAGGCCGACCAGCGCCAGGGTCTCCCAGGCCCGGGCCTCGGCCTCGGCGCGGCGGCTGGTGCGTTTGAAGGCACCCACCATGACGTTCTCGAGCACGCTCAGGTGGGGGAAGGGCTTGACGAGCTGGAAGGTGCGGGCCAGGCCCAACCCACACACCACGTCCGGGCGCCGCCCGCCGATGCGCCGTCCGCCGAACACGACCTCCCCGGCGGTGGGCGCGTAGAAGCCGCTGACGACGTTGAAGAGCGTCGTCTTGCCGGCGCCGTTGGGCCCGATCAGGCCGACGATCTCGCCCTCGCCGACCGCGAGGCTGACGTCGTCGACCGCCCGCAAGCCGCCGAACCAGCGGCTGACGCCGTGCAGCTCGAGCAGCGCCACCGCGGCCCCTCGCCTCAAGCCGCCGCCCGGCGGAGCAGCCGCCGCCCACGCACCTGCAGCCAGCCGACGAGCCCCTGGGGCAGGAACAGGACGACGAGCATCAGGATGGCGCCGAAGAGCATCACGTCCACGCCGGCGCGGCCCCGCAGGGTCTCGAGGAACGGCGGCGGGGTGCGCAGCGCGCTGCGGGTGACCTCGGCGAGCGGCGTCAGCATCAGCCCGCCGACGAGCGGGCCGAGCACCGTGCCGGCCCCACCGAGCAGGGGGCGTAGCAGGATCTCCACTGACACCGACGCGCCGAAGACGAGACCCGGATCGATGAAGAAGAGGTACTGCGCGTAGAACGTCCCGCCCAGCGCCGTGAGGAAGGCGCTGAGGCCGGTGGCGAGCAGCTTGTAGCCCAGCGTCGGCACACCCAGGGCCGCGGCGGCGTCCTCGTCCTCGCGGATCGCCTGGAAATAGTAGCCCGCCTTGCTCCGCGCCAGAGCGGTCGTCAGGCCGAGCGCGCCCAGCAGCAGCCCCAGCATCACGTAGTAGTAGGGGCGCTTGTCGGTCTCGAACTGGAAGGCGAGCCACGAGTCGCCGCCGATGAGGGAGATCTGCAGGCCGCGCGGCCCGTTGATCAGCTCCCAGTTGCTGGCGGCCAGCCGCAGCATCTCGGCGAAGGCGAAGGTGGCCAGGGCGAAGTACGGCCCCCGGATGCCGTAGCGCGCAGTGAGGAAGGCGATGAAGAACCCGAAAGCCATCGCCAGCAGACCTCCCACCAGCATCCCGATCCACGGGTTGACGCCCCGCGCCACCAGCAGCCACGTGGAGGTGTAGGCACCGATACCGAAGAAGGCGGCGTGGCCGAACGAGAACTGGCCGGCATAGCCGCCCAGGATGTTCCAGGCGGTCCCCAGGTACGACCAGAAGAGGATCAGGATCACCACTCCGAGCTGGAACTGGCTGAGCGCGCCGGGCAGGGCCAGGAGCGCCACCAGGCTGCTCCCCACCGCCAGTGGCGCGACCGCGGCCTTGGCGAGCGGCCGGCGGCGCCCGATGCCACGCACGCCGGCCCTGGTTGGAGCCGCTTCCGGACGCAAGCGACCCGCCGGCTCAGCCACGGCGCTTCCCGCCGAACAGGCCCTCGGGTCGGAACAGCAGCACCAGCACGAAGACCACGAACACGGCGAGCTGCTTGGAGGCGCCAGGCAGCAGCACGGCCCCCAGCGCCTCGGTGAGCCCGATGATTAGCCCACCCACCAGCGCGCCCAGGACATTGCCCATCCCGCCCAGCACGACTACGACGAACGCGGTGATATTGAACGTCTCGCCGGTCGTTGGGGCGACGGTGAAGAACGGCATGATCACCGACCCCGCCGCTCCGGCCGCCGCCGCTCCCAGACCAAAGGTGAGCAGGTGGATGCGCGGAACGTCGATGCCTACCAGCGCGGCGCCCTCGCGCTCCTGCGCGGCCGCGCGGATCGCCTTGCCCAGGTCGGTCCAGGCGAGCAGCGCGTACAGCAGCCCACCGAGGAGGAGGCCCGCCAGGAAGGCGTACACCCGCGGCAGGCTGACCACGGCGTCACCGAGCAGCAGGCGCGCCTGGGTGTACTCCGTGCGCACGGAGAGCGGGTTCGCCGAGAAAGCGGCCAGGTAGAAGTTCTCCAGGAAGATCGCCAGGCCGAGGGTCAGGACGAGCTGGTTGTGCGCGGGGGCATCCTGCATCCGCTGGATCACGACGCGCTGCAGGCCGGCCCCGAGCAGGAAGAGCGCCGGGACGGACAGTCCGAGCGAGAGGAACGGGTCGAGGCCGAGCCGGTCGAAGGCGAAGAAGGTGATATACATGCCCAGCGCCATCAAGGCGCCGTGGGCGAAGTTGATGATGCCCAGCACGCCGAAGATCAGCGTGAGGCCCATGGCCACCAGGCTGTAGACACCGCCGATCAGCAGCCCGCTAATGAGGGACTGCCGCACGACGAGCGCGTTCAGCCGGTACCAGTCGGCGATGGCCGGGCCCTGCAGGAGCGCCAGCGCCGCCGCGAGCGCCGCCAGGCCGACCAGGACACCCAGGCGCTGGCCGCTGATGCGTGCCACACCCCGGCCTACGCGCGCCGCCACCTGCTGGAGGGGAGGCGAAGCCTCAGCGCTGGCCCCACGCTGGGGGCGGGAAGATCGGCTTCGCCTCGGCGAACGCCGCGGGGCCCACCTGAACAATCCTGCCCTGCTGGACCTGCATCAGGATCGACCGGGCGTTCTTCGCCTGGCCCTTCTCGTCGAACTCGATCGGCCCCTGGTAGGGCAGGATGTGGTCGGCGAACCTGGTCGCGGCGAGCGCATCCCGCACCCTGGCGCGGTCGGTCGATCCGGCCCGCTCGAGCGCGTCCTTCAGGATGTAGACGGCCTCGTAGGCCATGACGCCGTGGGTTGGCATGTCGCTGCCGAACTTCGCCCGGTAGCGATCGCGCACCTGGCGGGCGCTGGCCTTGGTCGCGTCGTAGTGGTAGTTCGCGTCCATCACGTACTCAGCTGCCGGACCCGCCTGGTCGACGAACTGCTGCGTGCTGAACGCGCCGTTGGCCAGGCCGACCAGCGGCGGCCGGAGCTGGAGGTCGCGGGCCGTCCGGGCGATCAGGATGCCGTCTGCCAGGTAGCCCGTGGCCAGGGCGACATCCGGGTTGAGCGCCTGGACGCGCGTCAGCTCCGTCGTGATGTCGGTGAGGCCCTGGACCGCGTAGGGGACCGTTCCCACGAGCTCCAGGTCATACTGCGAGGCGAGCTGTTTCAGGATGTCGGCGAAGCCCGTCCCGAAGACCGAGTTCTCGTGAAGGAACGCCACCCGCCGGATAGGCTGGCCGGAGGTGGCTCGCAGCTCCGGCAGCGCCTCCAGCAGGCCGAGCGTCATCTGCGTCTGGTCGGGCTGGACGCGGAAGGTGTACTTGAAGCCGCGCTCCAGGATGTTGTTGGCGACGGTCACGTCGATCACGAACGGGACCTTCTCGCGCTCAGCGACCTGGGTGGCGTTGAGCGTGACGGCGCTCTGGTAGGTGCCGATCAGCGCCGTCACCCCCTCGCCGATCAAGCGCTCGGTCTCGCTCTGCCCGACCTCCGGCTTGCCCTGGCTATCGGCATGCGAGACCCGGAACCTGGCCCCGCCGAGCGCCTTGAGGCCCCCGGCGGTGTTGATCTCCTCGACGGCCAGGTCGATGCCGTTCTTGAGGAAGGTGCCGTCCTGGGCCAGAGCGCCGCTGAGCGGGTGGAGGGCGCCGATGACGACTTCGCTCGCGGCCGCCGCCGCGGTGGGCTTGGCCGCGGCCACCGTCGGCTGAGCGGCCGGGGCTGTGGTGGCCGCCGCTGGCGGGGCGGTGGGCTTGGCCGGCGCGGCGGTCGGCTGGGTCTGGGCGCCCGGAGCGGCGCAGGCAGCCAGCCCGAGGCCGGCGCCGCCGAGCGCGAGGAGCCGCAGCAGCGCGCGGCGGCTCAGGACGTCGCCCGTGAGCGGTGGGTGCTGTTCCACGATGGACCCCCTTCTTCTCTCGCACGCGACTCCGGACAGCGCGGTCCAGACACGCCCCCGCAGTATACAGACGCGCAGGCACTCGTGAGAACGATGTTCCGTTAGGAGGAACGGTCCCGCCGGCGGGTGGGGGTCAGGACGGGGTGTGCGGCAGATTCGTGGGAGAATGTGGGCGCTCTGGGCTGTGACGGGGCCTGGGACCCACGTAGCCACCCGCTTCTGCCCAGCACCGGAAGCCCAGGCAGGCCGGCCTGGCCCCGAACGAGCGCTGCCAGGACTCTGGCGGGCGCCCGTCAGGACACGCGAAGTGCTCAGAGCCCCAGGAGCGCGTACGGCCGCTCGAGCAGCTCGGCCAGGCGCGCGAGGAAGGCGGCGGCGGGCGCGCCGTCCACGACCCGGTGGTCGAAGCTGAGCGACAGCGTGCACTGGGTGCGGACCTGGAGCTGGCCGTCGACGACGGCAGGCTTGTCGGCGATGCGCCCGACCCCCAGGATGGCCGTCTCAGGCGGATTCACGATCGGCGTGAAGCCGTCGACGCGGTACTGGCCGAGGTTGGTGATGGTGAAGGTCGCCCCCTGCATCTCGCCCGGGCGCAGGCGATTGTGCCGCGCCCGGTCCGCCAGCGCCAGGACGTCAGCCGCCAGCTCGCGCAGCGACCGCGTGTCGGCCTGGCGCAGCACCGGCACCACGAGCCCCTCGGGCTCCAGCGCCACCGCCACCCCCACGTTGACCGTGGCGAGCCGGCGCAGCCCCTGGCCGTCGACCCACTGGGCGTTCACGCCCGGGTGCTCGGCCAGCGCCAGGCCGGCCGCCTTGGCGAAGAGCGCGTCCCACGGCAGCTTCGCCACGCCGAGCCGCGCGAGCTCGGGGGCGAGCTGGCGCCGGAACCGGGCCGCCTCGGTCAGGTCCGCCTCGAGGAACAGCGTGACCCGGGCCACGCTGCGCGCCGAGGCGGCCATGCGCTCGGCGGTGATCCGCCGCAGGCGGCTGAGCGGCTCGACAGGGACCGGGTGCAGGGTCTCGGGTGCCGGCGCAGGGGCCGTGGCCCCCGCCTCGGCGCCCGTGCCCGCCAGGCGCGCCTCAGCCGCGCGCAGCACGTCCTCGTGGGTGACGCGCCCACCCGGACCGGTGCCCTGGACCGCGCTCAACGCCACCCCGTGCTCCAGCGCCATCCGTCGGGCGAGCGGCGTCGCCGGGACCCGCGACGGCTCGGCGCCAGGCGCTACGCGCTGACTCCCGAGGGCGCTCGGCAAGTGGGCCCCACCTGCGCCCAATCGTGCCGTCAGGCTCTGGCCCACTGGCTGAGCCGGGGCCGCCTGGGCGAAGGCGAGCACATCCTCCTCGACGATGCGTCCGCGCGGGCCGGTCCCCTGGACCAGCGCCAGCTCGATCCCCAGCGCGCCGGCGCGCCCGCGCGCCCGCGGCGACGCGAACAGCCGGGTCTCGGGTGCCGGGTATCGGGTATCGGGTGTCGGGGCCACGGTGGCGGCTGGCGGGGCGGAGGCGACCGTGGCGGCGGCCACCTGCGCCGGGCTCGGCGGAGCGCCGGTGTCGGGCGGGACCGCTGGCGCCGGGGCCACCCCGGCCGGAGCCGTCTGCTGCAGAACAGACGCCGGGCCCGCGGGCGCCCCTTCACCCGCCTCGCCGGGCGCGGCGATCTCCGCGATGAGCGTCTTGATCGGCACCGTCTGGCCGGGCTGGACGACGATCCGCCGCAGCACGCCGCTCGCCGGCGCGGGCACCTCGACCGTGCCCTTGTCGATCTCGACGGTGAGGAGCGGCTCGTCCTTCCGCACCGCCTCGCCCTCGCCCTTCAGCCACTGCGCAACCGTGCCCTCCTCCATCGTCAGCCCGAGCATCGGCATCGTCACCGGCGTCGCCATGGACGCTACAGCTCCTTCCCCACCAGCGCCCGGGCCGCGGCGACGAGGTCGTCGACCTGCGGCAGGGCCGCCGTCTCCAGTACGGCACTGTAGGGCACGGGCACGTCCCGGGCGCACACGCGCACGGGCGGCGCGTCCAGGTAGTCGAAGGCGGACTCGACGACGCGGGCGATGACCTCGCCGCCGTAGCCGCCCCGCGTGTACGCCTCGTGGCTCACGATCAGCCGGCCCGTCTTCCTGACCGAGCTGACAATCGTCTCCTCGTCCAGCGGCACCAGGGAGCGCGGGTCGATCACCTCCAGCTCGATGCCCTCCGCGGCGAGCCGCTCGGCCGCCTGGAGCGCCTTGCCCACCATGGTGTGGACGCCGACGACGGTGACGTGCCGGCCCTCGCGCTTCACGTCGGCCAGCCCGAGCGGGAGCGTGTACTCCTCCGTGGGCACCGACCCCTTGGTGAAGTAGAGCGCCTTGTGCTCGAGGAAGATGACCGGGTTGTCGTCGCGGACGGCGGTCTTGAGCAGCCCCTTGGCGTCGTAGGGGGTGCTGGGCGTGACCACCTTGAGGCCGGGGATGTGGCAGAACCACGCCTCCAGGCTCTGGCTGTGCTGGGCGGCGTTGCCGCGGCCGGCGCCCTCCTGGGCGCGGAGCACCATCGGTACCTTCGCCTTGCCGCCGAACATGTAGCGCAGCTTGGCGGCCTGGTTGACGATCGGCTCCATCGCCAGGCCGATGAAGTCCACGTACATGATCTCCGCCACCGGCCGACTGCCGGTCGCCGCCGCGCCGATGGCGACCGCGGCGATCGCCTCCTCAGAGATGGGCGTGTCCCGCACCCGCTCGGGGCCGAACTCGTCCACCAGCCCCTTGGTGACGCCGAAGATGCCGCCGCCGCCCCAGATGGCCACGTCCTCGCCCAGGACGAAGACGGTGGGATCGCGGCGCATCTCCTCGCGCAGCGCCTCGTTCAGCGCCTCAGCGTAGGTCAGGTGTCGGGTGTCGGGTGTCGGGTGTCGGGCGTCGGGGGCAGTTGCTACGGCCATGAGGGCTCCACGTGCGCCGTCGATTCAGTGTTGAGCTTCTTGCCGAGAGAGTTGCGCAGCGCATAGAGCTGCTTGCCGATGGAAGCCGTCTGCTCGAGGAGCTCTCGATGGGCGGCTCGCTCGACGTAGCCCAGTCGCCGGGCGATCTCGAGCTGTGTCTCGAGCTCGGCCAGCGAGCCCTGCGCCACCGAGATGTGCCGCAAGTACTCCTTGAGGTGGTCGCGGACGTGTCCTTCCGCGACGTTGGCCGGGATAGAAACCGCCGCCCGCTGAAGCTGCGCGGCCAGTCCGTAGACCTCCTGCTTCGGGAAGGTCTGCGTGTGCCGGTAGACGCCCTCCACCAGGTCCATCGCTGCCTGCCAGACCCGGAGCTCTCGGTAGCCAGCCATCGCCGTCATCGTCTGCATCTCCTCACCCGACACCCGACACCCGACACCTACGCGTAGATGTCGGTCATCAGTTGGTCGACCGTCGGCTCCGGGCTGGCCTTGGCAAACGCGACCGCCGCTTCGACCTCGGCTGCGACGCGCTGCTCCAGCTCGGCCGCCTCGCCGGCGCTGAGCACCCCGCGCTCGATGAGCGCCCGCTGCAGGCGTGCAATCGGGTCCTGCTCGCGCCAGCGGTCCACCTCATCCTTCCCCCGGTAGTTCAGCGGGTCGCCGGCGTGGTGGCCATAGTAGCGGTAGGTGTTACAGACCAGGTACGCTGGCCCCTCGCCGCGCCGCGCCCGTTCGACGAGCCGGTGGGCAGCCTCGTGGACCGCAAAGAAGTCCATGCCGTCGACCGTGACGCCCGGCAGCCCGTAGGCCGCGGCCCGCCCGGCCGGATCGCCGCCGGCTATGCTCCACTCGGCCCGGGTGGACATGGCGTATTGGTTGTTCTCACACACGAACAGGACCGGCAGCTTCCAGATCGCCGCCAGGTTGCTCGTCTCGTGCAGGATGCCCTGGTTGAGCGCGCCGTCGCCGAAGAAGCACACGGCGACCGAGTCGGCGCCCTGGAGCCTGGCGGTCAGCGCGGCGCCTGTGGCCAACCCCATGCCGCCGCCGACGATGCCGTTGGCGCCCAGCATGTGCTTGTCCATGTCGGCTACGTGCATGCTGCCGCCTTTCCCGCCCGAGTAGCCGGTCGCCTTGCCCAGCAGCTCGGCCATCATCTTCCTGATGTCGCCGCCCTTGGCGATGGTGTGGCCGTGACCGCGATGGGTGCTCGTGACGTAGTCGTCTGGACGGAGGGCCGCCACCACGCCCACGCCCACCGCTTCCATGCCGATGTACGGGTGGGTGGTCCCGCGCATCTCGCCCGCCCGGTACAGCGCCAGCGCCTGCTCGTCGAACCGGCGGATGGTGAGCATGAGCCGCAGTGCCTCCTGCAGCTCGTCGGGAGTCGGCTGCACGACAGCCGCAGGGGTGGGGGTAGTGACAGCCATCAGGTGCGAACCTCCGTGGGTCAGGGAAGAGCGGCCACCTGCGTGAAGCTGGCGCGCAGGACCGCGGTCGCCTCGTCAATCGCGCGCTGGCCCTGGTCGAAGATACCGGGGAGCGCGAAGAAGCCGTGGATCATGCCAGGGTAGCGACGCGTGGTCGCCGGCACACCCGCCTCGCGGAGTCGCGCGGCGTACGCCTCGCCCTCGTCGCGCAGCGGGTCGTACTCGGCGGTGATCACCAGCGCCGGTGGGAGGTGGCCGAGGTCCGCCGCCAGGAGCGGGGAGGCACGCACGTCGCGCCCGGCGGCGGCGTCGGGCAGGTAGTGGTGCCAGTACCACTCCATGTCCGCCTTCGTCAGCACGTAGCCGGTGGCGTTCTCGTGGTAGGACGGGGTGTCGAAGGCGTAGCTGGTGACGGGGTAGACGAGGAGCTGGAAGACGAGCCGCGGCCGGCCTCGCTCGCGCGCCAGCAGCGCCACGACCGCGGCGAGGTTGCCGCCCGCGCTGTCGCCGCCGACGGCGATCCGCGTCGGATCAGCGCCGATCTCCGCGGCGTGGGCGGCCACCCACTCGGTGGCGGCCATAGTGTCCTCGACCGGGGCCGGGAACGTGTGCTCGGGCGCCAGGCGGTAGTCGACCGACACCACCAGGCAGGCGGCGCCGTCGGCCAGGTAGCGGCACAGGCGGTCGTGCGTCTCCAGGTCGCCGCGCAGCCAGCCGCCACCATGCAAGTAGACCAGCACGGGAAACGGGCCGCTACCGAACGGCGTGTAGACCCGTACCCGGATCGACCCGGCCGGCCCCGGGACCTGGCGGTCCACGACCGAGGCGATCGCCGGCGGCGTGCCGCCACCCTGCTCGTGGCGCGTGCGCAGCGCCTGGCGCGCCTCGGCGATGGAGAGCGTGTGGGTGGGCCGCGCGCCGGCCGCGACCGCCTCCGCGATGAACCGCTCAGCCTGGGGATCTAGGGGCATGGGACCTCCGACGGCGGCTCAGCCCACGCTTCGCACCCGCGCCGGTCCGCGCCAGCCACCGGGCCACGGATCGCGCGCGCGGGGAGAGAGAGCGTGAACCACCGAGGCATAGGGTAGCGCGATCCCCCACCCAGGACCCAGGCGCGCGGGAGAAGCCCGGCCCGACTCACCGCTCGCCGACCCCGTCGTCGTGCGGGTGCAGCATCACACGGATCGCGCCGCCGCGTCGCTCGACGAACGTCGCCCATGCTTCGGCGAACCGGGCGAGCGGGAAATGGTGCGTGATCAGCGGCTTCACGTCCACCGTGCCGCGGGCGATCAGCTCCAGGCCGCGGCGCGAGACGCCCTTTGGGTTCGCCAACGAGCCGTAGATGTCCAGGTGGCCACGCACGATCGTGCTCAGGTCGACGCCGCTCAGCTCGCGGCCCGGGCCGGTCGCCCCCGCGAGCACCACCCGGCCGCCGCGCCGCGCCATCTGGATCGCCTGGCGGGCGGCCTCCGGCGTGCCGGCGAACTCGACGACCAGGTCGGCACCCCGGCCGCCGAGGGTCCGCCTGACGCGCTCCACCGCCTCGTCGCCGCGCGCCGCCACCAGCGCGTCCGCCCCCATGCCCTGGATGCGCGCCATGCGCTCGGGGCGGGTCCCCACCAGCACCACACGGCCGGCGCCCATGGCTCGGGCCACCTGGATCGCCAGGCCGCCGAACGCGCCTGGCCCGACGACGGCCACGCTCTCTCCAGGCTGGAGCCGGCCGCGCTCCACGGCGTACAGGGCCACGCCGACGTTGTCGGTGAAGGCGCCTTCGTCCCAGCTCAGCCGGGCAGGCAGCTTGTGCAGCGCCTTCAGCGGCACGACCGCGTACTCCGCCAGACCGCCAGGGACGGTGAACCCAATGTGCGCGTGCCCCTTCTCGGGACGGCCGTAGTTCTCGCAGAGCTGATAGAGCCCTTCGAGGCAGCGCGGGCACCGCCCGCAGCCGGCGTGCACCTCCACGCCGACGCGATCGCCCGGCTGCACCTCGTCCACATCTGGTCCCGCGGCCACGACCTCCCCGGCGAACTCGTGCCCCGGCGTGTGGGGGAAGCGCGTGCCGGGGAATTGGCCCGCGAAGATCTTCTGGTCGGTGGCACAGATCGTCGTGCTCCTGACCTTGAGGAGCGCCTGGCCGGGCCCGGGCCGCACCACGGGCACGTCGTCGCGCAGCTCGAACCGGTTCGGCTCGGGGAGGACGACCGCGCGCATGCTGGCGGGGAGGGCGGGCGCGCCGCGGGCCTCCGTGAGGGGCACGGTCATGCGCACCATCCCGGCCGGCGGCCGCCGCCGCACCTTGCGGCGAGGCCAGGGGCGGGCGTCGGGGGCTCCGTGGAGCCCGCGCGCCGTTCAGCCATTCGGTCGAACCAGCACCTTGAGCGCGCCATCCACCCGTTCGGCGAAGGTGTGCAGCGCCTCGCCGTACTGGTCGAGGCTGAAGGTGTGGGTCACCAGGGGCTTCACCCGGACGCGCCCGGTGGCGATTAGCGCGATCACCTCCTCCATGGCGTTGGGGTTGGCTCGCACACCGTACAGGTCGATCTCCTCCAGCACGAGGCGCTGCATGGGGAAGGTCACCGTGCCCTCGGTCGGCACGCCGGTGAAGGCGACCCGGCCGCCCTTGCGGACCACGTCGACCGCCTGGCGGATGCTGTCCACGGTGCCGCCGGTGTCCACCGCCACGTGCGCGCCCTGGCCGTCCGTCAGGTGGCGGACCGCCGCCACGGGGTCCTCCTGGCGGTAGTTCACCGTGTGGAAGCCGAGCTCGCGCGCCTTCTCCAGCCGCTGGCCCGAGCCGGTCACGATCACGCGGGCGGCGCCGAGCGCGTAGGCGCAGTCGGCGGTGAGCAGGCCCATCGGGCCGGAGCCCACCACTACGACGGTCTCGCCGGGGCGAATGCCCGGCCGCTTCACCGAGTGCAGCGCGATGCTGGCCGTGTCCACCATGGCCCCGTAGGGCAGGTCTAGCCCGTCCGGCAGCTTGAAGACCGACTTGACGGAGTGCACCACGTACTGGGCGTCGGCGCCCTGGCTGTAGTGGCCGTACTGATGGTGGATGGGCTCCTTGCCGTAGTTGTCGCACAGGGTGTAACGGCCGGTGGCACACATGCGGCAGTAGCCGCAGCCGGCGTGCGAGGTACCGGCGACCCGATCGCCCACCTGCCAGCCCAGCTCACCGGCCCCCGGGCCCAGCTCGACCACCGTGCCGGACCACTCGTGGCCCGGGATGAACGGGTAGCTGCGCGGCCAGCGGCCGGCGAACTTGCCCTCGTAGATATGCAGGTCGGTACCGCAGATGGCCACCGAGTCGACCCGGCACAGCACTTCCATCGGCCCGGGGCGGGGCGTCGGCACCGCGCGCACTGCGTGCGCGTTGGGCGCTGTGAACACGAGCGCGCGCATGGTGTCCGGGATGCCAGCGCGGGCAGTCACGTCGGTTGCGGCAGCTATCGTCACGGTCGCTCTCCCTCTCGCGTGGCGTCGGAGCCCTTCGCGCTTACTCCTTCTGGTGCGGCCGGCGCGCGCCGAGCTCCAGGTTCCGCGCGGCGCATCAGTAGCTCACCGGGCGCGCGCCGTCCGCCAGGATCCGGGCCGGGGTCGTCCCCGCGTCGGCCGCCCGCGGCAGCCCGCCGGGCGGCGTGTCGCCCTCGACGTCGTCCACGCCCAGGAACGCGGCCACGCGGCAGATGCACCCCTCGCCGTTGATCCAGCGCCACGGGAACGCGCCCAGCACCATGCGCTGGCCGGCCACCTCGGCGATCTCGCCACCCAGGTTCTCGAGCAGGCAGATGTTGTTGCGCGCCGTGCGGTAGTGGACGTACTCGAAGTCCTTCGCCGGCAGCGTCTCCTCGATGGGCCGGCCGGTCACCTGCTCGTACTCCCGCACCAGGTCCGGCCGCATCCAGCGCACCCGCACGTGCAGCGAGTGGTCCATCGACGCCAGGTCGGCGCCCAGCCACTTGATCTTCCTGTCGATCAGGTAGTCGATCACCTCCGGCCGCGGGCCGGGGTGGCGGTCGAAGTACATCACGTCATCACGCGTAGGCCGCGTCCAGTTGTAGCGGTCCCAGCCGGTGTAGAACACGACGACGTCTCCCTCGCGGATCTGCTCGCCGCGGGGCAGGCAGCCCAGCACGTCGTCCAGCGAGTAGTAGCTCCAGGGCTGGCTGACCGGGCGCAGGTCGATGACGAGCCCGGTACCGGCGAGGTCTGCCAGCGGGATCTCGCCCAGGTGCCGGCCGGTCTCGCTGTAGTGGATGGGGGCGTCGATATGGGTGCCCGTGTGCATGTTCGTCTTGACCAGCACCGTGCTCTTCCGATCCCGGTGGTGGGTGGTGATGTCCGTCACCTCGATCGAGGCGAACTGCGGCCAGGTGGGCATGCGGTCGCCCCACGGCTGGGTCAGGTCGACAATTCTCACGGGTGGTTGCTCTCCTCTACAGCTCCGGTACAGCTCCGGACCGAGGACTGGGGACTGAGAGGCAGCCCCCTCAGTCCGCATCGCTCAGTCCTCAGACGTGGCCTTGTTCCACGGCGCGATGCGCTTCTCGACCTGGCGCGAGATCGTCGTCAGGAAGATACCGAGGGCCATGACGACGACGACGGGAACCAGCAGGTAGTCCGGCTGGAACGAGTTGCTGTAGCGCACGATCAGGTAGCCGACGCCAGTGATCGAGGTGAAGAACTCCGCCACCACCATCCCCACCAGAGCACGCCCGAGCGCCAGCCGTACCCCGGCGGCGATGTAGGGCAGCGCGGAGGGGATGATCACATCGCCCCAGAGCTGGCGCTCGGTCGACCGGAAGGAGTGCGCCACCTCCAGCAGCCGGCGGTCGACGTGCCGCACCCCTTGCTGCGTGTTGACGATGACGACGAACACGGACGAGATCACGACGACGATCACCTTGGCCGTCACGTCGAAGCCGAAGATGAGGGTGATCAGCGGCACCAGGGCGACATTGGGCGTGGAGTTGAAGGCGTCGACGTACCAGTCCAGGGCGTAGCGGACGATCTTGCTGCGCGCCATCGCCACACCCAGCGGTAGTCCGATGGCGAGGGCAATCAGGAACCCGATGGCTAGCACCTGCAGGCTACCCTGCAGGTAGCGCCACAGCTCGCCACTCTGCACCATCGTGGTGCCGGCCAGGAGCACGGCGCTGGGCGGCGCGAAGAGCGCCTTGTTGACGCTGCGACCGTAGATCTCCCACAGCAGGAGCAGGGCCGCGAGTGAGGCGAGACGCACCGCGAGCTCGAACGTGCGCTCGCGGCGGCGCCGGGCCGCGGCGCGCGCCCGGCCGCGCGCGGCCAGCTCGGCGACGTGGCCGGCGCGGTCTGGTGCGGCCGTCGGACGCGGGGCTGAGTCACGGATCGTCGTGGACGTCATGGCAGGGACCTCAGATCACCTCACCGCCGCCGCGGCTTGCGGCCGCAGCTCCTCCCAGATGTGGACCCGCAGCTCGGCGTAGCGGCCGGTCGCCCGGACCGCTTCCAGGTTCCGCGGCCGCGGCAGGCCGACCTCGATCAGCTCGCGCACTCGGCCCGGCCGCGCGGACATCACCACGATCCGGTCGCCCAGCATGATCGCCTCGTCGATGCTGTGGGTGATGAACACCATCGTCTTCCGCTCGCGCTCGAGGATGCGCAGTAGCTCCTCCTGCAGCAGCTCGCGCGTCTGCGCGTCCAGCGCGGCAAACGGCTCGTCCATGAGGAGCACGTCCGGGTTGACCGCCAGGGCGCGCACCAGGCCGCAGCGCTGCTGCATGCCGCCCGAGAGCTGGTAGGGGTACATGGCCTCGAAGCCGGCCAGGCCGACCAGCTCCAGGTACGGGGCCACTCGCGGCTGCCACTCGCTGCGTGGCACGCCCCGCAGCTTCAGGCCGTAGGTCACGTTCTCCCACACCGTCTTCCAGGGGAACAGGCCGAAGTGCTGGAAGACCATCACCACGCTGGGTGTGGGGCTGGCGACCGGCTTGCCATCCAGCAGCACGCGCCCGTCCGTCAGCGGGAGGAGTCCGGCCAGGCTGCGCAGCAGGGTGGTCTTCCCGCAGCCCGACGGGCCGACGATGCACAGCGTCTCATTGGGGCGTACGTCGAGGTCGAGCTCCTCGAAGGCGACGACCCCGCCGTCTACGAAGGTCCGTGTCGCCCGCTCGACGCGAATCTTCGGCTCGGCCTCCAACCGCGGCGGCCCGGGCTGGGCGCCAGGGGCCGGGGGCCGGGTGTCGGAGGGCGACGTGCCCGCCGACACCCGCCGGTCACCGTTGATCACACCCGCCACGGCCGGCACCCCCTCCCCACCACCCAACACCCGATACCCGATACCTGACGCCTGACACCCGCGCTAGTACCAGCGCGGGTCGCCCGTCCAGGCGCCACCGTTGCGCCTGACGGCCTCGTCGATGATCGACTTGTCCACGATCTGCTCGTAGGTCGGCGGGTTGTCCGGCCGGACGATGCCGACCTCGATCTCCTTGCGGACGGTGTACTCGACCATGTTGCGCGGCATGCCGTCGTTGACGCTCCAGATGCCGCCCCGGACCAGGTCGGCGTAGGCCTTCTCGATCTCGTCCGGCTTGCGCTTCGTCTCCTCGACCGCGATGCGCTTCGTCTCCTCGGGGTTCGTGTACATGAAGCGCTGCGCCTTGACGACCGCCGTCATGAAGCGGACCAACGCTTCGCGCTTGTTCTTGATGACGTCGTCCGACGCGACGAACGCCGAGTACCACCAGTCCGGCACGACCTCCCACAGGCGGGCCATGACGTTGAAGTTGGGGTCGGCGGCCAGCGCGGCGTAGTACTGGTCGGCGTGCAGCACGGTCGCCTCGGTCTGGCCCTGGACCATCGAGGACACCCGGTTGGCGGTCGCCACGGTGACGAACTGCACGTCGTTGGGCGAGATCCCGGCGCTCTGCAGCACCAGGCGCGACATGACGTCGTTGAAGCCCCCGACTTCCTGGATGCCCAGCTTGCGACCCTTCAGGTCCTGGGGCGTCTTGATGTCCGGCCTGGCCATCATGACGACGCTCAGCTTGGGCGCGTAGGTGCCGATGGCCTTGACCGGCGCGCCCTGCTGGATGGCGGCGAAGAGCGGGTCGGAGCTGGTGCCGACGATGTCCAGGCCGCCCGAGATGCCACCGCGCAGCGCCCCGACGCCGCCTTCAAAGGACTTGATCTCCACGTTCAAGCCGACTTCGTCGAAGAAGCCCATCGCCTGGGCGATGTACGGCGGCATGTGGACCAGGCTGGGCGGGGTCACCGGGCTGCCGTAGACCAGGCTGAGCTTGTCGGTGGGGTTCTGCGCGGGCTTGGTCGCCACGGGGCCCGGGGCCCCCGCGGCCGGGCTGGCGGCCGCGGCCGGCTTGGCGGCCGGGCTGGGGCTCGGCGCCGCGGCGGGCGAGGCCGCCACGGTGGGCTTGGGCGCCTCGGTCGGCTTGGCCGGCGCCGTGGTCGGCGTCGGCTGCGCGGCCGGCGCGCACGCGGCGGCGAACGCGGCCACGGCGATGACGACGGCGACGCGGCGCGCGAGGGTGAACGGCGTTGGGAGCTGCATGGACGTTACTCCTTCCCCACGTGGACGCGAGATCGGCGCGCGGTGGTAGTGTGGCTGAGCACCTGGGCCACGGGCCTGCTCGCCCAGGCGCCATCCGGCGGTGGGGCGGTGGAGCCGCGCACCACGAGCTCCACCGGCAGAACCACCTGGACCGGGCTGTGTGCGACTCCCGCCTCTCCCGTGAGTCGCTTGATCAACGTGTCGGCCGCGACCCGCCCCATCTCCTGGAGCGGGACGCGCAGCGTGGTGAGCGGCGGCTGTGAACGGCCCGCCAGCTGGCTGTCGTTGTAGCCGACGATCGACATCTCGTCCGGGACGCGCACGCCCGCGCGTCGCAGCGCCGCCATGGCGCCGAGGGCGGCGAAGTCGTTCGCGACGAAGACGGCCGTTGGCCGCTCGGCCCCGGGCAGCCTGAGCACCTGCTCCATCCCCTGCTCGCCCTCCGACTCGACGAGGCCGCCCTCGACGATCCAGCGTTCGTCTACGGGGAGCCCGCGTTCAGCCATCGCCTCCCGGTAGCCTGCCAGGCGCTCGGCGGTGGTGCTGATCTCGGCGGACCCGGCAATGTGCCCGATCCGGCGGTGGCCGAGACAGGCCAGGTGCTCCACCGCCTGGCGGGCGCCGCCCCGGTCGTCGGACACGATCCACGAGTCATCCGCGTCGTCGCGCCGGCGGTTCACCAGCACGTAGGGCATGCCGCGTGCGCGCAGGCCGCCGATCGCCGGGTCGCCGCGGTGCGCCGTGGCGATGAGCAGCCCGTCGACGTGCCCCTCGCCCAGGACCCGCAGGTGCTGCTCCAGCCGCGCCGACGTATCATCCGTGTTGCAGAGGATGACGTTGTAGCCGGCGCCGCCCGCGGCATCCTCGACCGCCCGGAAGAGCACCGAGAAGAAGGGGTTGGTGATATCCGGGATCAGCATGCCCAGGATGTGCGTACGCTGCATCTTGAGCGACCGCGCCAGCCGGTTGGGGCGGTAGCCGGTGGCGTAGGCGAGGTCGAGGATGCGCCGCCGGGTCGCCTCCGAGAGCCGCGCGGTGGGGTCGCCGCTGAGCACCCGCGACACGGTGGACGGATGCACGCCGACGCGGCGCGCGAGGTCACGCAGCCTGACCGGCCCCACCCTGGCTACCTGGTCCACCCCGGTGCTTCCATCGTCGCTGGACAACCGATTGCGCCAATCGTTTGCGCACAATACCCTAGAGGGCTGGAACGCGTCAAGCGGGCGAAAGGATGGATGGGCATGGGCGATACCTACCCGGTGGTGAGAGTGGCGGCCGTCCAGGCGGCGTCGGTCTTCCTGGACCGCGAGGCGTCCACAGCGAAGGCGTGCGCGCTAATCCGGGAGGCCGGCCGCCAGGGGGCGCAGCTCATCGCCTTCCCCGAAGGGTTCATCCCCGCCCACCCGGTCTGGTTCCACTTCCACGCGGCCACCGGCGCCATCTCGACCCGGCTGAGCGTCGAGCTGTTCAAGCACGCGGTCGAGGTCCCCGGGCCGGGGATCGCCGCGCTCGGCGAGGCCGCCCGGGCGGTCGGGGCGTACGTGGTCGTCGGCGTGTGCGAGAAGCTGCCGAACACGCTCGGCACGATGTTCAACACCCAGCTCTACCTCGGGCCGGAGGGCGCCCTCCTCGGCAAGCACCAGAAGATCATGCCGACGGTGGGCGAGCGGCTGGTGCACACGGGCGGCTACGGCGACACCTTCGGGGCGTTCCAGACAACGTTCGGCCCGGCTAGCGCGCTCATCTGCGGCGAGAACTCGAACCCGCTGGCGATCATGGCCCTGGCCGCCGAGGGGACGCGCGTCCACGTCATGAGCTGGCCGAACCACTTCCCCACCATCAGCGATCCGATGCGCCACCGGGTGCTGATCGACTCGCAGGCCTTCGCGCAGATGACCAAGGCGTACGTGGTAAGTGCCTGTGGGACGGTGGACGAGCGCCTGATCCAGTTGCTGCAGGTGTCGCCGCAGGACGAGGCGTTCCTGCGCAACCCGGCCCTGTGCGGGGGGTCGACGATCGTCGCCCCGGACAGCCGGGTGATCGCCGGGCCGCTGGGCGCCGAGGAGGGCATCCTCTACGCCGACCTGGACCTGGAGGTGGGTATCAGGATGAAGCTGCGCCACGATTTCGCCGGCCACTACAACCGACCGGACATCTTCCAGCTCCGCGTCAACCGCCAGGCGCCGCGGCTGTACGCCGAGCTGGGCGGCGCCGAGAGCGCCTCCCTCGACGCCGGCCCACCCCAGTTCCAGTCCACCGGGCGCGTCGGCCGGCTCTCTGCCGGGCCGGCGCCCGCCGAGCGCCCCGCGCTCGTGGCGGACGCCCCCGGCGATGGCGGCGTGGGGACGGATGCGTAGCGTCGGGGGTGGGACGCGGGGTGCGCGGCCGGGCGCGCACCTCGCCAGCGGGCACCCGGAGGCGCCGGCGGCGCCGCGCCCGGCCGGCCTGCCCGCCCGAGCGGATGGCAGCCCCGGCGGCCTGCCCGCCTTCAGCGCGGGCGAGTACGCGCGGCGCCGCGCGGCGGTCGACGGGCTGCTCGAACGCGAGCGCCTGGACGGGCTGGTCCTCTTCGGAAGCGCCGGCGGCGACCTGGGCGTGCAGTACCTGAGCGGGTGGCCGCCGACCCGCGAGGCCTGGCTGGTCTACCAGCCGGGCTGCGAGCCGATGCTGCGGGTGCAATTCTACAACCACGTCCCGAGCGCCCAGCGCACCGCCGTGCTGGACGACGTGGAGTGGGCCGGCCCGAGCTCGGCCCGCACGGTGGCCGACCGCCTGCGGGCCGGCCACCTGGGACGCGGCCGGATCGGCCTGGTTGGCCCGATC
This sequence comes from uncultured Chloroflexota bacterium, assembly GCA_964435115.1. Lineage (GTDB taxonomy): Bacteria > Chloroflexota > UBA6077 > UBA6077 > CF-72 > CAYSYM01. The sequence goes on along the minus strand of CAYSYM010000005.1, from coordinate 71,410 downwards.
TCGTTCCAGCACCACGCCCTGCTGGCGAGCACGCTGCCGGACGTGACGCTGGTCGACGCGACGTCGGCGTTCGCCGGGCTGCGGCTGGCCAAGAGCGCCGAAGAGCTGGCCTGGCTGCGACGCGGCGCGGCGCTGAGCGACGCGGCGCTGGTGGCGCTGGAGCGCGAGGCGCGGCCCGGCCTGCCGGAGAGCGAGCTGGCGGCGGTCGTGGAGGAGGCGTACCTGCGGTGCGGCGGCCAGAACTACATCCACTACTTCGGCGTCACGCCCATGGCCCACCCGGGCGTGTGCGTGCCGGCGCCGCGGCCGCGGCCGCGGCCACTGGAGATTGGCGACGTGCTCTTCGTCGAGGTGAGCGCCCAGGTGTGGGGGTACGCCGGCCAGGTACTGCGCACTTTCGCCATCGCTGCCGATCCCCCGTCGCTCTACCAGCGCCTGCACGCGGTCGCCGAAGAGGCGTTCGATCGGGTGTGCGGTGCCTTGCGCGACGGGGCGACGGCGGTGGAGGTGGTCGAGGCGGCCGGGGTGATCGAGGACGCCGGGTTCACCATCTACGACGACCTGCTGCACGGCTTCGGCGGGGGCTACCTACCGCCCGTGCTGCGGTCGCGCAGCGCGCAGCACGGGCCGGTGCCCGAGTTCACCTTCCGCGCGGGCATGGTGGTGGTCGTCCAGCCGAACGTGGTCACACCCGACCGCCGTGCCGGCGTTCAGGTCGGCGAACTCGTGCGCATCACGCCGAACGGGGTGGAGGCCCTCCACGCCTACCCCCGCGGCTTCCGCCGCTGCGGGTAGGCCGTGACCCGGCGCCCAGCCGCTCGGCCACCCAGTCGGCCACGAGCGGGCGGTAGGCGTAGGGCATGTTGTTGCAGACGTGGTTGCCCTCGGGGAACAGCGCGAGCTGCTTCTCCTGGGCGGGGATCTCGGCGAACAGCTGCTCGGCCTGCTGGTAGGGGATCAAGCGGTCCTGCCGGCCGAAGACGATCAGGAACGGCATGTGGATACGCGGCGCCGCGTCGCGGAGCGTCAGCGTCCGCGCCCGCTCGCGGGCGGCGGGGAAGTCGGGCGCATGGCTGCGGACCTGGAAGGCCTGCTTGGTCAGGGGCGGGAGCTGGTCGAAGGTCGCCCCGAAGTCGTACGGCCCGCCGATCGCAACGGCGCCGGCGAGCCGCGGCTCGAACGCGGCCGCCCGGCCGGCGTAGTACCCGCCCAGGCTCACGCCGGCGACGGCCACCCGCGAGCCGTCCACGTCTGGTCGTCCAAGCAGCCAGTCCACCACGGCGGCGACGACGCGCTCGTAGGCCGGCTCGATGGGGAGGTCGAACTCCCGCTCCCCCTGGCCGGGGCCGTCGAAGCTGAGGGTGGCCATCCCCCGGGCGAGGAACAGCGGCTCGAAGGCGTGGAACTCCTCCTTGACCGAGTCCAACCCGGCCAGCAGCACGACCACGGGCGGGCGCTGGCTCCCGCGGGGTTGCCGCAGGTAGCCGGGCAGGGGTGTGCCGGCGTAGGGGATCGCCACCGGCTCGGCGGGAGGATCGAGCAGGGGGGCGGCCTTGCGGTAGGTGGCCACCGTCGCCGCGGAGGCCGCCTGGAGCTGGGCCAGGTCGTCGAAGAAGAGGAACTTGCCGAAATGGTGGCACAGCGCCGCGCGGACGTACGCGTCCGCCGCAGACCGCGGGCTGCGCCGGGCCTCGGCGTCGCGCGCGAGCTGCTCGTGGATCGCCGCCGTCTTCTGCCACTCGGCGCACCACTGGCTCCACCGCGCGACCCGCGCCGTCGTGGCCAGGAAGTCGTTGTAGTCGATCCCGTTGGCGATGAAGCGCGGCCCCCAGTGGGCGAGCGCGGCCGCCACCCGCGGGTCGGCTGGCGCTGCACTCATACGCGGACCTCCGTGAGCTGGCATGGGAAGTCGTCGACGCACTCCTTGCCATCCAGGGTGGCGATGAAGGTGTGGCCGAAAAACATCCCGAGCGTCCTATCGGCGGTGATCGGGTTGGGCTCGACGACGAGCACCACCAGGTTAGGCCACAGGTGGGTCCCCAGCGCGCCGCTGCCGATCATCGTGGCCCCGGCGGCGACAACCGCGCTGGGCGTGGTGAAGAGGATTGGGTCGATCCGCTGGCCGAGGAGCTGCCAACTGCCGAGGAAGAGGCTGCCTGGGCGGGGCGCGGGGCTTCGCGGACGAGGCCCAGCAGGCCGACGCCGACCAGGTAGGAGAAGCCCAGCACCGAGAAGGCGACCCCGAACCCGACCGCCTCCATCAAGAACCCGGTCACCAGCGTCCAGAGCGGCCCGGAGACGAACGCGAGAAAGTAGAACAGGCTGAAGGCGGCATCGCGATCCGTATCCTCGACCGCGTCCGCCACCAGGGCCTGGGTGAGGGTCAAGCGCGAGTAGGTAAGCGCGCCGTAGACCAGCAGACCCGGAAGGAGGATCACCAGGTCGCCTCCAAGCGTGACCAGCCACCAGGTGGCGATGGCCGAGACCGCCAGGGACGCCTGCACGACCCGCTTCCGCGAGGAGCGGTCTGATAGCCAGCCAAACCCCAGCGGCCCCACGATGCCGCCAGCCTGCTGGAGCGCGAGCGCCAGGCCCGCCATCCCCACTGTGAGACCGAGGTCGTTGACCAGGTGTGGGGCGATGAAGGTCACGTTGACGCCCTCGCCGCGACCGGCCGCCCCGACCATCATCGCCAGGGCTACTACCAGCATGTTCCGGTTGCGCAGCACCCGCAGGTAGCTCGACGCGCCCTCGGCCAGGCGCGTGCACCCCGAGGTCGCGCTGGCCGTGGTGCGTGGACGCTCCCGCAGCAACAGGAAGAACGCGGCGCCCATGGCCAGGCTCACCAGCGACAGAACGAGGAACGCCTGTCGCCAGCCCATCAGCGCCAGGAAGGCTCCGACCGACAGCGGCGCCAGCAGCGCGCCGACGTTGGCGACGCTGGAATTGAGCGCCAGCACCGTGCCTGGGCGGCTCGGGAAGTAGCCGGCGAGCAGGCTGGCACCAACAGGGTGCTGGGCGCTCGAACCGAGCGAGAAGACGCCGCGGGCGCCGAGCAGGCCCGCGTACGAGCCTGCCAGGCCCGTCAGGAACGTTCCGAAGGCCGCGACCAGCGTACCGGTGCCGAGCAGCCTGGAGCGGCGGACGAACGCGGCGAAGAAGCCAAAGGCGACCTGCATGCCGCTGGCGAGTAGCGACCGGGCGGCCGTCAGGATGCCGAGCTGCGCGTAGCCGAAGCCCAGCTCGGCCATGATGACCGGGTACAGCGCCGAGAGGAACTGCTGCTGGAAATGATCGACCGCGTGCGAGACGCTGGTCAGCCACAGCACCGCCGTGCGCTCCCGGGTGGCCGCGGCGCTGTCCATCGCCAGCGCGGTGGCAGCCTCCGGGCCGGTTGTATTCAGCCTTGTATCCTGAAGCACCATCGTCTACTCTAGCTCAGACGTATGGGGGGGCATCCCCCGTGCTCGGCTGCTCGGGGGACTGCATGACGGCGGTCGTCGAAGCGACGAACCTCACCATCGAATACGACCTGCGGCGCCAGAAGACGCGCCTGGTGGCGCTGAGGGACGTCACGCTGAGCGTGGAGCGGGGTGAGTTCCTCACCATCCTCGGTCCGTCCGGCTGCGGCAAGACCACCTTGATCAACGTCGTGGCCGGCCTGCTGCCGCCGGCCGCCGGCACCATCTCCGTCGCGGAGCGGCCGGTCACCGGCCCCGGCCGGGAGCGCGCCATGGTCTTCCAGGAGTACGCGCTCATGCCGTGGCTGACCGTGTGGCGGAACGTCGCCTTCGGCCTCGAGCTCCAGGGCCGCATGAAGGAGCCGGGCGCGCGGGAGAAGGTGCAGCGTTTCATCGACCTGGTGGGGCTGCAAGGCTTCGAGAAGAGCTACCCACACGAACTGTCCGGTGGCATGCGGCAGCGGGTGGGTCTCGCCCGGGCCCTCGTCACCGAGCCGCAGATCCTGCTCATGGACGAGCCGTTCGCGGCGGTGGACGCCATGACCCGCGAGGTCATGCAGAGTGAGCTCGAGCGCATCATCGCGCAGACGGGGCAGACGGTCATCTTCATCACCCACAGCATCGACGAGGCGATTGCGCTCGGCGACCGGATCGTGGTGATCTCGGCGCGGCCCGGGCAGATCCGGGAGATCATCCCCGTGCCGCTGCCACGACCGCGGTGGGAGTATGACGTGAAGGCCCACCCGGAGTTTGTGCCGCTCCGGGAGCGCGCCTGGGGACTCCTGCAGCGCGAAGTGCAGGCAAACGCGGCCTCTGGCGACTAACTCATGGTTGGGTGCGGCCGGGCTCTTCGCGTGCACTGCGAGGCGCGCTCCGAGATAATGGGCCAGGTCAACTGAGGGGGCGGTCGGGAACCGATGGCGACAGTCGGGAGTGCAGGAGGGGTTTCGGCCGGGGAGCTACCCGGCGTCGCGCGCGAACGAGTGGCCCCGCCGCAGCCGTTTGCCGTGGCGGCCTGGCGGCGCTTCGGCTCGACGCTGGTCACGATCGTGAACGTGGGGACGTTCCTGGCCTTGTGGCAGTTCGCGGTCGCCAGCGGCTTCGTCCCGCGGCTGTTCCTTCCGCTGCCGACGGACATGGTGCTGGCCACTGTGGACCTGGCCCAGAGCGGCCAGCTCTGGAGCAACGTCGAGTACAGCCTGGTCAACTTCGCGGTTGGCTTCGCGTTGTCGATCGCGGTCGGGATCCCTCTGGGCCTGCTGATGGGTGCGTCGAGGTGGGTGAGCACGCTGCTGGGCCCGTACGTCTGGGCCCTGTATGCCACCCCCCGCATCGCCCTGGTGCCCCTGTTCATCTTGTGGCTCGGCTTCAGCCAGCAGGCCAAGATCGTCATCATCTTTCTGAGCGGGATCATGCCGATCCTCGTCAGCTCCATGGACGGCGTGAAGACCGTGGACCAGTCGCTCTTGAAAGCCGCACGGGTGTTTGGCGCCTCGAAGCGCCAGCTCTACACCCGGGTCGTGCTACCGTTCACGGTACCGTTCATCATGACGGGCATTCGCCAGGGCATCGGCCGCGCACTGATCGGGCTCCTGGTGAGCGAGTTCTTCGGCAGCAGCAAGGGCGTGGGCTACGTCATTGAACGCGCTGGGCAGCAGATGGACCCCGCGACGATGTTCGCAATGCTGGCGGCCCTCGTCGCCTTCTCGGTCGGAGCGGTGTACGTGATGGGCACATTGGAGCGCCGCATCGCTCCGTGGCGCGAGGAGGTCCGGGTCTAGCGCACCTGGTACTCACGCAGGCCGCTCATTCCGCTTCGCTCACCCGTACGGCGAGCCGCTGGCCTGCCTCGCCGGGGGCCTCCGCGGCCGGGGCTGTCCCCGCACACTGTCCTCCCCTGCTGCGTGCACGGCGAGCGGAGGCCCGAAACCCGTGCCTCCGCCGCCGCAGTCCCTCGGTCGTTTGCGGCCGCTCGGTCTGTCCGGCGGGCAGACTACAGCTTCGGGTTGGCCGGGAGCCCCACCGCCACCTGCGCCTTGTTGAGCAGCGAGACGTTCACGACCTTGCGCCAGTCGAGGTCCTTCGGGATGTTGCCCTGGTCTTTGCTCTCCTGGACGAGCTGGTCCATGGACTCCGGGGTGAAGCCACCGTCCGCGCTTAGCAGGGCCATGTCCGCCTCGTACGCCAGCTTGTAGTTATCGGGGATCTTGAAGCCGTTCTTCTCCATCATCGCCAGGACCGCGTCCTTGTTCTTCAGCACCGTCGCCGGGTCTTCGAGGGCGAACTGCCGCGCCCGGGTGATGGCGGCGAGGTAGCTCACGATCAGGTTGGGGTACTTGTTGACGGTGTCGGTCCGGACGAAGAACCCATCCTGTGGGACGGCGGAGCGCTCGCTGAGCAGGAACTTCCCGCCGGCGTCTTCAAGCGGCTTCTTGTGGCGTGGGAAGAGCGAGCCCCCATCGAGCTGGCCCGCCACGATCGCCTGCAGCGTGGCGTCCGACCCAGTGAGTGAGATCCATTCGACGTCCTTCTCGGGATCCAGGCCAGCCTTCTTGACCAGCGCCTTCATGTTGAACGTGTTGCGGCTGTTGACCGCGCCGCCGCTGAGCTTGGCACCCTTCAGGTCCGCCGGAGTCTCGATGCCCTTGCGGACGCCCAGGTTGCGCTCCTCCTTGTCGCGGTACGGGCCGAGGTAGGTGAGTGGCTCACCCTTGGCGCTCGCGGCAAAGATCGGGTCCGTCTCGCCGAAGGCCAGCAGCAGCCCGCCGCCAACCGTGCCGGCCAGGTACTGCTCGCCAACGATGACCTCGATCTTGTCGAAGCCAGCGTCGGTCAGATAGCCGTTCTCCAGCGCAACTGTGTGCAGCACGGCGTTCACGTAGGCCGGCGAGTAGACACCGTAGGGCCATGAAGTCAGCTCGGGCTTTGGCAGCGCGAGCGTCGTCGGCTTGCTCACGGCGGGGGTCGTGGTGGCCGCTGCCGCGGGCTGGGCCGCCGTTGGCTGGGCGGTCGGCGCTGGAGCGGACGTCGGCTTCGGCGCCGGGGCCGTCGTCGGCGCTGGCGTTTGAGCGGCCCCCTGGCACGCCGCCAGCAGTCCACTGGCTGCACCGATCCCGGCCAGCAGCAGGAAGCGGCGGCGTCCAAGGCTAGGCGACGGGTTCATGAGTCACGACCTCCCCTGATGTTGGTGGCAGCATCCAGCCGTGCGGCTCTCCTTCGAGGATGCCCAGCGCTTCGAGCTGGTCCCAGAGCTCCCGCCTGGCCGCCTCGCTCACTGGAAGGAGTGGCCCACGCGGCGGGCCCGCGGGCCGTCCCATGATCTCCATGCCGGCTTTGATACTGCTCGGGTACGCCACCTTCAGCGCCTGCCATAACCGTGAGAAGCGGTACTGCAGCATGCGCGCGGTTGCGTAGTCGCCGCCGACGCACGCCGCGTACAGGTCGCGGATGAGCCCTGGGGCGATCAGCCCGCAAGGGGAGAACGACCCCGCGCCGCCCACCGCCATAGCAGGCAGCATGAACTCAATCCCCGAGAAGACCGCGAAGCCGGGCCGGAGGGCCGAGGCCAGCCGGCACGCTTCGGTGAAGTACTGCGTGTCGTAGCTCGCGTCCTTGAGCCCGATGAAGTTGTCGAGTCGGTCAATCAACCGCGCCAGGAGCCGGTGGGTCACGCTGACGCCCAGCTTCTTCGGGAAGTTATAGGCCACCAGGCCGACCTCGATGGCCGACCCCACGCGCAGGAAGTGCTCGAATAACTCTTCCTCGGAGGGCTGCCAGTGGTAGGGCGTCACGACCACGACCCCGGCCGCGCCAGCCCGCTCGGCGTGGCACGCCAGCTCGATGACCTGGTCTGTCCCGGGACAACTGACGTGGATGAGCACCGGCACCCGTCCCGCCGTCGCCGCTAGAGCGACCTCGGCCAGCTCCTTGCGCTCCTCCAGCGACAGGTTGAGCGACTCACCAGTGTGCATCGGCAGCGCCAGCGCGTGGACGCCGCTCCCGATCAGGAAGGTGACCAATCGCTCCACCCCTGCATGGTCAAGGCGGTTCTCCGCCGTGAAAGGCGTCACTGGGGTGCCCACAATCCCCCGGAGCCCGCGAAGTGCCACCCTCACCCCCTTCGGCAGCCGCTCAGGGATCGGCCAGCGGCTCCTGGACCAGACGTGTGCCGGACCGCGAGCGGCCGCTGACGATGGCCGCGCGGAGGACGTCGGCCGCCTCGTCGACGAGCGGCCCGGCCGGCTCAGCGGGATGGGCTGGATGCATGTTCGGATACAGTACTACCGCCATGGTCGACCTGCAAGCGGCGGGCTGGGGCCGAATGCCGGGGTGGGAAGTGGCGACGCCGAGGCAGGCCGTGCGTCGCTGCCCAGGCGGGGTGCGCCGGCCCCCACCCGGCTGCGCACGTGAGTAGCTCGCGCCTGGAGCTCAGCCTCATCCGGGGCCACGGAATCGGCCCCGAGGTGAGCGAGGCCGCGTGTGCGGTCGTGGCGGCGACGGGCTTGCCGGTCCAGTGGGTGGAGTGGCCCGTGGGGACGGCGGCGGTAGAGCGCTTCGGCCAGCCCGTGCCGCCCGGGTTCGTCGCCGCCGTCTCACGCCAGGGGGCCTGCCTCAAGGGTCCCCTGCAGGTCGAGACGCTCCAGGGGGAGCTGTCGCTCCGGGGCACGGACGGGCGGATGCGCACCTACCCCAGCATCAACGCGGCGCTGCGGCGCGAGCTGGGCTGCTTCGGGCAGCTACGGCCGGTGCGTGGCTATCGCCGGGTCAGTGGCGCCTACGCGGGGATGGACCTGGTGATCGTGCGCGAGGTCACGGAGGATGTCTACGCGGGGCTGGAGCAGCAAGTTGCGCCCGGCCACACGGAGGCCATCAAGCTGGTGACGCGGGCGGCGTCCGAGCGCATCGCTCGCTTCGCCCTTGAGCACGCCCGTCGGACCGGCCGCCGGCGGGTGACAGTGCTGCACAAGGCCACGGTCCTCAACCTGACCGACGGGCTGTTTCTGCAGACGGCGCGGGAGGTGGCCGCGGAGTACCCGGACATCCAGCTTGACGACGTGCTGGTCGACACGGCGTTCTACCTCCTGGTGCGCGCACCCGAGCGGTTCGACGTGGTCCTGTGCTCCAACCAGTACGGCGACATCTTCGCGGACCTGGCGGCCGGACTGGTCGGCAGCCTGGGCCTGATCGCCGGGGCGAATGTAGGTCCCAACGCGGCGTTGTTCGAGGCGGGCCATGGCGCGGCGCCGGACATCGCCGGGCGCAACCTGGCGAACCCACTCGCGCTCGTCCTGTCGAGCGCGCTCATGCTGGAGCACCTCGGGTACGCCGCGGAAGGCGGCGCCCTCCGCGCGGCCGTGGCGGACTACCTCGATGGCGACCAGCCGCTCACGCCGGACCTGGGCGGGACCGCGTCCACCTCGCAGGTCACGGAGATCCTCGTGCGTCGCGTGGAGGCGCAGCGACTCAGGGCTGCACGATGACGCGGACAGCCCTGGACGAGCGCGATCGGAGCGCCTCCACGCCCTCGGCTACCTGCTCCAGCGGGTAGCGGTGGCTAGCCAGGCGCTCGGGTCGCACCGCTCCCGAGGCGATCAGCGCGATCACATCCGGGTACATGTTGGGGCTGCTGCGCACCCCGAGCACGTCGACCTGGTCCAGTGTCAGTTTGTCGATCTTCAGCTCGACGCTCCTATTGCCGGTGAGGCCCAGCAGCGCCACCTTGCCACCCCGTCGCGCGACGTCGATCGCCTGAGAGACGGCGTCCGGGCTGCCCGAGCACTCGTAGACGTAATCCACGCCCCGGCCACCGGTCAGCTCCCTCACCGCCCGCACGGGATCGCCCGCGTCGTACTCCACCCCGTGAGTGCTGCCAAGCTCCTGCGCCAGCCGCAGCCGGTCGCCGCGGCCGATGGTGATGACCTGCGCGGCGCCGGAGGCCTTCGCCAGCATGACCGTCAGCAGGCCGATCACCCCTGGCCCGAAGACGGCCACGCTGCAGCCCGGGTGGAAGCCAGTCCGCCGCAGGCCGTGCAGCGCCAGGGCCGCCGGGTTCACCAGCGCGCCTTCCAAGTCGCTCACCATCTCCGGCAGGGGGGTGAGCAGCAGGGACGGGCGCACCGCGTACTCCGCCAGCGCCCCGGGCGCGGTGTGGCCGAACAGCTTGTAGCTCGGGTCGCGCCGCCCGGCTCGCTCGCACAGGTTGTACATCCCCGTGCGACACATCCGGCACTGGCCGCAGCCGGCGTGGTTCTCGGCGGCCACTCGGTCGCCCACTTTCAAGGTCTCGACCCCAGAGCCGAGCGCCACGACTTCGCCGCCCCACTCGTGGCCAATGATGAAGGGGAAGGCAGGCGGCCAGACGCCGGGGTAGCGCCCCTCGATGATCTTCTGATCGGTTCCGCACAGCCCACACGCACGCACCCGGCACAGCACCTCGCCAGGCCCGGGCAGCGGCACCGGAACCTCCTCGACCCGCAGGTCCTCCGGGGCGTGCAGCACGGCCGCGCGCATCGTGGCCGGGATGCCCGGTGCGCTCCGCTGCCCGGCCACCGTGACGCCCGATGCCGACTCCACGCCGAGCACCGCGACCTACCCTCCCACGCCGGCGCCCGTCGCGGTCGCTGGCGACACGCGGCCGGTGCCGGCGTCTGGCTGCAGCGCCCGCAGCTCCTCGGACACCTCGGCCAGTTGCGTGACAACGTAGTCTGCCACCCGGTCGAAAATCTCGCGGGCGCGCCCAAGGGTCGCCTGCTCCGGGTGGCCGTACCACCCGGTGGGGGCGACCTCGCGAAAGTCGCGCATGATCGGGAACACGTCGCGGCGGCGGAACAGGGCGTGCCCGCGGAGGCCGCGCTCCAATTCGGTTGCGCCTTCCTGAGCGCGCGCCTGGTTCACCAGCGCCGGATCGTACGCCAGCACGGCCGCCGTCTCCATCGAGCCGCAGTGGGTGAACTCCATCTCGTCCGGGAACAGCTGGTTCGTGATGATGTGCGCCTCGGCCACCACCACCCGCAGGCCGTACTGCGCCTGGATCTCCTGGCTGGCCTGGCGCACCGTCGGCGTGTTGCCCTCGTGCCAGTTGATCACCAGCACACGCTCGACCCCCGCGGCGGCCAGCGAGGCACACAGGTCCACCAGCACGTTGACCAGCGTGGCGGGCCGGAGCGTCAGCGTCCCGATCCAGGGCAGGTGGTACGGCGCGATGCCCACCATCGGCCCGGGCAGGATCGGCGCGTTCAGGCGGCTGGCGACGCGCTGCGCCACCGCCAGCGCAGCGAAAGCATCCGTGCCCAGTGGCAGGTGCGGCCCGTGCTGCTCGACGCTGCCGACAGGCAGGATGGCCAGGCGCGTCTCCCGGAAGAGGCGCTCAGCCTCTGGCTGGGACAGCTCGGCCAGGCTGTAGGAGCGCGGGCGCGAGGGATCGGGCATGTTGTGCGGCCCCCCAAAGACCGGCCCGGGTGCAGGCGCACCGCTCTGGGCGGACTGCGAGTACGATAGGTGCCGTGCTCCGGGGATGTCAACGCATGTTGCCGCGCCGCGGGGGGATGCGGCTCGGGTGAGGTGAGGGACCCGAGCCAGAGGGACGGCTGAATGCACACTGGCGCGCTCCTTGCCGAGCTGCTGCTGGCGCACGGCGTCCAGCACATCTTCGGCGTGCCCGGCGGACAGACGGCGGCGCTGTACGACGCGCTCCTGGACCGCGCGTCGCGCCTGCGGCACGTGCTGCTGCGCGACGAGCGGAGTGGCGCCTGGGCCGCCGACGCGTACGCCCGCCTCACCGGCCGGGTCGGCGTGTGCGACGCCACGGTTGGCCCCGGTGCCGCGCTGCTGCCGCCGGGCCTGAGTGAGGCGTACAACGCGTCGATCCCAGTCCTGGCGGTGGTGAGTGATCTGCCGAGCGCGGTCAGCGCCAGAGGTCTGCGCTACCGCGGCGCTGCCCAGCAGGGCCTGGAGCAGTGCGCGCTGCTGCGGCCCGTCACAAAGTGGCAGGCGGAGGTGCCCAGCCAGCAGGCCCTGCCGGACCTTGTGCGCAGCGCCTTCCGCGAGGCTAGCACCGGCCGCCCCGGCCCGGTCGCGCTGTTCATCCCGCACGACGTGTTCGACCAGGCCTGGGAGGCCGGGCCGGTCGCCGCCCGGGCCGAGTTCGGCCAGTACCCAGCGCTCCGCCAGGCGCCTGCGCCGGAGGCGATTGCCAGCGCAGCCGCCGTGCTGCGTGGAGCCGCGCGCCCGTTCCTCCTCGCCGGAGGTGGCGTGCTGATCTCGGGGGCCGGCGAGCAGGTGCGTCGCCTGGCCGAACGGGTGGGCGCCGCGGTCGCCACCAGCCTGTCGGGTAAGGGCGCCATCGCCGAGGGGCACCCGCTGAGCGTCGGCGTGGTGGGGCGCATCGGCACGCCCGCTGCCGCGACAGCCTTCGCCGAGGCTGACGTCGTGCTGCTGGTGGGCACCAAGTCCGGCCAGAACCCCACCCTGGGGTGGACGCTACCGCGTGCCAATCAGCAGGTGGTCCACGTGGACGTGGATCCCGTGGAGCTGGGCAAGGTCTTCCCACAGACGGTGCCGGTCCTGGGCGACGCGGCGCTGGCGCTCGAGGCGATCCTCAAGGCGCTCGGGGATCCCGTGCCAGGTGAGCCATCCCACGCCGCCTGGTCCGCGCGCCTGGACCAACTGACGGCCGCCTGGCGAGAGGCGCGCGAGCGCGAGCGCTCGTCCAGCGCCCGGCCGATCCTACCCCAGCGGGTGGTCGCGGAGCTCGAGCGGTTGCTGGGGCGGCAGGACGTGCTGGTGTGCGACGCGAGCTACGCCAGCGGCTGGGGCGGGCTGTACTACGAGCAGCCCGCGGCTGGCCGCCAGGTCGTCACCCCGCGCGGCTCGGCCGGGCTCGGCTTCGGGCTGCCGGCCGCCATCGGCGCCGCCGTGGCACGGCCCCAGGCGACGGTGGTCAACCTGGCGGGCGATGGCGGCCTGTCGTACGCCATCGGCGAGCTGGCGAGCGTGGTTCAGCACGGCCTGAAGATCGTCACGATCGTCCTGAACAACAGCTCGCTCGGCTACATCCGCTGGTACCGGCGGATCACCTTCCAACGCGGGTACGAAGGGGAGGATTTCCAGGACGTGGACTTCGCCGCGGTCGCCCGGGGCTACGGTCTCCGGGCGCGGCGCGTGGAGGACCCGGCGGACCTGGCCGAGGCACTGGCGGAAGCGCTGGGTGGGCCAGGACCGGCGCTGCTGGACGTGCAGGTCGACGCCTGGCAATCCCCGATGTTCGGCCAGCGCGCGGCGCTGGCCACGCGGGATCCGGCGGCCATCCCGGCGGGCACCGCCGGCTATTGATCCGCCACCCGGGCACGCGGCCGGCTGCTTGCGCCCCGCCCACCGCGCGAGTACTCTGGATCCAAACATGCATCCAGCCCGTCCCGCCGACCCGGCCGGGCCGCTCGTCGACGAGGCGGCCGACGTCCTCCGCGAGGCCATCGTCAGCGGCCGCTTGCGCCCGGGTACACGTCTGGTCCAGGAGCGGCTGGCTGAGGAGCTGGGCATCAGCCGCACGCCACTGCGCGAGGCCCTGCGTTGGCTCGAGCAGCAAGGGCTGGTGACGGCGCTCGGCGGACGCGGCTGGGCCGTCACCGAGCTCTCCGCGGAGGCGCTGCTGGACGACTACGACGTGCGCGAGGTGCTGGACGGGCTGGCGGCACGCCTGGCGGCCATGCGCCTGGCCCCGGGCGAGCTGGCCAGGATCCAGGCAGTCTGCCGACGCGGCTGGGAGCACGTCGAGCGCTGGAACCCGGGCGGCTGGCTGCTCGACAACACCGAGTTCCACGTACGCATCCTGCGCGCCGCCCATAGCCCGGCGCTCGAGCGGGCCATGCCGGTCGGCCGCATGTCCGCCCAGCTCCTGCTGCCGGGCACGTTCCTGCACCAGGAGCGCGCCCGCCTGGCGCTCCAGGAGCACGAGGTGATCCTCGCCGCGCTCCGCGCCCGCGATCCTGAGGCAGCCGAGGCGGCCGCACGCGCCCACGTGGGTCGCGTGCGGGCGGCGCTGGCCGAGCAGCTCGAGCAATCCACTCGCAGCGGGACCGGTCTGCGGCGCCTGCGGGTGCTGCGGCGCCCGGCCGGCGCCAGAGGCGCCACTCCGTAGGCTGGAGGAACCGACGCTGGCGACCCGCGTCCTGCAGGAGTTGACGCAGCCGGACGCCGCGCGCCTGTTGCAGCGCTCGGGCACGGTGGTGCTGCCGCTGGGCAGCGTGGAGCAGCACGGCCCGCACCTGCCCTGCGGCACGGACAGCTACGCAGCCGAGTCGGTTGCCCGGCGCCTGGCCGAGCACCTCGATGCCCTGGTGGCGCCCGTCGGCCCGCTGGGCGTCACGCCCATCCACCTGCCATTCGCCGGCACGCTCTCACTCCGGCCCTCGACGCTGGTGGCGGTCGTAGAGGACGTGTGTGAGAGCCTGGTCCAGCACGGGGCGCGACGGTTCGTGCTGGTGAACTGGCACGAGGGGAACGCGGCAGCGATCAACCAGGCCGCCGCGGCCGTGCAGGGCCGCCACGCGCCGCGCGTCCGCTTCGTCGTCGTCCAGGCGATGTGGGTCGCGCACGACCTGTGCGGCCAGGAGGTCGGGCTGACGCACGGCGGGGAGATCGAGGCCCTGGCGGTGCTGGCCGACCGGCCCGAGCTGGTCCACCTCGAGCGCGCGGACAACTCGGGCCCGCCGGCGCCGGCCGCCGAGCTCGACGCCCTGCGCCGCCGTCGCGCCGCGTACCCGATCGTCCTGGACATCCGCGAGATTACGCCCACTGGCTGGTACGGCACGCTGCGCGGGGCCACCGCCGAGCGGGCGACGGCGATGGTGGAGCAGACGGCCGAGCGCGCGGCGGCCTACGTGCGCGAGTGCTTCACGGCCACAGACCGGGCGGCCACGCGCGTGCACGGCCAGGAGCCGTAGGTGGCGATCCGCGTCCGCAACGTGGCCGACGCGCCCGTCCAGGCGCTGCCAGGTCGGCAGATGGTGGAGCTGTTCTCGGGCGCCGTGGGCGCTGCCGAACGTGTGACCCTGCGGATCGTCGAGATCCCGCGCCTCGGCCCGCCAGCGCGGCGGTCGCCCCACGAACACCGTGACGTGGAGGAGTGCATCTACGTCCTGAGCGGCCATGGGCTGGCCTGGATCGACGGCGAGACGGCCGAGGTGCGGCCTGGCGACGCGGTGCTGGTCCCGCCAGCCACGCCCCACCTGCTGCTCACCCGCGGCGACACGCCCCTGCGCCTCGCCTGCTTCTTTCCGACCGCCGACATGCCAGCGTCGATGGTGGAGCACCCGGAGATCGACATCCCAGAGGAGGTCCTGTATGGAGCGGCTTGAGCCGCCCTTCCGCGTCGCGTCTGTCGGCCTGGGGAGGTGGGCGCAGGTGATCGCCGATGGAGCGCACCGCTCTCCGGAACTGGCGCTCGTCTCATGCTTCAGCCGGGACTCGGAGCGGCGCGCAGCCTTTGCCCGGCGCTACGCGTGCCGGCCAGAGGCGAGCCTCGAGGCGCTGCTCGGTGACGAGGAGGTCGAAGGGATCATGGTGACCACCCCCAACGACGCCCACGCCGAGGTGATCGTCGCCGCGGCCGAGGCCGGCAAGCACGTGTACGTGGAGAAGCCGATCGCCAACGCCATGGAGGACGCGCTGCGGATCGTCGAAGCGTGCCGCTCCAACGGGGTCCGCCTCGCTGTCGGCCACAGTGCGCGGCAGCTCGGCCCGATCCGCGCGATCCGGCGGATGCTGGCGGACGGGACCATCGGCGACGTCTCGCTGGTCGAGGCCAACTTCTCGAACGATCGCGGGTTGGAGCTGACGCCGGACCGCTGGCGGTGGTTCCGCGACAAGAGTCCGGGCGGCCCGCTCATCCAGCTCGCCGTCCACCACGTCGACACCCTGCAGTCGCTGTTCGGCCCGATCGAGCGCGTCTCGGCTCAGGTGCGAAGGCTGTACACCCGCGCGGAAGTGGACGACCTGGCGCTGCTGCTGTGTGGGTTCGAGCGCGGGCCGGCCGCGTACATCGGGACGAGCTGGTCCACGGCCGGCGTGTACAGCATCAACGTCTACGGCTCGCGCGGCACGGTCTACTACGACGCCGACTTCGCCTACTGGAGCTCAGCCGACCTGGACGCCCACAGCCGGCTCTTCTTTCAGGCGCGGGACTCCTCCGAGCGCACGCCCCTGGCGTTCGAGCCGGTGGACATGTACCGCGCCGAGCTGGAGGACTGGGCGGCGGCGGCGCGGGCCGGCCGCGACCCGGAGGTGAGCGGACCGGAGGCCATCTCGGCGCTGGCCGTCGTGCTCGCCGCTCTCGAGGCCGCGGCAACCGGCCGGACCGTGCCGGTGGGGCAGCCGGTCCTGGCGTAGGGACCCAGGGGCCCCCGGTGCGCCGCGCCGGACGGAGCCGCCGGCCGCAGCGTCACGGGCCGGCGAGGCCGAGCGCCTGGGCCGCATTGGCGCCCAGGACGCCGGCCTGGTCGGCCGCCGGGAGGGCCTGTGTGACCGTGGTGACCGGGTCCGGGTCGCCCATCTCGAACGGGTGGTCACCGCCCAGCAGCAGCCGGTCGGCTCCCACGAGGCTGGCGAGGTGAGCGATGGTCCGGGGGTCGTTCAGGACGGTGTCGAAGTAGCAGCGGCGCAGCACCTCCAGCGGGTCCAGGGTCAGGCCGCCAGCCTGCGTCTCGGGCCGCTGCAGGAAGCCACGCCGCACCCGCCCGATCTGGTACGGCAGCATCCCGCCGCCGTGGGCGAAGCTCACCTTCAGCCGGGGGTGGCGCTGGAGCACGCCGCCGTAGATCAGCCGCACCAACGCCACCGTGGTCAGCATGGGGTTCCCGACGATGTTCCACAGGAAGTACGGCTTGAGCGCCGGCGGCGGTGAGTCGTCGTACGGGTGGACGAGCACGAGGACGCCGAGCGACTCGGCCGCCTGCCAGAAGGGCTCGAACGCTGGCTCGTCCAGGCAGCGGTCCCCTACCTGGGTGCAGATCTGCACCGCCCGGAAGCCGTGTCGCTCCGCCGCGTCGGTCAGCACCTGGACGGCCGTCGCCGGCTCCTGGAGCGGGACCGTGGCGGAGCCGACGTACCGGTCTGGCGCCTCCCGGACCAGCTCGGCGATCGTCTCGTTCTGGAGGCGGCTGAAGGCCGCTCCCTCGGCGACGGGCATTCGATAGCCGGAGAAGTCGATCCACGAGGAGAGCACCTGGACGTCCACGCCCTGCCGATCCATGGCCGCCAGGCGCGTCTGGACGGCGCTCAGCTCCGGCTGGATGGGCCGGGTCCGCGAGCCGCCGGCGAGCAGGGCCACCGGTGGCTGGCCGCCAACCAGCTCCACGCCGTAGCGGGCGCCGTCGCGGCGCAGTGCCTGAACCAGCGCTGGCGCGACGACGTGCGCGTGGACGTCGATGGTCATAGGGGGCCGTGAAGCGGGCATGGCGAGGTCCTTGGCCGTAGGGTGGCCCCGATTCCAACCCACCCCTGGTGGGCCTGTCAATCCGGGCCCGACCTGCACGCGGCTGGTGGCCGCCGAGGTGGGCGAGATGGTAATGTCCACCGCGGGCATCGGCTACCGCACCATCCTCGCCACCCAGACCTTGAATAGCAGCAGCACGATGGCCATGAGGACCACAACGCCGGCCATCGTGCGGCTGGCCGACTGGCGGCTCGACAAGGCCGAGGCGGCCCGGCTGCGCTGGCGGCCCACGGCGCCTGAGACGGTCGCCGGCTCGCAAGTCTGAGCGCGCGGGTGGACCGGTGGCAGGAGGGCACCCGGGGGCCGAGCCACGGAGCGAGAGGAGGCGCACAGCGCTCGACGGTGTGACCACCCACGCACCTGTTCATTCGCCGGCCGGCTGGGTCGGTCGGCCGCGCCGTCGGGTCGAGGACCGCAGCCTGCTCACGGGCGCCGGCTCGTTCGTGGACGATGTTCGTCTGCCCGGCACGCTGGCGCTCGCCATCCTGCGCAGTCCCTACCCGCACGCCTGCCTCACGTCCATCGACCTCGCGGCGGCGCGTGCCGCGCCCGGCGTCGTGGACGCCCTGCGCGGCGAGGACACCCGCCACCTGACACGGCTCACCCTCAACCAGGTGGTGCCCGACGTCCTCAAGCCGGACCACCCGCCGCTGGCAGTGGGCGAGGTGCGGTACGTCGGCGACGAGGTGGCCGCGGTGCTGGCCGAGGAGCGCGGGCAGGCGCGCGACGCGCTCGAGCTGATCGCCGTGGAGTACGAGCCCCTGCCGGGTGTGGCCGACGCCGAGCGGGCGGTCCAGGACGGCGCGCCGCTCGTCCACGCGCAGCTTGGGACGAACGTGGCCTACACGCGCGCCTACGGGCACCCGCCCGAGGAGGTGGAGGCAGCCCTGCGTCGGGCCCACCACGTGGTGCACCTGCGCCTGCGCCAGGCGCGCATCGCGCCGGTAGCGATCGAGCCACGGGCCGTACTGGCGAGCTACGACCCGACGACGGGCACGCTGGACGTCTGGCTGAGCACGCAGCGCCCGTTCTTCGTGCGTGACGAGCTGGCGGCCCTGTTCGGCCTGGCGCCCGAGCGTGTGCGCGTCGTCGCCCCCGACGTAGGCGGGGCGTTCGGATCGAAGGGCACCCTCTACCGCGAGGAGGTCCTGGCGGCCTACCTGTCGCTCAAGCACGGTCGGCCCGTTCGCTGGACCGCGACGCGCAGCGAGGAGTTCGTGACGACCATGCAGGCGCGCGACCAGGTGGACTTGGTGGACGCCGGGTTCACCGCGGCGGGCGACCTGCTCGCTCTCCGCGTGCGGATCCACGCCAACCTGGGCGCCTACCTGCAGCTCAACACCACGCTCCCACCCACCCGGACGGCGCGGCTCATCTGCGGCGCCTACCGGGTCCCGGTGGCGCGCAGCGAGATCGTGGCTGCCTTCACCAACACGGTGCCAACGGGCCCCTACCGCGGCGCCGGCCGCCCGGAAGCCGCGTTCCTCATCGAGCGGACCATGGACCGGGCCGCCCAGGAGCTGGGCATCGACCGCGTCGAGATCCGGCGGCGCAACTTCGTCCAGCCGCACGCGTTCCCGTGGCAGACGCCGACCGGTCTGATCTACGACTCGGGCAACTACGAGCAGACCCTGGCCAGGGCGCTGGAGCTGGCCGACTACCCTGCCCTCGTGGCGCGCCGAGCGCGGGCGCGCGAGCGAGGCGAGCTGTACGGCCTGGGGATCTCGACCTTCGTCGAGCCGAGCGGGGGCGCCGGCTGGGAGAGCGGCCGGGTGCGGGTGCAGCCCGATGGCAGGGTGGTCGGCGCCAGCGGGTCGTCGGCCCACGGGCAGGGCCACGCCACCACCTTCGCCCAAGTCCTGGCCGACCGGCTCGAGGTGCCGATCGAGACCGTGTCGATCGTGCATGGCGACACCGGCGTGGCACCGCCGGGCGTCGGAACCTTCGGGAGCCGCAGCGTCGCCCTCGGCGGGAGCGCGCTGGCGCTCGCGGCCGACGCGGTGCTGGCCAAGATGCGCCTGGTCGCCGCCCACCTCCTGGAGGTCGAGCCGGCCGACGTCGCGTACGGGGGCGGGGTGTTCCGCCCGGCCGGCGTCGCGACGCGCGGCGTGTCGTTCGCCGAGGTGGCCGCCGCGGCCCACCGGCCGGGCAATCTGCCGCCCGGCGTGGCACCCGGGCTCGAGGCCACCGAGCGGTTCGACGTCGATCGCCAGGAGGCGTACTCGCACGGGACGCACGTGGCTGCAGTCAGTGTGGATCGCGATTCGGGACGCGTGGCGGTCGAAACCCTCGTGGCAGTGGACGACGGCGGCGTGCTGGTCAACCCGCTGCTGGCCCAGGGCCAGGTCCAGGGCGGCCTCGCCCAGGGGCTCGGGCAGGTCTTCCAGGAGCAGGTGGTCTACGAGGCGGACGGGACGCTGCTCACCGGCTCGCTGGGCGACTACAGCGTGCCGCACGCGCTGGACGTCCCGCCGCTGCGCCTGGGCGAGACGGAGACCCCCTCCCCGCTCAACCCGCTGGGGGCCAAGGGAGTGGGTGAGAGCGGGGCCGTGGGCCTGCCACCCGCGCTGGTCAACGCCGTGGCCGACGCGCTGAGCGAGGACGACGTGGACGCGCTCGGCCTGCCGCTCACCGCCGAGAAGATCTGGCGCCTCCTGAGCGCCACCGGCGGCCGGGCCGCCCGCGTCCAGCCCGCAGCGGGCTCCCAGCGCTAACCCCCGCTCGGTCGGCGCGGCCGAGCGGGGCTGGGCGCAGCTGCCCGCGCGGGCTGGGCTCAAGACCGCCAGCACTCCGGCCGATACAGGGAACGGGCGGCCCATGCGAACCTACATTGGGGAAGCGACGCGTGACGGGGGGAGTCGGGTCTTCGTCCGGGTGCACGGGCGGCGCCACCTGGTGCGAGGCGCGGGGAAGGACCTGGCGCAGTCCATCCTCTCCGACGTCTTCGGGCGCCCCTACGCCGACGAGGATCTGGCGCGCTCCCACGAGTTCAGGCAGCAGCTGCTGCTGCCCCGCTTGCGGCAGGCATCGTGGTCGCTGACCGAAGCGGACATTCGAGCCTGGGCCGCGGCCTACGAAGGGCGGCGGTACCGACGCCTCCCTGCTGCCCCCCGTCCGGTGGCCGCGCCACCCCGGCGGCCCGCGGCCTCGCCACCCCCGCCGGCCGCCGCTCCCCCGCCCGAGACGCCCGTCGTTCCGCCGCTGGCCGAGGAGGTGGCCGTGCAGTGGGAGCGCGGTGAGACGACGACGGCGCGGCTGCTCTACACGACTTCCAACATCCTGCTGTTGGAAGGCGACCGTCCGGGCGGCCGGGCGCCGCCGGCGGGCGCGCTCCTGAGGCTGACGCTGGCGGGCGAGCGCACGTCGCGGGCGGGGCGCCTGGCCGCGTACGGCCAGGGACGGGTCTACCTCGTGGCGCTCGGCTCGCGCGCCATCCGCCGGTCGCGGCGCTACAAGGTCAACCTGCCGGCGACGATCCGCAGCCGCCACCGGGGCGGGGTCCTAGCGGCACGCGTCGTCGACCTCAGCGATGGCGGGGCACGCCTGCGGGGGATCGCGCTGCCGGTTGGGGCGGACCTCGACGTCACGTTCACGCCACCCGGCAGCCCCACGGCCCGGACCCTGCGGGCCGTGGTGGTCCGCTCCACGGGTGCGGCGCCCGCGGCCGAGATAGGCGTGGCTTTCTGCATGGCGAGCCTCCGGTTGCGGCCGGCGCCGTAGCGCCCCGCTCCCCGGGCCCCGGCGCCCTGCAGCCCGCGGCCAGCCACGTCGGCCGCAAGAAGACCCGAGGTCACACCCGTGAGACCGGGGGCGCGGCTCGCGGGCTCTCTCCCCGCCGGCCTGGACGCCTGCCGCACGCGTGTGCGATCCGACGGGGCGTCCTCCCGCGCCACGCAAGGCCGAGCGAGGCGCACGCCCCGCCGGGGCTGCTAGACCAGCTTGCCCAGGTTGGCGGCGCTGGCCAGGTAGGGCTGCCTGGGGCGCGGCTTCCGGGGCGCGGCCTTGAAGGCGGAGCGGAGCTGTCCGCCCGCGAAGCGAGGCTGCGAGCGGCGCAAGCGCTGCCGCTTGGCCCGGGCTTGAAGGCGGCGACCACGTCGGAGCTGAGAGATCCCTCGCATGCCGAGCCTTTCGGGGGAGTTCGAGGACGGGGCCGCCGCTCGCTGGTTCGTCCCTCCCCAGGTCGCGGCCATGAACGAGGCCGCTGGAGATCCAGCGGCCTCCACAGGATGGGTTTCCCCGCTATCATGCCCATCGCTGGGCTGCCCCAGCCTCCTCGGCACTGCTGGGGCGCTACGCGTCTACCTGCCGTCGGCAGTGAAGTGTGTGCAGCCTCCGGAAACCGAAATGCATCGCTCTCGCTAGCACCCCCCTTCCGGGCGAAACCACGGGGTGCGCGTCGCCCTCGGTGATTCGTTTTCGTTATAGCGCGCGCCCGCCCACGCCGCAAGCGGCGCGCCGGTCTCAAGTCCGTCTCACCAGCCCGGCCGCGTCGGCCCCGCCTCGCTCCCCACCGGCGGCGCGTTCCTGGCACGCCGTGTGCAAGTCCACTGGCTACCCGCTCCACCGGGGGCCGGGCGCGTGGTGCGCGCAGCGGCAGCGTGGCGGGTGGGAGACCCGGCACGCAGGTGGCCCTAGACTGAGGAGAGGTGAGCAGCATGAGCGCCGCGGACAGGGGCCAGAAGAGTGTCCTGGTGGTGGAGGACGACCCGTGGATTCGCTCGCTGATGGCGGACCTCCTGGCCAGCGAAGGCTACGCGGTCCTGCAGGCCTCGGATGGCCCCACAGGTCTCGCCCAGGCAGCCGAGCACGACCCGGACGTCATCCTGCTCGACCTGGCCATGCCGCAGAAGTCCGGCCTCGACGTCCTCCACGAGCTGAAGAGCAGCAAGCCGACGTGCGACATCCCGGTCATCGTGGTGAGCGCCTATGCGATGCTGATGATGGGGAGTGAAGCCCGCCGAGCGGACGGGGTCATCCAGAAGCCCTTCGACCTGGCCGACCTGCTGGCACAGGTCGAGCAGGCGGCCGCCCGGCGGCACGACGGCGGCTCCGGCGGCAACCAACTCCGGGGCCCTGCCGGCTCGCCTTCGGCCTGACACGGCGCGAGGCGTGTGGGCGCTGGCGGGCCGCACCGGCGCCGCACCCGGCTGAGCCTCCGCCGGCGCGCCCGGCTGCAGCCCCCGGCCCCACCCGTGCGGCGCGGCCTGGCCCGACCCGATGGCGCGCTCCAGGGCGTCACCCGACGGCGCGGCCGGGCTGCAGCCGGGCGCGAAGCGTCGGGTAGAGCACGGCGAGCACACCGGAGGCCGAGACCAGACCCATCAGGAGCGCGGCGTCCGAGAAGCCCGTGCGGTAGCCCGCGGCCGGGACGGCCGCCGCGGCGATGCTCGCGGCGAGCAGGCCACTGGAGAGGCTGACCCCCACGGAGTGGCCGAGCTGGCGGGTCGTTTCCACCAGCCCGGAGGCGAAGCCGCGCTGGTCGGCGGCGACACTCCGCATGACCGCAGTGTTGTTGACGGCCGTGAAGCTGCCCAGGCCGGCGCCAAGCACGGCGACGACACCGAGCAGCGCCTCCAGCGGCAGGTCCGCCCCGACCTTCCCGAGCAGCAGGAGCCCCCCTGCGAGCGCGCTGATGGAGACAACGCCGATGGCCGGCGTGCCGCGGCGCGAGAAGAGCCACCCTCCGCCGTACGAGCCAGCCATGAGGCTGGCCTGCATGATGACCAGCAACCCGGCCGTCTCGTTCGGCGTGTAGCCGCGGCCCCGCTCCAGAAGGAAGGGGAGCAGCAAGCCGGTCGCCAGCATGCTGGAATGGGCGATCCCATTCGCCAGCACGCCGGTCGTCAGACGGAGGTCGCCGAACACTCGCAGTGGAATGAGCGGGGTGGACGTCCGCAGCTCGCGCCAGAAGAAGCCCGCCAGGAACACCAGGCTCGCCCCCTGCGTCGACAGGTGGTAGCCCACGCCGGCTTCGAACGTCTGCGCGCCCGCGTGGAGGTGGTTCAGCCCGAGCAGCAGGAGGGTCAGCGCCCCGAAGAGCAGCCCAGCGCCGAGCCAGTCCAGGTCCCTGGCACGGGTCCGCCGCACCGAGGGTAACCCGTGGCTGGACGCGGCCACCAGGAGGCCGACCACGGCCGGCACCGCGAACGCCCACTGCCAGCCCACGCGCTGCGCGAGGGCCGTGCTGACCCATACCCCGACGATCGCGCTCACCCCAGACGACATGGTGAGGATGCCAATCGCCCAGGCGAGCCGACGGCCCTGGAAGGCGGCGGCGACGATGGCGAGTGTGGTGCCGAAGAGCATGGCCGAGCCCGTACCCTGCACCGCGCGGCCGACGAGGAGCCCGACGAACCCGCCCGGTAGCGCGCCCAGCACCGACCCCGCGGCGAAGACGAGGCAGCCGAGGCGGAAGACGGCGCCATGGCCGAAGGCGTCGCCCAGCCGCCCGGCGACGAGCACCCAGCCCACGAGGAGCAGGAAGTACGCGTTCATCACCCACCCGGTGCGCGCCGGGTCGATGGCCAGCTCGGACGAGATGGTCGGCAGGATGGCCGAGACCGGGTTCATGGCCCAGCTCGCCAGCAGGTACCCCAGCGACGCGATGAGCAAGACGCGCGTCGCCGACGTGGTGACGGATGGCGCCCGATCGACTCTGAGGACCCGCGGAGCGCGCAGGCGTGCGGCGACGCTGGGCACGGCTCCATCCTAGCAGGCGGGTCCGTCGTCCCCGCCGCCTACTCGTCGTCCTCGCGCAGGTCCACCCCCGTCTCGAGCACCGCCCGCAGGTTCTTCAGGTAGCCCGCCCAGGCACGCGCCGCGCCCAGGTACACCAGGTCCCAATCCGCGCCCACCCCGAAGCCGTAGTGCTCCAGCTCGAGCCGCGTCGCCGCCCGGCCCCCGCGCGCGGTGGCTCCCAGGCCGACCACGACGATGGTCTCCGGCAGCGCGTCACCTTCCCACCGCCAGGTGAAGCGGGCCGTGCGTGGGGGCTCGTGCTGCACCAGTCGCCCGGCCACGCACCCATCTGGCCAGCACAGCCGCACGCGCCCGTCAATCCGTGGCTCGAGGCCACCGCTCCGGCAGAGCCAGCGCTGGGGCGTGGCGAAGAAGGTGTCGAAGACCGCTTCTGGCGGGGCCGCGATGGTCACCTGGAAGACGAGCGGCGGCCGCGTTGACTCCTGGCGCACCGCCCCATTCTAGAAGCCCCCACGCGGCCGGCTCCTCGCTTCGCCCGCGCCGCCGGGGGACTCCACGGGATTGACGACATCCCACCGCCAGAGCTTGACGCATGATTCCAGCCCTCGCGCCCTGCAGTGTGCTAGCGCGGCCGGCGGCGCCTCCAGGCAGCGCTGGCCGGACGGGGCGAGGGGTGCCGTCCGACTGGGCCCAGGCAGCGTTCAGCGAGCGGGCGGCGGCGCCGACTCGGCGGGAGCCGGCGCGGGCTGGTGCTCCCAGCCGATCCACTCCGACCCGTCGCTCCACACCTCCCGCTTCCAGATGGGCACGACCTGCTTCAGCCGGTCGATCGCGTACCGGCAGGCGGCGAAGGCCGCGTCCCGGTGCGGGGCCGAGACGGCGACGACGACGGAGGCTTCGCCGATCGCGAGCACGCCGGTGCGGTGGACGATGGCGACCTTGCTGGCCGGCCACTTCCCGGCGATCTCGTCGCCAATCTCGGCCATCACCTTCTCGGCCATCTCCGGGTACGCCTCGTACTCCAGGTGCACCACCTCCCGCCCACGCGAGTACCGGCGGGCGACGCCGCGGAAGACGACGACGGCCCCATCGGCGTCGGTGCGCACCGCGTCCTCCAGAGCCAGCCCGTCGATCGGCCCGGGGACCACCTGGAACACTGCTACGCCCCGCCGCTGACCGGAGGAATCAGCGCCACTTCATCCCCGTCCCGCAGCGCGAACTCGGGCCCGACGTACTCGCGGTTCACGGCGACGAGCCCCCGCGTCGCGATGAGCTTCGGGTGGTGCTCGCGCAGCGTCTGGAGGAGGTCGGCAACGCAGGTGCCCGGCGCGAGCGGGACGTCCAGGTGGGCCGATCCCACGGCCTCACGGTAGGCGGCGAACAGGCGCACCCGCACGTGCGGGCCACCACTTCCCAGGGCTACAGCAACGGAGTCGGGCACTGCTGCGGAGTATAGGCCGCGGGCCGCGCCGGCTCGAAGGGCCCGACGCGGTGCCCCGCCCGGCGCTGGAACGGCGGTATCCCAGCGCTGCATTGGCGGATCCGGGCGCCGGCTGCAGAATGGAAGGCAGCAGATTCTCGGGAGGACTGTCCAGTGACCCTCGCACTCACCTTCTACCGTTGGCGGATCGCCTTCGGCGGGCTCGCCACCGCCCTCCTCCTCACCCTCGTGGTGGGGACGCCCCAGGGCCAGGCCGCCGCGGCAGCGTTCCTGGCCCAATTCCGCAGCCAGCAGCTCACGGTCGTCACCGTCGGACCCCAGGCTCAGTCCGCCCTGGGGGAGCTAAGCCGCCTCGGCACGCTCCAGGGCGGCGATCCGGGCCGGACGCAGGCCCAGGCCGTCAAGACCGTGCAAGAGGCGTCGCGTCTGGTCGGCTTCACGGTCAAGCAGCCGGACCCGGCGACGCTCCCGGCCACGATCGCGGCCACCCCTCAGATCACGGTCACGCCAGCCAGCGAGCTCCGCTTCACGTTCGACAAGGCGAAGGCACGCGCCTACTACCAGTCGATCGGTCGACCCGACGTCAGCCTGCCAGACAGCTTCGATGGCGCGACGCTGGTCGTTTCCATGCCAGCCGCCGTCCTGCTGCAGTACCCCGCCACCGACACCGGCCCGGGCCTCGTCGTCGGCCAGGCCGGCGCGCCGGCGGCGGGCGTGGACGGCAAGGTGTCGTTGGATGAGATACGTGCCTTCCTGCTGGACCTGCCGGGCCTCCCGCCCGAGACGGTCCAGCAGCTTCGCGCGATTCCGGACTGGCGGACCACGCTGCCCATCCCAGTCCCGACCGACCAGCTCAGCTCGCAGCCGACGCGGGTCGCCGGGACGCAGGGCATCCTGCTGAAGGAGCGGTCGGGCCTGTTCAGCGGCGTGCTGTGGCAGCAAGGCGACCGGGTCTACGGCGTGGGCGCCGGGCCAGGGCTGTCGATCGACCTCACGCGTGTCGCTGACGGTCTCCGCTGACGCGGCCGGCCGGCCGGCCGGCCGCGCCACGCCCGCCGCGGTCGAGACCAGCCGGCTGCGCAAGGAGTACGGGCGAAGGGTCGCGTTGCACGACTTGTCGCTTGCCGTCGCGCCCGGCGAGGTCTTCGGCTTCCTCGGGCCCAACGGCGCCGGCAAGACCACGGCAGTCAAGATCCTGGCCGGGCTCGTCCGGCCCACCGCTGGCACCGCGCGCCTCTTCGGCGAACCCGTCGCCGAGCCGCGCGCCCGGCGCTGCATCGGGTACCTGCCGGAGCACTTCCGGTTCCACGACTGGCTGACCGGGGCCGAGCTGCTGGACTTCCACGGCCGGCTGGCCGGCCTGACTCCCGCCGAGCGCCAGGCGCGCATCCCCGACGTCCTCGAGCGGGTCGGCCTGGCCGGGCGGGGCGGCGAACGGATCCGCCACTACTCCAAAGGCATGGCCCAGCGGCTCGGGCTCGCCCAGGCGATCCTCCACGCGCCCCGGCTCGTCCTGCTCGACGAGCCAACGTCCGCGCTCGACCCGCTCGGCCGCCGCGAGGTGCGCGACCTGATCCGGGCGCTGCGCGCGGACGGCGTCACGGTCTTCCTCAACTCCCACCTGCTGAGCGAGATCGAGCTGGTGTGCGACCGCGTGGCCATTGTGGACCGCGGGCGCGTCATCCGTAGCGGGCGGCTGGGCGACCTGCACGGCGGCGTCGCCGAGGTCCGGGTCACCGTCGACCGGGTCGACGCTCGCCTGCGGGCGCTGCTCGGGCGATTCGGCGAGATCCTGGCCGTCGACGCGTCGGCGGTCGTGCTGGGTGTGTGCGACTTCGACGCGGCCCCCGCCGTCGCCGAGGCCGTCGTGCGGGCAGGGTATCGCCTCTACGGACTGGTGCCGGTGCAGCAGTCGCTGGAGGAGGTCTTCGTGCGCCTGGTGGAGAGCCGCGGCCAGTGAAGGTGCTGGAGGTCGCCCGCTTCACCATCCACGAGGCGATCTCGCGCCGGCTCGTCCTGGCCGGGATCGTGCTCAGCCTGCTGTTCGTGGCGCTGTTCGCCCTCGGCTTCTGGTTCGCCTATGGAAAGGCGCTGGAGACGGCCGCGAATGCGCGCACCCGGCTCGTCGTCCCGGTCGCCATGTCGCTGCTGGCGCTCCTGGGCATGTACGCCGTCAACTTCCTGGCGAGCGTCCTCGCGCTCTTCCTCGCCGTGGGCGCCATCTCGGGTGAGGTCGACGCGGGCACGCTGCACGCCGTCCTGGCGCGCCCCATCCGCCGCAGCCACTTCCTCCTTGGCCGCTGGCTGGGGTACGCGACGCTCCTGGTCGTCTACGTCGCGGCGATGGGGTCGCTCCTGCTGCTCGTCAGCCGGCTGATCGCGGGGCTCGAGCTGCCGAATCCCGTGCCCGCCCTCCTGCTGATGGCGCTCAGCGCGCTCCTCCTGCTCACGCTCAGTGTGCTGGGCAGCACGCTGCTCTCCACGCTCGCCAACGGCATCGTGGTGTTCACCCTGTTCGGCCTCGCCTGGCTGGGCGGGGTCGTCGAGCTCGTGGGTAGCGTGCTGGCCAACCAGGCCATGCAGAACCTGGGCATCGTCGTCAGCCTGCTCGTCCCGAGCGACGCGCTCTGGCGGGGGGCGTCCTACTACCTGCAGACCCCGGCCCTCCTGGCGGCGAGTGGCAGCGCGAGCGGCATCCTGCCCTTCGCCTCCTCGCAGCCCCCGACGGCCGCCTTCCTCGTCTGGGCGCTGCTGTACCCCGTGGCGCTCCTGCTGGCGGCGACGTACGCCTTCGCCCGCCGCGACCTGTGAGCCCGCAGCCCGCCGCTCACGGTTGCCCCACGTATACTGGGGGAGTGCGCTCGCCAGACGGCCCGGCAGCGGCGGCGGGGTGCGCGCTGGCGTTCTCGAAGGTGAGCAAACGCTACCGCCAGGGCGCCCTCGCGCTCGAGGCCGTCACCTGGTCCATCCGGCCGGGCGCGCGGGCGTGCCTGCTGGGGCCGAACGGCGCCGGCAAGAGTACCGCCATCCGGCTGCTCCAGGGCGCCATCCAGCCCAGTAGTGGTGAGGTGCGCCTGCTCGGCGTCCGCGTCGGCGGACCCGGCTACGCCGCCGCCCGCCAGCGGACGGGCATCGTGCCCCAGGGACCGGGCATGTACACCGACGTGACGACCGCGGAGTACCTGGCGCTCGCCCGCAGCCTCTACGGGCGCGGCAGTCTCGACCGGGTGGTCGAACTCTTTGAGCTCGGCCCGCACCGCGACAAGATGCTCGCCCAGCTCTCGGGCGGCTTCCAGCGCCGGGTCGTCCTGGCAGCCGCGCTGCTGGGCGAGCCGACGCTGCTCCTCCTCGACGAGCCCACAGTGGGCCTCGACCCGGTCGCGGCGCACGACGTCCGCGCCTTCCTGCGCGAGGCCATGGCCAACCGGACGACGCTGCTGTGCACGCACAACCTCGCCGAGGCTGAGGCGCTGTGCGACGAGGTGATCATCCTGCGCGGCGGTCGGGTGCTGCTCCACGAGCCGCTGGCGTCCCTCCGCCAGCGCGGGCTCCCCCAGGCGCGCCTGGCGGCGCGGCAGGGGGACGCGGCCCTCGCGACCGCCCTGCGCACCCGCGGACTCGACCCGGCCCTGGACGAGGCGAACGCGGGTGGCGTGCGCATCCCGGTCCGGGACGCCGCGGCCGAGATGCCGGGCCTGCTGCGCGGCCTGCTGGCCGACGGCCTCGACATCTACGAGTGCCAGCTCCTCCAGCCGACGCTCGAGCGCCTGTTCGTGGACCTCGTACGGAGCGACGCGTGACCCTCCTCTCCCCGGCCGTGCGGAGGCTGCTGGCCAAGGAGCTGCGGCAGGTGGTGCGCAGCCGGGGCGCGGTGCTCTCGGCCACCCTGCTGCCGATCCTGCTGCTGCTCGTCGTCCCCCTCAGCCAGCTCTTCGCCCTGCGGGCGGACCCCACGGCGGGCACGTTCCCCACGCGCTTCCCGCTGCCGGCCGGCCTGGCCGAGCTCGGCGACCCGGTCGAGCTCTACGTACGCGCCATGCTGCCCCTGTTCATCACGCTCGGCGGGCTCGTCGTCCCCTCCGTGTCCGCCACCTACACGGTGGTCGCGGAGCGCGAGAAGCGGACGCTCGAGCTGCTCATGGCGCTGCCCGTGGGCGTGGCCGACATCATCGTCGCCAAGCTGCTCACCACCCTCCTGGTGGCGCTGGCCGTCGTCCTCCCGCTGTTCGTGGTCGACGCCGCGGTGCTCCTCTCCCTCGGGCTCGTGAGCCTCGCCTACGTGGGCGTCCTGCTGCTCGTGCTCCTCGCCGCCGTCGCCTGCTCGGTCGGCGTGGCGCTGCTGCTGGCCCTCCTCTCGCGCGACTTCCGCACCGCCAACCACCTGACCGGCGCCCTCATCGGCCCGCTGATCGTCGTGCTCATGGGCCTCATGTTCGGCCTCCCCGGCAGCCTGCGGCTGGCGGGCGTCGTGGCGCTGCTGCTGGCGGTGGGCGGTGGCGCCGTGTGGGTGGGGCTGCGGTGGCTGACCTTCGAGCGGTATCTCGCCTGAGCCGGCGCCCGGCGCGCGGGCTCAGGCCGCGTGGGCGGCGGCCAGCACCTCGCGCACGCCGCGCACGGTGCTGCGGCTGGGGCCGTCCCGGGCGATGTCGGCGGCCACCAGGCTGGCGCCATGGAGGACTGTCGTGTGGTCCCGGTTGAGCAGGCGGCCGATGTCCGGGGTCGAGAGGCGTCCATCCGCCCGCAGGAGGTACATGGCCACCTGGCGCGGCACGACGATCTCCTTGTGGCGGGCCTTCCCCTTCAGGTCGTCCACGCGCACGCCGAAGTAGCGCGCCACCGCCTGCAGCACCGCCTCCGGCGTCGCGCTCCCCGACGCCGGCCCGGGTGCGACGAGCTCGCGCAGCGCCGCCGCCGCCAGCTCCACCGTCACCGGCTGGCCGAGGTGGCGGGCGTGGGCGAGCAGCCGGTTCAGGCTCCCCTCCAGCTCGCGGATGTTGCTCTGCACCTTCTGGGCGATGAAGTCGATCACCTCTGGCGGGACGGCGCTCGCGGCCGGGCCCACGAGCTTGGAGCGCAAGATGGCGATCCGCGTCTCGTAGTCGGGCGGCTGGACGTCGGCGATCAGGCCCCACTCGAAGCGGGAGCGGAGCCGGTCCTCCAGGATCGTCATCGCGCGCGGCGGCCGATCGCTGGACAGGACGATCTGGCCGCCGGCCTCGTGGAGTGCGTTGAACGTGTGGAAGAACTCCTCCTCCGTGCGCTCCTTGCCGGCGATGAACTGGACGTCGTCGATCAGGAGGACCGTGGCGCGGCGGTACTTGGCCCGGAAATCGTCCGTGCGGTGCTGGCGGATGGCCTCGATCAGCTCGTTGGTGAAGGTCTCCGAGGAGACGTAGACGACGCTCAGGGCACGCGCCACGACCGCCTGCCCGATGGCGTGAAGCAGGTGGGTCTTGCCCAGCCCGACGCCGCCGTACAGGAAGAGCGGGTTGTAGGCCCGGCCGGGTTCGTCCACCACCGCCAGCGAGGCGGCGTGCGCGAGCTGGTTGGCCTTGCCGACGACGAAGGTGGCGAAGGTGTAGCGCGGGTTGAGCGGCGAGCCCAGGAGCCGGGGCGCGCCGGACCGGGCCGTCTCGGGACGGTCGGCCTGTCCGGCCGACCTTCCGGGGTCCGCCCGCGGCGCTGGGCCGGCGGCGGCCGCTGGGGAAGCCGGCGGCGCGTCCAGCAGGACGTCCAGGGGCCGCAGCGGCGCTCGCCGCCGTTCCGACCCGTTCGGCGACCGCGCCTGGGCGACGAACTCCACCCGGACCGGCGCGCCCAGCACGTCGGCAATGGCGGTGTGCACGGCGGAGCTGAAGCGGCCCTCCAGCCACGGGACGTGGAAGGGGTTGCCGGCGGCGACCCGCAGGACGCTCGCGCCGGGGTCGTAGTGGACGCCGACCGTGTCGCGCAGGTAGGTCTGGAAGTGCGCCTGGCTGGTCTGCCCCTGGAGTCGGGCGAGGGCGGCCTGCCAGAGCTGGCGCGCGTCAGCGGCGTCGGGCGGGGCGCTGGCCGGACTGTCGAGCGTCGCGGGCGGGCCGTGCATGGGGAATGAGCCGGAGATTCTAGGCAGCCACCGTCCGCCTGGCGACCGCCCGGGCTTCCCGAAACGGGTCGGATTGGGCGCCTCGGCTGAGCTGTGACGCCGGGCCGCGGCCGCCAGCTATCCTCCTCCCCAATCCCCCAACACCCGACACCGGCCCCCACCACCGACCACCCAGCCGCATGGCCCGCCGCCGCTCGCCCCGCGCGCTCCAGACGCGCCTGCTGCCGGCGAACGGGGCCGGCATCGCCGCCGCGGCCGCGGTCCTGCGCGCCGGCGGACTGGTCGCCTTTCCCACGGAGACGGTGTACGGGCTGGGCGCCAACGCCTTCGACGCCGCGGCCGTCGCGGCCATCTTCCGCGCCAAGGGACGGCCCGCCGCGGACCCGCTGATCGTGCACCTCGCCCAGGCGGCCGAGCTCGAGCGCGTCGCCCGAGTCGTCCCGGACGCTGCCCGCGCTCTCGCCGCCACGTTCTGGCCCGGGCCCTTGACACTGGTCCTCCCCAAGCGGGCCGAGGTGCCGCCGAACGTCACCGCGGGGCTGGACACGGTGGGGGTACGGGTCCCGTCCCACCCGGTCGCGCGCGCGCTGATCGTCGCCGCCGGCGTCCCGCTCGCGGCACCCAGCGCCAACCTGTTCGCCCGTCCCAGCCCCACCCGGGCGGAGCACGTCATGCAGGATCTGCGGGGGCGGATCGACCTCGTGCTCGACGGCGGGCCGACGGCGATCGGAGTGGAGTCGACGATCGTCGACCTCTCGGCTGCCCCGCCGCGGCTCCTCCGGCCGGGCGGCGTGCCGGCGGAGGCGGTGGAGGCCGTGCTCGGCGTCCCCCTTGCAGCTCTGCCTGCATCCGCCGTGGCGGACGCTCAGCTCGCGCCGGGGCTGTTCGAGGTGCACTACGCGCCCCGCACGCCGCTCGTGCTGATCAGCGGCGAGCCGCCGGCCGCGCGTGAAGGCCTGCGCGCGGGCGTGGCCGCTGCGCTCGCCGCCGGCCGGCGGGTGGGCATCCTGCTCCTCGACGAGGACCGCGACCTCCTGCCCGGGTCGGTCGTGGCGGAGCCCGTGGGCAGCTTCGCAAATCCGCGTGAGTCGGCCGCCCACCTGTTCCACGCGCTGCGCGCGCTCGACCAGGCCGGCCTGGACGTCCTGTTCGCGCGCGACCTGGCCGATCCGCGCCGCGGCCTCGGCCGGGCCCTGGCGGACCGCCTGCGGCGAGCGGCGCGGCAGCGAGTCCAGGCGTGAGAGCTATCAGCCCGCCAGGGGGAGGCGCGTAGCGCCCGGCGGGGCCGCCGGCGGCCGCGTGGAGGGGCGGAACTCCGCGTGCGCCGCCTGGAGGGCGCCTACAATGAGCGCGCGATGCGTCTCTCACAGCGGGCCGACTACGCCGCCCACGCCATGGTTGAGATCGCGCGCTGGTACGGGGAGCGCCCCGTCCACGCGACCGAGATCGCCCAGCGCCAGGCGATTCCGGAGCCCTACCTTGAGCAGCTCCTGCTGGCGCTGCGGCGCGCGGCCTTGATCCGCAGCTACCGCGGGCCCGGCGGGGGCTACACGCTCACCCGTCCACCCGGCGCGGTCAGCCTGGCCGACATCGTCGCGGCCCTGGAAGGCCCGTTCGTGCCGCCCGAGGAGGGGCTCCACGACGCCGAGAGCGCGGACGCCGATCCTCTCACCTGCCCGATCCGCGACGCCTGGCACCTGGCCACGGCGACGATGCGGCGCATCCTCGACGGCATGACCCTCGAGATCCTCGTGGAGCGGCAGCGGGAGATCGAGCGCAAGCGCGCCGCCGCGCGCGAGGAGAAGGCCGGGGCGTCCGCCGAGCCGCTCGCCGTGGAGCGCTAGCGGGCCGCTGCGCCGCGCACCAGCGCGTGCCGGCACGTGGCGCGCCGCCGCGGCCCGGCTGGTGTGCAGCTTGCAGATGATTGGGTAGACTGCGCTGCCGCCGGTCGTGTGAAGGGGACCTGACGGGATGTCGAACACTGCCGAAGGGGCTGGAAGGAGGTCGCCAAACGGAGCCGTGCGGCGACGCCCTGGCCAGTCCGACCTCACCGCGGCTCTCGTAGAGCTCGCCCACAACTTCCGCTGGGCGTGGCACTGGCCCACGCGTGCGCTGTTCCGCGCCCTGCACCCGCCGACGTGGGACGCGACGTCCAACCCCCTGGCTGTCCTGCGCGCCGCCGACCCGGGCGTCGTCGCGCGACACGCCGCGGCGATCCTGGCGGCGCGCGACGACCTGGCCGAGGAGCTCACGCGGCCGCCGCGCCTGGCGGGCGCCCCGCGGGTCGCCTACCTCTCGGCCGAGTTCGCCGTGGCCGAGTGCCTCCCCGTCTACGCCGGCGGGCTGGGAGTCCTGGCCGGCGACCACCTGAAGGCGGCCAGCGACCTGGGCGTGCCGCTCGTCGGGGTTGGCCTGCTCTACCGCTACGGCTACTTCCGCCAGACGATCGACGCCGGCGGCTACCAGCGGGAAGGGTACGACCGCCTCGAGCCCGCGTCGGTCCCGCTGAGCGCCGTCCTGAGCGCGGATGGCCAGCCGCTCGCGGTGGCAGTCCCCTTCCCCGGCCGCTCCGTGCGGGCCCGCGCGTGGCGCGCCCAGGTCGGCCGCGTGCCGCTCTACCTCCTGGACACGGACCTGCCCCAGAACCGCGAGGACGACCGCTGGATCACCGGCCACCTCTACGGCGGGGACCACGACACCCGCATCCGCCAGGAGCTCGTCCTGGGGATCGGCGGCGCGCGCCTGCTCCGCGCGCTCGGGCCGGACGTCACGCCCGCCGTCTACCACTTGAACGAAGGCCACTCGGCCTTCATCGCCCTCGAGCTGGCCCGCCAGCGACTGGCGGAAGGGTCGGCGACGACCTTTGCCGAAGCCGCCGCCGCGGTGGCGTCGCGGCTCGCCTTCACCACCCACACCCCTGTCGCCGCCGGCCACGACGTGTTCCCCGCCGACCTCGTCGAGGCGTACCTCGCGGACTACCGGGAGACGCTGGGCCTCACGCGGGAGCAGCTCATGGCGCTGGGCCGGCGGGAGCCACAGAACATCACCGAGCCGTTCAGCATGACCGTGCTGGCCTTGCGCAGCGCCGCCCGCCGCAATGGCGTGAGCCAGCTCCACGGCAACGTCAGCCGCGAGATGTGGGGCGACGTGGGCACCGGCGTGCGGAACGCGCCGCCGGCCCAGGCGATGGACGCGATCACCAACGGGGTGCACACCGCCACCTGGGCCGGGCCGGAGATGAGCGCGCTCTTCGAGCGCGTCCTGGGCCGATCCTGGCGCGAGGCGCCGCACGACCCGGCGCGCTGGCAGGCGCTGGCGCAGTGCGCCCCCGCCGACCTGTGGCAGGCGCGCACAGCCCAGCGGGCCCGCCTGCTGGCGCGCGTCTCCGCCCTCGCGCGCGCTGAGGGCGGCGCGGGCCTCGCGCCCGGAGTGGCGGCGGAGCAGGCGCTGGTGCTGGGCTTCGCCCGCCGGTTCGCCACGTACAAGCGCGCCGGCCTGCTGCTCACGAACCCGGAACGCCTGGCCAGGCTGCTCGGCGGCGACCCTGCCCGCCCGGTCGTTCTCGTGTTCGCCGGCAAGGCCCATCCACGCGACGACCCGGGCAAGCAGCTCCTGCAGCGGATCGTACACGCCTCCCGCGACGCGCGGTTCCGTGGCCGGCTCGTGTTCCTGGAGAATTACGAGCTGGAGCTGGCCCGGCTCATGGTCCAGGGCAGCGACGTGTGGCTGAATACGCCGCGCCGTCCGCTGGAGGCGAGCGGGACGAGCGGGATGAAGGCTGTCCTGAACGGCGCGCTCCACCTCAGCTCCCTCGACGGCTGGTGGGCGGAGACCTACCAGCCCGGCCTCGGATGGGCGCTCGGCGCCGGCATCCCGGAGCACCTCGGGGGCGAAGCGCGCGACGCCGCGGAGGCCCAGCAGCTCGCCGACCTCCTGGAGCAGGAGGTCGCGCGGCTCTTCTTCGAGCGCGACGCCGAGGGCCGCCCGCTCGCCTGGCTGGCGCACGTGCGGGAGTCGATCTGCCGCCTGGCACCGCGCTTCAGCGCCCATCGCATGGTCACGGAGTACGTCGAGCGGGTCTACGCGCCGGCCGCCGCCGTTAGCGGGCCCCGCGCCGCGGCGGCGAGTCGCTGAGCGCGCCGCGCCTGGGGGGCCGTGGGTCACGGCGCGGCGGTGACGCGCGCCCTCGCGCTGGCTACCGGCGTGCCAGGACGTTCAGCAGGACGGTGAGGATCAGGCTGAGCAGGAGGCTCGTGGCAATCGGTGCGTAGAAGCGGACGTTCCCCCGCTCCAGACTGATATCGCCCGGCAGCCGGCCCAGCCAGGGGACGCTGCCG
The DNA here is from genome assembly GCA_964435115.1 of uncultured Chloroflexota bacterium. Taxonomy (GTDB): domain Bacteria; phylum Chloroflexota; class UBA6077; order UBA6077; family CF-72; genus CAYSYM01. Next base: position 35,898 of record CAYSYM010000005.1, on the reverse strand, counting down.
GCCAGCAGCAGCAGGCCCCCCAGTCCGGCGAGCACCAGGCCAATGACCAGCAGCGTCCGTCCGAGCTCACCCAACGGCATCGCTAGCTCAATCCTAAGACCACAGCCCATGGGGCAACCGGCGATTGCGTCAGCGACGTGCCTCGGGCGTTGCTACCAGCGCGGCCACGGGGAAATCCGCCAGCAGGTCGGCCAGGCCTAGCCTCCCGTCGCTCGCGTGCGCCTGGATCGTCGCCCCGGTGAAGATATCGCGGAAGGTCTCGCCGGCCGCCCCCGGCAGGTGCAGGCTGGTCTCGCCCCACACCTCCCGACCCATCGGCGGCACCGGCGTGGCTCGCGTCAGCCCGGCCAGGAGGACCGGGGCCACCACGATCACCCGCTGCCCTTCCCACACCCGCGCGAATGCGCAGACGTGGCGCTTCTTCGGTCCCGCGGCGCGCAGGGGCACGTAGCTCCCACGTCCGAACAGCTCCGGGCAGTCCTGTCGCAGGCGCAGCGCCCGGTGCGTCAGCCACAGCTTGATGCGCCCGTCCGCCAGCGTCTCCAACAGCCCACGGGCGAACGGACGGAGGGCCACGCCCCCGGTGCTCGCCCGCCGGAGGGACCGCAGCAGGTCCATGCGGCGGGCGTAGTCGACCGGCCGGCGGTTGTCCGGGTCGACCAGGCTGAAGTCCCACACCTCGTTGCCCTGGTAGATGTCCGGCACGCCGGGTGAGGTGAGCTTCAGGAGCGTCTGGGAGAGTGCGTTGAACAGGCCGAAGAAGGCGACCCGCTCGCGGAGGGCGTGGAAGTCCTCCAGGAACGGGTTGGGCGCGCCGGTATCCAGGATGGCGTGCACGAACTGCTGGACCGCCGCCTCGTAGGCCGCGTTGGGGTTGATCCAGCTCGTGTTGACCTTCGCCTCCTTGACGGACTTCAGCATCGCCGCCGCGATGCGGTCGCGGAACGTCGCGTACTGCCCGGCGTCCAGGGGCTCGAGCGGCCAGGCGCCGAGCAGGGTCTGGTAGAGCAGGTACTCCTCGTTACGGTCCGGCGCCTGCCGACCGTCCACGCTGTGCTTCTTCCGCCCGTTAAGCCGGCTCCAGCGCGTCAGCGCGGCGCGCCACTCGCGGGGGAGCTCCGACAGGACAGCGATGCGGGCCCGGACGTCTTCGCTGCGCTTGGTGTCATGCGTCGACGTGGCGAGCAGGGCCGTCGGCCAGGCGCGCGCCCGGCGCTGGTTCTGGCGGTGGAAGGCGGTGATCGAGGTGCCGAACCGGTCTGGCTCGCCGCCGACCTCGTTCAGCGCAAGGAGTCGGTTGTAGACGTAGAACGCCGTGTCTTCGACCCCCTTGGCCATGACGGGCCCGGTCGTCTGCTGGAACGGGGCGATGAACTGCAGGCGCAGCGCCTCGGACTCGGGGGGCGCGCCGCCAGCCGTGCCCTCCGCGTCCGAGGCCCGGGGCACCGGCGCGGGATTCGCCGGCCCCAGCAGGGTGCCGCGAATGAAGTCGAAGATCGACGGGTCCGTCCGGGGGTTGCGCCGCTTCGCCTCGGCCACGGCGCTCTCCACGTACACTCGGTCCGTCTGGCTGGCCGCGCCAGTCTCAGGGTCGATGTAGGTTCGGTACACGGGCAGGGCCGCGATTACCTCGCGGATGGCGAAGCTCAGCAGGTTGAGGGTGAAGTCGCGGCGGCGCCGGTCGACGCTGGCGATGCGCTTCAGCTCATAGCCCAGCTCGTTCACCTCGCTGGCGAGCGAGATGAGCATCGCCATCTTCTTGGCCGAGTTGGCCAGGTCGCGGTAGCGGAGATCCTGGCGGATGAACCGGGTGTACAGGGCGTGAAACGCTCGCCCGTTCTCACGGTTGACGAACAGGCCGCCGGCCGCGTTCAGGAAGTCGTAGCCGGTCGTGCCGTGCACGGGCCACGCGGCCGGCAGCTCCTCCTCGCCGCCCAGGATCTTCTCGACCACGACGTAGAACGCCTGCTCCCGGGGCGACCGGCGGCGGCGGCGCAGCTCGCGGTCGACGAGCGCCCCGAGCTCCTCCTCCAGCGTCGGCGCGGGCGTCGCGGGCCCGCCGGCGCCGGTCGCACTCGCCGGTCCGGCTGCGTCGAGTCGCCCCGCGTAGAAGTGCGCCAGGCAGCTCCGCTGGAGCTGCCACAGGTAGCGGGCCGGGTCGCGCAGCCCGTCCGGATGGTCGATGCGCAGCCCCGAGACCGTCCCTTCCCTGACCAGGCGCAGCAGGAGGCGGTGGGTCTCGTGGAAGACGGCCGGGTCCTCCATGCGCACCGCTGCCAGCTCGCTGATGTCGAAGAAGCGCCGGTAGTTGATCTCCTCGGCCGCGACGCGCCAGAACGCCAGCCGGTACGACTGCTGCTCGAGCAGGGCGTCGAGGCGGTCGAAGCTGGCGCGATCGCCCGGCGTCCCGTTGAGCGCCTGGAGCGCACGCTGGAGCGCCGCGCGGAGGGGTGGCGACTCCGCGTAGAGCAGCCTGAGGCGGCGCTTGACGATCTCCTTCTCGCGATTGCGCTCCTCCAGCGCGGCCGGGTCGCGCCCGCCGCGCGGCGGCAGGTGGCGGATCGCGGTCAGGATGCTCGCCAGCTCCTGGACCTGCTCGTGCCTGCGCCCCAGCTCGTCCTGCAGCGTGTCCAGGCACTCGGCCAGGATGAGCGGGTAGGTATCGGGCGCCACCGGGAAGCGGCGGTCGTAGTAGCGGATGAAGAAGGCCCCATCTGCGTAGCCCAGGGCCAGCTCGCCGGCCTCCAGGACGTTGCCGTACTGGTCGCCGAGGGTGGGCAGGATCAGCCGGTTGTGGTCCCGCGGCTCCGCCTTGAGCGGGCTCCAGTTGATGTCGAAGAACGGCGCGTAGACCGAGCTCGGGCCGTTCTCGAGCACGTCCAGCCAGCGCACGTTGCCGGGATCGCCGATCCCCATGTGGTTTGGCACGACGTCGACGAGCTGGCCCATCCCGTGCGCCCGCAGCTCGGCGACGAGCTGCGCGTACTCCTCGCCCGTCCCCAGCTCCGGGTTCAGCGCGTTCGGGTCGGCCACGTCGTAGCCGTGCGTGCTGCCTGAGCGTGCTCGCAGGTAGGGCGACGCGTACAGGTGGCTCACGCCCAGGTCGTGGAGGTAGCCCACCAGGCGGCGCGCCGCGTCGAACCCGAACCCCGCGTGGAACTGCACCCGGTAGGTGGCCGATGGAGCCGGCGGGAGCGGCAGCCGCTGGACCGCCGCGCGCTGCGCCTGGAGCGAGCGCGCCCGGTCGGCCGGGGGGCTGGCGGGCCGCGCGGCGCGTCCGGCCCGCTCAGGCACGCGCGTCCCAGGCCAGCAGGACGCCGGTGCGCTCCGGCACGGCGATGGCCTCCCCATCCACGGGCACGGGCGCGCCCGATCCACCGAACCGTGCCTCGGCCGTGCTAAGGAGGACCCGCGGCGCTCTCTGCCCGCGACGAGCGAGGGCCGCGGGCGGGGTAAAGGCTGCCAGCTCGACCGCGGCGGTGGCGCCGAAGTTCGCCAGCAGCACGCGGTGCGCTGGCCCGTTCCACTGGTGTACCAGCAGGAGGTCCTGGGCCACCGCCCGGGCGCGCATCTGCTGGCGATCCTGCCGCCTGAGCACCGGGTCGCTGCGCCGTAGGTGCAGCAGCGCCCGGTAGAGCGCCTCGACCTGCGCGCCTGGCGGGCGGGCGCGCTCGCTCAGGTCGAGCTTCGCCCGCAGGAAGGTGGCTTCGGCCTGCGGGTCCGGGATCGCCGCGGCTCGGGCGGGGTCGCGAAACGCCTGCCACCCGGTGAACTCCGCCCGTCGCCCGGCGGTGACTCGCCGGCCAAGGTCAGGCTCGTGGTCGGTGAAGAACTGGAACGGGGTCGCGGCGGCGAACTCCTGGCCCATGAACAGCAGCGGCGTGTACGGCAGGAGCAGGAGGAGCGCCGAGGCGGCGCGGTAGGTCGCCGGATCCAGGCTCTGCGTCAGCCGGTCGCCGAACGGCCGGTTGCCCACCTGGTCGTGGTTCTGGAGCATGAACTGGAGCTGCCAGGCAGGTCGATCACGCACCGGGGTTCCGCGCGGCCGCCCGGTGACAGTGGAAGCCTGGCCTTCGTACAGCCACCCCTGCTCGACGATGCGCGCCACCTCGGCCAGCGTGCCCTGGTAGTCCCGGTAGTACCCCTCGTCGTCGCCGGCCAGGTAGCGCCGCAGGGAGTGGTGGAAGTCGTCCGCGTAGACGACGTCGAAGCCGTAGCCACCCTGGCTGGCGGGAAGCAGGTAGCGCGCGTCGTTCTCGTCCGTCTCCGCGATCAGCACCACTTGCCGGCCCGCGGGGAGCGACTGGCGGACGGCCTCCACCAGCTCCTGCAGCACGTGGCGCTCAGAGCGGTCGTGGATGGCGTGCGTGGCATCCAGCCGCAGGCCGTCGACGTGGTACTCGTGGACCCAGTAGCGGGCGTTGTCGACAGCCAGCTTCCGCACCCACGGGCTGTGCTCGCCATCGTAGTTGACCGCGTCACCCCACGGCGTGTGGTAGCGGTGGGTGAAGTAGGCCGGCGAGAAGTGGCGCAGGTAGTTCCCATCCGGCCCGAAGTGGTTGTAGACGACGTCCAGGATGACGCCCAGCCCGCGCCGGTGCGCGGCGTCGACGAGGCGCTTCAGCCCGGCCACCCCACCGTAGGCGCGGGTGGGCGCGAACAGGTCCACGCCGTCGTACCCCCAGTTGCGCCGGCCGGGGAACTCGGCCACCGGCAGGAGTTGCACCGCGTTCACTCCAAGCTGCACCAGCCGGTCGAGCTGGCCCGCCAGGGCGTCGAAGGTGCCCTCCGGCGTGGCCGTCCCGACGTGGCACTGGTAGATGACGAGCCCCTTGTTGGCCGGGACGCCCCGCCAGGCCGCGTCGTGCCACGCGTACGCCTCCGAGTCGACGACCTCCGATGGGCCGTGGACCCCCTCGGGCTGGCTGCGCGAGTAGGGGTCGGGGAAAGACCCGCCGCCGTCCAGGCGGTACCGGTAGCGCGTGCCGGCGCTGGCCTCGGCGACGACGGTGGCCCAGGTGCCATCGTCCGCGCGCTGCATCGGCACGGAGCGCACCGGGGTCGCCTGCAGCTCGACCTCTACGCGCCGCGCCGCCGGCGCCCACACGCGGAAGTGAACACCCTCAGGGGTGAGGGTGGCGCCCATGTCGAGGCGCCAGCGCGTTGGCCTCATCCCACGCGCCCCCGGAGACGGGCGCAGCGGCGCACGGCGTGCCCTATGGTTCTGCCGCCAGGCATGTGAGCGAAGTGTGCCACGGCGTGGTGGCCGGCGTGGCGGTGCCGACGCGCACGCCGCCCGCGCTCCGGGCGTACAGTTAGTAGGTGAGGGCGCCCGAGCAGGATGGACGATCTGGAGCAGTTCTACGGGCCGAACGCCGGGTACGTCGAGGAGCTGCGGGAGCGGGCGCGGCGCGACCCGCAGGCGCTGGACGCAGCGACCCGGGCCGCGCTCGCTTCGCTCAGTGCCGGCCCGGCGCCTGGCGCGCCACCGGAGGTCACCGCCGGCCTGGACGTCTCCGTGGCGGCCGCGGCCGCGGACGTGGCCCAGGCCATTCGGCTCTACGGGCACCGCGGCGCCCACCTCGACCCCCTCGGGTCGCCGCCTCCCGGCGACCCCCAGCTAGACCTGACGAGCCACGGGGTCCGCGAGGACGACCTGGCGCTCGTACCGGCCAGCGTGGTGGGTGGGCCCACGGCGCGGGCGGCACGCAGTGCCGCGGAGGCGATCCAGCGGCTGTGGGGGATCTACTGCGCCACGACCGGCTACGAGTTCAGCCACGTGCAGGTACCCGAGGAGCGCGCCTGGCTGTTCGCGGCGGTCGAGGAAGAGCGCTTCCGCCCGCCGGCCGACCCGGTCGACGAGCGGACGTTGCTTGATCGACTGACCGAGCTGTCGGCGTTCGAGCGCTTCCTCCAGCGTGCCTACCCCGGGCAGACGCGGTTCTCCATCGAGGGTCTGGGCATGCTGATCCCGATGCTCGACGAGCTGATCGACCGCGCCGGCGGGGAGGGCATTCGCCTGATTGCGCTCGGCATGGCGCACCGCGGCCGCCTGAACGTGCTGGCCCACGTGCTCGGCAAGCCGTACGAGCGGATCGTGGCCGAGTTCGAGGGCTGGGCGCCGGTCGCGCCCGCCGCTCCGTCCGGCAGCGCCGGTGAGGGCTGGGCGGGCGACGTGAAGTACCACGCCGGCGGGCGGCGGGCCTACCCGGCCGACCACGCCGGGGTAGTGGCAGTCATCCTGGTGCCCAACCCCAGCCACCTGGAGGCCGTGGACCCGGTCGTCGAGGGGATGGCCCGGGCGGCCAACGACCACGGGACCGCGCTGGCCGTGCTGATCCACGGCGACGCTGCCTTCCCCGGGCAGGGGGTGGTGGCCGAGACGCTCAACCTGTCGCGCCTGGCGGGCTACAGCACGGGCGGCACCCTGCACGTGATCACGAACAACCAGCTTGGCTTCACGACGGAGCCCACCCACGGTCGCTCCACCCTGTACGCGAGCGACCTGGCCAAGGGCTTCGAGATCCCCATCGTCCACGTGAACGCCAACGACCCGGTTGCCTGCCTGGCGGCCACCCGGCTGGCGGTCGCGTACCGGACCCGCTTCAAGAAGGACTTCCTGATCGACCTCATCGGCTACCGCCGCTGGGGGCACAATGAGGGGGACGACCCGTCGTTCACCCAGCCCCGCATGTACGCCACCATCCGCGAGCTGCCGACGGTCCGCGAGCAGTTCGCCGCGGAGCTGGTGCGGCGCGGCGTGGTGGGCGCTGGCGAGCCAGACGCCCTGCTGCAGGCGGGCCTGGACGAGTTCCAGCGCATCCGCGAGTCGGTGCTCGCCCGGGCCCGGGCGGACGAGCGGCCGGGGCCCGGAGCCGTGCGCGCCGAGCAGGCGCTGGCCGCGCGGCGGCCCGCGCCGGGTGCCGACGAGCGAGCGGATGGGAAGCCGGCCGCCTCCACCGCGCTCGAGCCGGTCTCGCTCGAGGCGCTACGCGAGCTGAACCAGGCGCTGACTCGCCTGCCCGAGGGCTTCGCGCTCAACCCGAAGCTGGCGCGGCCCATCCAGCGCCGCCGGGCCGCCTTCGAGGACCCGGATGCCCCGATTGACTGGGGCCACGCGGAAGCGCTGGCGTTCGCCACCATCCTCGGCCAGGGTATCCCCATCCGCGTGGCCGGCCAGGACACAGTCCGCGGGACGTTCAGCCAGCGCCACCTCACGTTCTTCGCCGCCCGCACCGGCGCGGCGTTCACGCCCTTGCGCGAGCTGCCGGGCGAGCACGCGCCATTCGAGGCGTGGAACAGCCCCCTCTCGGAGAACGCGGCCCTGGGCTTCGAGTACGGCTACAGCGTCCACCACCCCGGCACCCTCGTGCTCTGGGAGGCGCAGTACGGCGACTTCATCAACGGCGCGCAGGTGGTCGTCGACGAATTCATCGTGTCCGGCGAGGCCAAGTGGGGCCTCCGCTCTGGTCTCGTCCTCTTGCTCCCGCACGCATGGGAGGGCCAGGGCCCGGACCACTCCGGCGGGCGTCTGGAGCGCTTCCTCCAGCTCGCCGCGGAGGACAACATCCGCGTAGCCAACTGCTCGACGGCCGCCCAGTACTACCACCTGCTGCGCCGCCAGGCCGCCTCACTGCGCGCTGAGCCGCGTCCACTCGTCGTCTTTACCCCCAAGAGTCTGCTGCGCCACCCTCTGGCGGCCGCCCGGGCGCCGGAGTTGGCCGGCGGGAGGTTCCACCCAGTGCTGGACGACGCGCGGGCAGCCGCGCAGCCAGCCCGGGTGCGGCGCCTCGTGCTGTGTAGCGGGAAGATCTGGGCCGACGTGGCGGGTCAGCGCGCGCGCCCTCCCGCCGCGTCGCTGGCGCTGGTACGAGTCGAGCAGCTCTACCCGTTCCCCGCGGCCGAGGTGCGCGCCGTGCTCGACGCGTACGCCGGGGCGCCCGAGGTGCTCTGGCTGCAGGAAGAGCCACGCAACATGGGCGCCTGGACCTACGTCGAGCCGCTCCTGCGCGAGCTCCTCGGGCCCGGGCGGACCCTGCAGTACGTGGGCCGGCCGCCAAGCGCCAGCCCGGCCGAGGGCTGGCCGGAAGCCCACGCCGCCACGCAGCGGCGGATCGTGGAGGCGCCGCTCGCGTCCCAGCCGGCTGCCGAGCCGGCCGGGGGCTGACGCAGGTGGGTGGGCGCAAGAGGGAGTGAGAAGCCATGCCGGTTGAGGTGCGGGTGCCCGCGCTGGGCGAGTCCGTGGTCGAGGCGACGGTCGGGTCGTGGCTGAAGCGGGTTGGCGAGCGGGTGGAGGCGGGCGAGGCGCTGGTGCAGCTCGAGACCGAGAAGGTGAACGTGGACGTCGCGGCCGAGCGCGCCGGCACGCTGGAGCGGATCGAGCGCCCGGAGGGCACCACGGTCCACCCCGGCGAGCTGCTGGCGACGCTCGGGGAGGTCGCCGGTCCACTCCCGGCCGCCACGGGCCGGGCCGCGGTGGACGAGAGCGCGCCGGCGCTCCGGCCGGACGGGCAGGACCGGCCGCACGCCTCGCCGGTGGCGCGGCGCCTGGCCGAAGAGCACGGGATCGACCTGGCCCGCGTGGGCGGCACCGGGACCGCCGGGCGCGTGACGCGCGCGGATGTCCAGCGACACCTCGAGCAGCAGGCCCCGCTCACCCCCGCCGCGGTGGAGTCGGCGGCCCCGCGGCCCCCCACGCCGGCGCCGGCCCGGCCCGCCGACCCGCGCGGCGAAGCACGGGTGCGCCTGACGCGGCGGCGCCAGACGATCGCCCAGCGCCTGCTCGAAGCGCAGCGGACGGCCGCCATGCTGACCACCTTCAACGAGGTGGACATGAGCGCCGTGCTCGCAGTGCGCACCCGGCGGCGGGAGGCGTTCCAGGCCCGCCACGGTGTCAGCCTCGGGTTCATGGCGTTCTTCACCCGGGCGGCCGTGGGCGCCCTTAAGGCCTTCCCGTTCCTGAACGCCGAGATCCAGGGCGACGAGATCGTGCTGAAGCACTACTACGACATCGGCATCGCCGTCAGCGCCGAGGGCGGGCTGGTGGTACCCGTGGTGCGCGACGCGGATCGGAAGACGTTCGCCCAGATCGAGCAGGAGATCGCGACGCTCGCGGAGAAGGCGCGCTCGAACACGCTGACGCTGGAGGACCTGCGCGGCGGCACCTTCACGCTCACCAACGGCGGGGTCTTTGGCTCGCTCCTGTCAACGCCCATCCTCAGCCCACCCCAGGTGGGCATCCTGGGCATGCATCGCGTCCAGGAGCGGCCGGTGGCCCGCGGCGGCGAGGTGGTGATCCGGCCGATGATGTACCTGGCCCTCACCTACGACCACCGCCTCGTCGACGGGCGCGAGGCGGTGCTGTTCCTGGTGCGCGTCAAGGAGCTGATCGAAGACCCAGAAGCGCTGCTCCTCGAAGGCTGAGCCGCCGGGGGCGCGCGGGCCGGTGCCGGCAGCAGGTCAGGAGGTGGGGGAGCGGGCGGCGGCCCGGGGGAGGCGCAGGGTGAAACGTGCGCCTCCCCCGGGCGGGCTCTCGGCCGTCAGCTCCCCTCCGTGCGCGACCGCGATGGCGCGGGCGATGGCGAGCCCCAGCCCCATCCCGCCGGGCCCGCCACCCACCCGTCCCTCGACCCGGTAGTACCGGTCGAACACCCGCGGCAGAACGTCCGCCGGGATGCCCGGGCCGGAATCGGCCACCGCGAGCTCGTAGGTACGGCGCCGCGCGTTCCAGGCACTTTCCAGGCGGACGCGGCCGCCCGTGCCCGCATACTTGATGGCGTTCTCGACCAGGTTCCCCAGCGCCTGCGCGAGTCGGATCGGGTCGCCGTGCAACGGCATCGACGTGCCAGGGAGACGAGTCTCCAGCACTAAGCCGCGGCGCTCGGCTTCCGCCGTCCACTCGTCGCGCACCCCCTCGACCAGGTCTGCGACGTCGAAGTCGACTCGGTCTAGGCGCAATCGGCCGCCCTCCCAGCGCGCTAGCTCCAGCAGGTCGTCGGCCAGGCGCGTGAGCCGGCGGGTGTGGCCGACGAGGCCGGCCACGAGGCGTTCGCTGAGCGCCGGGTCGGCCTCAGCCGCGCCACGCTGGAGCGCCTCGGCCCCGGTCTGCATGGCCGAGGCGAGCGCGTGCAGCTCGTGCGAGACGTCCGAGGCGAACTCGCGACGGGCCTGCTCGAGCAGCGTGAGCTGGTCGGCAAGCGTAGTGAAAGCGCCAATCAGCGCGCGGATCTCGTCGGTCCCGGCGGCCGGCTCCGGGAAGCGGGTAGCGAGGCGGCCGGCGGCGAGGTCGCGCGCGGACTGCGCGACGCGGCGGACCGGGCGCGCGACGGTGGTGGCGAGCATCACTCCGAGCCCCGCCGCCAGAATGGCCGCACCCAGCGCGCCCACGATCGTGGCGGCGTTCAGCCGAGCCACGGTGTCCTCGACGTCTTCCAGGTTGTAGGAGGCTCGCAGGGCCCCCACCACCCTCCCGTCTCCACCGAAGATCGGTTGGGTCACCTGCACCACCTCGTGGCTGCCGCCACGCGCCACGCCGGCCAGGACGAAGCTCTTGCCGTTCAGCGCCTCCTGAAGGCTCACCTCGCCAACCTGCAGCTCGTTGGGCGCGGGGTCCGTGGCCGCGACGCGCACGCCGTCGCGATTGACGACGACGATGCGGGCACGCGTGAGCGCGTCGGCGCGCGCGATGGAGGCCGCCACCCCGGCCGAGTCTCCGCGTGCCAGCGGCTCGGCCACGCTATCCGCAATGATGCGGGCCTCGTCCTCCAGGTCCACCCCGATGCGTTCCAACACCACACCGCGCAGGCTGCTGGTGGTGTAGACGGCGGACACCACGACGGCCAGGAGCGCCAGCCCGGCGTACGTCGTCGCCAGCCGGCCCTGGAAGGTACGGAATGGGTTCGGCACCTGGGGTCGTGGCATGCTCAGGCGACGCCGGCGTTGGCTGGCTCTTCAGCCAACCGATAGCCGACACCGCGGACCGTGTGCAGGTACGTCGGGTGGGCTGGGTGGGGCTCAATCTTCTTGCGGATCATGCGGACGTAGACGTCGAGCGCCCGCTCGTCGCCGAAGAAGTTGGTCCCCCACACGCTGGTGAAGACGACGGCACGTGGGACGACGCGGCCGGCGGCTTCCGCGAGGAGCCGTACGATGTCGAACTCGCGTGCTGAGAGCTCGATCGCGCGTCCGCCGCGCGAGATGCGCCGCGCTCCCACGTCGATCCGTAGTGCTCCCACCTGGAACACCCCTTCGTCGTCGCGGCCGCCTCCTTGGGGGCGTGGGCCACGGCGAAGCTGGGCGCGAATCCTCGCCAGCAGCTCGCCCGGGCTGAATGGCTTGGTCACGTAGTCGTCGGCGCCGGCGTCCAGCCCGGTGATCTTGTCGCTCTCCTGGCGGCGCGCGGTGAGCATGATGATGGGCACGCTCGAGCCGGCGCGCAGGCGCCGCGCGAGCTCGATCCCGCCCAGGTCAGGCAGCGCCACGTCGAGGAGGACCAGATCTGGTGGGCGGGCTCCCCGCGCGAGCACGAGACCCTCGGCGCCGCTCCCGGCAACCTCGACCGCGTACCCCTCCTGCCGCAGGATGAACGCGAGCGCCTCAGCTTGCAGGGGGTCATCCTCGATGACCACGATGCGGGCGGATGCCAGGATGGTCGCGGCGGACATGGACCGGCTCCAGTCGACCTCATCGTAGCGCGCTGCACGCTCGCCCGAGCTCGAGCACCTCCCGCTGACGCCCGCGCTTCCCCCGGCGGTGTGTTCCGTTCCGGGCGAGAAGGCGGCATCCTGGCAGCATGAACTCCACAGACCTGCTAACCGACTTGCTGGTGCCTGGCGTGAGCCTCGTCGAGAAGATCATCCGTCCGCTCGTGATCTACGTGTTCCTCGTGGGTATCCTCCGCGTGGGCGGCCGCCGTGAGCTGGCTCAGATGAACGCCTTCGACTTCGTGGTGCTGTTCACCCTCTCCAACACCGTCCAGAACGCCATCATCGGCAACGACAACTCGCTCCTCGGCGGCATCGTCGGGGGCACGACGCTCGTGCTCGCCAACCTCGCCGTCGTCCGGTTCCTGTACCGCCATCCCGCAGTGGACCGGCGGATCGAGGGCGAGCCGATCGTCCTGGTGCGGGATGGACGCATCCTGCGCCGGAACCTCGAGCGGGAGCTGATCACCGAAGACGAGCTGCGCGCGGCCGTCCACCGCCAGGGGGTGGCGTCCATCGAGGAGTGCGAGGAGGTCATCCTGGAGACGGGCGGCACCATTACCGTCCTCGGCCGACGGCCCACACCGGTGGAAGCCAGCGCCACCGCCATCGACCGCCGGCTGGCGCGCATCGAGCATCTCCTGGCGGAGCTCGCCGGCCGGAGCCCGTGAGTGCGGCGTTCAGGCCCCCTTCAGGTGTCCTTAAGGCCGCTTTCACCTGCCCATCTGGACATCAGGTGACAATGCGGATCGACCGGCCTCGTGAGACCGGGGCGGTCTCGACGGCACCGGGGCCCATGCCTCTAGCTCCCCCGACCCCGGCGCTGCCTTGGACGAGGCTGGGGCTGTGCCGTGCGGGGGCGCATCTCCAGCCTCGTCCATCACGAGCCATTAGGCGGGAACCCTGAGCAGGTGGAAGGGGAGGGGAGTCGACGTATGTCTGATGCAACGCTGAGCGGACCAGCGATTCCGGTGGGTGCGCCACGGGAGGTGGGAGGCGCGCCTTCAGCCGAGGAGCGCGCCATTCCTCTGGGGAGGGGCGCGTCCTTACCGATCCGCTCGCTCCCTGAAGCCTGGAACCCTGTCCATATCCTTGGCCCCGGGCTGGTATTGACCGCCCTGGGCGTCGGGCTGGGCGAGAGCTACATGTGGCCGCGCCTGGTGCTGGTCTTCGGCCCAAACGTGCGGATCCTGTTCCTCATCGGTGTCACCATCCAGCTCTTCGTGATGCTGGAGATGGGCCGTTACGCGCTCGCCACCGGGGAGAGCATCTTCTTCGGCGCGGCGCGGATCCACCCCGCGATCATGTGGTACTTCTGGGTCGTCGCCATGCTGGTCTACATCTGGCCCGGCCACATCTCCCTGGGGGCGCAGTCATGGTCCGCCTTCACTGGCATCCCGTGGCAAGCGCTCGCCATCGGCGGCATTGTGCTGATCGGCGTGGTGCTCACCTTCGCCCCGGTGGTCTACTCCGTGGTGGAGACGGTACTCGGAGTGCTGATCAGCATCATGGTAATCGGCGCTGCGGGCATCGCCGCCTTCGTCGGGAGCTTCCGCGACCTGGTAGACACCTTCACCGGACTCGTCGGCATGTCCACCTGGGCCACGAACCCCGGCACGCTCCTGAGTGAGCGCTGGTTCCCGCTCATCGTCGCCTCCATCGCGTTCGCCGGCCCGTCCGGGATGCAGCAGATGTGGTACACGCTCTACCTGCGCGACAAGGGCGCGGGGATGGGGAAGTACGCCGGTCGCATCACGAGCTGGCTCACGGGCGAAGAAGAATCGATGCCCGACCGCGGCCACACGTTCGACACAGACAACCCGCTGGAGATGGCGACGTGGCGGCGGTGGCGGCAGTGGAACCTATTCGATGCCCTGGTGCTCTTCTGGGGCATCACCATGCTCACGACGATCATCTACACGGTGCTGGCGATGGCGGCCGCGAACATCGACCCGTCAGCGAGGGCGGCGATCGGCGAGGGCAGCCAGACAGCTGCGCTGGCGGCTATGGCGGGCGCGTTCGGTAGGGCGGGCGGCGCGGCGGCCAGTGCCCTGTTTTACCTGTTCATCGGCGTCGTGGGCTTCAAGATGAGCTTCGGGATCTTCGATGCGTTCGCGCGTGGCCAGGCAGACATGACCTGGTACTTCGCACCCGGAGCACGCCGCTGGCACATGAGCAAGTGGTACTACGCATTCCTCTACTTCGTCGTCGTCGTCGGCATCATCATGGTGCTACTGGGATCCGCCGCGGGCCCGGGCTTCCTCCTCGACATGCTGGCGTTCCTGTCGTCGCTGGTGATGGGCTCGTACTCCCTCCTGTTACTAGCGGTCAATAACTTCGTCCTGCCCAAGAAGATCCGCCCCAACCTCCTGACCAACGTGGTCCTCGCGGCGGGAGCGGTCTTCTACCTGGGGGGCCTGTTCTACTCGGTGTTCGTGCTGGGCGCCGTGCCCGACGTCTGAGCGCTTCGCACCGGCCCTTCCTGTGCGCGTAACACCTGGGCCGCATCTGCGTCACTCCGTGCCTGACGTCGGCTCCCAGCCTACGCAACGACACGAGGGTAGGTGGTCCGATGCTCTCCACCGTTACCCCGAGGCAACCCACACCTGGCGGGCCAGGATCCCCCGAATCCTGGCCCGTCTCTGGCGATCGCTGAAGGCTGACCCTTCCTGGAGGCACCCGCCGCGCGGATGCTGATAGCCGTTAGGAAGGCCCCGGTCGGAGGCACGCGCGCCGATCTTCGCGGGCAGGTGCTGCGCTACTCAGGCACCCTGACGGGGGTTTGCTGCGGCGTGGCCCTCGGCGCCCTCCTCAGCGCCGGCGCGCTGAGCTCACAGAGCGCGATTGACCCGGCGCGCTTCTTCGGGTCGGCACTCCCGTTCGGCACGGGCGGGCTGCTCCTCGACCTCCTGCGGCGCCGGTTCCCCGCTCTCTGGCGGTCTGAGCGGCCGAGCCAATTGCGCGGCAGTCTGGCCGCCAAGGTGGTCCTGTATTGGGTCATTGCCTACCCGTTCGCCATCCTGTGGTACTTCGCCATCGTCGGAATCGCCGCGCGATACCTGGCCGATCCAGTCTCCCTCGTGAGCTTCCTCGCCTATCAGGCCTTCATCGGCTCGGCCTTCGGGGCCGGGTTTGCCTATCTGGAGGTGCGTCTTGCTCGCCTCCTCCGTGGCCCCAGCGCGGGGTGCCCGCCGTCCAGAGCGCGGCCCGGCAAGCATGGCACCAGGCGTGATGGACGCAGTCGGGCGCACCTGTAACGGCGCCCAGGCCTTCCAGGCACCTGGAGTGAGCACCGCTCCGCAGGGGTTCGCGTTGCAGGGTCTCGTCAGGGCCCAATGGGGAGCGCCGGTCCCACCTGAACGCGGCCCCGCCTGAGGACACCCCGCCCGCATGGAGCTCGAACGCCTGTCCGCGATCCTGAGCATCGTCGTCATCGACCTGGTGCTCAGCGGCGACAACGCCGTGGTCATCGGCATGGCCGCCCACCGCCTGCCCCCCCGGCAGCGCCGGCTCGCCATCCTCTTCGGCGGCGGCGCCGCCATCGCCCTGCGCATCTCCCTCACCGCCGTCGCCGCCCTCCTCCTCACCCTCCCCGCCCTCAAGGCGGTCGGCGGCCTCCTCCTCCTGTGGATCGCCTTCAAGCTCCTCAAGGCAGAGGAGGAGAGCGCCGAGGGCGTCAGGGTGGCCGCCACCATGCGCGCCGCCATCTTCACCATCCTCCTGGCCGACTTCATCATGAGCCTGGACAACATCCTCGGCGTGGCGGGCGCCTCGCGCGGCGACGTCGGCCTCCTCCTGTTCGGCCTCATCCTCAGCATGGCCATCCTCCTCATTGGCGGGAGCCTCTTCGCGGCGCTCATCAACCGCCTCTGGTGGCTGGCCTACGTGGGCGCCGGCGTCATCGCCTGGACCGGCGCCGAGATGTTCCTGGGCGACAACGTCATCAAGCGCACCGAGGTCGTGCCGGAGGGGCTGACCACCGCGGTCGGGCTGCTGGTGATGCTGGCGACGCTCGCCCTCGCCCACTACGTCCACCGCCACCGCCCGGCCCGCCGCCGCGCCCGCCGGCAGGCCGCTCGCGCCGCGGAGCGAACCGGGCGTGAGAGTACCGCCGAGGCTCGTCTGCCCCAGACGCCCGAGCCAGCGGAGAGAGGAAACCCGCAGCGCTGGCGCGCTCTCAGGTGATGGCCGGCTCGACGCGGGCGGTCCGGCCCCGCACCCGCCGCAACAGCGGTCCGAGGGCCGGCAGCAGGAAGAGCGCCAGGGCGAGCAGGGTCAGGCCGGCGGCGATCGGCCGCTCGAAGAGGATGAGCGGCGAGCCATCGCTCATGATCAGCGTCTGCCGCATCGCGTTCTCGGTCGGCCCGCCCAGCACCAGGGCGACCACCAGGGGCGCCAGGGGGTACTTGAGCCGCACCAGGAAGAAGCCGACCACGCCCGAAACCAGCATGATCACGACGTCGAGCATCGAGTTGTTGATCACGTAGGCGCCGACGACGCTGATCAGGACGATGAGCGGCGTCAGGAGGGCGAACGGCGCGCGCATGATCGCCGCCAGGAGCGGGACGGCGAACATGGTGAGCAGGAAGGCCAGCGAGTGGGCGACGTAGAGGCTGGCGATCAAGCCCCACACGAAGTCCGGCTTCTGGATGAAGAGCGTGGGGCCCGGGTTCAGACCCCAGATGAAGAGACCGGCCAGGATGACGGCCGCCGTCGGCGAGCCGGGCACGCCGAGGGTGATCATCGGCAGGATGGAGCCGATGCCGGCGGCATTGGCCGCCACCTGCGGGGCGACCACCCCGGTGATCTCGCCCTTGCCGAAGCGGTCCGAGTGCTTCGAGTAGCGCTGGGCGATGCCGTAGCCGATGAACGAGGCCGGCGTGGCCCCGGTCCCGGGCATGACGCCTACCCAGAAGCCGACGAGCGTGTTGACGATCAGCAGCCGGGCGTGCCGCCAGTGCACCAGGAGCGCCTCTTTCAGGTCGGCCAGCCCCATCCGGTACGCCACCGACTCGTGCTTCTGCTTCGCCTCGCTGCCCGCGCCCAGGAGCTCGCCGATGCCGAAGAGGCCGATCGCCACCGGGACGAAGTCGATCCCGCGCTGCAGGTCGATGACGCCGAACGTCAGGCGCGGCTGGCCGGTGACGATGTCCAGGCCGACCGCGGCGAGCAGGAAGCCCAGGCTCACCATGCTGATGGTCTTGATCGGGGAGCCACCGCCCAGCCCGACGAACGTCGCGAACGAGAGGAGGAGCACGGCGAAGAGCTCGGGCGGGCCAAACTTGAGCGCGAACTCCGCCAGCGGGATGGCGAAGAAAGTGAACAGGACGTTCGCCACCATCGACGAGAGGAAGGAGGCCAGGAAGGCCGCCGTCAGGGCGAGGCCGGCCTTGCCCATCTTCGCCAGCGGGTGGCCGTCGAACATCACGGCCACCGACCACGGCTCGCCGGGGATGTTGAAGAGGATGGACGTGACGACCCCGCCAAACAGGGCGCCCCAGTAGATCCCGGCCAGGAGCATGATCGCCGCGTTCGGGGCGATCAGTACCGTGACGGGCAGCAGGATCGCCACGCCGCTGGTCCCGCCCAGGCCGGGCAGCACGCCGATGACGAGGCCCAGCGCCACCCCCACGAAAATCATCAACAGGTTGAAAGGCTGCAGGACCTGGTTGAAGCCCAGGGCCAGACCGCCGAGTGCGTCCACGGCTAGCGCTCCGTCTCAGTCAGAAGGGGATGGCAGGGCTGTAGAAGAGGCTCTTCGGCAGCGAGATCGAGAACATCCGCTCGAAGACGACGTAGAAGGCGACCGGCGAGAGGAGCGCGGCCAGCAGCACCGCCCACCAGCGGTAGCGCCCGTACCAGGCGGTGAAGAACCCGATGTAGGCCGCCGTGGCCAGGTAGAAGCCGAGCCAGGCGATCGAGATGACCGCCACCGCGAGTGGCACGCCGACCTTCACGAACTCGACGACGTCGTCCGCGGAGTCGAAGATCGGCTTCTGGCTGCGGAGATGCAGGGCCTGCCAGAGGGCGGTGCCCGCGGTCACCACCAGCGGCACAGCGACCACGAACGGGAAGAACCCGGTGGCGGGGCCGGCGAAGGTGTAGCCGGCCCCGATCCGGAGGCTTTCCATGATGACGACGAGGGCGAGGGCCAGGAGGGCAGCGGCGGCGCCGATCTCCCAGCCGCGCCGCGTCCCACCGACGACCACCGGGTCCGGGCTGGGATCGGTCACTGCAGCCACCCGGCCTCCGTCATCACGTCGCGGTTGAGCTTCTCGAAGTCGACCAGGAACTTCTCGAAGTCGGCGCCGCTCAGGAACTGCGCGTCGAGCGCGTTCTTCTGGAGGAACTCCTGCCAGTCCGGGCTGACGTAGACCTCACGCATGAGACCGGTCAGCCACTCGCGGTGGCCGGCGGAGATCCCGGGCGCGGCGACGATGCCGCGCATGTTGAAGTAGGTGAGGTTCAGCCCGAGCTCCTTGGCAGTCGGCAGGTCCTTAAAGGCGGGCGAGCGCTCGTCGAGGAAGGCGGCCAGCGGTCGGGCCTTGTCCGGGTAGAAGGGCAGAGCCTCGCTCGGATTGTTGACCGTCGCCTGCACCTGGCCTCCTGCCAGGGCCGTCGCGACGGCGCCACCGCCGCTGAACGGCACGTACTTGAACGGCTTCGTCTGCGCCCGCATCTCGATCGACTTGAAGAGGATCTCGTCCTCCTGCTTCGAGCCGGTCCCGCCGACGGTGAGCGACTCGTTGCGGGCGGCCGTCAGGAAGTCGTTGAACGTCTTGAACGGGCTGTCGGCCGGCACCCACAGGAAGAACGAATCCAGCCCCATCAGGGCGACGCCGGTGAAGCTGTCTGACTTGAAGGGCAGCTTCTGCAGCATGGGGGTGGTGAGGTAGCTATTGAGCGTGATCATGAACTCCCCGGGCTGGCCCTTCTTGCCGTCCAGGTACTGCATGGCCACGGCGCCCGCGCCGCCGTCCTTGTTGATCGGGAGCACCGGCTGGGGTGAGAGGTTGTACTTCTGGATGATCCCGATCATGAAGCGGGCGTAGATGTCGGAGCCACCGCCGGGGCTCGTGCTGATGACGAACTCCATCGGCTGCGCGGGCGGCTCGCCCCGGATGTTGGCGGCCGACGGCGCCCGCGGCACCTGGCCCAGTTCACCGGCCCCGGGCTTGGCCGCCGCGGCCGGGCTCGGGCTCGCTGCCGCCGCCGGCTTGGGCGACGCCGCCGGGCTCGCGGCGGCCGCCGGCTTCGGCGACGCCGCCGGGGCCGCCGTCGGCGCGGCGGGCTTCGCCGGCGCGGTCGTGGCCGTGGGCGATGGTTGGGCTGCCGGGGCGCAGGCGGCAGCGAGAAGGGCGAGCGCCGCGCTCCCGGCGGCAAGACGCGCACCCAGCTTCGCAAACGTCATTCGGGGTTCCCCCTCAATCTGGATACACTCAACAGTCCGGCGGCGTTGGCGGGCGAACCATCGAGGCTCTCAGAGCTACTCGTCGCCGACCACGCGAATCGGCTGACTACCTCGGACCTCGGGACGTGGCGTTCGGTAACCGATTCATCCTCCCCTGTTCGTGAGTGCCTTGCCGGGCCCTCGCGGGTGCCATAGGACGGACTCCGCGGAGCGCCTCGCGCCGCTACAGGCGACGGGCGAGCTGGCGCCTGCGGGGTCCCTGCACGGCGGTGAGCGAAGCGGTCCGGCCAGCAGACCCCTGTTTACGCGCGCCCCCACCCCGTTGTCAAGTCCTGCCCGCCCGCCCGGCCTGCCGTTTCGCACGGGCGCGTGCGGGCCTCCCGTACGCCCGCCGGCCGGGACGAAAGGACTCCCAGCCGGCCCGCCTCGCGCGCGCTGCGCCCGAGCCGCGCCGGCGCTACGCTCAATCCAGAGGCAGCCGATCTCTCCGCATAAGGAACACCCCCACTGTGACCACACTTGCAGCTGCTCCCGCCGCTTCCCACGCTGGCCTCCGCGGCCCCGCGCGTCGGGCGGCCGCACCCACCCCCGGCCGGCGCCCACTGGCGCAGTTGGCCGAGCTCGGCGCGCTCTTCACCACCGCTGTCCGGGTGGGCGCCGAGGCGCGCCTGGCCTCGCCGCGCGAAGCGCAGCGCCTGGCCCGGGCCTGGGCGGACGCCCTCCGCGGGTAGTCCGGCGCCGCCGCTCCGGTAGGCCCCGCGTTCGAGCGAGGCGTGGGGCACAGCCGAGGAGTCGTGTAGCGGTCGACCCTGGCGGGCCGAGCCCTGCACCACGGACGCGCTCCCCCGCTCACGCCGTTGGGCCGAGAGCGCGAGTCGCCCGGCGCGCCACCAGTCGCGGGCAGATCCGAAGCGAGCACCAAGGGTCGACCTTCCGGCACAATGGAGCCGGTCGCCTCTTGGCCAACCGCCGGGGTGGGCGGTCGGCGCGCTCGCGCCCGTGCGGGCAGCGCCGGCCGGCGCCCACCCGTTTGCTCGCGAGCGGGCGGCGGTGCTGCACTCCGCTCGGACGGTTCGTTCTGAGGAGCCACACCGCCGAGGACCCGCCAGCTTCTGAGAAGGGGGAGCCCGCCCGCATGGAGCTCGAACGCCTGTCCGCGATCCTGAGCATCGTCGTCATCGACCTGGTGCTCAGCGGCGACAACGCCGTGGTCATCGGCATGGCCGCCCACCGCCTGCCCCCCCGGCAGCGCCGGCTCGCCATCCTCTTCGGCGGCGGCGCCGCCATCGCCCTGCGCATCTCCCTCACCGCCGTCGCCGCCCTCCTCCTCACCCTCCCCGCCCTCAAGGCGGTCGGCGGCCTCCTCCTCCTGTGGATCGCCTTCAAGCTCCTCAAGGCAGAGGAGGAGAGCGCCGAGGGCGTCAGGGTGGCCGCCACCATGCGCGCCGCCATCTTCACCATCCTCCTGGCCGACTTCATCATGAGCCTGGACAACATCCTCGGCGTGGCGGGCGCCTCGCGCGGCGACGTCGGCCTCCTCCTGTTCGGCCTCATCCTCAGCATGGCCATCCTCCTCATTGGCGGGAGCCTCTTCGCGGCGCTCATCAACCGCCTCTGGTGGCTGGCCTACGTGGGCGCCGGCGTCATCGCCTGGACCGGCGCCGAGATGTTCCTGGGCGACAACGTCATCAAGCGCACCGAGGTCGTGCCGGAGGGGCTGACCACCGCGGTCGGGCTGCTGGTGATGCTGGCGACGCTCGCCCTCGCCCACTACGTCCACCGCCACCGCCCGGCCCGCCGCCGCGCCCGCCGGCAGGCCGCTCGCGCCGCGGAGCATGGGGACCAGCTCGACGGCCCCGAAGGCCCCCACGCCCTCACGGCTAACTCCCGTGTCCCCGAGACGGCGCGCGCGGACGCCGGCGCGCGGGATCGCCTCCGGACGGGGCACCACGTCTGAGCGCGACGTTCGCGGCGCTCTTCCTCGCCTCCGCGTTCACCGCCGCTGCCGGGTTCTGGGCACACCGCCGGCTGGCCGGCCCTGGCACGCGGCCCGGCGCCGCCTCCATGGCGGCCTTCGTCATCGGCTGGCTCGCCCTGCTGACGGCCCTGCTCGCCGGGATCTTCCTCCTCACCCTGCTCGTCGGCGGGTGAGCGGGCTCGGTGGCGCGCCCCGTGGACGCCGGCCTGTTCCTCCAGGGCGTCCAACTCGGGTTCTCCATCGCGGCGCCCGTCGGCCCCATCGGCCTGCTGTGTATCCGGCGCACGCTGGCCGAGGGACGCCTGGCCGGCTTCGTCTCGGGGCTCGGCGCGGCGACCGCCGACGCCGCCTACGGGTCCGTCGCCGCGTTCGGGCTGTCGTTCGCCTCGGACATCCTGGTGAGCCAGTCGCGGTGGCTGCGGCTCGCCGGTGGGCTTTTCCTGTGCTAGCTCGGCGCGCGCGCGTTCCTCACGGTCCCGCCGCTCGAGGCGGCACGGGTGAAGGTGGCCGGTCTGGCTGCGGCCTACGGATCGACACTGCTGCTCACACTGGCGAATCTACTGACGATCTTCGCCTTCGGCGCCATCTTCGTCGGCCTCGGCGTCGTCCCGGCAGGGAGCGCTCGTCTGGCCACGACCTGGCTCGTCGTCGGGCTCTTCGTCGGCTCCAGCCTGTGGTGGCTCGGGTTGAGCACGCTCACCAGCCACCTTCGCTCACGCCTGCGGCCGGCGGCGCTCCGGCTCGTCAACCGTGTCTCGGGCGGCGCGATCGCCGGGTTCGGTCTCATCGCTCTCGCCAGCCTGCTGGGCTGATCCTGCCCTCACGGCGGCGTCGGCCCGCCCTCCACGAAGGCGAGAACCCGCTCGCTCGCGTCCTCGATGGCCGCCTCGATGGCGGCGCGCTCGTCGGGCCGGAATGGCGCCAGCACGAAGTCAGCCGGGTCCATGCGGCCCGGCGGGCGCCCGATGCCGATGCGGAGGCGCCTGAACTCGCCCGTCCCCAGCGCGGCGATGATGTCGCGCAGCCCGTTGTGCCCCCCGTGGCCGCCTCCCTCCTTCTCCCGCAGCGCGCCCACCGGCAACTCCAGCTCGTCGTGCACAACCAGCAGCCCCTGGCTCGTCGGGCGCCAGCGTTCGACGGCACGGCGCACCGCTGCCCCGCTCTCGTTCATGAACCCCGCTGGCAGGACGAAGCCGGCTCGCGTGCCCGGGAGCGGGCTGGCGCCCCGGCCGGGGCGGAGCCCCAGCCGCTGCATGGCCCGGGCGACGCTCCGCGCCCCCACGTTGTGGCGCGTGTGGGCGTAACGGCGCTCGGCATTGCCCAGCCCCACGACAACCCGCGCGGCCGGGTCCCCAACGGCGAGCAGGTCCAGGCGCGGCGGGCGCGAACGTCCACGAAGCATAGGCAGGGTCGGCCAGGAGCGTACCCCGCTCCGACCCGCGTGTCCCGCGCACGCCGGGTCCGCCGCTCGTGGCCCACGAGCCAGGCTCCACACAGGGCTGGGGCCGCCCGCACGGGCGGCCCCAGCCACCCGCTGTCCCGAAGCGCGGCGCGCCTCGCGTTCCTGGCGGCCACGCACGCGGGCCACACCGGGGCGGCGGCCTGACTGCCGCCGCCCACGGGCTTAAGCTCAACCTAGGTGCCGGCGGTGCCCACCTTGACCGGGATCTGCCGCGGCTTCGCGTGCTCGGCCTTCGGCATGGTCACCAGGAGCAGCCCGTTCTTGTACAGCGCCTCAACCCGCGCCGCGTCTACGGCTGACCCCAGGCGCAGTGAGCGCCGGAACCGGGCCGGGCCAAACTCCTGCCAGACGGTCCTCGCGCCCTCGGGCACCTGGAACTGCAGCTCGCCCTCGATGGACAGCGTGTCGTCGTGGACGGTGATGTTGATGCTCTGCTCATCCAGGCCAGGGGCCATCAGGGCTGCGTGGTAGGCCTCGTTCGTCTCCCAAACGTTGACCGGCAACGACTGCACTCCGGCGCCTCCGTCCTCCCGGGCCATACTGGCGTAGAACGGGGCGAACGCCTGGTCGAACAAGCGGTCCACCGCCTGGCTCAACGTGGACATCGCGGCGTAGGGACGGGTCTTCCACAGGTCGATAGCCATCGCTCTCACCCTTCCTTCCTGCGTTGGGTTGCGGGGGAGCGGTTGGGCGCTCCCGCCGTTACTTACATCATCGGCGCGCGCCGTTAGAGGCCCGTTGACGAGCCATTAGAGTGATGCCAGAGGCGCGTTAGAGGAGCGTAGGCGCACCGCTCCCCCTCCAGACAGGCGCCCGGCGGTGCAGCGGGACCGGGCAGCCAATCGGCCGCGGCCTCCCGCCGTCGCGGAGCCTGTCGGCCGGCCGGCGTCGCGACCACCCTGCTGCCCGCGGGGCGTAGGCGGGCCTCTCACCCGCTCAGCGCGGAGGGTGCAACCCGGCCAGCGTGGCCGCGACGAGCCGACGGACCGCGGCGTCGGACGGCAGGTATGCTAGCATATGCTCAGATATGAGCAAGCAAGCACGCCAGCCTGTCTCGGAAGCCTATCTCTCGGTGGGACAAGTCGCCGAGCAGCTCTCGCTCCATCCGTCGACCATTCGGCGCTGGATCGACCGCGGGCGCCTGCCGGCCTACCGCCTCGGCGAGAAGCGGATCGGCGTGCAGCCATCCGACCTAGCTCGGCTCATCGCCCCGCGCCCGGCGCGGGCGGCGCACGGAGGACGCATGGCCCAGACTAACCGCGTGATTCCCCGGCTGACGAAGGAGCAGCAGCGGCGGGGCCTCGAGGCCCTGGCCGAGCTCGAGCGTCTCAGCGCCGCGATCGCCGCCAGGCACGGCAAGCTCACCCCCGAGTCGTGGGAGCTGCTCAACCAGTCCCGCGATGAGCGCACCCGCGACCTGATGCGGGCCGTCGAGGAATGATCTGCCCCGACTCGTCGGTCGCCGCGAAGTGGTCCTTCGTGGAGGAGTATTCAGGAGAGGCGCGGGCGCTGCTGCGCGACGCGCTCGCGCAGCAGGAGCCGCTCGTCGCGCCGCCGCTGCTGCCCAGCGAGGTCGCCAACGTCATCCGCCAGCGGCTGCACCAGGGGCAGGTGCAGCTCGACGAAGCCCGCGGCCTGCTGGCGCAGTTCCTCGCGGTGCCAATCAGCCTCCAGGCGCCGGAGACGCTCTACGACCGCGCGCTGGTGCTGGCGGACGAGCACAACCTGCCCGCGGTCTACGACGCGCACTACGTCGCCCTGGCCGAGCTGCTCGGGGCGACGTTCTGGACGGCCGACCAGCGGCTGCTGCGCGCCCTCGGCGGCCGGCTACCCTTCGTCCGCTGGCTCGCCGACTACGGGACGTGAGGACGGGGAGAGGAAACCCGCCATGGTGAGTACAACCGATGCCCGAGGCGTCCTCCACGCCGTGGCCGGATCCTTGGACCGCACGGGCAAGCCGCACCGCGCGGCCGTGTACTGCCAGGTCTCGAGCGCCGAGCAGGCCCAGGCCGGCACGATCGAGAACCAGGCCAAGCGCGCCCTCTTCACGGGCCCGGTGGACGCCCGTACGGTGGCCGAGGACGGCGCGCTCGACATCACCGCCTGCTTTGCGGATAGTTCTGGACACGCACTCCCATGCGGCCAGCGCGTGTAACGGGCGAGCTGCTGGGCATCGACCTGGGGACGCTCTCGGTCAAGGCGGGCCTGTTCGCCTGCGATGGCCGACTCGTGCGTCTGGCACGCCGGAGCTACCCGATCGAGCGGTCACTGCAGGACGGGCGTGCCGAGCAGGACCCGGAGCTGTGGTGGGCCGCGGTGCGCGACGTGGTGCGGAGCGTGCTCCAGGAGCACGGCGCGCGCGACCTCCGCTCGCTCTGCGTCGGGGGCAATGGACCCACCCTCGTGCTGGTCGACGAGGCCGGCTGCCCCACCCGCCGGGCCATCTCGTGGATGGACACCCGCTCGGAACGGCAGAGCGCCCGCCTGGCCGCTCGTGGCGGGACCAACCGCGTGTCCTACTCGCTGGCGCCTCGGCTGGCCTGGGTGGCCGAGCACGAACCGGACAGCCTGGCCCGGACCCGCTGGGCGCTGCAGGCGTGGGACTTCGTCGGCTTCCGGCTGGGCGGGGCCCGCGCCGCCGCGGCCTCCACCTTCGCCGGGGACCGCGTCTGGCCGTCTACCTGGCTGGAGGCGGCCGACCTGCTCGACTCGCCGCTCATCCCGCCCCACGTCGACGCCGGCGCGCGCTACGCCGAGACGTGCGGCGCCTGGGCCGAGGAGGCCGGGCTGCCGCCGGGCATTCCCATCGTGGGCGGGGTGAACGACGGCATCGGCAGCATCGTCGGGGCCGCGGGGAGCGTGGTCGGCCGCGCGACCGATCCGGGCGGGGCGGCGGGCGGCCTGGCGCTCTGCTGGGAGGGGCCGCTGGCGGGGCCGGGCCTGGACTGCTGGCCTGGGCTCACCCCTCGCACCAGCATCGTCGGCGGCGCCTTCGCCGCCGGTGGACGGGCGGTCGACTGGTGGGCCGCCATCGCCGCGCAGGGCGACCCGGCGCTCGCGCTCACCCTGGCCGAGCAGGCGCCACCAGGCAGCGGGCGGGTCCTCTTCCTCCCCTTCCTGGCCGGCGAGCGCGCCCCGCTCTGGGACCCGCACGCCCGCGCCGCGTTCCTGGGACTCACGTTCAACCACGGGCCAACGCACCTGGCGCGCGCGGTCGTCGAGAGTAGCGGCTACTCGCTGCGCTTGCTGGCGGAGACGATCACCGCCGCCGGCGGGAGGATCGACGAGCTGCGCATCTGCGGCCGCCAGGCCCAGAGTCGCTTCTGGAACCAGGTCAAGGCCGACGTGACCGGGTCCGCCGTCTCCATCCCGCGCCTGACCGAGGTCGCGCTCATGGGCGACGCCATCTACGCGGCGATCGGCGCCGGCTTCTACCCGGACCTCGTCAGCGCTGGCGAGGCCATGGTCGAGGTTGCCGAAACCCTGGCACCCGATCCCGCGAACCGCACCGTCTACGACGAGCTGTTCCGCCTGTACCGCGCGGCCTACCCCGCGCTGAAACCGCTCTTCCCCGGCCGCAGCAGGAGCGCTGCGCCCTGAGGGCAGCCCACCCGGCCGACTCAGACAGGGCTCGAATTGGCGTAGCGGCGGCCGACGGGCGGAGTTCGGCGCGCCACAGCGCATTCTGCTCAGACCCACTCGTGCGGGCCACGCCACATCCAGCGTGCCCCACGCTCGAACCGGTCGCGGTGGAGGAGCGGCTCCCGGGCGCGGAACCGGTGGACCGCCCGGACCGCCAGCCAGTAGAAGCACGGGTGGCGCACGGCCCGGTTCGCCTGGTCCAGCGCCAGGTGCACCGCCAGTCCGCCGGCCAGGCCGTCCGTCGTGCGCGTCCGCCTGGCAAGCAGGGCGAAGACCCACTCCCAGGCGTGCAGCGGGAGGATGACGTGCCCGGGCGGTCCCTGCGCGCGCAGGCGGTGCACCACCAGGTCCACCAGGTGGTCCACGTCGACCAGGACGCCGGCCACCAGAACCGGCACGGCGTCGCGCCAGCGCCCGGTGCGGGCGACCACGACCGTTGCGAGTCCCAGGGAGACGGCCGCGTGGTAGCGGGGCTTCGGCATGCCCAGAGGGTAGGGCCTGGGCCGCCGATCGGACCGCCGGGGTGGTCGCGGCGACGCCGGCGGCGGGGGAGTTTGGCGCGCCGACCGGGGCCACTAGAATCCGCCGCGTGCTCCTATCCCGACGCCGCCTGCTCGCGCTGGCCGGCGCGAGCACCCTCTGGTCGCTCGCCCCCCCGCTGGCGCGGGCCGCCCGGGCGGCCGTGGAAGCCGACGTGGCGTTCGACGGCTTCCGCTCCCTCTCCCTGCAGATCGCGCGGGCGAACGTTGTCGACGGCCGGCCCGTCCCATCCCGCGCCTACAGCGGCACCTGGATGCGCGACGCCTACTGGACGCTGCCCATCCTGGCCGACCGGGGGCTGCAGCTCGGGACGTGGCAGCGCTTTGCCCGCCGGCAGGACCCCCGCACCGGGCAGGTGCCGACAGCGCTGACCAGCCTGGACGAGGCCCAGGCCGCAGCCGACGACGAGGCGACAGCGCTCTTCGTCCTCCTGAGCCTGGATCTGAAGCGCGCCGGCATCCCGCTCGACCGCGCACCCCTGGAGCGGGCCGCCACGTACCTCCTCGCCAAGACGGCTCCGTCCGGGCGGGTCCGGGCCGGGCCGGGCAACTACACCTGGTGGCTCGACACGCTCCAGCTCGCCCGCCGCGATACCGTCGCCTACTCCCAGGGCGTCACGGCCGTGGCGCTGCGCGCCCTGGCGGAGCTGGGCTGGCCGCTCCCGCCCGGCCTCCTCGAGCGGGCCGAAGCAGCCTATGCCTGGTTGTACCGACGCGACCTCGGCACCATGACGCTCTCGGCCGGGACGACGCTGCTCGACGTGAGCTGCCTCGTCGGCGAGCACCTCAGCCTGCGCCTGTTCGATCGGCCGCTCCTGACCGACGAGATCGTGGCCGGGACCGTGCGGGCGTTCCGAAAGGTGTACTTCGCCGACGGCGCGTTCCTCGGCTTTCCCGTGGCCACGCAGCTCGACGGCTCCTATATGCCCGCCGAGTGGTTCTCCCCCGCGCCGGACAACTGGCCCGGCTTCTACCACAACGGCGGGAGCTGGCTCCTGTACGACGCCATTGCCCTGCACACCGCGGGTCAGCACGGCGTGGCCGAGGCGGAGGCGCTCTTCCGCGCCCGCATCGCGGCCGAGACCCGCGTCGCCAACACCCTCCACGAGTACATCGCCACCAACCCTGAGGCGGCCGACTTCGGCCACGTGCCGTTCCCCTGGCGGACCGGCTACGCCTGGAACAGCTACGTGGCCACGCTGCTCTGAGCGCTCGGCACGCCCCTCGGCAGAGGCTTGGCCGGCCGTCCCGCTCACAGAGGCTCGTCGAGCCACTCCCTGAGCTGCGCGACGGTGCGCTCGGGATCGGGGCCCACCAGCGAGACGTTGAGCACGGTCACGCCTGAGGCCCGGTAGGCATGGACCCGCTCCCTCACGTACGCCGGGGGGCCGACCAGGCAGGTGGCTTCCAGCAGCTGCGCCGGCACGGCGGCCGCCGCCTCGCGCTTCCTACCGTCCAGGTACAGCTCCTGGATGTGCTGGGCCTCCTGCTCCCAGCCGTAGCGGCGCACCAGCGCGTTGTAGAAGTTCTGCCCTCTCGCCCCCATGCCGCCGACGTACAGGGCAAGCTGGGGGCGGCCCAGCTCGCGCAGGAGCTCCAGCCCCTCGCCGATGGCCACCATCCCGCCGGCTACCACCTCCAGCGGCGCCAGTTCGGCCGCTCGCTTCGCCGCGCCGCGCGCGAGCGCGTTGCCCCAGACGTGCTGCGCCTTCTCGGGGACGTAGAAGAGCGGCAGCCACCCATCTGCGAGCTCGGCCGCGAGCTCCACATTCTTCGCGCCGAGCGCGGCCACGTAGATGGGGATGCGGTCCCGCACGGGGTGGGCCAGGAGCTTCAGGGGCTTGCCCAGCCCGGTGCCCCGCTCGCGTGGCAGCGGCAGGGTGAAGCAGTCTCCTCGGTAGGCGAGCACCTCGCGCCGCCAGGCGCGCCGGCAGATCTGAATGATCTCCCGGGTGCGCTGGAGCGGTCGGTCGAAGGTGACGCCGTGCCAGCCTTCGACGACCTGCGGGCCGGAGGCGCCGAGGCCGAGGATGGCGCGGCCGTCGGAGAGGTAGTCGAGCCCGGCCGCCGTCTGAGCCAGCAGCGCGGGCGTCCGGGAGTAGATGGGCAGGATGCCGGATCCGATCTGAACACGCGTGGTCCTGGCAGCCAGGTAGCCCATCAGCGTCGGGACGTCGAACCCCCACGTCTCGGGGATCCAGACGATGTCGAGCCCCAGCGTCTCGAGGGCGGCGACCTGCTCAACGGCCTCCTTGAAGTCGCCCATGTAGCCAAGCTGCAGACTCAACCGCACCCGGAAGAGCCCTCGCAAGTCCCGGGTGCGCCGCTTGGGGGTAGACGCGCGGCCAAAGCCAGCCCGGCCGTGGCGCCGGGCTGCGCCGGGCGCCGGTGCCGCCGGGAGCCGCGCATTCAGGCTTCGCCGCCGCTTGGGGGCGGACGCACGCGCCCGCGCGGGACGACGGTGTAGGTGCCGTCCGTGTGGCGCGTCTCGATCGTCGTGGAGCCGGCCGCAGCGCGCGGGAGCGGGTGGGCCGGCCCGCCGGGCGCCGCCGAGCGAGCGCGCGCCGCCTCTGAGAGGAGCACTTCGTCCACGGGGTCCGGCCCCGGCTCGGCTTCCCCCGGCGGGGTCGCGCGCGGGCGGCCCTTCCGGGCCAGGTCGGCGTCCTGCCCGTGCCTGGAGGTGTCGGCTTGCGGACTGAGCGGGTCGACGTGCATTGGTCGGTCCCCCGAGGACGACCAGCGACAAGCGGGCCGCGGGGCGCGTCGCGCGGCGTCGGGCCGAGTATGTGCAGGTGAGGCGCCGGCTCCACGCCCCCTGCGGCTTACAGGTGCGTCACAAGCGTGGCGCGACGTGCGCGGGCCGTCCTACCCCGGCTCTGACCCAGCCTCGGCGCCCTTGACGCCCAGCCCCGCAGCGTCGACCGCTCCACTCAGACCCACCTGGGCCCGCAGAGCGCTCTTCGAGACCTTGCCCGCGCTCGTGATCGGCATCTCCGCCACGAACACGAAGTGGTCTGGCACCCAGAACCTCGCCAGGCGGCCGGCTTCCGTGGCCTCAACCAGGAAGGCTCGCAGCGCCTCCGCGCTGACCTCGCCCCGCCGCTGGACGACCGCCAGCGGCCGCTCGCCCCAGCGGTCATCCGGCTGGGCGAGAACGGCCACGGTGGCTACCTGCGGGTGCTCGGAGATCACGGCTTCGAGCGCCCCGCTCGGGATCCACTCGCCCCCGCTCTTGATGGCGTCGGCCTGCCGGTCTAGCACGTAGAGCGAGCCGTCCGGGTACTTCGTCGCCAGGTCGCCGCTCCGGAACCACCCATCCACGTAGGACAGACGGCTGCGCTCGGGATCCTTGTGGTATCCCTGCGGCAGCCACGGGCTCCTGACCCACACCTCGCCGATGCTGGCGCCGTCCGCAGGCACGCGGTGCCCGGCCTCATCGCGAACCTCCACCTCGACCATCGGGACGGGGCGCATGCGCGTGGCGAGGAGTCGCCAGATGTCCGGATCATCCGGCCGCGCCTCCTCCGGAACCACCGAGATGCTGGTGGCCAGTTGGTCAGAGCCGCCGTAGATCAGCGCGTAACGCACCCCCCTGGCCAGGGCGCGCTGCGCCAGGCCGGCCGGGAGCGGGCTACCGCCCGTCAGGACCTTCAGTCCGGTGAGGTCGGCCGGGGTGCCGTCGCCGGCCTCAAGCAGCATGTGGAGCTGGGTCGGCACGAGGTTCATCCAGTTCACCCGCTCGCGCCGGATGAGCTCGAGCTGCTCCACGGGCCCAGCCCGTCCTGACAGGACCAGCTTGGCGCCGAGGTACGGCACGAAGAACGCCGTGCCCCAGGCGTGGATGTGGAAGAACGGGATGAGCGGCATGAACACGTCGCGGCTGCTCGCGCGGGCGCCAGTCTCATGCAGGGCCAGGTGATGGAGGATCTGCAGCGACGCCAGGAGCATGTCGCGGTGCCGGTACATGAGCCCGCGGGGCCGGCCGGTCGTGCCCGTGGTGTAGAAGACCGAGTACGGGTCAGTCTCGTGGACCGCGTCCGCGTCGGCCAGCTCGACGGCCACTCCTTCCTGCACCAGGGCCTCGTGGGTCGGCGTCCCCGGCTCTGGACCCTCGGCACCGTCGGTGAGCCAGACCCAGTTCTTGAACCGCTCGCGGGCGCGGCCGAGCGCTGGCCCGAAGCCCTCCCAGACGAACAGCCATTCGTCCTCGGCGTGCTGCACGGTGTACAGGAGGTCCTCCGGCGCCAGGCGGAAGTTGAGCGTGTGGATCACCGCTCCGAGCATGGACACGGCGTACTGGAGCTCCAGGTAGCGGTGGCTGTTGACGTCCATCACGCCCACCACGCTTCCCTTGCCGATGCCCAGCCGCTTCAGGCTGTTCGCCAGCCGCAGGCTGCGCGCGTAGAACGCCTCGTACGTGAGGCGCACCTCGCCGCTCACGATCTCCGAGCGGGGACGGTTGTTGAGCGTGTGCCGAATGATCTCGTGGACGACAAGCTCACGCATACTGCACCTCCCGCGCGCCCCACACGGCGGCATCGGACAAGGCCCAGGTCGGGTATTCGGCGCGCTCCAGGAAACGATGGGTGTACAGCGCCGCGAGCTTCGCGTAGCGCTCCCCGCCCACCTCGGCCAGTGCGTACAGCAGCGCCACCTGGGCCGCGTCGGCAAGCCGGGTGGCCGCCTCCTTCGCGTACCACTGGGCCTCCTGGGGGCCCAGGCTGGCCACGTGGGCCAACGCCGTCTCCAGGGTCTCCCGGGCGAGCGCCGCCTCGGGCGTCGCACGGCCCTCGAGCAGCGGCACCAGCTCGGCCAGGAAGGGTTCGTGAGCGCGCTTCTTCTGGAGCGCCTCCAGCATGTCCAGGGCCTGGATGTTGCTCGGCCCTTCCCAGATCGGCGTGATGAGCGCCTCGCGGTGCCAGCGCGCCACAGCGTACTCCTCCAGGAACCCCAGCCCGCCGAACAGCTCCATCGCCAGCCGCGTCGCCTCCGCCGCGTGATCGGCGGTACGGTTCTTCGCCAGGTGCGAGAGGAAGCGCGCATAGTGGTACGCCGCCGTGTACGGAGGCCGCTCCAACCAGGCCCGCTGGAACGCCTCCACGGCGTGGAAGGCCAGGGCCGTGCCCCCGGCGAGCCGCACCGCGAGATCGGTGAGGTCGCGGCGCACGAGCGGATGCTCCTCCAGGAGGCTGCCAAAGGTGCGTCGACGGCGCGCGCGGCAGGCGACTTCCAGGTGCGCCTTCTTGGCGATCCCCATCGCGGCGACGGCGTTCGCCAGGCGCGAGACCGTCAGGGTCTCCAGGGTGTAGTAGATCCCTTCGTCGACCTTCCCGATGAGGTACGCCTCGGCGCCGTGCAGCTCCACCTCCCCGGAAGGGACGGCCCGCGTGGCACTCTTGTCCTTCAAGCGCCGTACGACGAAGTTGAGGGCCTCGTCGCGGTTCAGGCGCGGGACCAGGAAGAGCGCGAGCCCCTTCGGCCCTGGCGGCGCGCCGTCTGGTCGGGCGGTCACGACCGCGACATCGGTGAGCCCCGCGCCGCTGGCGAAGTACTTCTCCCCTTCCAGGCGCCAGGTGTCTCCCGCGAACATGGCGCGGGTGGCGTTGGCGCCGAGGTCACTGCCCCCCTGGATCTCGGTCATCCACGTAGCACCCCACGCCTTTCCTGAGAGCAGCCGCTCCTTCCACCAGGCGTGCTCCGGGGCGTACTTGTGGATGGCGTACACCGTCTGGCCGGTGATGGTCAGGATGCAGTACAGGCCCGGGTCGGCCAGCAGGTAGCCCAACGCGTAGTGCTGGTGCCAGCTCCCGCCTTCGTACGGCGCGCGCAGCATGGGAGCGAGTCGCTCGAGAACCGCGTGTTCCGCCGGCGAGAGCCGTACTCGGTCGACCCGATTGCCATCCAGGTCGTGGCTGACCAGGACCGGGGGCGCCTCGTGATCCACGTGGTAGGCCGCCTCGTAGACGTCCTTGCCCACCAGGGCGCCAAACTGGCCCAGCTCCTTGGCGTGCGGTCCGGTCTGGCTCGCCGGCCAGTAGCGGGCGAGGATGGCCCGCAGGTCTGGGTCGAGCTCCCAGTGGTTCTCGCCGTAGGCGTACGACTGGAACCGCATAGGTCCTCCTTGAGGCCTCGGCTTCGCCGCCAGCATACCGCCCAGGGCCCCGGCGTGCATGACGGACGAACATGCTCGGTCAGACCCGTGCCGAGGCACACGAGATGTTCACGCAGGCGTGAGAGTGGTGGTCCCGGAGGGGGCGGCTACGGCGTGGGCGGCGGCAGCTCGCTGTGGCGCTGAGCGCCCACTGCCCAGTCGAGCCGCCGGTACTCCTCGGGGAGGAGCGCGAAGACCAGCCGGTCGGCCGGCTGGCCGTCCGGGCCAGGGGCGCACCGGCGGAGCTGGCCCTCGAGCACGTAGCCGAGCCCTTCCGCGACCTTGGGGCTGCGCCCGTTCCGCGGGTCCATCCGAATCTCGACCCGGTTGGCGCCGAGCGTCTCGAAGGCCAGCCGCGTCAGCAGCCGGACCGCTTCGCGCATGAAGCCGTGCCCTTCGGCAGTGCGGCGCAGCCAGTAGCCGACCTCGAAGGTGCGCAGCCCCCAGTCCATCCGGTGGAGGCCGCTGCCGCCGAGGAACCGCCCGCTCGCCCGCTCAAACACGCCCACGGTCAGATCTTCTCGCAACAGCCAGCGCGCCCGCGCCCGGATCGTGTAGGCGCGCACGTCGTCCAGCGAGCGCAACCCGTCTACCCAGGGGAGCCACGGCCGGAGCGACGCGCGCGATTCTTCGATCGCCTCCCATACGGCTGGCGCGTCCTCCGGGCGGTACGGCCGGACCTGCACGCGGGGTCCGTGCAGCACCTCTGGGATCTCGATCAGGAGGGGGGATGGATCAGCCATGTGGCGCCCCAGCGTAGCAGGGTGGCGCTCCGAACGACCTGCGCAGCGCTTACTCCGCCACTTGCGCGACCACCATGCCGACGAGGATGAGGAGCGCGCCGAGGACGGCGGGTGGCGAGAAGACCTCGCCGGCCAGGAGGTAAGCAAAGAGCGCGCCGAAGACCGGCTCGGTGGCGAAGATCAGCGCGGTGTGGGTGGGCGTGGTGAACCGCTGAGCGCGCACCTGGATCGTGAACGCCGCCACCGTGGCGAAGACGCCGGTGAACGCCGCCGCCGGCAGGATGGCGCCGAGCTGCCAGGGGGCCGGCCGCTCGAGCGCGATGGCGAACGCGGAGCCGAGCGCGGCGGCCGCGCCGAGCTGGGCCAGGGTAAGCGGGACGGTGCCATGGCGCGGGCTGAAGTGGCCGACCAGCGCGATCTGCGCCGCGAACGCCACCGCCCCGCCGAGCACCACGACGTCGCCGAGCGCCGTGTCGGCCGCCAGCAGCGGGCCACCGGCCAGCAGGTCGGGGCCCAGCGCGAGGAGCGCCAGGCCGGCGGTCGCCAGCGCCACGCCGGCCCAGACGCCACGCCCCGCCGGCCGGCCCAGGCCACGCGACGCCAGGAGCGGCACGAGGACCACCGAGAACCCGGTGATGAACGCCGCCCGGGCTGGCGTGGTGAACTGCAGGCCGACCGTCTGGAGGGCGTAGCCGGCGAACAGCGCCACCCCGACGAGCAGGCCGGCGAGCGCGACCCGCTGGTCCCACGCCGCCCGCCGGCTGGTAGCGAGGAGGAGCGGCGCCATGAGCAGCGTCGCGAGGGAGAACCTCACCGCGAGGAACGCGAACGGACCAGCAGAGGCGAGCGCGTCCTTCACCATCACGAACGTGGCGCCCCAGATCCCGGCCACCGCGAGGAGCGCGAGGTCGGCCCGCAGCCGAGCGCCCCGTGGGGGGGCCGCCTGACGCGCGACTGGTGGAGCGGTCGACACGGCCGAAGCGCCTGCCGCGGGGAGCGGGGCGCCGGCAGGCGGAGTCGACGCGGCGGGGGCCATGCGGCGGGGGGAGGATACGGAATCGCTGCTGGCGCCCGTCGAGCGGAGCTCACGGCGCCACACCCCGCGGTGCCTGCCGAATGGAATCCCGCGACTCGCGCACCCGTTGTACTGGGAGCGCGGGACCAGGCAGCGCGCGCCGGGAGCGGCCCCGCGCGAGCGTGGGTCGCCTGGCTGGGAAAGACTTATACTCACGCTATCAGGGTTTCGCGACAGGTCGCGCGAGATCTCAGTTGATCCCCGAGCGGGCCGCTCGGGATGGAGGGTGGGTTCTTGATTCCGATCGAACGCTTTACCGAGCCAGCGCGCGAGGCCTTCGCCCGCGTGCAGCAACTCCTCTTGCGACTCCGCCACACCCAGCTCGATTCGGAGCACCTGCTGCTCGCGCTGCTGGGGGAGCCAGACGGACTGGTGAAGGCCGCGGTCCAGAAGCTGGACCAGTTCGAGCCGTCGAAGCTGCTGGCGTGGCTGCGCGCCGACCTGGCCAAGCGGCCGGTCGCGGCTCAGCCGGGCGCCGTCTACGTCACCCCACGCGCCAAGCAGGCCCTCGCGCAGGCGCTGGCCGACGCCGAGAAGCGCGGCGACGAGTTCGCCAGCACGGAGCACCTGCTGCTGGCTCTGCTGGCCGATCCACACGACGAGCTGACCCAGGCCGCCGAGCAGGCGGGGCTGACGCGTGCCGCGCTGGCGCGCGCTTTCGCCGCGGTACGCGGTGGTCGCAAGATCGACAGCCCCGCCGCCGAGGGCTCCTTCCAGGCGCTCGAGAAGTACGGGGTCGACCTGACCGCGCTCGCCGCGACGGGTAAGCTGGACCCGGTCATCGGCCGCGAGGAGGAGATCCTGCGGCTGATGGAGGTGCTCGTGCGCCGCACCAAGAACAACCCGGTGCTGGTGGGCGCGCCGGGCGTGGGCAAGACGGCGGTGGTCGAGGGGTTGGCCCAGCGGATCGCCTCGGGCCAGGTACCGGAGCCGCTCGAAGGGAAGCGCATCGTCGCGCTCGACCTGGGGCTGCTGATCGCCGGCGCCAAGTTCCGCGGCGAGTTCGAGGAGCGGCTCAAGGCGGTGCTCAAGGAGATCAACGAAGCCCAGAACAGCATCGTGCTGTTCATTGACGAGCTGCACACGCTCGTTGGGGCGGGCGCGGCCGAAGGCGCCATTGACGCTTCCAACATGCTCAAGCCTGCGCTGGCCCGCGGCGAACTGCGCGCGGTCGGCGCCACCACGCTTAACGAGT